>NZ_FOXI01000002.1 GCF_900115675.1 Halolamina pelagica | reverse complement strand
CCGATGATCAGCCTGCGGGGCGGGATCAAGGTCTCGCTGTGGATGATCCTCCTCGTCGCGTTCGCGACCGGGCTGCTCTCCGGATTCCTCGGCGTCGGCGGCGGGTTCATCCGCATGCCCGCGCTGTTCTACCTGATCGGCGTGCCGGTTCCGATCGCGGTCGGGACGGACCTGTTCGAGATCGTGTTCTCGGGCGGGATCGGGAGTTTCCTGTACGCGATGGACGGCGCGGTCGACCTCACGATCGTCGTCCCGCTGCTGGCGGGGAGTGCCGGCGGCGCCCGGATCGGCGCAGCGGCGACCAGTCTGGTCGACGAGGACGAGATCAAGGTGTACTTCGGCGCGATGCTGCTGCTGGGTGCGATCGCGGTCGCCCTGCGGAAGATCGGGACGTTCATGGACGTTCCCGTGCTCCAGACCGTCTCGCTGGTCGTGATCCTCGGCGCCGCGACGCTAGTCGCCGGCGCCGTCGTCGTCAGCTCCATCCGGGAGCTGCGTTCCGAGCACCCGGCGTCGACGAGCACTGCGGACTGACCGCCTCGGGAACGACCCTCGAGGCGTCGCCGGCTGCTCGATCCAGAACACCGTGAGCCGCCACTGACTGGGCCGAAACCACCTGCCTGCGAGGCGTTCGTGCAGGTACCACGTCCCTTCCCGAGTGCGGTATTGTACTAACCATACAAAACACTTTTGAAGCATTAGCCCGTTAGTTCAGATAGTTATGGCCGATTCCATGCGCGAAATGCTCCAGTCCGATATGCGGTGTGAGGGGCTGCTGGAGTGTTTCCACGACCTGAAGCGGATCGACAAGGAGGTGTTCCGACTACTGAACGATCGACCGGACGGGCTGACCGTCGACGAGATCGCCGACGGCGTCGATCGCGAGCGCTCCACCGCGTACCGATCGGTCCAGCGACTGCTCTCCGCGGGGTTCATCCAGAAGGAACAGGAGAACTACGAGCAGGGTGGCTACCACCACGTCTACCACCCTCGCGACGCCGAGAAGATCGCCCAGGACATGCAGCGGACGCTGAACGACTGGTACGCGAAGATGGGCAACCTCATCGGCGAGTTCAGCGAGAAGTACGGCGACGAACAGGCGGCCGTCGCCGAGAGTTAGAGGTCCCGCCGCACGAGAGTTCCGTTCTACGCGGGCGGCCGTCGCGGCGAGCAGTCCGATCGCGCCGGCCCGCCCGGAGTCGCTCACGTCGAGCAGCGACGCCGCGAGCCACGACGCGAACACGAGCGGTAGCCCGACTCGTCCGGCGCCGCGACCAGGGGTCATCCGCCCGGCGTGGCCGCCGGCGCCTGCCGGGCCGATCGTGGAACTGATCACTCGTTGGCAGCCAGTCGCGCGCGCCGTCGGCCCGATCCACTACTCGTTTTCGATGATCGCACCAGACAAAGTTAACTGTGCCTCGTTCCGAACACGAAACAGAGCAATGTCGCACGAGCGAGGCACCACCGGCCAGGTCGCCGTACCGCCCGTACCGGAAGGGTGCGGTGTCGGTCCGTCCGAACGTGGGGGCCCCGTCGATGGTTGATCCGGTCGTGGCGAGCCGGCTCCAGTTCGCCGTCACCACCATCGTCCACATCGTCTTCCCGGTGATGAGCATGGGGCTGGCCCCGTTCCTGATCTACTTCACCTGGAAGGAGATCCGGACGGGCGAGGCAATCTACGAGCGACTGCGGCGGTTCTGGGTGAAGATCTTCGCGGTGAGCTTCGTCGTCGGCACCGTCACGGGGCTCGTCCTCGAGTTCGAGTTCGGCACCAACTTCGCGGCCTTTTCGACGTTCGCCGGCGAGCTGTTCGGCGGGCCGCTGGCGACGGAGGGGATGATGGCGTTCATGCTCGAGGCGACGTTCCTCGGCATCTTCATCTACGGCCGCGACCGCGTCTCCGACGCGTTCTACTTCCTCTCCAGCGTGCTGGTCGGCCTCGGCACCTGGCTCTCGGCGGTCTGGATCCTGATCGCGAACTCCTGGATGCAAACCCCGCGGGGGTACGAACTCGTCAACGAGGGCGGCCGACAGGTGGTCCACCTGACCGACCCCATGGCGGCGTACTTCAACCCGCGGTTCCAGTACATGTTCCTCCACATGCAGAACTCGGCGGTGGAGTCTGTCGCGCTGTTCATGGCCGGGGTCGCCGCCTACTTCGTCTACAAACACCACGTCCGCGGCGACGAGGTCGAGAACGCGGCGTTCTGGGTGAAGACGCTGAAGATTGCTATCGTCGCGCTGGTCATCACGGCGCCGCTGCAGGTGATCCACGGCGACCTGTACGCCCGGCACGTCTACGAGACCCAGCCCCAGAAGTTCGCCGCGATGGAGGCGCTCTGGGAGACCGACACGTACGTCCCCGAGTACATCGTCGCGTTCCCGACCGACATCTCGCACATCCTCGACCCCCGGGCGAAGGAACTGCTCGGGATCGGGATCCCCGGCGGCGCGTCGTGGCTGGCCAGCGGCGGGAACCCGCAGGCGGAGATCCGCGGGCTGAACTCCTTCGAGACGGAGGCACCGCCCGTCGCCGTCGTCTTCTGGGCGTTCCGCATCATGGTCGGGCTCGGCTTCTGGTTCATCCTCCTCGGCTTCTGGGCGAGCTACCGGTGGTACCGCGGGGAGCTCGTCGAGGACGACCTGCTGCACAAGGCGTTCATGGGGTCGTCCCTGCTGGGTATCGTCGCGGTCGAGACCGGCTGGATCGTCACCGAGGTCGGCCGCCAGCCGTGGGTGATCCAGGACGTGATGCTCACCGAGAACAGCGTCTCGCCGAGCCTGACCGGCGCCGAGGCGACGTTCACGCTCGCCGGCTTCGTCGGCGGTTACGCGCTCCTGCTGGCGCTGTACACCTACGTGATCCGCCGGATCATCCAACACGGGCCGCCCGAGGTGGACGGCGGCGCCGTCGAGGCCGACGCCGGCACCGACGCCCCGCCGGAGGCGGAGGTGAGCGTCGATGACTGATCTCGCGGGCGAGGCGCTGTTCGGGCTCCCGCTCCCGGAGATCTGGTTCGGCCTCGTCTTCTTCGTGCTGGGGATGTTCCTGTTCCTCGACGGGTTCGACTTCGGGATCGGGATCCTCTTCGCCACCCGCGAGGACGCCGAGGAGAAGGAGACGCTGCTCGCCGCGATCGGACCGTTCTGGGACGGCAACGAGGTGTGGCTGGTGGTGTTCGGCGGCGCGCTGTTCGCCGCGTTCCCCGAGGTGTACGCCAACCTCTTCAGCCGCTACTACCTGCTGATGTTCGCGATCCTCGCCGCGCTCGGGCTGCGGGGGCTCTCCCCGGAGATGTACGAGGAGCGGGAGGACGACCAGTGGCGGCGGTACTGGGGGTACGCGTTCGTCGTCGGCAGCGCGCTGACGCCGTTCCTGCTCGGGGTGTTCGCGATCAACTGGCTCACCGGGGTCGCCGGGATCGTCTCGGTGCCCGGCGTGCTCGGCGGGCTGGCGGTCGTCGCGCTCACGGTCGCCGACGGCGCCGCCTTCCTCGGGCTCAAAACCCGCGGCTCGCTCCGGGACGACGCCAGCCGGTACGGGACTCGCGCGGCGGTCGCGTACCTGGGTCTCGTCGCACTGACGCTCGTGGCCGTCTACGTCACGACGCCCGCGCTGCAGTCGGCGCTGCTCTCCCTGCCGGTGATCGCGCTGGTCCTGCTCTCGGTCGCGCTGGTCGCGGGCTACGTCGTCGCCACGCGCCGCGGGGAGTACCTCGCCGCCTTCGCGTCGGTCGGGGGCCTCGTGTTCGGGCTCGTCACGGTGATCGCGGTGACGATGTTCCCGGCCGTCGATCGCGCCACGGGCCTGAGTGTCTCGGAGGGGATCGTCTCGACGCTCCCGCTGAACCTCATGACGATCATGATGGCGCTGCTGCTCCCGATCGTGCTGTCGTACTTCGGCGTCCTCTACTCCGTCTTCAGCGGGCCGATCGAGAGCGGGGAGACGTATGGCTGAGGCCGACGGGTCGTCGACGCGTGCCCCCCCGAACCTGGGCTCGCGCGTCGTCGTGACGTGGGCCGAACTCACCGTCCTCGGGCTCGCCGGCGGGATCCTGGGCACCGCCGTCGGCGGCCCGCCCGCGCTGGTGGTCTACTTCGCGACGACGCTGCTCTCGGTGGGGATCCTGCTGTACAACGTGAACGAACTGATCCGAGCGTGGGTCACCGCCGACGCGTGACCCGCGCGGGCGGACTCAGCCGCCGTACTCGCCGAACGCGATGACCTCGCCCGTCGGCGTCCGGACGACCACCGGTTCGCCCCCGTCGTCGATCGCGGCAGCCTCCCGGTCGAAGGTGACGACGCGAGCGCCGACGTCGTCGGTCGACGCCGGTCCGGACCCGGTATAGACGACGATCCGCTCCCCGGGCGCGACGGGTTCCTCGAGAGCGTCGACCGTCTCGGTCTGTTCCCCGTAGTCGAACTGGTACCCGCCCAGGGAGAGCGGGCCGGAACCGGCGTGTTCGAGCAACACCGCCTCGCCGTTGGTTCGGTCGCCCTCGGGCGTGTCCGGCGCGTCGCCGCTCCCGTCGCCGTCGACGGCCGTGAGCGTGAGACCGTCCGGGGCCGGACCGGTGGCGAACTGGAGCAGGTCGGCGAACCGGTAGCGGTCGTCGACCCCCTCGGAGACGGGGCGCGGCAGCGTCGGCGTCCACTCGGGGTCCTCGTTGACGTACGCCCGGCCGTCGGCGTCGATCATCCCCCGGACGACCTCGCCGACGATCCGGCTGCCGACCGCGCCGAGGCGATGTCCGTCCTCCTGGACCGCCGCCTCCCCGAGGACGTAGAGCCACAGTGGTGCCTCGGTCTCCGCCCCGCGGTGGACCGACCGGAGGTACTCGCCGTAGGTCGTTTCGCCGGGGAGGGGGATCTCGTCGTTGTCGAGCGGGTCGATCCCCATCCGTTCGGCCACCGCCTGGCCCGACGGCAGTCCCAGCGCTTTGCCGCGCAGGAGGTTCCGCGTTGCCAGCGACGCCGGGCCGTGGCTGATGAACGGGAGCAGCATGAGCGCCGGCGCCATCGCGGTGTCGATCGGGCGGCAGGGCTGGGCGGTCGAGCCGTCGGCCCCGGGCTCGTGATCGAAGAAGTAGCGCCAGTCGATCACCACCTCCTCCGGAACGGGGCCGAAACCGTTGAGGTTCCGGTCCGTCTCCTCCTCGACGACACCCGCCGGTGGGCGGTCCTCGCCGGCCATCGCTCCCGCGAGCACGTCGACGTTTTCGGGCGCCGGGCCGGGGAAGAACTGCACGTCCCGCGCGTCGTCGTTCACGGTGTAGCGATCCCGGATCTGGCTGTGGCCGTACCGGTAGGCCGCCCCGGCGAACTCGACCGGGATCGAGACGGGGTCGTCCGGCTGCAGGAAGTAGGATCGGCCGGTGGCCTCGATGTCGTCGAGCACCGACCGGTCGCACACCGTCGGGAGGAACTCGTGGCGGACGAGCCACTGGTAGTGCCACCTGACGAGCCGCTTCGCGGCGTCGTACACGTCCTCGTCGTCGCCGAGCAGCGCGTGGCCGCCGCCCGACCGGAGGTAGTCGACGACCCGGTTGTGGAACTTCACGAACGCCAGTTGGAACTGCGAGATCACGAGGTTCTCGTCGTTGCGCGGGTCGGTGAGCAGCGCGCTCCCCTGGCGGTTCCGTTGGAGGTCGGTCGCCCCGAAGCGGGCCGCCCGCGGGGCGCCCTCGTCGGTCGGGGTCGGCTCCGCCGCGCCCGTGAGCAGTTTCGCCCCGTCGCGGTCGTCGAAGAGGAACGGGCGGACCTCCGAACCGCCCCCGTACACCGAATCGAGGTCCAGCGCGGGCGTTCGGAAGTTCCGCAGCCCTCGCGGGTCGTTGCGGCGCTCCAGTTCCGACGTGGGGTCGAACGTGATCTCGTGGTCGATGAACTGTCCGAAGAAGGCGATCCCGGCGTCGGCGTCCGCGACCTTTTCGCGCCCCGGATCCCCGAGCATCGGCCCGTCGACGCTACCGCCGTCGGGTTCGACGCCGCCGAGCGCCTCGAGGAACGCGTCGGCGGGGGTGTACGGATCGAGCCCCGCGAACCGGTTCGAGAAGCGATGGCTCCGCACGCGGCCGCTGGCCGTGGTCGCCGCCTCGTTCATCCCCCGCTGCTCGTCGAGGCGGTGGTGGTGAGCCATGTCACCAACGGACTACCAACTATTTATAATTCTAATGTATGTTGAACAATACATTTCTCGGTCGCTGATGCGGTTGGCACGGGGCTGGGACGGCGGCGCGGCCACCGTCGTTTATGCCGTCGCACTCCCTACCGGCCCACGATGGAACTCCGGAAACTCGTCCGGGGCCGGCCGGAGTGGTCCCGGATCGAGTCGGTCGTCCGTGAACTCGCGGAGCGGTACGACCGCGAGACCGTCCACGTACGGTTTCTGGACGCCGACAACTGGCTCTCGACGCCGCTGGTGCTCGACGACGAGTACTTCGTGAAGCTGGTGACCGAGCAGAACTCGCTGGTCCACGCGCTCTTTACCGCGACGCGGAACCTCGGCGCGTTCTCCTCGGGGACGGAGGGGTTCTTCGGCCACTACGGCACGCCCTACGAGATGGCCCAGCACGAACTGGAGGCCACCGAGCGCCTGCGCGAGGTGGGCGTGAACGCCCCGGAACCCGTCGAGGCGCTGGAGATCGAGGGGATGGGCGTGCTGGTGATGGAGTACCTCCCCGACTTCCGGACGCTCGACGAACTGGCCCGGCCGACGGAACGCCGTCTCGCCCCCGAGGTGTTCGGGGCGCTGCACCGGATGCACGACCACGGGCTGGCCCACGGCGACCTGCGGGCGGAGAACGTGCTGGTCGTCGACGGCGAGGAGCGAAGCTCCTCGGGCAACCGGGAGCCGCAGGCTCCCGGTGACGGCGAGGTCTACGTCATCGACGCCACCAACGTCCGCGAGGACAACGGGGCGACGATGGCGGCGGCGCGTTCCTACGACCTCGCGTGTGCGCTCGCGGCACTGGAGCCGTTGATCGGCGCGAAGGCTTCGGTCGACGCCGCACTGGAGCACTACGACGCCCAGGAACTGCTGGCGGCCCGGGAGTTCCTCGACTTCGTGAGTGTCAGGCCCGATCACACCTTCGCCGCCACGGCGCTGAAGGGGGCGATCGAGACCCGCGCCGGCGAGGCCGAGCGGGAGGGTCGCTGAGGGGGACCGATAGGCTTTATCACGCCGACGCCCCCACTGTTCGGACACATGAGCAGCGAACCGTACATGCACTACATCGACGGCGAGTGGGTCGAGGGCACCGGCAGCGAGACGTTCACCAGCCAGAACCCCGCGAACGGCGAGTCGCTCGGCGAGTTCCAGCGCGGCACCGAGGACGACGTCGACGCCGCCCTCGCGGCGGCCGACGACGCCTTCGAGGAGTGGACGGAGCTCTCCCACATCGACCGCGCGGAGTACCTCTGGGACATCTACCACGAGCTCAAAGACCGCCACGAGGAGCTCGGCGAGATCGTCTCCAAGGAGTGCGGGAAGGAGATCTCCGAGGGGAAAGCCGACGTGACCGAGGCCTGGCACATGGTCGAGTGGGCCGCCGGCGACGCCCGCCACCCCAAGGGCGACGTGGTCCCCTCCGAGATCCCGTCGAAGGACGCCTACATGCGGCGCAAACCCCGCGGCGTCGTCGGCTGTATCACGCCGTGGAACTTCCCGGTCGCCATCCCGTTCTGGCACATGGCCGTCTCGCTGGTCGAGGGGAACACCGTCGTCTGGAAGCCCGCCGAGCAGACGCCGTGGTGCGCCCAGATCATCGCCGAGATGTTCGAGGACTCGGGCATTCCCGATGGCGTTTTCAACATGGTCCAAGGGTTCGGCGACGCCGGCGCGGCCATCACCGACGACAGCCGCGTCGACACCGTGCTGTTCACCGGCAGCGCCGCGGTCGGCCACGAGATCGCGTCGAAGGTCGGCGGCGAGCCCGGCAAGCTCGCGGCGTGTGAGATGGGCGGGAAGAACGGCATCGTGATCACCGAGGAGGCGGACCTCGACGTGGCGGTCCACTCGGCGGTCATGTCGAGCTTCAAGACGACCGGCCAGCGCTGTGTCTCCTCCGAGCGCCTGATCGTCCACGAGGACGTGTACGACGAGTTCAAGGAGCGCTTCGTCGAGAACGCGAAGCGCGTCGCCGTCGGCGACCCGCTGGACGAGAACACGTTCATGGGGCCGCTGATCGAGGCGGAGCACGTCGAGAAGGTCTCCCGGTACAACCAGCTCGCGAAGGACGAGGACGTGAACGTGCTCGTCGACCGCGAGGAGCTGGAGCCCCACGAGATCCCCGAGGGCCACGAGGACGGCCACTGGGTCGGCCCGTTCGTCTACGAGGCCGACGCCGAGGCCGACCTGCGCTGCACCCACGAGGAAGTGTTCGGTCCCCACGTCGCCCTGCTGAAGTACAGCGGCGACATCGAGGACGCCGTCGAGATCCACAACGACACCGAGTACGGCCTCGCGGGCGCCGTCATCTCGGAGGACTACCGTCAGATCAACTACTACCGCGACAACGCGGAGGTCGGGCTGGCCTACGGCAACCTCCCCTGCATCGGCGCCGAGGTCCAGCTCCCCTTCGGCGGCGTGAAGAAGTCCGGCAACGGTTACCCCTCCGCCCGCGAGATCATCGAGGCGGTCACCGAGCGCACGGCCTGGACGCTCAACAACTCGAAGGAGATCGAGATGGCGCAGGGTCTCTCGGCGGACATCAAGACGAAAGAGGACTGAGCCGGCCGGGAGCTCGTCCGTCGCGTTCCCGCCCGCCGCGCGTCACTGAAAGACGACTGATCGCGCTTCCCGCGCCTTTTTGACGACGGGGGTACTGCTGCGTGCCGTACAGCATGGACGACCCCGGCAGCGCGATCCGCGTCCTCCTCGTCGACGACGACCCCGACCTCGCGTCGATGACGGCCACCTACCTCCAGCGCGAGGACGATCGGATCGTCGCCGAGACGGCGATCGGCGCCGACGCCGCACTCGAGCGCCTCGGCGCCGGGGTCGACTGCGTCGTCGCCGACTACGAGATGCCCGACCGCAACGGAATCGAACTGCTCGAAGCCGTCCGTGAGGCGTACCCCGACCTCCCGTTCATCCTCTACACCGGGAAGGGCAGCGAGGAGATCGCCAGCGAGGCCATCTCCGCCGGCGTCACCGACTACCTCCAGAAGGAACGCGGCACCGGCCAGTACGCGGTACTGGCCAACCGGATCGAGAACGCCGTTGGGGCCTACCGCTCCGAGCAGCTGTTGACCCGCCGGACCCGCCGGCTCGAGCGGCTGATCAGCAACCTCCCCGGGATGGTCTACCGCTGCCGGAACGCCCCCGCGTGGCCGATGGAGGCCGTCGAGGGCGAGGTCGCCGCCATGACGGGCTACGACGCCGAATCGTTGGAGAACGGCGACGTGCAGTGGGGGTCGGACGTGATCCACCCCGAGGACCGCGAGGAGACCTGGGCCCGCGTCCAGGACTCCCTCGAGGAGCGGGGTCGGTTCGAACTCAGCTACCGGATCCGCACCCGCGACGGCGAGACCCGCTGGATGTGGGAGCGCGGCCGCGGCGTCTACGAGGACGGCGAACTGACCCACCTCGAGGGGTTCATCACCGACGTGACCGAGCGAGAGCGCCGCGAAAACCGGCTCCAGGAGACCACCGCGCGACTGGAGGCGCTGTTCGAGCAGTCGCCGGACATGATCAACCTCCACGACGCAGACGGGACGATCTCCGAACCCAACGCGCGGCTCTGTGAGAAAACCGGCTACGACCGCGAGGAGCTGATCGGGATGAAGGTGTGGGAGATCGACTGCTCGATCGACTCGGCGTCGGCCGCCGGGATCTGGGAGCGCATGGAGCCCGGCGACAGCCGCCGGTTCGAGAGCGAGTACGAGCGCGCCGACGGCTCGACGTTCCCCGTCGAGGTCCACATCCGTCGCATCGACGCCGTCGACGAGGCGCTGTTCGCCGTGATCAGTCGGGACGTGACCGAGCGCAAGGCGCGCGAGCGCGAACTCGAGCGCGTCCAGCAGGAGTACGAGGAGCTCATCAACGGGATGGACGACACGGTGTGGGTCATCAGCACCGACGGGGAGTTCCTCGCGGTCAACGACGCCGCCGTCGAACGGATCGGCTACGACCGCGAGGAGCTACTGGAGATGGGCCCCCACGACATCGACGCCGGCACCGATCCCGAGGAGATCACGGCGCTGATCGAGGGGATGCCGGAGGACGAGGTGCAGGTGTTCGAGACGGTCCACGAGACCAAATCGGGCGAGCGGATCCCCGTCGAGATCAGTTCGACGCTCATCAGCTACCAGGGGGAGACAGCGGTTCTGAGCGTCGGCCGCGACATCACCGAACGCAAGGAGCGCGAGCGCCGCCTGGAGCGGTTCGCCTCCATCGTCTCCCACGACCTGCGCAACCCGCTGAACGTCGCAGAGGGGCGGCTCGAACTGGCAGCCGAGGACTGCGACAGCGAGCACCTCGAGCACGTCGCCGACGCTCACGAGCGCATGAACGCACTGATCGACAGCCTCCTCGGACTGGCTCAGCAGGGCGAACTCGCGACCGTCACCGAGCCGGTCGCCCTCGAATCGGTCGTCAAGCGCGCGTGGTCGAGCGTCGCTACCGACGAGGCCACGCTCCGGGCGACCGTCACGGGGACCGTCTCCGCGGACCGAAGCCGGCTCGCACAGCTGTTCGAGAACCTCTTCCGGAATTCGACAGAGCACGGCGGCCCCGGCGTCACCGTCACGGTGGGCGACCTGGACGACGGCTTCTACGTCGCCGACGACGGCCCGGGCATCCCTGTGGACCAACGCGACTCGGTGTTCGAGACGGGCTACACCACCGGCGAGGGGACTGGGTTCGGCCTGACGATCGTCGAGCAGGTGGCCGAGGCCCACGACTGGTCGATCCGGCTGACCGAGAGCGCCGAGGGCGGCGCCCGCTTCGAGTTCACGGGCGTCGACGAGGCCTGACGGTACCGGGGCTCAGTCGTCGGCACCCGACACCGCCGCCATCACTCGGCTCTCGGCCTTCCGCAGGTGTTCGGCGGCGGTTGACGGGGCCACGTCGAGTGCCGCCGCCACGTCGTCGATCGACCCGCGACGGGGGCTGTCGTAGTAGCCGGCATCGACCGCGGCCGCGATGGCTTCGCGCTGGCGGCCCGTCAGCCCCGAGTCGAACAGTTCGCGCCGGCGGTCGTACTCGCCGACGCGGATGACCTCCATCCCCATCTCGCCGGGGAGGCCCTCGAGCGCCGGGCGGATCGCACCCGCGGTCCCGACGACGGTGAGCGTCGCCGAGCGGTCTGACGCGAACTCGATCGGCGGCACGGCCATGATGCCGGTCCGGGAGAGGGCGTCGAGTATCTCCTCGTCGCCCTCGGGGGGCGCCTCCTCGACGAACGCGTAGAACGTCCCGTCCTTGACCGCAGTGAACGCCCACTCCAGCACGCCGGGCGCGTCTCCGAGCATCCCGGCGAAGGCGTCCGGGTCGCCGTCGACGTGGTAGAGCAGCGTGTCCGGGGGCGGCCCGGAGCGGTCCTCGTGGAGCAACACGTCACGGTCGACCGCGTCGGCGTCGCAGATGGCCGCGTGCACGGGGTTGATCGTCTCGGCCGAGAACGTGACACGCAGGCGAACGTACTTCATCGGCCGCGGGGTTGGCCCGTCGTCGCTTAAGAATACCCGTTCGAGTGCGGCAGAACCCCCCAGTGGATGCGGGGGGAACACCGACATGTGTCTCAGCAAGTGCCGGCTACCGAGACGGTCGCCGACGATACCGACTCGCTCGCCGCTGACGCCCGACGGACCCTTGCCGACGCCGACTTGCGGGACGCCGTCGTTGGGTCACGTGAAATCGGCGAGAGCCCCGCGCTGGAGATCCGTGCCGACCGCGTCTCGGCCGTCCTGGACGCGCTCAGGGCGGGGCTCGGGCTCGATCACTGCTCCGCCGTGGTCGCACAGGAGTACGACACCCACGCCGAGAGCGTCTACCTCCTCCGGGACTACGACGAACCCACTCGGGAACTCGGCGTCGCCGTCCCCGTCCCACTCGACGATAAACGGAGCCAGTCCGGGACCGACGCGTACCGCACCGCCGACTGGCACGAACGGGAAGCCTACGACCTGATGGGGATCGAGTACGACGACCACCCGGACCTGCGCCGGATCCTCCTGCCGGAAACCTGGCAGGGCCACCCGTTGAGTCGGGCGTACGACCAGGATCGGCCACAGATCGTCCCGTTCCGGGAGAACGAACAGTCCCCCACGGACGCGGGGGCCAGCGCGGGCGGCGCCGGCGACACCGACACGATGTTCCTCAACGTCGGCCCGCACCACCCCGCGACCCACGGCGTGATGCATCTGGAGGCGACGCTCGACGGCGAGCAGGTCGTGGACGTGGAACCGGACATCGGCTACATCCACCGCTGTGAGGAGCAGATGTGCGAGTCCGGCACCTACCGCCACCAGATCATGCCCTACCCCGACCGGTGGGACTGGAGCGGCGCCGGGCTCTGCAACGAGTGGGCCTACGCCCGCGCGGCCGAGTCACTGGCGGACATCGACGTCCCCGAGTACGCGCAGGTGCTCCGGACGTTCACCGCCGAACTCAGCCGGATGCTCGGTCACTTCCTCGCCGTCGGGGCCTACGCCCTCGACGTGATCGGCGACTTCACCGCGACGTTCATGTACGCCATACAGGCCCGCGAACGGGTTCAGGACGTCCTCGAGGCGGTGACCGGGCAACGCCTGATGTTCAACTACTTCCGGCTGGGCGGCGTCGTCTGGGATCTCCCCGAACCCCGCGACGAGTTCTTCGAGTCGGTGCGGGAGTTCCTCGGCGAGATCCCCGAGCGTGTCCAGGAGTTCCACGACCTCCTGACGGCGAACGAGATCCTCCAGATGCGGACCGTCGACACGGGCCACCTCGACCCCGACGTCGCAAAGCAGTACGGCTGTACCGGGCCCGTCGCCCGCGGGTCCGGCATCGACTACGACGTCCGGCGGGACGATCCGTACGGCTACTACGAGGAACTCGACTGGGACGTCGTGACAGAGGACGGCTGTGACAACTACGCCCGGCTGCTGGTCCGCCTGCGGGAGCTGGAGGAGTCAGCGGCGATCGTCGATCAGTGTGTCGATCTGCTCGAAACGTGGCCCGACGCCGACCGGACGGTTCAGGCGAGCGTCCCGCGGACCATCAAGCCGCCGGAGGGTGCCGAAGTGTACGAGACCGTCGAGGCCGCGAAGGGTGAACTGGGGATCTACATCCGCAGCGACGGCACACAGAAACCCGGCCGGTTCAAGATCCGGGGGCCGTCGTTCTCGAACCTCCAGGCGCTGCCGGAGATGGCCAACGGCGGCATGATCCCGGACCTCATCGCGACGCTGGGGAGCCTGGACACGATCATGGGCGAAGTCGACCGCTAGGCGGCGCCTTTCCGGTACGTTCGTCCTCGTCAGCCCGAGGAGCGCTCCGTCTCCAGCACCGTGAGGTCGTCGCCGAGCGTCACGGTCAGCGTTTCGCCGCCCTGTTCGATCGCGACCTCGAAGCGCTGGGGCTCCTCGCCCGCGAGTTCGATCACCTCGTCGGTCACACACCACGAGAGCGTCCAGTAGGGCTGGTCGGAGAGGGAGACGCCGTGTTCGCGGTGGAAGCCCACCACCGCGCTGTCGTCCAGCAGCGCGAGACCGACCGCCGAACAGAGTTGGTGGTTACACTGCGAGCAGCGGTGCGTGGCCGTGAGCGTGCTGCCGAGACAGCACTCGTCGGCGCGCTCGATGGTGGTCTCCATTCGGCCGCTGCACTCGGGGCAGACCCCGTCCTTCGCGAGGCAGTGCAGGTGACGGACGCGCTGGTCGAACGCCGAGAGGATCTCGTCGTCGGTGCGGTCGGTTAGGCCGCCCGGGGGGAACGCGTACTCGCCGTGACCGTAGCCACACTCCGGGCACTGGATCGAGAGCTGTTCGTCGTCGTAGATGGCGCGGAGTTCGGCGCCACACTCCACACACGGATCGCCCACGTCGATGGGGTCCAGCGTCGGGTGTTCGGTGAAGGATCCGGCGAGCACCGCCCGGACCACCTTCTCGCCGGCGTGGCGGAGTTCGTAGCCGTCGTCGACTTTCCGGACGAACTGGTCGGTTAGTTTGTCGAGGTGGTAGTTGAACTGTGCGCTGTCACGCATCTCCACGGCCTGCCGGAGGTCGCTGAAACGCACCGGCGACTGCTCGGCGTTCCAGAGCGCCTCCAGGATCGAGAGCCGCGTCTCGTTGGCGACCAGCCCGAAGGCGTCGGCGGGTTCGACGCAGTCCCCACACTCCTGAATCGACTGGAGCCTCTCGCTCATGGACGAAATCAGGGAGCACACCCGAAAAAGTGTTCGGTGAACTTCGTTTGTGTATGCTGTGCGACTGGTTTTCAGAGCCGGACACAGACGCCCGCCCGCGGGAGGCAGAGCCGCATCGTGTGATCGGACTTGCGCCGGTCCGCGACGACGGCAGCGCCGCCGCCGACGGCGACGCCGAGCAGGAGGCCGCCGAGCAGCGCCGGCGGCGCCGCGGCGGCGAACAGCACGCCCGCCAGGAGCGCCACTGTCGCCAGCGTGCCGCCGAGGGTGCGGGGCGGATCACCTCGAACCGGCTCCCGGGTGCCGGACGTGACGAGTCTCGGAACGACTGGATCAGGGTCGGTCATACACGTCCCAGTAGGGGGTGCCACCACCAAAAGAGTAATCTGAATTATGTTTCTGTAACCGTCGTTACTGAAGCGGAGTTAAGCAACCCGCGGTCAGCAGTCGTCGTCCCAGTACGGTACGTCACTCCCTCGCTCGTCGTAGCCCGATACGTCGCGTTCGGTTTCGCCGCCCGGGGGCGACCCGGCGAAGACGCCGACCTCGACGGAGTCGGGGGAGACGGTCACGTCGGGATCCCGTATCGTTCACTGGCTCCATACGCGGGGGGTTCGTCGCCGAGGTGAAAGCTCCCTGCCCCGGCAACCCGTTCCCGCCTTCCCCTTCGCCAACCGTTTTCCCGCCGGCTTCCGACCTGGAACTATGGACCTGCAGGCACTCGTCGACGCCGCGTCGACACGCGACTGGGACACCGACCCCGACGGCACCGTCTCGGTTGCGGTCGTCGGCCTCGGGAACTACGCGCGGAACGTCTCGATCCCGGCGATCGGGGCGGGCGACTACACCGACCTCGGCGCCGTCGTCTCCGGCGACCCGGAGAAGGCGGCCCGCGTCGCCGACGAACACGGTGCCGTGGCGCTCGACTACGAGGCCTACGTCGAGGGTGAGGCCGTCGGCGCCTACGACGCGGTCTACGTCGCGACGCCGAACCGAATCCACCTCGACCAGATCCGGGCCGCGGCGGGCCATGGCAAGCACGTCATCTGCGAGAAGCCGCTGGAAGCGACCACCGAGCGGGCCGCCGCGGCCGTCGACGCCTGCGACGAGGCGGGCGTCACGCTGATGACCGCCTACCGGATGCAGGCCGACCCCGTGATCCGGGCGCTGGGCTCGTTCGTGGCCGCGGGCGGTATCGGTGAGCCGACGAAGGCGATGGGCGAGTTCACGTTCCCCGTCCTCGCCGGCTCGAAAGGCCCCGAGCAGTGGCGCCTCGACGCCGAACTCGCCGGCGGCGGCGCGCTGATGGACGTGGGCGTCTACCCGCTGAACACGACCCGGTACCTGCTCGGCGCCGACCCCGGCGCCGTCGAGGCGATGGCTCGCGCGAGCGAGCCCTTCGGCGATCGGCCCGACGACCCGGGGAGTCCGCGGTTCGCCGACGAACACGTCCACGTGCTCGCCGAGTTCCCCGAGGGCGTCGTCGGCGAGTTCACCGCGAGCTTCAGCGGCGAGGCGGGGACGTGGCTGGAACTCGTCGGGAGCGACGGCCGGATCAGGGTCGAGAACGCGTTCGTCCCGGACGGCGAGCGCACCGTCCGGCTCAGCACCGACGCCGGCGACGTGGAGTTCTCCGGCGTCGGCGCCGACGAGACCCGCGAGGAGTTCGACTACTTCGCCCACTGCGTGCTGACGGGCACGCCGCCGGAGCCCGACGGCCGGGACGGGCTGACCGACGTGGCCGTCATGGGTGCCGCCTACGAGGCGGCCGCGACCGGCGGACGCGTCGCTGTCGAGCGTCAGTGAGTCGAGAGGGGGAGTGCGGTGGAAGGCGGGCGGAGGCGGATGAGTCGGACCGGTTGGCCCCCGTGGTCGGTCCGACGGTGCGCCGATGGTGGCGGACCCCTCGCCACGTTGTCGAGCGCGGTTGGCTGTCGACGGTACGGCGAGAAAAGCGCCGTTCGCGTCGACGGTAGAGCGTACCCGAGTCATAGACATAAATCCACGGGTCCCGGCCCGTGAACGACCAGTGTCGCCGCCGCGACTACAGTCGGCGGTCTCGCAGCGCCGGGAACTCCTCGCGAACCGATTCGACCCGGGACGGGGAGAGCGACGCCGTCACCAGCTCGGGGTCGTCGTCGCAGGTGGCCACCGGCGTCCCCCACGGGTCGTAGACGGTCGAGCGACCGACGAGTTCGTCGTCGCCCATCTCGCCGGCGCCGTTGACGGCGGCGACGTACGCGAGGTTCTCGATGGCCCGCGAGCGCGGGAGCGTGCGCCAGTGCTCGACGCGGGGGTACGGCCACGCGCTCGGGACCAGCACCAGCGAGACGCCCTCGTCGGCGAGCTCCCGGTAGAGTTCGGGGAAGCGCAGGTCGTAGCAGGTGGTCATGCCGACCGTGAACCCCTCGAACTCGACGGTCGGCAGCGACTCGCCGGGCGTGAGCAGCTGGGTCTCCGCGGAGTCGTAGCCGAACAGGTGCTGTTTGCGGTAGACGGCCCGCACCTCGCCCGCGCGGTCGAGAAAGACGGAGGCGTTCGCCAGCCCGTCGGGTTCGGGCGTGTCGAACCCTGCGTCGGCGCTGGCGGCGAGATCCTCGACGACGCTGCCGGCCTGGACCGCGACCCCGTGTTCGGCGGCCGCGTCGCCGATGCGGTTGAGCGTCGGGCCGTCGATCGGCTCGGCGTTCCGCGCGTAGGCGTCGAACGCGAAGTAGCCGACGTTGAACATCTCGGGCAGGCAGACGAGGTCGGCGCCGGCGGCGGCGCGTTCGATGGCTTCGACCGCGCGGTCGACGTTTCGCTCGACGCGGCCCGCCTCGACGCGGTGCTGGGCTAACGCGACCGTGATCGCGTCGGCGGCGGCGCCGATGCCCGCAGTCATGCTTTCAGCCCCAACTCCTCGCGGAGCGCGGCTTCGAGGTTGTCCAGTTCCTTCTCGAAGTTCTTCTTGAAGAAGCGCTCGACGCCGGGGAGCCGGCCGTCGACGACGAACTCGTTGTGCAGCGTCGTCGTCTCGCCGTCCGACTCGATGGTGTGTCTGCCGGTCACCCGAAGCGCCTTCGACTTCCCGACGAACTCGACGTACGAGGGCGGGTCGCGCTCGACGTCCTCGGTCTCGACGGCGACGGTGGCGCCGATGCCCGGGATCGGCAGGCTGACCTGCCAGACCGCCTCCCGGCCGTCCTCGTCGTTGACTTCGTACGATTCGACGACGCTGATCGCCTCGGCCCGCTTGGCGGGGTCCGCGATGAACTCCCACACCTGCTCGGCCGGGGCATCGAACGTGAAGGTCCGTTCGACACGGACGGTCATACCCGGATTACGGGGCGGGGGGTGATAACGGGTAGGGACTGCGACAGCGAGGTCGGGGTGGCTACCCCTGGGGTTCGACTCGCCACGTCGTGGACTTCGAGCGCCCCCACTTCTCGATCTCCACGTCGTCGGACTTCTCCGCCAGCGTCGGCAGCCGGCTGCCGACCTGTTTGGCCGAGAGTCCGATGGACTCGGCGATGTTCTTGGCCCGGAAGTACCGGTCCCCAGAGGAGACGCTGTGGCGCAGGTACGCGACGATGCGTGCCTCCTCCTCGGTGTAGTCGGTCATTCGCTTTGGGGTAGGGCGTTCGCGGTCTTAACGGTTTCCCGGTTACTCCCCCCAGAGCAGGTGGATCGCGGCGACGGCGCCGACGCCGACGGTCATCGCGACGGCGAAGGGAACCGCCGCGACGTGGGTCCCGCTCTCGAACGTCGCGCTCGGGGAGGTCATCGCCAGCCACGCCGCGGCGGCTAGCGCGACCACGGTGAGGGTGAGACCGACACCGAGGCCGATATCTGAGGAACTGTCGTGTGCCATACGCTGGCTTCCGGCGGCGTGGTAAGTAGTTCTTGCGAACGCAACATCGGGGATCGAACTGAGGAGCCCGGTGATCGAAGCCGCCGGGTGGGTACCGGGTCCCTCAGCGCCAGTCCCGCCGAAAAAATAGACAGAATTTATAGTTGATTGGTAACTATTCATTCGGTGTTCGAGGCCGATCCGGAAAACACGGACCGATCGACGGAGAACGATGACGCTCGCCACAACAACACGCTACGACCCCGATCGGGTGTCTCGACAGGGGGGGTCCGCGGTCGTGATGGGTGGCAGTATGGCCGGACTGCTGGCAGCACGTGTTCTATCGGACGCCTACGACGAGGTGGTCGTGGTCGAACGCGATCCGATCCCGTCGACGCCCACACCACGGCGTGGCGTCCCACAGGGTCACCACGTGCACGTCCTGCTCGAAGCGGGCCGGGCCACGCTCTGTGACCTCTTTCCCGGCTACGGGGAGGACCTGATCGACGCCGGTGCGCTGATCATCAACGTCGGCGAAGACCTGGAACAGTACGAGGCGGGCGGGTTCCTGGCGCCACCGGCGACGCGGATGGAGATGTACTGTGCGAGTCGACCGCTACTGGAGGGGGTCGCCCGCGACCGGTTGGGGGCTCTCGATGCTGTCGAACTACGTGGAGGGTGTCGGTTCACGGACTACGTCGTCGACGACGGCCGCGTCGAGGGCGTCCGTGTCCGGGCGGACGACGACACGGGGACGATCCCGGCCGACCTGGTGGTCGACGCGACGGGGCGGACCAGTCGGACGCCCCGGTGGCTGACGGAGCACGGCTACGAGATACCGCCCACCGTCGAGGTCGACATCGACTTCACGTACAGCACCATCCGGATCGACCGACCCAGGGAGGCCCGTCGGATGCTGTTTGCCCCGCAGTCCGCGCCGCGGACCACCGGCGGGGCAGCGTTCCCCATCGAGGACGGCGAGTGGCTCGTGACGCTCGGCGGGATGCACGACAGCGACCCGCCGTCGACGGTGGCGGCGTTCGAGACGTACGCCGACCGACTCCCGATCGACGGGGTTCGCGAGCTCGTCGCCGAGCGCGAGGTCGTCTCGGACGGCGTCGACCGGTACCCGTTCCCGTCGAACCGGCGTCGCCGCTACGAGGACCTCGACGATTTCCCGGAGGGACTCGTCGTGACCGGCGACGCCATCGCGAGCTTCAACCCCATTTACGGGCAGGGCATGTCCGTCGCGGCACTGGAGGCAATCCAGCTGCACCACCTCCTCGCGTCGGGGAACACCGACGCGATCAGCCAGCGGTTCTTCGCGGCCGCCGCGGACGTCGTCGACATCGCGTGGTCGATGGCCGTCGGCGCCGACAGCGAGTTCGAGGCCACGTCCGGGCCGACCCCGACCGGCGCCGGGCTGTTCAACCGGTACCTGAACAGGCTGGTGCGGCGAGCGCACACCGACGAGCAGCTCGCGGAGGCCTACTACAGAGTCGTCGGGATGGAGCGGCCGCCGACGGCGTTGCTCCGCCCCAGAACCGTATGGCGCACGCTTCGACCCGAGCCGGTCGTCGAAGGGTTCAGCGTGGAGGGGCCGACGGTGACGACCGACAGAACATGAGTCACGACATCGAGGCGAGCGCCCCGTTGCCGGAGGGCCCGGCCGCCGAGCGGTCCGTCCGCGAGGTGAACGGGGTCTCGCTGCACGTCGTCGCCGCCGGCGAGCCGGACGCGCCGCTCGTGGTGTTCCTCCACGGGTTCCCCGAGTTCTGGTACGAGTGGCGCGAGTACGTCGAGCCGTTCGTCGACGCCGGGTATCGCGTCCTCGTGCCCGACCAGCGCGGCTACAACCGGAGCGAGAAACCCGACGGCGTCCGCGCCTACCGGATCAGCGACCTCTCGCGGGACGTCGTCGAACTGATCGGGAGCGAGGGCCGGGAGCGCGCGCACGTCGTCGGCCACGACTGGGGGGCCGCAGTCGCGTGGGACCTCTCACTGCGGCATCCGGACGCGGTCGATCGGCTCGGCATCGTCAACGTCCCCCACCCCACGGTGTTCGAGAACACCCTGCGCTCGAACCTCACCCAGCTGCGAAAGAGCTGGTACATGTTCTTCTTCCAACTCTCGGGGGTCGCTGACTGGTACGTCCGGCGCAACGAGTACGACTTCATGGTCACCGCGATGGCGGAGGGTTCGAAACCGGGGACGTTCGACGAGGTCGACTTCGAGCGGTACCGGCGTGCGTGGGCGGAACCGGGGGCGGTGTCGGCGATGGTGAACTGGTACCGAGCGCTGTTCCGACACAACGAGGACCCGCCGCGCGAGACAGTCGCCGCCCCGACGCTCGTCCTCTGGGGCGAGAACGATCAGGCGCTGATCCCGGAGATGGCCCCCCGGAGCGTCGACTACTGTGAGGACGGCCGCCTGGAGCGCTTCCCCGACGCGACACACTGGCTCCCCCACGAGGCGACCGACCGCGTGACGGCGTCGCTCCTGGAGCACCTCGAACGCTGACCCCGCGCTGTGGCGAGGACTGAGCGGGACGACCCTCGCTACCGGGCGTGAATCCACCGGTCGTCGTGGCACGGTACCGGCCCCATCGAACCGCAACCCCGAAACCCCGCGCCCGAAACGGGCAGGTATGGAGACCACGCGCCACTTCACCGCCACCGTCTACGTCGTCAACGACGGCGCCGCCGCCCTCCACTACCACCCGAAACTGGAGATCCACATCCCCCCGGGCGGGCACGTCGATCGCGACGAACTGCCCCACGAGGCCGGGCTCCGGGAGACTCGCGAGGAGACCGGGCTCGAACCGACGCTGCTCGACGACACCGACCCCGTCGGCGCGCCCGCGGGGGAGACGCTCCCGACACCGCGCGAGCAACTGCTGTACGACATCGACGCTGACGGCGACGGCATCTACCACCAGCACGTCGACCACGTCTACTTCGCGACCGTCCCGAGTCGGGAAATCGACCCTGATCCCGGCGAGGCGGGCGTCGAGGCGTGGGAGTGGTACGACCGCGACGACCTCCGGGAGAGCCACATCGACGCCGACACCCGAGCGCTGGCGCGCAGAGCCATCGACACCGCCGAGAACGCGTAGCTACGCCTCGCCCGCGACCAGCGCGTCGACGTACTGCCCGACGTGATCCTCCATCCGCCGCTTGTAGCCGGCCTGTCTGGCCAGCCGGTCGAGTTCCCGCGCCGCGTAGGTGCCGTACTGGACCGCCTTCTTCTCCGCCGTCCGCACGGGCTCTGGTACCACGCCCTCGGCGGCGCGCCGGAGCGCGATCTTCCGCTCGTCGTCGGTCGCGAGTAAGTCCGCCGGCAGCCGGAGCGCGGCGTCGACGACGCGGTCGTGGAGGAGCGGTGCGACCGGTTCGACGCCCGCGGCCCGGAGCGTCAGCACGTCCCGCGGGAGTTGGTGGGGAAGCGTCCGGATCACCTCCCGCGTGGCGCCGCGCACGGTGTCAGCGTCGACGCGGTGGTCCGACGCAGGGTCGACCACCTTCCGGTAGCCGCCGAACAGTTCGTCGGCACCCTGCCCGACCGCGAGCCGGTCGAAGCCGTCCGCCGACGCCTGCTCAGCCGCGAAGTACAGCGGCAGCGCGATCCCAACGTCCATCGCGTTCGTCCGACCGGTGGCGCGGGCGATCTCGGGCACCGCGCGCACGATGTCGTCGTGGTCGAACGCGACCACCCGGAGGTCGCGGTCCATCGCCGCGGCGGCCTCGCGGGCGGCCGCCTCGTCGTGGGACTCGGCGCCCGCGAAGCCGGCGACGTAGCAGGGGACGTCCGGGACCCCTGCGGCCACGAGCGCCGAGTCGACGCCGCCGGAGAAGGCGACCGCGAGCCCCGCCGGGTCGGATTCGCGGACGCTCTCGAGGACAGCCTCCCTGACGGCGTCGACGGCGACCTCGTGGGCGGTCTCGACTGTGGGTGTCGGGAGCGACCAGGCTTCGCGTCGGTCGCCCGCGGCGTCGACCACCGTCCCGGCGTGGAGGAGTTCGGGATCGGTCAGGTCAGTGGGGTCGAAGCCCCAGTCGTCGGCCGCGGCGTCGACGTAGAGCGGTTCGCGACCCAGCACGTCCCGGACGAGTCGGCCGTCGGCTTCGCCGGCAAAGCCCGCTGTTCCGGGGAGCGGGTCGCCGGACTCGATCGCCGATCGAACCGTCGCCGCGTCGGCGCCCCGGATGGTGGTCCCGTCGGGAGCCATCAGAACAGTTCGCGCACGCCGCGCTGGATCCGGCGTTTCACGCCGCCGGCGGCCTGCCGGAACGAGATCCGCCAGGGCGTCTTCTGGCCGACGACGCTGGTTCGCCCCGACGCGATGGCGTCGAGGATCGCGTCGACGCTGCGCTCCTCGACGCCGATCTCGGTGACGGCCTGCCCGACCATCTCGGAGATGTGGGCGTCGCTGCCGGCGGTCTTGGGCACGTCGTGGGCGGTGGCGAACCGTTCGGCCTGCCGGTTGGACCGCCCCGTGAGGAGTCGGGAGTTGTACACCTCGATCGCGTCCGCGTTGGCGAGCTGCTCGTCGGAGATGTGGGCGGCGACGCCGTGGCGCGAGCTCTGGAACGGGTGGGGGACGATGGCGATCCCATCCTGTGCGTGGATGCGATCGAGCGTCTCGTCGTAGCTGAGCCCCGGCGGGATCTGCTCGTCGATCCCCAGCGCGAGCACGTGGCCGGCCGCGGAGGTCACTTCCATCGCGACGATGCCGACGAGGCCGTACTCCTCGGCGAGCGAGGCGGCCTCGATACTCGCGTCGATCTCGTCGTGGTCGGTGACGGCGATGGCGTCCAGCCCGACGGCCGCGGCCTGCTCGACCAGGAGGTCGACCGGGTCCCGGCCGTCGTGGGAGCGCTCGGAGTGACAGTGCAGCTCGGCCGAAAGCACGGACCGTGATTTGCGGTCGCCGGTAAAAAGGAAACCGATAGGGGGGCGAGATCTGCCGGGCCGACGGAAGCTGATCGGGTTTTAGGATAGCCAAATTTATTTTGCGATTCCGAAACACTAATCGTTCGGCGTGTGCGAGTCGACGTATGGCGTTCATCGGGAACCTCGTGCTCGTGTTCGTCGCCGGGTTCATCACCGCGCTGGCGACGGGGCTCGGGGCGTTGCCCTTCTTCTTCGTCGAGGAGTTCAGCGACCGCTGGAACGTCGGCCTCTGGGGGACCGCGTCGGGCATCATGGTCGCGGCGTCGCTGTTCGGCCTGCTCAACGAGGGGTTGGCCTACACGTCGGGCCTGCCGGTGCTGCTCGGCGTCGGCCTGCTCGCGGGCGTCGTGCTCGTCGAACTCTCCGACAGGATACTCGACTGGCTCGATATGGGCGGGCACGGTGACCACGGCGACGACGACCACGACGAGCACCGACTGGAGGCCGAGGCGTTCGCCGAGGGCGACCCGAAGAAGCTCGCGCTCATCCTCGGGATCCTCACCGTCCACAGCTTCCCGGAGGGGGTCGCCGTCGGCGTCTCCTTCGCGGAGTTGGGCCTCGAGGGCGGCGTCGGCGTCTTCGGGTTCGCGGTCCCGGTGCTCGCGGTCTTCATGACCGTCGCGATCTCGATCCACAACATCCCCGAGGGGACCGCGATCGCGATCCCGATGCGGGCGATGGGCCTCTCGAAGTGGCGGATGGTCGGCGCGGCCGTGTTCTCCAGCCTGCCCCAGCCCATCGGCGCCGTGATCGCGTTCGCGTTCGTCCGCTGGGCGCAGGCGTTTCTCCCCTTCGGCTACGGGTTCGCCGCGGGGGCGATGGTGTACCTGGTCGCGACGGAGTTCGTTCCCGAGGCGCTCGAAACCGGCCGGGACCTGCCTGACGGCGGTCGCAGCGCACTGGTGATCGGCTTCGCCGCGGGCGTGTTGGCCATGCTGCCGCTGCTCTCGGTCTGATCCCGACCCGTCGGCGACGATAGCCACGAACGTGCACAACGAAACCCCTTTGCACCCCGACGCTGACCACACAGGTGAATGCCTCTCGCGGATGCGGACCACGACCTCGTCGTCGACGAACTCGGCCGCGAGCCCACCCGGGCCGAAGAACACCTGTTCGAGAACCTCTGGAGCGAGCACTGCGCGTACCGCTCCTCGCGCATGCTGCTCTCGAACTTCGAGAGCGGGGGCGAACACGTCGAGATCGGCCCCGGGGACGACGCCGCAGTCGTCCGGGTTCCCGGCACCGACACGCTGCTGACGTTCGGCATCGAGAGCCACAACCACCCCAGCTACGTCGACCCCTACGACGGGGCCGCCACCGGGATCGGCGGCATCGTCCGCGACACGCTCTCGATGGGCGCCTACCCCATCGCGCTCGCGGACTCGCTGTACTTCGGCCCGTTCGACCGCGAGCACTCGCGGTACCTGTTCGAGGGCGTCGTCGAGGGCATCTCGGACTACGGCAACGCCATCGGCGTCCCGACCGTCGCCGGCAGCGTCGCGTTCGAGGAAAGTCACGTCGGCAACCCCCTCGTGAACGTCGCCTGCGTCGGAAAAACAACGCCGGAGCGACTCGTGACTGCGGAGGCCCAGGCCGCAGGGAACCGACTCGTCCTCCTCGGGAACGCCACGGGGCGGGACGGCCTCGGCGGCGCGTCCTTCGCCAGCGAGGACCTCGCGGAGGACGCCGAGACCGAGGACCGACCCGCGGTCCAGGTCGGCGACCCCTACTCGGAGAAACTCCTGATCGAGTGCAACGAGGCGCTGCTGGACGAGGACCTGATCGAGTCCGCCCGCGACCTCGGCGCCGCCGGCCTCGGCGGCGCGTCCTCCGAACTGGTCGCGAAGGGCGGCTTCGGCGCCGACATCGACCTCGAAGCAGTCCACACCCGCGAGCCCGGGATGAACGCGACCGAGATCCTGCTCGCGGAGTCCCAGGAGCGCATGTGCTACGAGGTGGCGCCGGAGAACGTCGAGCGCGTGGCGGAGATCGCCGAGCGGTTCGACCTCGGCTGCTCGGACATCGGCGAGGTGACCGAGGGGAACTACGTCTGTGAGTTCGAGGGGGAGACCGTCGTCGACGCGCCCGCGGCGTACCTCGCCGACGGCGCACCCCTGAACGATCTCGGCCGGAAAGCCCCGGCGGCGCCCGAGCGCGACCTGCCCGAGTTCGACCTCGCCGAGGCGTTCGAGGCGGTCGTCGCCGACCCCACTGCGGCGAGCAAGGAGTGGGTCTACCGGCAGTACGACCACGAGGTCGGCCTGCGGACCGCGGTCGAACCCGGCGACGACGCCGCCGTGCTCGCGCTCCACGGGGCGGGCGACGCGGACGACGAGCACGCCATCGCGCTCTCGTCGGGGGCGAACCCCCACTGGACGGACTGCGACCCGGAGGCCGGCGCCCGTGCCGTTGCGGTCGAGAACGCGACCAACCTCGCCGCGAAGGGGGCCACGCCCCTCGCAGCCGTGGACTGCCTCAACGGCGGCAACCCCGAGGACCCCGAGACCTACGACGGCTTCGCGGCTGCGGTCGATGGACTGGCCGGAACCTGCGCCGACCTCTCGGTGCCGGTCGTCGGCGGCAACGTCTCGCTCTACAACGACTCCGAGACGGGCCCCGTCGCGCCGACGCCGACGCTCGCGGTGCTCGGGACCAAGTCGGGCTACGACGCCCCCGCGGCGACAGTCTCGGGCGAGGGCGATCTGGTCCTCGTCGAGCCGGCCGAGTGGGTCGCCGGCTCCGGGATCGGGAGCGACGACCCGCACGCCCTCGGCGGCTCGTTGCTCCTCTCGCAGTTCGGCGGCTCGGACCGCTTCCCGGCGGTTCCCGCGGATCCGGGCGCGCTCGTGGACGCGCTGGGCCGCGTCGCCGGGCTCGACTCGACGTTCGCGACCCACGACGTGAGCGACGGCGGCCTCGCGGTGGCGCTGGCGGAGTTGGTCACTGACGAGGCAGGCGTCGACGCCGACCTCGCCGAGGCTCGGGCGCTGTTCAGCGAGGCGCCGGGGCGGGTCGTGGTGGAGACGACCGACGCCGACGCGCTGCGTGACGCGGTCGGCGACGACGCTGCGGTGACGGAACTGGGCACCGCGACCGCGGACGGGGCACTGTCGCTCTCGGTCGGCGAGGAGTCGATCGTGGTCGACGCGGGCGAGATCGGCGAGTTGCGCGACGTGCTGGCTCGCGAACTCGACTGATCGGGAAGCCTCCCGCACAACTTATGTGACTCGTTGGTTGACAGTACGGCCATGCGCCCCGCCGCCGTCCTGACCGCCCTCCTCGTCGTCCTCGCCGGCTGTGGCGGGGTGGCCGACGTGGCGGTCACCGAGCCTCGCACCGACGCCACGGCGACGCCGACGGCGACCCCCGCGACCGACGTCCAGGTCATCGGCGGCGAGCTGCCGCTCGACGCGACGGTCGTGTTCGACCGCGTGTTGAACCTGACCGGCGAACGCGTCGCCGGACCGGTCGTCTACGTCGAACCGCCCGCGGAGATGTCGTCGACGATACTGGACGGCCGCCGCTCGCAGTTCCGGACGGCGCTCGGCGTCGTGCCGCCGGCGCGGACCGACGCCGAACGCCTCCAGCTCGCTGCGTACGCGCCGACCGACGGGAACGCGGTCCACGTCAACGAGGGGATACTGGGCGACGAGACGAGTGCGGAGGTGACTGTGGCCCACGAGTTCGTCCACGTCGTCCAGTTCCGGAACGGGTGGCACGAGTCGGTGTGGAGCGTCGACCCGGCCTTCGACGCCGGGGGGATCAGCTACGACCGGGAACTCACCTACTACCTGGTGATCGAGGGCGCCGGCGAGTACGTCGAGGACCACTACGTACGACAGTTCGTCCCGGGAGTTGACGGCGAGGATCCCCTGCGAGCCGACTACCGCGACGGCTCGGCCTACGAGCGCTTGAACCTCGCACGCTACGTCCTCGGCGCCGAGTACGTCGCCGAGCGCGTCGACTCGCCCCGGGAGCTCGCCGGCGTGCACCGGCATCCGCCCGAATCCTCCGAGCAGGTGCTCCACAACTCGACTGACCCCGTCGAGCACCTGATCGTCACCACCTCCGAGACGGGCGACTGGACCGAGCACACCCGGAACCGGCAGGGCGAACTGTTCCTGCGGGTCGCGCTCCGGACCGAACTGAACCGGTCGACCGCCGTCGACGCCGCCCACGGCTGGGGAGAGGACCGCCGGATCACGTTCGAACGCGGCAACAAGACGGGGACGGCCTGGACCCTCCACTGGGACGACGCGGCCAACGCGACCGAGTTCGAGGCGGCGTTCGAGCGCTTCCTCGACGCGAAAGCGATCGAGCGGGACGGGGTCTGGTACCAGTCCGACGGGAACGCCACCTACCGCGTCGTCGAGGCGAACGACGAAACGACGGTCGTGTTACTCGGCGACGAGGCGTTCGTCCGGGCCGCGACGGTCGAGGCGACACGGGACGGCGTACTCGATATCGAGATCTGACTCGGCGCCAACTGTTTCCGTCGCGCCCAGTGACCCTCGTCCGATGCGTCGCGCCGTGTTCGCGTGCGTGCTGCTGGTTGTCGCTGGCTGCGGCGGCGTCGTCGCCCCGACGCCGGCGGACGGCGGCCCGGACGAGGTGGCCGTCGAGGGCGAGCTCCCCGTCGATCCGACGCCCGTCTTCGAGCGCGTGGTGAGCCTGCTCGACGAGCGCGCCGACCCGCCGACGGTGACCGTCGAGACGGCCGACGAGTCGTCGACGGGACCGGACCTGCCGCGGTTCTGGGTCGCGCTGGGCGTCACGCCACACTCCGCCGGTGATCCGACTGGGCCCCACGTCAGGACTCACGGCGCGACAGGGGTCGACGGCGAGTCGGTCACGGTCTACGAGTGGGTGCTCGACGAGGCCGGACTGACCGAGTCCACGCTAGCCCACGAGTTCGTCCACGTCGTCCAGTTCCAGCACGGCTGGGACGAGGCGGCGCTCCGTCGCCAGCCACGGATCGACGGCGACCTGAGCTACGACGGCGCGACGACGTACTTGCTCCTGCGGGAGGGGGCAGCGACCTACACCCAGACGGTCTACGAGCGTCGGTACCTCCGGGAGCGGCAGCCGGCGATGGCCCACCAGGCGGCGGCCTACGGGAACGCCTCGGCGTACGCGCGACTCCTGCTCGCACGCTACCACTACGGTGCCGAGTACGTCGCCGCCCGTGCGGACTCGCCTGCCGGCCTCGAAGCGCTCCACCACGATCCGCCGACGTCGACCGAACAGGTGCTCCACGGTTCGGACGACCCCGTCGCCGACCTCACGGTCCGAGTCGGCCCCACCAGCGGCTGGACCGAACGCGACCGCGACCGGCAGGGGGAACTGTTCCTACGGGTCGCGCTCCGGACCGAACTGAACCGCTCGGCGGCCGTCGACGCCGCCCACGGCTGGGGCGACGACCGACGGGTGACGTTCGTCCGCAACGGCGAGGTCGGGACGGCGTGGGTGCTCCGCTGGGACGACGCGGCCAACGCGACCGAGTTCGAGGCGGCGTTCGAGCGCTTCCTCGACGCGAAGGCGACGCGGAACGGGAGCGTCTGGTACCAGGACGCAGGGTCTGCAACCTACCGACTACAGCGGGTGACGAACCGGACCACCGTCGTTTACCTCGGGGAGCGGTCCTTCGTCCGAGCCGCGAACGCGAGGGGAGAGCGCGGCTCGGGCGTCGAGATCGTCGCGAAACACGAGTCCGCCGCGTAGCCGGCCCGCCTCTCAGAACCCGAACCCTTCGTGATCGCCGTGAGCGGGGACGGCGATGGGGCTCCGCGGGAGTTCCGGGGGCAGCGACGACTCGTTGTAGACGCTCGGCGCGAGGTCGTTCGGGCCGTCGGGGTAGAACAGCGCGGCGAGCTCCTGGGCCTGTCCGCGGCCGACCGAGAGTTCGAACTGGCCGCCGCCGTACAGGTTCACGCCGGCATCGACTGCCCACGCCAGCGTTCGGAACAGCGACTCGACGGTGCCGAAGCGGGAGGGTTTGACGTTGAGCCACGAAGGGTCCCAGGGCAGTGCACGCACGTCGTCGAGGCCGTGAATCGGACTGTCCCACGAGACGCGCCCCTCCTCGCCGTCGAACACCGGTCGGGTCCCGTCGGTCAGTCGGGGGTCCTCGACGACCGCGTCCGGGAAGCCGTCGACGATCCGGCGGTAGAACGCCGTGTCGGCGTCGTTGTCGACCTCGGTCCCCTCGTAGTGACCCTTCAGGTCGACGATCCGGACGGCGTCGCGGGCGCGCAGGTCGTCGATCAGGTCGTCGCTCCAGTCCGGCGTCGGATCGAGTTTGAATCCGATATCGGGGTTCCGGGCCCGGACTGCGTCGACGCGGTCGGCGCTCGGCGGGTCGCCCAGCCGGGTGCTGGCGACGAAGCGGACCGGCTGGTGTCGCCGGTCGAGCAGGGCGGGCAGGTTCGTCCCGTTCTGCCGGAGCGCCAGATCCAGCGCCGCGGACTCGACGGCCCACCGCCGGTAGTCCCGAGAGTCCTCCCGTTCGGGGCCCTCAGCGGGGAACAGCTCGGCGTCGTCGAGCGCCGCGGAGAACTCGCCGAACGTGAACGACCCGGTCGGGAGGGAGAACGCGCCGTCGTCGATCGCGGCCGCGAGCCGTTCGTGGTCCTCGGTGTCGTAGGTAACGTCCTCCCCGCGGCCCGTCGCGCCGTCGCCGCGGAGTTCGAAGACGGTCGTGACGCGGGTGAAGCCGGAGGAGGTGTCCTGCTCGAACTGCTCGTAGTCGACGCCTGCAACCGCCAGCGGGAGGTCGGCGATCGTACGGTACGCTGCCGGGGCGGAGCTGTCGGTCATCGTCGGGAGAAGCGGGCGCCGGGGGTTAACTCCGGCGGGAGAAGCGGCGATCGCGACGCCGAACCCGTCCGGTTCAGGCGAGGGTGAGCGCCACGCCGAACGTCAGCACGAGGCCGACGACCAGCACCGCGAAGCCGATACCGACCTGGCTGGTGGAGAACTCCTGCATCGGTGCGGTCACGCGCCCCTCGTCGTCGCTGTGATCGTCGCCGTGGTCGTCCATAGGGGTGACTGTGGCGGGCGTGCACTTTGGCCTATCGGAACCGTGGCGCTACGTCCGGAAGTCCCGGTGGCGGTTTCGCGGGCCGCCGACGAGTCACGGCCGCTATCGGTCCAAGTACCCCGAGTCCCAGACCAGCAGCATGCCGCCGACGGCGGCGAACATCCACGCGCTGAAGGAGAGCACGAACATGAACCAGCCGACGTTCGTCCGGCCAGTCACCAGCAGTAACACCGTCCCGACCGTCATCCCCGCCACCGTCAGCGCGACGGCGACGACGGCCGCGGTCGCGCGCCTGCTGAGGCCGAACACCATTACCGGAGCGTACGGCTGGAGTGGCATAAGCCACCCGGCACCGGGCCAGTCTCGGACACGGCGACGCCACCGAGTGGCTGTAACAGCGATCAGATGGAGGGTACGATCGCATCGAGCGCGCGCTCGAAGTGGTCGCCGGACAGCACGATCTCGTCGGCGTGCTCGTTGGCCTCGGCGCCGTCGTAGCGATCCGCCACGTCCTCGACCGCCAGCAGCGTCGCCTCGCGGACGACCGCCGCCACGTCCGCGCCCGTGTAGCCCGCCATCGCGGCCGCGATGGCGTCCAGATCCACGTCGTCCGCCAGGGGCTTGCCCGCCACGTGGACCGCCAGGATCTCTCGGCGGGCGTCCTCGCCCGGCGCGGGAACGTGGACGTGGGACTCGAACCGGCCTGGCCGCAGGAGGGCCGGATCGAGCGCCTCCTTCCGGTTGGTGGCTGCGAGCACCACGAGGTTGGGGTTGTCCGCGGCGCGATCGAGTTCGGTCAGCAGTTGTGAGACCACACGCTGGCCCACCTCTGAGTCGTTCCCCCCGTCGCGGGCCGTGGCGACGGCGTCGATCTCGTCGAAGAACACCACCGCGGGCGCCGCCTGTCTGGCGCGTTCGAACAGCTCCCGGACCGCCTTCTCGCTCTCGCCGACGTAGCGATCGAGCAGTTCCGGCCCGGCGACCTGGAGGAAGTTCACGCCGCTCTCGCCGGCGATGGCGCGTGCGAGCAGCGTCTTCCCGGTCCCCGGGGGCCCGTGGAGCAGGATGCCGGTCGGCGGCGACGCCTCGACGGCGTCGAACAACGGCCCGTAGGTCAGCGGCCATGTGACCGCCCGCTCGAGCGTCTCCCGTGCCTCGTCCAGTCCGCCCACGTCGTCGAAGTCGGCCGCCGGCGACTCGGCGACGTACTCCCGCATCGCGCTGGGTTCGACCGCCGCCATCGCCGACTCGAAGTCCGAACGGGTGACCGTGAGGTCGGCGGCGGCGATCGCCGTCTCGGGGTCCGCGTCGGCGGTCTCGGTTCCCTCTCGGCGCGCCCGCCGGAGCGCGGACATCGCCGCCTCCTTCGCGACCGAGGCGAGGTCCGCGCCGGTGAACCCGTGGGTCCGCTCCGCGAGCCGGTCGACGCGCACGTCGTCGGCGAGGGGCATGTTCCGGGTGTGCACGTCGAGGATCTCCCGTCGGCCGGTCTCGCCGGGGACGCCGATCTCGATCTCGCGGTCGAACCGCCCGCCGCGCCGGAGCGCGGGGTCGATCTCGTCGACGCGGTTGGTTGCGCCGATGACGACCACCTCCCCGCGGGCGTTCAGTCCGTCCATCAGCGAGAGCAGTTGGCCGACGACGCGGCTCTCCACGTCGCCGCCATCCTCGCGCTTGGGCGCGACGGAGTCGATCTCGTCGAAGAAGACGATCGCCGGCGCGTCGTCCTGTGCGGCCTCGAACACCTCCCGGACGCGCTCCTCGCTCTCGCCTTTGTACTTGCTCATGATCTCCGGACCGGAGATGGAGATGAACGTCGCGTCGACCTCGTTGGCGACGGCTTTCGCGATCAGGGTCTTCCCGGTGCCGGGCGGCCCGTGGAGCAGCACCCCCTTCGGCGGGTCGATCCCCAGCCGCGCGAACAGTTCGGGGTTCGAGAGGGGGAGTTCGACCGTCTCGCGAACCAGGTCCAGCTCCTCGTCGAGGCCGCCGATGTCCTCGTAGGCGACGCCGGTCGTCGTGTCGCCGGCACCGTCCACGTCGACGGCGCCGCCCTCGACCTCGACGCTCGTACCGCCAGGTTCCGTCTCGTCAGTATCCGACGACGACGCTTCCGCGGTCGATCCCGCGGACTGACCGATCTCGCCGAGGTGCCCCGACGTGTCGGCCTCGCCCTCGATCACCACCCGAACGGTCGTCTCCTCGGTGACCCGGATGCGGCCGTCGGGGTCGGTGTCGTCGACGGCGAACCCGATGTCTGAGAGGCGCTCGAGGTGGAGTCGGTCGCCGGGCGCGACGGGCCGGTTGCGAACGTCCTCGGCCACGAGGCGTTCGATGGAGTCGCGCTCCACGTCGACTTCGCCCAGCGCCGCCGGGGCGCGCAGGGTGACGCGTCTGGCCTCGGGGAGGTCGGCCGCGGCGACGCGGACGGTGTCGCCGACTTTCACGCCGGCGTTGGCGCGGCTGTCGGCGTCGATCCGGACCACGCCGTCGGGGACGTCGCCCCGCGCGGGCCAGAGCTTCGCGACGGTTTCGCGTTCGCCCTCGATCAGGACGGTGTCGCCCGAGAGCAGGCCCAACTGCTGTCTGGCGGCTTCCGGCAGCCGGGCGATACCCCGACCCGCGTCGCGCTTCTCGGCGGCGCGGACGGTGAGGCGGAGGGAGTCGGTCATGGCCGGGGGTGGGGTCGGGCGCCCCAAAGCGTTGCCGGACGAACGAGAAGCGATCACCAGAAGCTCTTGGTCCGCGCGTACTGGCGCTCCTGCTCGAGGATGTCCCGGTAGAAGTCGGCCTCGTCCTCGCGGAACTTCGAGATGATCCGCGCGGCCGTCTGCGGGCCGACGCCGCGGGCCGCGAGCGCCCGCACGGCCTTCAGCCCGTGTTCCTGCACGAGGTTCGCGGACCTGAACGCCTTCCGCGTCATGCGGTCCTGCTCGTCGTCCTTCTCGTCGGCGCGGGTCGCCTTCACCACCTCGTCGGCCCACGGGTTGAGCGCCGCGACCCGGGTGGAGCCACACTCGGGGCACTTGATCGGTTCGCGGATCTTCCCCACTTCCTGCCGGCGGTTCCAGTCCTTGCAGTGGACACAGAACAGCAGCACGCGGTCGCCCTCCAGCCGGTCCCGGACGGTCTGGATCACGCTGGCGTCGGCGTCGTCCGGGACGAGGAACTCGCCGCCCGCGGAGCGCCCGCCGGCGCCGATGGGCGTGCGCTCGCGGGCGGTCGTCAGTTCCACGTCGCCGTCCGCGGACTGGATCGCGTCGAGCAGGTCCTTCGTCGCCGTGACGGCGAGGTCCTCGTGGAACACCTGCCGGAGCGCTTCCTCGTAGACGGGCGTGTCCTCGAGCGCGGCGAGCAGCCGGTCGGCGCCGAAGCGCCCCTGGCCCTGGTAGCGCTTGAGCGCGCCGAACTTGGCGGCGACGTGGCTGAGCGTGAACTTCAGCGCGTCCGAGTTCTTGAGCGCGAGTTCGAGGATCGCCTCGACGTGGTCGGGGTCGGTCTCCCGCAGCACCTCGTCGAACGCAGCCAGGCCGACGCCGCCCGGGACCTCGAACTCGATCCGGTAGGGGTCGACCTCCATCCCGACCGAGGAGCCCGTTCGCTGCCCGACGAGCGCCGAGCAGAGCTTCCCCAGCGTCTCGTTCACCTGGTGGCCGTACGGGCTGTTGAGCACGACCGTCCGCCCCTGTGACTCCAGCACCAGCCGCTCCGCCGTCGGCACGGGCGCGCCAGCCTCGACCTGCCGTTCGACCGGTTCGAGCGCGGTCTCGGCCGTCGCGGCGTCGACGGGGTAGCGGTTCGTGAAGTCGGCGCCGACGGCCGACGGGTCGGCGCCGGTCTCGAACTGCCGGGCAGCTACCTCGCGCTGCTCGCCGACCTCGTTCGCGACGGCCGCGGGGACGGGGATCTCGGAGCCGACCCACGTCGGCACCTCGCCGCCGGGGTCCTGCACGGGCGAGACTTCGACCCGCTCCTCCTCGTCGTCGACGCGGTCGACGCGCCACATCTCGCCGCGCTGGACGAACACCGAGCCCGGCTCCGCGAAGTTGACGACGAACCGCTCGTCGAGCGTCCCGATCCCGCGCCGGGAGGAGACGTCGTACACCTCGTACTTCTCCTCGTCGGGGATCATCGAGAGGTTCGCGTAGTAGTACTGCCACGTCCCGCCCGAACTCTCGATGCGGTCGTGGTCCTCCTCCAGCCAGAGCAGGCGGTTCGAGGAGAGTTCCCGGACGACCTCGCGGAACGTCGCCTCGGGCAGGTCCCGGAACGGGTAGGCGCGTTTGATCCGCTCGTAGGCTTCGCGGGCGTCGATATCGCCGTGGTCCATCAACAGGCCGACGATCTGGTTCGCGAGCACGTCGAGGCTCCCCTCGTGGATGCCGGCGGGTTCGACCTCGCCGGCCGCGGCTCGGCGGGCGATCGCCATCGCCTCGCTGGCGTCGTCGGCGTCGGAGACGACGACGGTGCCGTTCGAGACCTGATCCCGGCGGTGCCCCGCGCGGCCGACGCGCTGGAGCAGGCGTGCGACCTCGCGGGGCGAGCCGTACTGCACGACGTGGTCGACGCGGCCGACGTCGATCCCCAGTTCCATCGACGACGTGCAGACGAGGCCGTCGACCTCGCCGGCCTTGAACGCCTCCTCGACCTCGATGCGGGCGTCCTTCGAGAGCGACCCGTGGTGGATCCCGATCGGCGCGTCGAGGCTCTTGAACCGCGATCCCAGCGCCTCCGCGGTCTGCCGGGTGTTGACGAACACGAGCGTCGACTCGTTCTCGGCGACCACGTCCCGGATGAACCGGACGTGGCTGGCGATCTCCGGCTCGGTCGCGAGCTCGCCCGCGAGTCGGCGGTCCGAGTCGGTGATCTCCGGCCGGACCACGTCGAGGTCGATCTTCGAGCCGGCGTCGACTTCGACGATCCGATAGTCCCGCCGGGTTCGGCGCTCGTCCTGGACGGCGCCGGTGAGGAACTTCGCGACCTCGTCGGGGTCGCCGACGGTCGCCGAGAGCCCGATCCGCTGGAACGGCCCCGAGAGCTCCTGGACGCGCTCCATCGCGATCGTCAGCTGGGCGCCGCGCTTGGAGGCCGCGAGCTCGTGGACCTCGTCGACGATCAGGTGCTCGACGTCCGAGAGCGCCTTCCGGAGTTTCTCGCCGGTCAGCATCGCCTGCACCGTCTCGGGCGTGGTGATCAGCACGTCCGGCGGGTCGTCGGCCTGCTTGCTGCGCTGGTAGTCGGTGGTGTCGCCGTGGCGCACGTCGACCTCGAGGTCCAGCGTCTCGCCCCACCACTCCAGCCGTTCGAGCATGTCGCGGTTCAGCGCGCGGAGGGGCGTGATGTACAGCGCCGAAATGCCGTGGCGCTCCTCGGCGGCCGCGATCCGGTCGAGCACCGGGAGCATCGCGGTCTCGGTCTTGCCAGTCCCGGTGGGCGCGATCACCAGTGCGTTCTCGCCCGCCGCGAGCGGGGGGATCGCCCGTCGCTGTGGCTCGGTCGGCGTCGAGAACCCCCGTTCGGAGAGGGCCTCCCGAACCGCCGGTCCGAGGTGGGTGAACGCGTCAGCTCCGGCGTTCTGCATCTATCGGACGGAGACGGTCGTCGGGGTTAAGCACCACGACTCCGGGGGTGTCCTCGCCGGCTGCCCCGAAGGGTACACGTAAGGGCGTCGGCGCCGCCACGGTCAAGTATGCACGTCGACGCCGACCGCCTCCGGGCGGACATCGAGGCCAACGCCGAGCACGGGGAGATCGAGGTGGAGGAAGGACGCGGCCGGACCGTTCTCACCGGAACCGACGCCAACCGGGCCGCCCGCGAAAGGCTCGTCGAGCGGATGGAGGACGCGGGGCTGGACGTGACCGTCGACGCGGTGGGGAACATCGCCGGGAGATGGGTCCCCGAATCGGCGGACCCCGGCGCCGCACCCGTCGCCGCCGGGAGCCACGTGGACTCGGTTCCCGAGGGCGGGATCTTCGACGGCCCGCTCGGCGTCTACGCCGCGCTGGAGGCGGTTCGCGCGATGCAGGACGCCTGCGTCGAGCCGGCGCGGCCGCTGGTCGTCGTCTCCTTCACCGAGGAGGAGGGCCAGCGCTTCGCCGACGGGCTGCTCGGCTCCTCGGTCGCCGTCGGCGAGCGAACCGTGGACGAGGCGCTCGGGATCGAGGACGACGGGGGGATCAGCCTCGAAGAGTCGCTTTCGCGGATCGGCTTCCAGGGCGAGGGCCGACTCGACGCCAGCGAGTGGGCGGCGTGGTACGAACTCCACGTCGAACAGCACACCCAACTGGAGCGCGAGAACGTCCCGGTCGGGGTGGTAACCACGATCACCGGGATCACCCACTGCGAGGCGGAGATCGTCGGCGAGGCGAACCACGCCGGTGCGACGCCGATGGACGAGCGCACCGACGCGCTCGCGGCCGCATCGGAGGTGGTGTTAGACGTGGAGGCCGCGGCCAACGAGGTCGTCGCCGAGGAGAGCGAGACCGCAGTCGGCACTGTCGGCTCGCTCTCGGTCTCCCCGAACGCGACCAACGTCGTCCCCGGGACGGTCGAGATGGGCGTCGACATCCGGGACGTGGAGTACCAGTCGATGCAGACCATCGTCGACGCCACGCGATCGAGCCTCGCCGTCGTCGAAGCCGACCGCGGCGTGGAGACCTCGTTCTCCCGGCCGTTCGACCTCGAACCGACGCCGATGTCCGAGTCGCTTCGGGGGGCTGCCCACCGCGCGGGGGAGGAGGCCGGGATCCGGACGATGGACCTGCACTCCGGTGCCGCCCACGACACGATGCACCTCGCCGACGTGACGGAGGCCGCGCTGCTCTTCGCGCCATCGGAGGACGGCATCAGCCACAACCCGCGGGAGTGGACGGACTGGGAGGACTGCGCGAACGCGACCCGCGTGATGGCCGGGGCGATGGCCGACGTGGCAGGCGCTGACGCCGCTGGGGAGTAGCCCCGCCGCAGCGCTGGCGTCCCCGTACGAACAGGTGGCCGAAATCCTCGTGAGACGGCTGGCCACACACTCGCGAACCGTCTCACGGCAGCAGTCAGGTCACGGAGATGGTGGCCCCGTCACCGTACTTCAAAAACGGGCTCCGGTGGACTCATCTCCCCGGCAGTCTGACAGGGGTGCATGAAGAAACACGTCTCACAGTCGAGTGTCGACGGACGCTGTCGCGCACCGCCGTCGAAGAGCTACACGCACCGGGCAATTCTCGCGGCAGGGTACGCCGACGGGGCGACGGTCGAGGACCCGCTCGTCAGCGCCGACACGAAGGCGACGATGCGCGCCGTTTCGGCGTTCGGCGGTCACGTCGATCGTTCCGCGCTCGATGCCGGCGTCCTCGAAGTCGACGGCTTCGACGGCCGGCCCGAGACGCCGGACGACGTGATCAACTGCGAGAACTCCGGAACGACGACGCGACTCGTCACCGCGGCGGCGGCGCTGGGGGAGGACCTCTCGGTCCTCACCGGCGACGACTCCCTGCGCTCGCGGCCCCACGGGCCGCTCCTGGACGCCGTCGAGTCACTCGGCGCACGAGCCGAGAGCACCCGCCGGAACGGGCAGGCGCCGCTGGTCATCGGCGACTCACTCTCGGGGGGAACCGTCTCGATGCCCGGCGACGTGTCCTCGCAGTTCGTGACGGCGCTCCTGATGGCCGGTGCGGTCACGGAGGCGGGGATCGAGATCGATCTCGAGACCGAACTCAAGTCGGCACCGTACGTCGACATCACCGTCGAAGTGCTCGACGCGTTCGGCGTCGACGCCGAGCGCACCGACTCGGGGTGCCGCGTCGCGGGCGGCCAGTCGTACTCGCCCGACGGCGGCAGCTACGCGGTCCCCAGCGACTTCTCCTCGATCTCCTACCTCGCGGCCGCGGGCGCCGTCGCGTCAGACGCGGGAAGCGATGGCGTCGTCGTCGACGGTGCCCACCCCAGCGCACAGGGTGACACCGCCATCGTCGACGTGCTCGACCGCATGGGCGCCGAAATCGACTGGGACCGCGACGCCGGCGAACTCCGCGCCGCGGGCGGCGACCTCTCCGGGGTCGAAGTCGACGTGGGCGACACGCCCGACCTCCTGCCCACGATCGCCGCGGTCGGCGCCGTCGCCGAGGGAGACACCCGGATCGTGAACTGCGAGCACGTCCGGCTGAAGGAGACCGATCGCGTGACCGCGATGGCCGAGGAACTCGGAAAACTCGGCGCTGACGTGACCGAGGAGCGGGACACGCTCACGGTCCACGGCGGCGACTCCTCGCTCGTCGGCGCCGAGGTCGACGGCCGCGGCGACCACCGGATCGCGATGGCGCTCGCCGTCGCCGGGCTCGTCGCCGACGGGACGACGACGATCGCCGGCGCCGAGCACGTCGACGTCTCCTTCCCCGACTTCTGGACCGTCCTCGACGAACTCGGCGCGAACGTTACCGACGCCTGAGGGGTCTCGGCGCTCCCGCGGCGCCCGCTCGCGGTCCGGTCGTGTCGGTAGCTCTTTCTCCGTCGATCCGCGAGTCAGATCGTGACCGAACTCGCCCCCGACCTCCGTGCGGCGTACGAGGAGTCCGGCTACGTCCTCCCGGCGTACCGGGACCGCTGTTTCGCCGACGCCCCCGCGAGCGCGCTCTCGCTGCTCTCCGACTCGTTCCCGCAGAACCTCCCTGACGAGGCGTTCACGGGACTGCTCGACGGCGGGATCGAGAACGTCGTGCTCCTGGTCGTCGACGGCTTCGGCCTCGACCAGTGGGCCCGCCTGCGCGAGGAGCTCCGACTGCTCGACGCGTTCGAGACCGACGGCACCGTCACCCCGCTCACTTCCACCTACCCCTCCGAGACCGCGGCCGCGATCACGACGCTACACACGGGGCTCCTCCCGGCCGAACACGGCCTGCTCGGCTGGCACCAGTACCTCGACTCGATCGGCGAGTCGATCCAGACGCTCCCGTACCTCCTCGAGGACGGCACGCCCGTGCAGGACGAGTACCCGCTGGCGAACCCCCGCGAACTGTTCGACGGCGACACCATCTACGGCGACGCCGAGGCCGCCGGCGTCGACACCCACGTCACCCAGCCCGAGCACATCGCCGGTTCGATCTCCTCCGAGCTCACGACGGCCGGCGCGGAGACGCACGCCTACTGGAACGTCGCCGAGATGGCCGTCACGCTCCGAGATATCGTCGCCGACGGCGATGACCCGACACACGTGACGGCGTACGTGCCCAACGTCGACACGATCTCGCACGTGACCGGGACCGACACTGACCGCTACGACGCGCAGGTCAGGATGATCACGGCGGCGATCCGGACGGGTTTCCTCGAGGACCTCGACGCCGAGACGGCCGCGGAGACCGCCCTGCTCGTGACGGCGGATCACGGCCACACGAACGTCGGCGAGGAAGTTCCGGTCGACCTCTCGGTCTCGGAAGTGCAGGACTGTCTTGCGCGGGGCGCCGACGGCGAGCCGATCCCACCCGTCGGCGGCCCACGGAACGTCCAGTTCCACGTCGCCGACGGTCGCGTCGCCGACCTCCGTGACTACCTCGACCGCGTGGCCGGCGACGACGTGCTGACCTTCTCCGAAGCGGAGTACCGCGAGCGTGGGCTCTTCGGGAGCAATCACGCAGATCCGGGGGAGACGTTCGACCGCCGCGCGCCCGACCTGCTGGCGGTCCACCGCGAGTCGACGATGTGGCACGAGGCGGACGACAAGATCGGCGTCCACGGCGGGATGACGCCCGAGGAGATGTTCGTCCCCTTCGCCGCCGCTCGCGCGAGCGACCTGCAGGACTGACTGGTCCTGACTACACCGCCTGCTCGCCGGCGTCGACGCCGCGGCGACCGGCCGCTTCTGCAACGACTATAAGCCCGGCTCTCTACGTCCGCCCATGAACGGCAATCGCTTCGGTCGCCTGTTCCAGGTGACTACCTACGGCGAGAGTCACGGCCCGGGGATGGGCTGTACCGTCAGCGGCGTCCCCGCCGGCGTCGAACTCGACGAGGCGGACATCCAGCGCGACCTCGACCGGCGCAAACCCGGCCAGTCGATGATCACCACCAGCCGCGGCGAGCCTGACGAGGTCTCCATCCAGTCGGGACTCCAGGACGGCTACACGACCGGAACGCCGATCGGGATGACGATCCAGAACAAGGACGCCCGCTCGGGGAAGTACGAACCGTTCGTCACAGCCCCCCGACCGAGTCACGGAGACTTCACCTACTCCGCGAAGTTCGGCACGCGGAACTGGGGCGGCGGTGGCCGCTCCAGCGCCCGCGAGACGGTGAACTGGGTCGCCGCCGGCGCCGTCGCCAAGCAGGTGCTCGATCAGAGCGAGCACGACGTACAGGTCAAGGCCCACGTCAACCAGATCGGCGACATCGAGGCGCCCGACGTGAGCTTCGAACAGATGCTCGAACACAGCGAGGAGAACGAGGTCCGCTGTGGGGACCCCGAGACCGCCGCGGAGATGCGCGACCTGATCGACGAGTACCAGGAGGCGGGTGACTCCATCGGCGGTAGCGTCGAGTTCGAGGCGCAGGGTGTCCCCCGCGGCCTCGGCGCGCCGCGGTTCGACAGTTTCCCAGCCCGGCTCGGCCAGGCGATGCTCTCGGTGCCGGCGTCGACGGGCGTCGAGTACGGACTCGGCCGCGAAGCACGCGAGGTCACGGGTACGGAGCGAAACGAGGACTGGGAGTTCCCGGAGGGCGAGGACGATCCCGATCCGACGCCGGTGGGCAACGACCACGGTGGGTTGCAGGGCGGCATCACCACCGGCCAGCCGATTTACGGCGAACTCACGCTCCACGCCCCCACGTCGATTCCCAAAACCCAACGGACCGCTGACTGGGAGACGGGCGAGGAGAAGGAGATTCAGGTCGTCGGTCGCCACGATCCGGTGCTGCCGCCGCGGGCGGTCCCGGTCGTCGAGGCAATGCTGTACCTGACGATTCTCGACTTCATGCTGCTCGGTGGCCGGATCAACCCGGACCGACTGGACGACAACCCGGGCGAGTACGACACGCCGTATCACCCGAGTAGCCCGCGGAACGACTAACCGCAGAGCTCCTGGGTGAGGAAGACCGTGCCGTTCTCGTCGACGAAGACGCCGATTCCTTGGGAGTCGTAGTGGGGAGAGAGTGCGTTCTCGCGGTGGCCCGGGGAGGTGAGAAGTAGCCGAACCGCTGCACTAGCAATTTTTTCATTATTTGTTAGTGCAAGATGCACATTCTGGCTATTTTTTGCCCAATTGTCTTTATAGATATTCTGTCCAGAATATTTGCAGTGTGTGTCAAACTGATTCCGTAATTCCGCATGTCTCGTCCCGTTCGCACCAGTATGTGCGAAATAGTCCCGTTGTGCCATATCCCATGACTTGTATCGTGCGACGACGTCGAGCGTTTCGTTCCGAGCGAGCGATTCGAGACCGTTCTCTTCCCGACGCTCGTTCATCTTCTCGTGGATGATGTCCTCGATTCGCTCCACATCGACATTGTACTTCTGTGACGACGGCGTCGTCGGCTGTTTCGGTGTCGGTTTTGCCTCTGTAACCGCTTCTTCGGTTTCAGTGGAACTGGCATGAATTCCCCCGTTTCCGAGACAGCCGGCAGTGAGCACCAGCACACAAACCGCGATCGTTACTCCTCTCATTCAGGTCCCCTCCGAACAGAGGTTCGGTTCCTGGTCTGCGGGTTCTGTTCCACACTCCTTCACTACTTTGGAGAGGTTACGCACGTCACCGGACGGCTTGCTGAAGACCCGGGATTCTTCCCACGTGTATCGGGTGTTCTTCCAGCGATAGATGTCCGTCTTTTCGAACACTGGTCGCTCCCACTGAACGTACTCGGTCCCTACGCGGACCTCTTTCGTATACGCGTCAACCGCTTCTGTCTCGAACGTGGCTGCGCGGTAACGGTACGCGTACTTCGTCTCCTCAACAGTACGTTCCCACTCGTACACCGGGTCGTACTTCGGAACTCGATATTCGTAGCGATAATCGTACTCTGGGTGGTAGTTGGTTTCCTCTTCGATGCAGTGACGAGTCCGATAGAGTTGGACGTACTCGACACACGTCGTCGTCGTGTCGTAGCCACTGATGTATCGGTCTCCTCCGAGGTACTGCCAGTCGGCGTCGGCGTGGAACCGATAGTCGACCCATCGCGTGTCGTAGTCTACCTGAGTTCGCCCCACCTGTTCACCGCGGCTCCAACCACTTCCCCTCGGTCGGTCCGCAGATCGCTCCGTTTTGGTTCGTTCGACGGTGTACGGAACTGCTTCAACGTATTCCCAGTCGGCACCGAGGAGCCCACGCTGAGGAACCGTTGTGTGTTCCCAGCCTGCGAACACTCGTTTCTGATCGACGTTCCGCTCCGTAAGGGTCCAGTCCCCGCCGGGATGGCTGGTACTTTCAGTTGTCCGCTGTTCCGTGTGGTACTCGATCGTCGTCCCTATCCGAGTCCACTCCTTTCCGGGGCTCGTTATCGCTCTATCGTCGATAGCGCGTGTCTTCGTCGTTTCGACGCCGACCTGTTTCCGATCGATGCGAGCGATACCGTCTCGGGTCCAATCCTCGCCAGGGCTTTCGGCAGCCTCGGTTCTGAGTACTTCTGTTTCGTTCTGTTCGTAGGTCCAGACAGTGTAGGTTTGGTTGGAGATATCGAGCGGAGTCGTAGCACTGTCGGACGTCCAACTGGGGCTTACAGAGATAGCGTATCGGCCCGCTGATGAATACTTATGTTTAAACTGATAAGATCGAGTGTCCCCAAGCGTGTATGTATCAGAGTGAGCGTCACCGAAACTAATGAATATTTGTTCACCAGCGTGTATCGAGTTCATCTGATAACTGCCGTAAACAGTCCTCCCCTGTGTATGCGAGATTTGGATCTGATTAGCTCGCCCAATATTGCCACCACTCGGGTTGGGACGTTCGACATCGAAGGTTTTGGTAAGTTTCCGCTGGTGACCATTCTGATCAGTAACTGTGAGAGCCACGTCAATTGTCCCGTCCTCAAACTGCATATCTTCGAGCGAGTACGAAATGTTGGCTCGGGCTGGGTCACCACCTGCCCTGTTACTGAGCATCGCAGATTCGCCGATTCGCCAATCGAAGACCAGTTGATCTGAATCGTTGTCGGTCGCGACAGCACTAAACAGAATCTGCCTGCTGTTAATTCCTTCAGGACTATCTATAAACGAGGCCTCTAAACTGAGGATTTCAGGTGGTTGCCGGACCACCGGATCCGCAACCCTCATTTCTTCACTTTTTACCACAGTCACCTCCTTCTCCACCCGCGTCACCCCACCGTACTCGTCACGAACTACCGCCTCCAACGTAACCGTCCCGTCGTCTTCGGGGATCTCCGCGAACCGGAACGAGCGCGCCCATTCACCACTACTGGTGGGCCCGTCCCACGGCATCGGTTCGACGGCTTCGACCGCACCGTCAGGGCTCGTCAGGCTCACCGACGTGATCTGCCCGTCGGGGTCGGACGCGACGAGTCGGTACTCCTTCGTCGAGTTCACGACTGCGGTACTGTCCCCTTCGATCGAGGCGCTCGGCAGCGTGTTCCGCACCTCGACGGTCTTCGTCAGCGTCGAGGTCGCCCCGTCGTCGTCGACGACGATCGCCGCGATCTCCGCACTGGTTTTGGGTGTCCCGTCGACAGTGAGCCTCCGCGTGCGACTCCGGAGTTCCCCCTGCCCGGCAGGCGAGGAAGACAGTGCCGTCGGGAGCCACCAGCGGTCGACGATCTCGCCGTCCGGATCGTTCGCGTCGATCGTATAGGTCACCGACGATCCTGTGGATACCGACGCCGGGCCGTGGATCGCTCCGTTCGGTGGCTGGTTCGTCGTCTCTGTCGGCTCGTCGTCATCGTTCTGCGTTGTCGGCGTCAGGTTCGGTTCGGGAGTCGATACTGGCTCGGCCGTCGGTCCCGAGTTCGGTGTCGGTTCGGGAGTCGATATCGGATCGGGCGTCGGTTCCGAGTCCGTTGTCGGCTCGGGAGGCGAAGGCGGCGTCGCCGTTCCCGACTGTGTCGGCGTTTGCGGGTCGGGTGCCCGCTCCACGTCGACGTACAGCGTATCGCTGTGGCGTCGCCCGTCGTCACCGGTTACGGTCAGCCGGACGTAGTACCGTCCCGGTTCCTCGGGGACGAAGCGGGTCGTTACCGAAGTCGGATCGACGGGTGTGATCGACTCGCCACTCGGCGTTTCGATCGACCAACGGTACGCGACGATTTCGCCGTCGGGATCGAGGCTGCCACCGCCGTCGAGATAAACCGTGCTCCCGACCGTCGCGGTTTGATCGAGTCCCGCGTCCGCGAGCGGGCGACCGTCGTCGTCGGCAGCCACCGGGGCCGTCACACCTGCGACCACGAGGAGGGCGGCCAGCGCGATCGAACGTAGTTTCATCGAAACGTGAGATTCTTCATACTGCTATCGCACTTAAATTCCGTGGAGAAGGTGAGATTTGACGGGCGGCGCGGCAGGGGGACGTCCGCGACGTGTCCGTGCGTTATTTACGCTTCGCCCCCCCGTCTCCGGCCATGATCGAGAACGAGTCCTCGATGCCTTACCTGCTCACGGGTGCGATGACCGTCGGGCTCGCCGTCCTGCTGCTGGGCGTCGAACTCGGCACCGAGATGGGGATGCACAACGCAGCGCTGGCCCAACCGCTGCAGGCCGTCGGCGGCGCCGTCATCGTCGGCGGCGTCCTGCTACTCGCTCGCTACCTGGACGACCTCCCGGACCGGGACGGGGGCCACTGAACCGCGACTGCCGGGTCGAATTCCTTTCTCTCCGGAGGGGTATTCCTCACGATCTTTCCACGACAACTCATAGCAAGTGCTTTGAGTTCGGCGTGGGAAGGCCCATGAAGACGCGACCCGATGCGGGTCGCCGTACCACTCATGACTGACGACGAACTCATCTGGCGAATCGCAGGGGGTTCCGGCGACGGAATCGCTTCGACGAGCCAGAACTTCGCGAAAGCGTTGATGCGGTCGGGGCTCGACGTATTCACCCACCGACACTACCCGTCGCGGATCCGCGGCGGTCACACGTACACGGAAGTACGCGCCGCGCCCGAGGACGTGACCTCGCGGGGCGACGGCTACGACTTCCTCCTCGCGCTCGGGGACTCCTTCGCGCGCAACCCGCAGGAGGAGGCGTACTACGGTACCGAGGAGATCAAGCCGCTCTCGGAGAACCTCGACGATCTCCGGGAGGGTGGGGTGATCGTCTACGACTCCGGCCTCATCGACGCCGACGAGGTACCGAACTTCGACCAGCGCGTCGAGGAGAACAACTGGCACGTGTTCCCGCTCGACCTCCGCGGGCTGGCCCGCGAGAAGGGCCGGGAGGTGATGCGCAACACCGCCGGCGTCGGCGCCACCTGCGCCATCGCCGACATCCCCGTCGAGGCCATCGAGGAGCTGATGGAGGACGCGATGCCGGAGAAGATCCTCGAGCCGAACCTGGAGATCCTGAACGAGGCGTACGATGCGGTGCTGGAGGACTACGACCTCTCCGGCGTCGAGGTCTCCTGTCCCGACGGCGAGCACGAGGAGGAGCAGGTGCTCGTCAACGGCTCCGAGGGGATCGCCTACGGCGCGTTCGACGAGGGCTGTCGGTTCATCGCCGGCTACCCGATGACGCCGTGGACGGAAGTGTTCACGATCATGTCGAAGGTCCTCCCCGACGTCGGGGGGATCTCCGAGCAGGTCGAGGACGAGATCGCCGCCGCGTCGCTGGCCATCGGCGCCGCCCACACCGGCGTGAAGGCGATGTCCGGCTCCTCCGGCGGCGGCTTCGCCCTGATGTCCGAGCCACTCGGACTGGCGGAGATGTCGGAGACGCCGATCGTGCTGCTGGAGGCGGCTCGAGCGGGCCCGTCGACGGGGATGCCGACGAAGCCCGAGCAGGCCGACCTGGAGCACGTCCTGTACACCTCGCAGGGAGACTCCAACCGCGTCGTGTTCGCGCCCGCGGACCCGGCCGAGGCGTACGACCACGCGCGGCGGGCGTTCGAGATCGCCTACGAGTACCAGATCCCGACGATCATCCTCTACGATCAGAAGCTCTCCGGGGAGTACCGCAACGTCCCGGCGAGCCACTTCGACCGCGAGCCCAACCCCGATATCGGGCAGACGCTCACGGAGGAGCAGATCGCCGACGCGCCCCACGAGCCCGGCGGGAAGTTCCAGCGGTTCCGCCACGACCCCGAGGACGGCGTCTCGCCGCGCTCGGTGCCGGGCCAGAAGGACGGCCGGTTCCTCGCTTCCGGTAACGAGCACAACGAGGCCGGGCACATCAGCGAGGACCCGGACAACCGCGTCGCGCAGGTCGATCGACGGACCCGGAAGCTCGAGACGATCCGGGAGGACCTCGACGGGAACGGGCTCAACGTGACCTACGGCCCCGAGGACGCCGACTACGGCGTGCTCGCGTTCGGCAGCATGGTCGGCACCGTCGAGGAGGCGGTCGACCGACTCAACGACGACGACGAGTCCGTGAAGGCGCTCGCCGTCGGGGAACTCGCGCCGTTCCCGGAGGAGGAGGTGCGGGAGTTCATCGAGAGCGTCGACCGCGTCATGGTCGTCGAGATGAACGCCTCGGCACAGTTCCGCGGGCTCACCCAGAAACACCTGGGCGAGTACGGGCCGAAGCTGTCGAGCCTCCTGAAGTACAACGGCAACCCGTTCGAACCCGGCGAGGTCGTCGAAGGGTTCCACAACACGGTCGCCGACGAGGAACCGACTGACCACCAGACGACGTTCGTACCCGCGGGAGGTGACTGACCCATGAGTGCATTCAGCGCAATCGGCGAGGAACGCGAGATCGACCAGGACGAGTACACGCCGGGCATCGAGCCCCAGCCGACGTGGTGTCCGGGCTGTGGTGACTTCGGCGTCCTCAAGGCGCTGAAAGGCGCCCTGCCGGAGGCCGGGCGCACGCCCGACGAGACCCTGACGGTGACGGGGATCGGCTGCTCGGGCAAGCTGAACTCCTACTTCAACAGCTACGGGTTCCACACGATCCACGGGCGCGCCCTGCCCGTCGCGCGGGCCGCGAAGCTCGCGAACCCCGGGCTGGAAGTGATCGCCGCCGGCGGCGACGGCGACGGTTACGGGATCGGCGGGAACCACTTCATGCACACCGCCCGGGAGAACCACGACTTCACCTACATCGTGTTCAACAACGAGATCTTCGGCCTCACCAAGGGCCAGACCTCGCCCACCTCCCCGAAGGGACACAAGTCGAAGACCCAGCCCCACGGCTCCGCCAAGGAGCCGGTGCGGCCGCTCTCGCTCTCGCTCACCGCGGGGGCGTCGTTCGTGGCCCGCACCGCTGCGGTCAACCCCAACCAGGCCAAGGAGCTGATCAAGGAGGCCATCGAGCACGACGGGTTCGCCCACATCGACTTCCTGACCCAGTGTCCGACCTGGAACAAGGACGCGAAGCAGTACGTCCCGTACATCGACGTCAACGAGAACGACGACTACGACTTCGACCCGACGAACCGGGAGGAAGCGGCGGAAATGATGCGTGAGACCGAAAACGCGCTCCACGAGGGGAAAGTCCTCACCGGCAAGTACTACGTCGACGAGGACCGCCCGTCCTACCAGCAGGAGAAACAGCAGATCGGCGAGATGCCCGAGGAACCGCTGGCCGAGCGCTACTTCGACGACGACTACGACTGGGAGCGCTCCGCCGACATGTTCATCGACGACCACAAGTGAACACCGCGGCTCGGTAGCTCGCCGCTGCCGGCCCTTCGTTCCGTTCGATCATCGCTTTCCGCTTCGCAAGGCATTTTTCCCCGCACGCTGAATCAACTTCCATGACTACGTCGGCCACGGAAGACCGAATCCTGCAGATCTTGGAGGCGGACGCGCAGGCGTCGGTCTCCGAGATCGCCGAGCGCGCCGACGTCTCGAAGCCGACGGTCCGGAAGTACGTCCGCCAACTCGAGGACGAGGGCGTGATCGTCGGCTACTCCGCCGAGGTCGACCCCAAGAAGCTCACGGGGCAGTCGATCGCGCTGGTCGGGATGGACGTCGACAGCGAGCAGTACGTCGACGCCACGAACGCGCTCAAGCAGCTCGAGTCGGTCGAGTCGCTGTACAGTTCCTCGGGTGACCACATGCTGATGGCGGAGATCAGGGCCGAAGACGGCGACTCGCTCGGCGACGTGATCAACGAGGAGGTTCTCGAGATCGACGGCATCACCGCGGCGCACCCCACCTTCCTGCAGGAGCGGCTGAAGTAGCTTCTCGCGGCGTTCCGGCGGTTCCCCTACTCTCCCGCCTCCACGACGGTCAGCGACTCGTCGACGACCAGGGTCAGTCGGTCGTCGGCGAACGTCACGTCGACCGCGACCGCCCACGGGTCGGTCGAGCGGACCGTCGTGTGGCGGTCGGTCGCCGCGAACTCGATCCCCCAGATGGGCGTTCGGGTCACGTCCAGCCCGTGGTCGAGACAGAACGAGACCAGCCGCGGTTCCCGGAGCAGCAGTTCGCCGACCGTGAGGTTGTCCTTGTTCCCGCAGTGTGAACACCCACGGCGGATCAGCGCCGCGCGGCGGTCCCCGCGGGGATAGCCAGTGGTTTCCGGGTCCTGAAACTCGGCGTCGACGCCGTTGCCGCAGTACGGGCAGACGCCGCGGGCGAACGCGAGGCGGATGGCACGGTTGTACGCCGCGGCCCTGTCGAGCACATCCCCGTCGTCCACGTCGGCGAACCCGTCGTCGGCCCCTTCGAGCACGCCCGGCGGCGTGAGGTTGTAGTCGTAGAGGTACTCACAGCCCGGACACTGGACGGCCAGGATCGCGCTCTCGTAGCGCGCTGTCAGCCCGGTTCCGCAGTAGTCGCAGTCGTGGTCGATCGCCAGCTCCCGGTCGATCTCGCCCTCCGCGGACCACGCACGGACGGTCCGGATCAGCGTCGTCCCCTCGGGGGTGAGCTGGTACCCCTCCTCCGGGTCGCCAGCCATGCCCGGTACCGGACGACTGGCCTCCCCCCAGGCGTCGCCGTCGTCGACGCGCTCGACGTAGGGGCCGACGAGCTGCTGGAGGTGATAGTTGAACCGACTGCTGTCGACGTCCGGCGCGGCCAGCGCCTTGAGTTCTGAGAACGACAGCAGCGGCGGGGGCCCGCCGCCGCCGCGGGCCTCGCTGAGTTGCCAGAGTACGGCCGCCCTAACCTCGTTCGACAGCAGCGACAGCGCCGTCTCCGGCGGGAGCCGGCCGTGGGTCCGTGGCTCGTCGCGTTCCCGCATGGGTGACGCTTGGGGAGCGCGGAGGTAGCGTTTTCGGTGGGTTCAGCGTCGAACGACGAACCTACGGATCAGCGGTCGCCGACGACTGTTCGGGAGATCCGACAGAGGCCGGAGCCGCGGGCTCGGGATCGTCCCGAACCGGCGACGTGAGCAGCCAGAGCACGCCCGCGGCGACGGAGACGGCGACGCCGGTTGCCGCGAGGAACGTGACCGGACCGACTCCCTCGGCGACGCGGCCGCCGAGCACGTTTGCGGACCCCGAAGCCAGCGAGAGCACCATCGAGACGCCCGAGAGCACCGTCGCCCGGCCGACGTCGCCGAGCCGGTCGTTGAGGTACTCGTTCCGAACCGGCCTGACCAACTGCGAGACCGCCCGCCGCGCGAACACTGCCGGGACGAGCAGGAGCGGGACGACCGCGAAACTCGCGTAGAGCACGCCGAAGATCGGGATCAGCGACAGCATGACGCCGCGCGTTCCCAGGCGGTCCTGCACCGCTCCCGCGGCGCCGGTCGCGACCGCCGAGACGAGCTTGAAGCCGGCGTAAACCACGCCGAGGCCGGCGACGGGCACGCCGACCGCCCGGAGCGCCGGCTGTTCGAACACCCGCGTCACCGAGAAGACGACGTTGAACAGGGCGGCGTAGACCACCAGCCAGCCGATCGAGGGGCGCGTGAACTGTTCGCGGAGCAGCGAGGCCGCCCGGCTGACCGTCATCGTCGGCTCGTCGTCGGCGTCGTCGGCCGCCCCCGTTCCCGGGAGCGTGAACAGGATCGGCAGCCCCAGCGAGGCGACGGCGGCGTTGGCCACGAACGGCAGCGCGGGATCGACGGTGTACAGCACGCCGGCAGTCAGCGCGGTGCCGGCAGAGACCACCAGCAGCACGGACTCGGCCCGGCCACTCAGTCGCGCGAACTCGCCGTCGATATCCTGTTCGGCCAGCAGCTCGTACAGCCACGCGTCGCTGGTTCCGCTCCGGAGCGTCCACGCCAGCGACCACAGCAGGAACAGCGCGGTGAACCCCACCGTCGACGAGGCGAACACGAACCCCGCCATCACCGTCGCGGTGACGGCGTTTCCGAGCGCGAGCGTCCGCCTTCGGCCCAGGTAGTCCGCCAGGTACCCCGTCGGGAGTTCGCCGGCAACCATCCCGAACAGGAAGACGCCCTGGACGAAGCCGATGTCGGCCAGCCCGAGTCCCTGGGCCTCCATGTAGATCACCGAGACCGGGAGGTAGAAGCCGTTGGTGAGCGTCGCCCGGTAGGCGTAGTAGCGCCTGATGACCGAGACCATGATCGACTGTGGGGCCTCACAGTGGAAATGTATTCCCGGCAATGATCTTTGGTAGCGTATCGGACATTTATCCCCGGACGCTGATACGGTCGGCCGCCGGAGTGGGAGTATGAGCGACGAGGTAGACACGACACCGGTCGTCACTGTGTTCTTGCGGCACGACGCCGACACGCTCCTGTTCCGGCGGAGCGACGGGGTCGGCTCCTACAGCGGCCAGTGGGGGGCGGTGGCCGGCCACGTCGAGAGTGATCCCGACGACGCTGCCCGCGAGGAGATCCGGGAGGAGACCGGACTCGATCCGGATGCGGACGTGACGCTCGTCCGTCGCGCTGCCCCGTTCGAGGTCGCCGACGAGGATCTCGGGACGCGGTGGGTCGTCCACCCGTACCTGTTCGACGCCCGGATCCGCGAGGTGACCACCAACTACGAGACCACGGAAGCCCAGTGGGTACCGCCGACCGAGATAATCCGTCGGGAGACGGTCCCGGAGCTGTGGACCTCCTACGACCGCCTGCGGCCGACCGTGGAGACAGTCGCCGACGACCGGGACCACGGATCGAGCTACCTCGCCGTCCGCGCGCTGGAACACCTCCGTGACGAAGCCGCGCTGGGTGTCGAGTGCGGGAGGACCGAATGGGACGAACTGACTGCCACGGCCCGGACGCTCCGGGAGGCCCGCCCGTCGATGACCGTCGTTGCCAACCGCGTGAACCGGGTGATGGACGCTTCGAACGACGAGGCGACCCCCGAAGCTGTCGAGCAGGCGGCGAACGAGGAGATCGACCGCGCGCTTGCGGCTGACGAACGGTCGGCCGGCAGCGCGGCCGACCGCCTGCCGGACCGCGTGGCGACGCTCTCCCGGTCGGGGACCGTACTGACCGCGCTCGCCGACGCCGAGCCCGAGTTCGTTCTCGTCGCCGAGTCGCGGCCGGCGCGGGAGGGCGTTGCCGCCGCCGAGCGACTCGCCGGCGAGACGGCCGCCGAAACGGTCGTCACGACCGACGCCGCGTTCGGGGAGCTACTGGCCGAGCGCGAGGTGGACGCGCTGCTCGTCGGCGCGGACGCGGTGCTCCCGGACGGCCGTGTGGTCAACAAGGTCGGCACGCGCGGGGCGGTGGCTGTCGCGGCGGCGGAGGGGGCGGACTGCTACGTGGTCACGACGAGGGACAAAGTTCGGCCCGCAGCGAACGACGGCGGTGAGGGGAGCGACGTAGCGTTCGACCGCGAGGAGCGCGACCCCGCAGCGGTCTCCGACGGTGACGCCGACGTCGCGGCCGAGAACCCGACGTTCGGCGCGACGCCCGGCGAGCGGTTCGACGCGATCGTCACCGAGGACGGCGTGCTCGAGGGGGACGAGCTCCGGGCGGTGGCTGTGGCGCATCGACGACGGGCCGAGTGGGGCTAACACGCCTTCGACTTCACTTCCACCGCGCGCGGGAAACCCTCTTCTCCGTCCCGTTCCGAACACGGCGTATGAGCGGAAGCACCCTCCCGGGGACCGGCGACGACGAGTCGCCCGACAGGGTGGTGCTCCACGTCGACATGGACTGCTTCTACGCGAGTTGCGAACGCCTCAGAGAGCCGGCACTCCGCGGCGAACCGGTCGTCGTCGGCATGGGCTACGAGGCGGGCGAGACCATCGGCGCCGTCGCCACCGCCTCCTACGAGGCGCGGGAGTACGACGTCGACTCGGCCCAGCCCATCTCCCGGGCCGTCGAGCGACTGCCCCCCGTCGAACGCCCCGACCTCGGCTCGGCGGACGACGACCGCGGCCACTACCGCCCGGTGGACATGGAGTTCTACCAGTCCGTCGCCGGCGAGGTGAAGGCGATCCTCCACGACTGCGCCGACACGGTCCGGGAGGTGAGCATCGACGAGGCGTACCTCGACGTGACCGACCGCACGTCGTGGGCGACCGTCGACGCGCCGGCCAGCGCCTCGGGCGCGGCCGAGCGGCGCACGCTCGCGGAGGGGCTCGCCCGGCACGTCCGCGAGCGCATCGCCCGCGAGGTGGGCGTGCCGGCGAGCGTCGGCGTCGCGCCGAACATGGCCGCCGCGAAGGTTGCCAGCGACCACGACAAACCGGACGGCCTGACCGTGGTGCCGCCGGGGGACGTCACCGACTTCCTCGCGCCGCTGCCGGTTGAGGAGATCCACGGCGTCGGCCCCGTCCGGGCGAGCGACCTCCGGGAGTTGGGCATCGAGACCGCGGGCGACCTCGCGTCGGCCGACCCTCGGACCCTGCAGGATCGCTTCGGCGACCGAGGCCGGGAGCTGTACGACCGCGCCCGCGGCGTCGACGACCGGGAGGTCACCCCCACCGGGCTCCCGAAGAGCCTCTCCCGGGAGTCGTCGTTCGCCGAGGCGACCACGGACGGCGAGGCGATGCGGGAGAAGGTTCGCGCGCTCGCCGCCGCGGTCGCGGAGCGAGCCCGCTCGAAGGACGCGCTCTACCGGACCATCGGCATCAAGGTCGTCACGACCCCCTACGACGTGAACACGCGAGCCGAATCGCTCTCGGGTCCCGTCGACGAGCCCGAACTGGTGGAGGAGGTCGCGCTCTCGCTGCTCGAGGAGTTCGCCGACAGCGAGGTCCGGAAGCTCGGGGTTCGGGTCTCGAAGCTGAGTTTCACTGCCGGCGAGCAGGCCAGCCTCGACGGGTTCGACGGCCACGAATCGCGGGGTGAGGCTGTCGTCGACGGCAGCACGGCCGAACCGGACGCTTCCGAGAACGCGACCGCGGAACCTGCAGACCGGCCAACTGTGGGCGAAGATCGGTCGGGCCAGTTCTCGCTCGAGGAGTTCGAGTGATTCGTCGGAAACCCTATGTGGCCGCGGTGGGTGTGATACGACGACTCCGGCGACCGACACGGTCGCTCACGGCCGTTCGCCCGGCGCCACAACCGGGGCGACGGCGACGCCACCACCCATGACCGACGACACCGACCACGACGACCACGGCGACGACGCCGTCTCGCTCCCGCTCATCGACTCCTTCGCGGCGCTCGAAGCGGAGATCGACGCGAAGGCCGACCGCATCGAGCGCCTCGAGGCCGAACTCGATCGGCGCTATCTCGACCCCGACGGGGAAGCGACGGATCCCGACGGGGCGGACGAATCCGGCGAGACGGACCCGCGGTCGCCCGGGGACTGGGAGCCGGCGACCGACCCGCTCCGGGACGCCGGAGCTGCCACGCCCGACGGCGATCGGGACGGGGTGACGCCGTCCCTCGAGTCGACGGCCACCGTCGACGACTCCGGGCTCGCACCCGTCCGGACGGCCTCCTCGGGGAACCGAACCCCCCAGAAGAACCGGGAGCCGACGGCCCGGGAGCCGGCAGCCGAGAACGACGAACCATCCGGCGTGACGATGGAGGCCGGCTCGGACTTGACGGGTGGCTCGCTCGGGAGCACCACCGACGCCCGCTCCGCCCGCGTCGAGACGGCCGAAAGGGGAGAAGCGACAGGTGGGACGGCCGAATCGGGCGCCGATAGGGACGACTCGGCCACTGGGACAGCACTACCGGACCCGACCGCCGACCGTGGTGAACGGCTCAGCCGTCTCGTCCGGCGCGCCGAGCGCCGGGACGAAGAGGAGGTGATCGACGCGTTCGTCGACGGGATCGAGGCGCTGGACGGCGTGACTCGAGCGATGTTGGCCCACTACCGCGAGGCCGGCGACGCGGCGCCAGTCGACGCCCACGTCGCCGCCGGTGGCTCGGGCGAGCGACAGTACGCCTACGCGCGCAACCGCACCCTGCGGAAGGCGGGCGTGATCGAACACGAGGGCGCCGGGCGGTACCGGTACGCGCTGCCCGACCTCGTTGCGGAAGCGTTCGACGGCAACGCCGACGGCCGGACCGTCGGGGACGCCGTCGACGCCATCGAGGCCGCGGCCGACCTCGAGTGATGCGCGCGCTCCCAGAGACCGGGCAGGGTCGTTGGCGACTCGACCGCCACGCCCGCCTCGTCGTGTACGAGGCCGACGCCGGCGACGAACTGGTGACGGTGTACGACTGCGGCGCCGCCCAGAAACCGCCCGCTGCGCAGTTCATCGGGAACCTCGTCCGGGTGCGTCCCCCCCACGAGATCGAACACACGCCGACTGGATATATCGTCACGCTCCGGGAGGGCGGGACGCTAGTCGAGCAGGGCGAGGATCACTACGTGATCGAAGAACGCGAGGAGTGAGACGGTCCGATACCGGCTAGCAGTTCAGAGCGGAGCGACGAGGTCCCGTAGCACCGCCTCGGGGTCGTCGGCCAGCGCGACGCCCGAGGCGAGGAGGACGCCGTCGGCGCCGAGGTCCCGCGCGGCCGCCACGTCCTCGCCGGTCGCGATCCCGGCGCCACAGAACACCTCGACGCCGTCATCGACTTCCGCGGCGGCGTCGACCGCGTCGCGCACGATGTCCGGATCCGCCGTGGCGACCGACTCGTCGCCGCCGATGAGCTCCGGGGGTTCGACGGCGACGGCGTCGGGGTCGAGCGCCGTCACGGCGGCGATCTGATCGGGGTTGTTCGCACAGACGACCGTCTCCAGGCTCGCCTCCCCGGCGGCGTCGAGCCCGGCGTCGATGTCCGCGAGTTTCAGGCGTTTCTCGGAGTGGTTCAGCAGCGTCCCGACCGCGCCCGCGCGCTCGACGGCGGCGGCGTGGGTGCTGCCGGTGTGGCTGCCGTGATCGACGGGGCTCACGTGCTGGGCCCACGTCTCGACACCCGTCGCCGCGACGGCGCCGAGGCGCGCGGCCTGGGGGGCGACCGCGATGCGGGCACCGGTGTCGTCGGCCACATCCGCGGCGGTCTCAGCGACGCTGACGGGATCACAGTCGTACGCTTTGAGGTTGACGAGGATGAACACGTCGGAAGGCCGTGCCCCGATCAGCAAATAGGTAGGCGGTTCTCCGCGACCCGAGGGTCGTTACTCGCCCTTGCGCTCGACCACGTCGCCGAGGGTCTGACTCATCGAGGAGTCGGTCTCCCAGTCGGCGGTGTCGTCGTCGGAGCCTTCGGAGAGCGAGACGCCGAGGCGCTTCTCGAGTTTGCCGCGCACGTCGTCGCTCGGGAGGATGTCGCCGCGTTCGAGCTTGCTGATCAGGGAGGCCTTCTCGTTGAGTTCCTTCGCGAGGTCTTCGCGGCTCAGCCCCTCGCGCTCGCGGGCGCTCCGGATCTGCTCGTCGTAGTCGCCGGCGATCTCGTCCATCTGGTCGAACATGTCGCGACGGCGGCCGCCGCCGCCCCCGCCGCCGGTGCTGGTTCCGCCGCTCGACGACGACGAACTCTCGTCGGAGGAGGTGGAGTACTTCGTCGAGGTGGTCGAACTCGACTCGGTTTTGACCTCCGTCCCGAAATCCTTGCAGTCGTCGCAGAGTTCGAGTTCCGCGCCCTCGACTTTCGTCGTGGTGAGCGAGGACTTCTCCGCGCCGCACATCTCACACTGGGCCATACGCGACGTACCGGGTCTGGCAGTAAAAAGGAACCGGCAGCGCCGGCACGGGTCGACGCGTCGGCGGGTCAGGTCCCGAGCCGACACCGCAGGAACGGCCACTCGTCGTCGTCCACCTCGCTCTCGACGCCGTAGCGGTCAACGACCGTGAGCCCGGCGTCCGCCAACAACTGCTCGGTCTCGGAAAGCGGCGGGAACGACCAGGCCATCCGCTCGCCGGTGTCGAGCCAGTCGTCGTTCGTGCCGGCCCAGTCGTCGCCGATGCTGAACAGGAACTCCCCGCCCGGCGCCAGCACCCGTGCGACCTCGGCGTAGCAGTCAGCGTGGGCCCCGATCGGCAGGTGGATCACCGAGTAGAAGGCGGTGACGGCGTCGAAGCTGTCGGCCGCGAACGGCAGCGCCGTCAGCTCCCCCGCGACGAGGTCGGCCTCGACGCGGTCGCGGGCGAGCCGGAGCTGTTCGGACGAGAAGTCGAGCCCGACCGCGCGCTCGGCGGGGAGGAACTGGAGCGGCCCCGCGCCGGCGCCACAGCCGAGATCCAGCACCCGCGGCCGCGCCGGAAGCGACTCGCGCAGGGCGACGAGCCCCTCGTTGTCCCCGGGCGCGTTCGTTCGCTGGTCGTCGTAGGTCGCCGCCATGGCGTCGTAGCCCGCGCGGACCGTCGATCGGCGTTCGTCCACGGCGTCGGCGTGGACACCGCGGCGTGAAACGTGTTCCGAACCCACGTGAACACGCCGCACGGTTCGGTTATCAGATCACGGATTCAGAGCGAGCGTTTATTCAGGACGGGCGCAAACACACCCGTGTGACGCGGACTCACGAGTCGTCGCTCGCCGACCGTCGCGTTCTCGTTCTCGGGAACGGCGACAGAGCGGCGGCGCTCGTGCGCACGCTCGCGGCCGACGGCGTCGACGCGACGCGGGCCGCATCAGCACCCGAGGCGCTCGCCACGCTCGATGCGGTGGCGGTCGACCTGTTGGTCGTCGTCGACGGCGGCGATTGGGGCCCCCGCGACGTGTTCGGGGCCGCCGCGCGCCGGGGACACCAACTCCCGGGGGTGTTCGTGGGATCGAAAACCCGCCAGCTCCCGCCGGGCGTCGAACAGGCGCCCGCGGGCGCCGAGGCGGCCGCGTCGGTGATCCGACAGCGGCTGCTCGCGGCGACGGCCACGGCGGCGGAGCCCGCGGTCGAACACGACCCGCTGGCGTCCTACGGCGAGACCGTCTCCCACGAGCTCCGGAACCACCTCAGTGCGGCCCGACTCGCGGTCGACTCGCTCGAGGGGCCGACGGTCGAGCAATTGCGGAACGCGCTGGATCGGCTCGAGGGACTGGCCGACGAGGCCGAAGCCATCGCCGCCGGCGAGGTCGACGATCCCGAACCGGTTCCGCTCGATACGGCCGGCGAGGACGCCGCGTCTCGCGTCCGGGCCCCCGACGCGTCGATCCACGTCGACGCCGACGGGAGCGTACGGGGCGAGCCGGAGCTGGTGACGCTACTCCTCGAGAACCTGATCCGCAACAGCGTCGAGCACGGCACCACGGACGGCGGGACCGACGCCGGCGCGGGCGTGACCGTCCGCGTGATCGACACCGACGCCGGGTTCGCCGTCGTCGACGACGGCCCGGGGTTCGGCGGCGGCGACCCGTTCGCGTGGGGCTACTCCACCGACGGCGGGCAGGGCGCGGGGCTCGGCATCGTCCGGCGGATCGCCGACGCCCACGGCTGGGAGATCGGAGCGACCACCGACGGCGGCGCGCGCGTCGAGGTCAGGACCGACTAGTCGTCTGTCGCGGCCTGACAGCTCTCCATCCACTCGTTGGCCCACGACTCGATCTCGTCGAAGACGGGCGCCAGCGACTCGCCTTTCCCGGTCAGCGAGTAGTAGGTCGCGACCGGCGTGTCCTCCTCGAGGCGGCGTTCGACGAACCCCGACTCCTGTAGGTCGTCGAGCACGCGCGAGAGCGTGCGGGCGTTGGCCTCGGTCGACCGCTTGAGCTCGTTGAACCGTTTCTCCCCGTCCGTCAGGTCGTGGAGCACGACGAGCCGCCACTGGGAACCGATCTGTTCGACGGCGTCGACGACCGGACAGACGTCGTCGGCCTGACTCTCCAAGGCCGCCCCGGCTTCCTCGATATCGGTGGACATCTGTTACCCGGTTGTACGCCGACAGCAATAACGGCTTCCCCTGGGGAAGACACTCGCCGGTCGGCGCACCTCCCGGCTCGTTCGGTCCTCCGGCCTCGGCGGCGACGCGCTCGTCGCGTCCGTCGAGCCGTTCGCAGCGCGTCGAACCCGCGTCGGTTCTGCCACCCCCACCGCGGGTTGCCACTCTCGGTTCCGTCGGCGTCGATGCCGTGCGACACCGGCCCGTGGCATGGTGAGACACGACACGAAAAGGCATATATCGTCCGCGGCGCCTACCCCGCCTCATGAGCGCAGACCGGGCCCCGCTCCGGCGGGCCCTGGAGCGCGGCGAGGAGGAGGGTGGCCCGATCGAGTTCAAGACGCGGCTCACCCGCGACACCCACCTCGCGGACGGTCGGATGGAGTCGCTGGCCGCCCAACTCCGCCACCGCGTGCTCTCTGGCGACGGTGAGGCGACGTACGTCGTCGGCGTCGACGACGACGGCGCGATCGCGGGGATCTCCCCCGAGGCGTTCTCGGAGTCGATGGACGTGCTCTCCCTGCTGGCCGAGGAGGCCGACGCCCACATCGAGGACGTGGAGACGTGGGGCATCGAGGAGCAGAGCTCCTCTGGCAACCAGGTAGAACCTGGTGATGTGGGCGACCAGGACGGCCTCGTCGGCGTCGCCACGCTCCGTGAGGGCGCGATGCTCGACCGGGAGGACGACGACGAACACGTCGTCGTCGGCACCGCGGGCCACGTCGATCACGGGAAGTCCACGCTCGTCGGCACGCTCGTCACCGGCGAGCGCGACGACGGCCAGGGCGGCACGCGGTCGTTCCTCGACGTGCAGCCCCACGAGGTCGAGCGGGGGCTCTCCGCGGACCTCTCCTACGCCGTCTACGGTTTCGACGACGAGGACGCCCCGGTCCGGATGGACAACCCCGACCGCAAGAGCGACCGCGCTCGCGTGGTCCGGGAGGCCGACCGGCTCGTCAGCTTCGTCGACACCGTCGGCCACGAGCCGTGGCTCCGCACCACGATCCGCGGGATCGTCGGGCAGAAACTCGACTACGGCCTGCTCGCGGTCGCGGCCGACGACGGGCCGACCAAGACGACCCGGGAACACCTCGGCATCCTGCTCGCGACCGAACTGCCGACGATGGTCGCGATCACCAAGGTCGACGCCGTGGGCGACGAGCGCGTGGAGGTAGTCGAGGACGAGGTCGAGGCGATGCTCCGCGAGGTCGGCGAGACGCCCCTCCCCGTCGCGCGCCACGGCGTCGACGCCGCGATCGAGGAGATCGGCACCACGGTCCCGATACTCCGGACGAGCGCGGTCTCGGGCGCGGGGCTCGACGACCTCGACACGCTGTTCGAGGCGCTGCCCAAGCGCGAGTCCGACGCCGACGCGCCGTTCCGGATGTACGTCGACCGCTCCTACAGCGTCACCGGGGTCGGCGCCGTCGCCTCCGGGACGGTCAACGCGGGCACGGTCGAGGCCGGCGACGAGCTCCTGCTCGGTCCGATGGCCGACGGGAGCTTCCGGGAGGTCGAGGCGCGCTCGATCGAGATGCACTACCACCGCGTCGATCAGGCCAGCGCGGGCCAGATCGTGGGGATCGCGCTGAAGGGCGTCGAGGAGTCGGAGATCGAGCGCGGGATGGCGCTGGTCCCTCGCGACGCCGACCCGCAGCCGGTGCGCGAGTTCGAGGCCGAGGTGGTCGTGCTGAACCACCCGACCAAGATCGGCGAGGGGTACGAGCCGGTCGTCCACCTCGAGACCCTGAGCGAGGCCGCGATCTTCACGCCGGAGGGCGGGCACCTGCTCCCGGGTGACAACGGCCGGACCACGATCCGGTTCAAGTTCCACCCCTACCTGGTCGAGGCGGGCCAGCGGTTCGTCTTCCGCGAGGGCCGGAGCAAGGGCGTCGGGACTGTCAGGTCGATCGAGACGGAGTGAGGCGAGCCCGAACGCTTTTCGCGCCGGCCGGTAACCTCCGAAGCGATGGAGCCGACCGCGAAGCGACGGCTGGCGCTGTTCGGCGGCGGCGTCCTGCTCACCGCGGGCGCGACTGCGATCGTCCAGCTCCTCCTGGACGGGAGGGGGGTCGTCGACGCCGAACCGTACGCCGTCGTCGTCGGCCTGGGCGTCGGCATGCCCCTGCTCCTGGCTGGCGCGTACCCGGCACTCTCGCGCGTCGATCGGCTCCGGACGCGAGCGCTCCTGGCGCTGGGCGAGAGCGGTATCGGCACCGCGATGGGTGTCGGCACTGTCGCGCTGCTGCTCACGCTCGATGTGGCGTCGATGCTCACGGTCGGCAGCGGCGCAGCCGCGACGTACCTGGGCGGGACCGCGGCCCGCGCGCTCGTGCTCGGGCGGGAGGCGGTCGACGGGGACCCGCGCTAGTCGGTCGCGATGTACCCGTCGTCAGCGCGGTCGGCGAGATCGAGCAGCACCAGCCAGTCGAGCAGTCGTTCCGTCCGTGCCTCCCAGTGGTCCACCCACGAGTTCCGGCGGTGGCGCTCCCAGCCCGGAACCGTCTCGCGCAGGCGATCGAACACGGTCCCGGCGGTGAGTGGTTCTTCCGCCTCCCGAAGCACCGCCAGGGTCTCCGGTGCCCCGAACACGCGCTCGCGGAACGACTCGCGCACGTTCCCCGGGGTCGGGTCGTGGTCGGTCCGCTTGAACCCGGCGTCGGTCTCCTCGGCCAGCTCCAGCGCGCGGAGGAACGTGAGCCACGACCGCGCCACGTCACGGCTCCCGTAGCCCTCGCGGCGCATCAGGCGGGCACAGCAGTCGTTCTCGGTGCCCGGGACCAGCGGCACCGCCGACTGCGCGGCGGCGACGGCGTCGAAGACGGTCCGGTCCTCGAGGTCCGCGGGCAGTTCGGGGAGCGGCTTGAGCCGCATGCCTCAGAAGCCGAAGCTCTCCGCGAGGAGCGTCTCGTTCCGCTCGCCGAAGCGGTAGGTCGGCCCGTCGACCACGTCGACGGTGACGGCGGCGGGGCCGAACACCGACTCAGGCAGCGCTTCGAAGTCCCAGTCGTGGGCGGCGAAGATCTCGGCGAAGGGTTCGCCGAACTCCTCGCCGGCGGTCGAGATGATGGCCTCGAACGCGTCCTCGTCGTCGCGGGCGACGGTGAGGTGGACCTCGCCGCCGTAGGCCAGCGCGTCGTTGGTGCGGGCCATCGCCTCGCTCTCGTCGTAGCCCACCGGGGCGACCGGCGCGCTCCCGGAGACCGAGAGCACGTCGTCGGGGTCGTACCCGGCCTCGAACAGCTGCCAGACAGCCGACTCGGGTGCGCGTGCGCCGGCGGCGACGGAACCGGAGATCGAGCCCAGCGCGAACGTCGGCAGGAACACGCCGCTCTCCTCGACGCCCGCGAGGTCGGCGACGTGGCTCGCGACCCGCTCGTCGGGGAGGTCGATGCTCTCGACCGCGAGGACGGTCAGGTCGAACTCGTCGTAGTAGCCCACCGCCTCGAACTCGGTCTCCTGCCCGACCAGCGCGCGGGCCGGGCCGGAGCCGAGCCCGTCGTAGAACTCGAAGTCCAGTTCCCAGCCCGCCTTCTGCGAGCAGAGCAGGGCGACGCCGGGGTGGTCGGTCGACAGTTCGACGTGCGGGACGGGCGCGCCGTCGACCCGGCCGGTCCGGGTCGTGATCGTCGCCAGCCCCGCGGTCTGGATCTCAGCCAGCAGCACGCCCGCCTCGACGCCGCCGTCGACCTCGACGCCGAAGTCGAGCACGGTCGCGCCCGAGTCGAGTTCGTAGGGCGTGACGTTGAGCTCGTCGGCGAAGTCGAGCGCCTCGTCGACGAGCTCGACCGCCATCCGGTTGATACTCTCCATACGCGTACTCCCGCGTCCCCGCGTAAAGGGTTTTCAGTCCCGTGCTCGCGGTCAGGCGTCCTTTCGCGCTTCCCGGCCCAACTCGCGCTCGACCGACGCGACCTTCGACCCCGCGTCGGCGTCGCTGGTCCGCTTGTCGTCGATCTTGAGGAACGTGCTCACGCGGTCGCCGTCGACGGCCTCGTGGGCGGCCTGCGCGGCGGCGAACACCTCGTCGATCGTGTCGGCCTCGATGGTGGTCCCCATCGGCGTGGTCTCGTAGGACACGTCGAAGTCGTCGAGCGCCGCGACGGCCTTCGCGACTTCGGGGCTCATCGACTCGTCGGTCGCCGGTGCGACTGAGAGGAACGCGACGACGGTCATGCCCCACCGTACGGGGCGAGCGGTTTTTGCTCTATCGGCGCCCCGTCAGAGCCGTGTGCGATACACCACCACACGAACGAGGGGCTTAACACCACCGCGGCGGAGGCCCACACATGCGAGACGACTTCCTGCTGCTCAACCCGGGGCCGGTACCGATGAGCGAGGCGGCGCGCGAGGCCATGAGCGAGCCGATGGTCTCCCACCGCTCGGCCGCGTTCGAGGCGGTCTACGAGCGCGCACAGGACGGCCTCGAGTACGTGTTCGAGCGGTCGACGCTCGACGAGTCCGCCACCGCGAGCGGCGGCGAGGCGCTGATCCTGAACGGGACTGCGACGATGGGGATGGAGGCCGCGGTCGCGAACCTCGTCGACGAGGACGACGAACTCGTCGCGGTCGTGAACGGGAAGTTCGGCCGGCGGTTCAAGCGCATCGCCGAGCGCCACTGCGAGGTCACGCCCGTCGAGTTCGACTGGGGGGACCCGGTCGACCTCGACGCCGTCGCCGACGCGGTGAGCGACGGGACGGCGGTCGTGACGGTCGTCCACAACGAGACCAGTACCGGCCTCCTCAATCCCGTCGAGGAGATCGGCGAGATCGCCGACGACCACGACGCCCGGTTCGTCGTCGACGGCGTCACCTCGATCGGCGGCGACGAGTTCCGGATCGACGACTGGGGGGTCGACATCGCGGTCACGGACGGGCAGAAGGCACTCGCCGCGCCGCCGGGCGTCTCCGCGCTCTACGTCGCCGACGGCGTCGACGCTCGCATCGACGGTGAGTCGGCCCCGTTCTACGAGGATCTGGACTGGCACAGCCGGAAGGCGGACCAACACCAGACGCCCTTCACCAGCGCCGTCCCGCTGTTCCGCGGGCTCGCAGTCGCCGTCGAGGAGATCGAGGCCGAAGGGATGGCCGAGCGGATCGCTCGCCACCGTCGGCAGTCGACGGCGTTCCGGGAGGCGATGTGGGCGATGGGGCTCGACTCCTTCCCGGCGCTGAACGACGCGACCGACTACTCGAACACGCTGACCGCGATCGAACTCCCGGAGGGCGCCCGCGACGACGACAGCGGGGCGTTCTTCGACGCCGTGTCGGATCGGGGGGTCTCGATCTCGGGCGGGCAGGCCCACCTCGGCGGCGAGATCTTCCGGGTGAGCAACATGGGGACCATCACCGACGAGCAGCTGCTCCGCGGGATCCGGACGATCGGCGAGGCGTTCGAGGAGGTGGGCGTCGACGTGGCGACGACTACGGGCGTCGAAACGGCGGAAGAAGAGCTCGGCCGGTAGTCCATCCGGCCGCCGCTTACCGCGTCGAGCCGTCCCGGTGACGGCTCGCTGTTTCAGTACGGGCGATCAGTTCGCGTAGCGCTCGATCAGCGAGCGGAGCTGGTCCTCGCCCTGAACGCCGACGATCTCCTCGACCTGCTCGCCGTCGGCGAACAGGACGAGCGTGGGGACGCCGCGGACGCCGTAGGCGTTCGCGAGCATCTGGTTCGCATCGACGTCGACTTTCGCCACCGCGGCCTCGGTCTCCTCGGCCAGCGATTCGACGACCGGCTCGAGCATCTGACACGGGCCACACCAGTCCGCGTAGAAGTCCGCCAGCACCACGTCGTTCCCTGCGACGATCTGGTCCAGCGCCTCCTCCCCGTCCACGTAGATCGGTTCGTCGGTCGCAGCGGCGTGTCCGTCCGAAGGTTCGGTTGCCATCGGACGTACTACGCTCCCCTCCCGTTTATAGATTTGGACTCTTTGGGCAATACTGGCTCGTGGTGCACATAGCCGCGAAGAGCGTCGCCCCCCGACTCGGTCGGAGATAGCGGGAGATACCGCACCCATCGAGTGTCTGTTGTTCGCCCGTCGCGTAGCTTCCGGGGCTCCGTTCGGGAGGGGTTTTGAACTACCCACACAATACGGGCCGAACATTTATGCTCGAGTGCACGAAGAATCGAAGTATGGAGAAGAACGTCGGCGGATTCGACCGAACCGCTCGTCTCGTCGCCGGACCGCTACTGGCGCTGCTGGGGGTCGCGGCGCTGCTGGACGCGATTCCCGGCGGAACGATCGTCGGCGCCGTGTTGCTCGTCGTCGGCGTGGTGTTCACCGGGACCGGACTCACTCAGCGGTGTCTGATCCACCGCGTGTTCGGGTTCGACACGTTCTCGGGCCGGTAGAAGCGGCGAAACCGCTTCGAGCGACAGGGCGCGTCGCTCTCAGCAGCTGATCGGGCCGATCAGTTGGCTGCGCAGTTGTTGGGACCGAGTTCGAGCGACTCCACGTCGCCGCTCGGCTGCTCTTTGCCCCAGTTGATCTGCTTGATCTGGTTGTAGTTCGCGGGCTCGTCGGAGAGACTCTCGACGATGGTCTCGACGAACGATTCCTCGTCGCCGTCGGCGACGTAGCTCAGGAGTTCGTTCGTCGTCTCGGCGCGTAGCTCGCCGAGCTTCGTCGCGAGCGGTCGGACCTCCTCGTCGCTGAAGTGACCCGGGAGCACGACCGTGTCGTCCGGGAGCTCGGTCAGGCCCTCGAGGCTGTCGTACAGCTGGCTCGCCGCCTCGCGGACCGCCTCCTCCGAGCTGTCCTCCAGGTCGGGCCGGCCGACGCTCCGGAGGAACAGCGTGTCCCCCGAGAGCAGCGCGTCGCCGAACCGGAAGGAGACGCTGCCCGGCGTGTGGCCGGGGGTGAAGTGAACGTCCAGAGCGCGATCGCCGACGGGAACCGTGTCGCCGTCCGCGACCTCGGTCACGTCCTCGAGGTCGCCCGCGTCGTCGCCGTGGAGGTAGTAGGGAACGTCGAGTTCGCCGGCCAGTCGACGCGCGCCGGAGACGTGGTCGGCGTGGGCGTGCGTGTCGGCGACGCCGACGATCTCGAGATCGCGCTCGTCGGCCGCGTTCAGGTACCGATCGACGTACTGTGTCGGGTCGACGACGACGGCTTCGTCGCCGTCGTGGGCGAGATAGGAGATACAGCCGGTTCCGGGGCGGACGATCTGCACGACGCCGTCGGCGTCGTCGACCTCGTACTCGCGGTGGACGCGTCCCCAGCCGTTCATCCCGTCCGGGATGGATTTGGCGTCGTAGCCGTGGTCGCGGAGGAAATCCGCGGCCCGCGCGGACGTGACGCCCGCGGCGCAGACGACGGCGATCTCGGTGTCCTCGGGGAGGTCGTCGAGGTGGGACTCGAGGCCGGAGAAGTCGTGTGCCAGGAGTTCGTCGTACACCGGGAGGTTGGTGCTGCCCGGGATCTGCCACTCCTCGTAGTCCGACTCGTTCCGTACGTCGAGCAGGAACGGCTCCTCCGCGTCGTCCTCCGCGATGCGACGTGCGACCTCAGCAGCGTCGATATCGGTCTTGCTCATTACGTCCAATATTACGAACTGCCGAAGCCATAAACTTGTTGGCGGTGACGCCTGTTCCCCCTCGTTGCCGACATTTCGTGGCTCTACCTGCAAGCAAAATACACCTGATCACCGTCGGGCGATATCGACACCCGCGATTCGTTCACGATCCAGCCACAACCGATCGGTTTCGGTACTCGTTCTCCCCGGTGTGGCGTAGGCGCCCTCGGGTCCCGCTCCTCAGTCGAGCAGCCCCGTCCGCTCGAACAGTACCGCCAGCGCGTCCATCGTCGTCACCACGTCGTCGCAGTGGGGTTCCACGGCGTCCTTCGGCTCGAACCCGACGGCGTGACCCGCCGCCTGCAGCATCGGCAGGTCGTTCGCGCCGTCGCCGACCGCGACGGTGTTCGCCACGTCGACCCCGTACTCCTCATAGAGGTCCCGCAGCGCGTCGTCCTTGGTCCCCTCGATCAGCGGCCCCTCGACCTCGCCGGTGAGTTCCCCCTCGGCCGCCGGCAGGTCGTTCGCGACGATGCGGTCGACGCTCGCGCCGTCGCGCGTCAGCGCCGCCTCGACGCCGGGCGTGAACCCGCCCGTCAGGATCGCGGTGGTGTGGCCGGCGTCGTTCAGTCGCTCGATCACGTCGGCGGCGCCCGGGCGGAGCGTTGTCTCCTCGTAGGCCGCGGCGGCCTCGTGTTCGGGCAGTCCGGCGACCATCGCCGCGCGTTCCCGCAGGCTCTCGGCGTAGGAGATCTCCCCCCGCATCGCGCGGGCGGTGATCTCGCCGATCCCGTCGGCGACGCCGTGGCGCTCGCCCAGCGCGATCAGCATCTCGGAGTCCGAGAGCGTGCCGTCGAAGTCGAAGGCGACGAGGCTCATACCCTCCCTGTGGGCGCCGGGGTTATTCCTGTTGTGAAAGCGCACAGGACTGAACAGAACGAGAGGGTCTCCTCCACATACATCCACGATCGTGTCCAATATCGGGCGTGGGTCGGTACCACGGTGGAGAAAGCGTTAACCCCGGCGGGTTGCTCACTCCGCCCGTGCGAGTACTCGTTACGGATCCGATCGCCGACGCCGGGATCGAGCGGCTTCGAGGGGAGGGCCACGAGGTAGTTACGGCCTACGACGTCGCCGGGACGGCACTGCTGGACGCCGTCGGCGACGCCGACGCGTTGATCGTCCGCTCCGGCACCGACGTGAGCGAGGAACTGTTCGCGGCCGCGCCGAACCTCCAGATCGTCGGGCGCGCCGGCATCGGCGTCGACAACATCGACATCGACGCCGCCACCGACCACGGCGTGATCGTCGCGAACGCACCGGAGGGGAACGTCCGCGCGGCCGCCGAACACACCGTCGGGATGACGTTCGCCACCGCGCGCTCGATCCCGCAGGCCCACGGGCGCATGGTCGAGGGCGCCTGGGCGAAGGGGGAGTTCCTCGGCACCGAACTCGACGGCAAGACGCTGGGCATCGTCGGCCTCGGCCGCGTGGGGCAGGAGGCCGCCAAGCGGCTGGGTTCGCTGGGGATGGATCTCGTCGCGTACGACCCCTACATCAGCGAGGAGCGCGCCGAACAGATGGGCGCCGAACTGGTCGACCTGGACGAGTGTATCGACCGCGCCGACTTCCTCACGGTCCACGTCCCGCTGACCGACGAGACGGAGGGGCTGATCGGCGAGGAGGAGTTGGCGCGGATGGAGGACGGCTACGTGATCAACGTCGCCCGCGGGGGCGTCGTCGACGAGGCCGCGCTGGCCGACGCCGTCGAGGACGGCGTCGTCGCCGGCGCGGCGCTCGACGTCTTCGCCGACGAGCCCCTGCCGGAGGGCTCCCGACTGCGGGAGGTCGAGGACATCGTGCTCACGCCCCACCTCGGCGCCTCCACCGCGGAGGCACAGGAGCACGTCGCCGTCGCCACCGCCGAGCAGGTGCTCGCGGCGTTCGACGACGAACCGGTGATGAACGCGCTCAACGCGCCGTCGGTCGACGAGAGCGCGTTCCCGCGGATCGAACCGTACATCGGGCTCGCGGAGACCGCCGGCCGGGTGGCCGCTGGCCTGTTCGACGGCCGCATCGAGGAGATCGAGGTGTCCTACGCCGGCGAGATCGCCGAGGAGGACGTGGAACTGGTCACCGCCAGCGCGCTGCAGGGGGCCTTCGAACCGCTCGAGTGGCAGGTCAACGCGGTCAACGCGCCCCGGGTGGCCGAGGAGCGCGGCGTCGACGTGACCGAGACCAAGACCCGGAGCTCCGAGGACTTCCGGAGCCTGCTGACCGTGACCGTCGGCGACGGTACGGACGACCTCGCGGTGTCGGGCACCCTGTTCACCGGCGAGGAACCCCGACTGGTCTCGATCGACGGCTACCGCGTCGACGCGCTCCCCCACGGCCAGATGCTCGTCGCGCGCAACGAGGACGCACCGGGCGTGATCGGCCACATCGGGACCGTCCTCGGCGACCACGGCGTCAACATCGCGGGGATGTACAACGCCCGGGAGACCATCGGCGGCGAGGCGCTGACGGTGTACAGCCTCGACGACGTCGTGCCCGACTCGGCGATGGCGGAACTGACGGGCGACGGTCGGATCATCGACGTGACGCAGTTGTCGCTCTGACCGGTCCGGCGACAACCGTATCGCCCGGCAGAACCCCGCCCGTACTGGTTCGTGCCGGGATTCATGCGTCACTAGCCACAACCCCGACCGATGGCCGGACTCCCCAGCCACGACGTTCCGGAGGAGGTCACGACCGACGACTGGACGCTGACCGTTCGCGGGAGCGTCGGGCGTCCCCGGAGGTTCGACGCCGACGACCTCGCGGCGCTCCCGACGGCGTCGTTCACCGGCGACTTCGACTGCGAGGCCGGCTGGATCGCGAAAGGGCTCTCCTGGCGCGGCGTCCGTGTGGGCGACCTCCTAGACATGGTCGACCCGACCCCGGCGAGCCAGTTCGCGCTGGTCCACGCGATGGACGGCGACTACGCCTGTTCCTTCCGGCTCGACCGACTCGAGGACGCCGTGCTGGCGCTCGAACTCGACGGCGAACCGCTCCCGACGGCACACGGCGGCCCGGCGCGGCTCGTGCAGCCGGCCGACGCCGACTGCTGGGAGAGCGTCAAGTGGGTGGACACGATCGAACTGACGACCGAACCCCCCGACGACACCGCTCGCGAGATCGCGCTGGGCCGAGTCGAGTGAGCCAGTGCCGGCCCGGGGATCACCGCAGCGCGACCGTCGGTCGCCGGGTTCGATGGGGATTTACCCCGTGCCCCGTCACGAATACACATGCACACGACCCCGGGTGAGCGCCGATGAGCGAGGCCGCGAGGCAGTTCGTCGCCGACCACGAGGCCGAGCAGGTGGACGACCTCTTCGAACTCCTCTCCCAGCCCTCGATCAGCGCGACCGGCGAGGGCGTCGCCGACTGCGTGGACCTGGTCCAGGACCTCTGTCTGCAGTACGGGTTCGACGACGTGGTGCGCGTCGAGACGCCGGGACAGCCGGCCGTGATCGCCCGGGCCGAGGCTGACGCGGCGGCAGTTGACGAGGCGACTGCCGACGGCGGCGCCCCCACCACCTTCGTCTACGGCCACTACGACGTGCAGCCGGCCGACCCCGACGAGTGGACGACACCGCCGTTCGAGCCGACGGTCCGCGAGGGCCCGGACGGCCGCGAACGCATCCACGCCCGCGGCGCCGGCGACAACAAGGGCCAGTGGTTCGCCCACCTCTGTGCTGTCCGGGCGCTGCGGGAGACCACGGGCCTGCCGACCAACGTCACCCTCCTGCTCGAGGGCGAGGAGGAGAGCGGCAGCCCCAACCTCGACGGCGTCGTCCGGGAGTACGCCGACGTGCTCGGCGACGCCGACCTCGCGTACGTCGCCGACGGCCCCATCGACGAGTCGGGGCGCCCGCACGTCCTGATGGGCGCTCGCGGGATGCAGTACGTCCAAGTGGACGTAACGGGACCCAACCGCGACCTCCACTCCGGGAACTACGGCGGTCCGGTCCCGAACCCCGCGTGGGAACTGGTCCGGATCGTCGCCTCGCTCAAGGACGAGACCGGCCGCGTCGCCATCGACGGTTTCTACGACGACGTGCGACCGATCGAGCAGCAGGACCGCGAGGCGCTGGCGGCGATGCCGTTCGACGAGGCGGCGATCAAGGCCGACCTCGGCATCGACCGGTTCGCCGAGGGGCCGGGCGAGAGCTACCTGGAGAAACTGCTCTACTACCCGACCTGCAACATCTGCGGCTTCACTTCCGGCTACGGCGGCGAGGGAAGCAAGACCGTGCTGCCGTCGACGGCGACGCTGAAGATGGACATGCGCCTGGTCGCCGACCAGGACCCCGAGGCGATCTACGAGGCCTTCGAGGACCACGTCCACCGGCACGCCACCGGCGTCTGCGACGTGGAAGTCACGAAGATGGGACAGATGCACCCCCAGCGGACGCCGCTGGATCACCCGATCCGCGAGCCCGTAATGCAGGCCGTCGCGGCCGCGTGGCCGACCGAGCCGATCCTGAAGCCGACGCTCGGGGGCTCGCTCCCGACGGCGGTGTTCGAGCGGGAGTTGGGACTGCCCTGCGTGACGGTGCCCTACGCGAACGAGGACGAGAACAACCACTCGCCCGACGAGAACCTCGCGCTCGACTGCTTCCGGAGCGGCGTCCGGACGAGCGTCGAACTGTTCGACCGCGCTTAGAGCGAGAGCGCGTCGGCGACCGGGCGTTCCTCGGTCGCGATCACGACGCCGGCCTCCGTGCCCACCTCTGCGTCGCCGAAGCGCAGTACCCCGACGGCCGCGTCACCGTTGACACGCCCTTCGACCGCGGCTTCGGGATCGGTGACCGTCTCCGGCAGCACGAACCCGGTAGTGATGCGGACCAGCTCGTCTTCGGTGTCCGTGACGCTGAACCCGGTCGCGACGGCGGTCGGGGTGGTCTCGCCCACCTGGATCCCCACCTCGTCACCGATCGAGATCCGGGTGTAGGACTCCTGCCCCACCGCCGACTGGATCGACGCGAGCGGGCCGTCGTTCTCCACCCGACCCGCGCCGTCCTCGCGGGCGTCGATCAGCGACTCGAGCGCCGCCCGGTCCCGGCCGCCGTTGGCCGAGATGGCGATCCGGCCATCGGCGACGCCGACGAGGTACGAGTGCAGCGTGGCGTCGACGCGGTAGAACTCGTAGTCGCGGTAGGTGCTGTTGACGGATTCGGCGTCGAGCGCCTCCCGGGAGGCAGTGATCATCGTCGACTAATCGAACTCGGCCTCGACGCCGTACAGCGACGTGGTCCACCCGCCCGTGTAGTACACCGCGTCGAGTTCGCCGAACTCCATCGTCGGCACCGGCGGTTCGAGGAACGCGGCCATCAGGTCGTACGGTCGCCGAGCGCGTAACGGGTCTCGGCCAAGTCGACGGGCTCCATCGCCCACATCGACTCACCACCCGGTTCCGCGCCCGTGCCGTCGCGCTCTGGCGTCCACTCGCCGTAGACGGTCGCGTTCGCGTTCCCGCCGACGCCGCCGGAACAGCCGGCGATCCCGGCCAGTGCGGCGGCGCCGCCGACACGGAGGGCCTCACGTCGCGTCAGCGTCGTCCGGGTCATGCACGGCTGTTGGGCTGCGGCCGCTCAAAACCCTCCTTTCCGATCCGTCAACCTGCGAAAGTAACACGCTTTTCGCCGGGTGATCCGGCTCGCCAGTACCGATATACCGGTGGAAGGAGACAGCGCGCGTATGCCCAGCCCGCTGGAACCGTCCCCCGACATCCAGGAGTTCGACCGATGGACGGCACGCTGAGCCAGTTGGCCGTCGTCCTCGCGTCGGTCGTCGGCCTCGGGGTCGGCGCGCGACTGCTCGTCGACGCCGTCGTGCGCCTCGCTCGGCGGTTCGGGCTCTCGGAGCTCGTGATCGGGCTGACCGTCGTCGCCGCGGGCACGTCGACGCCGGAACTGGCCGTCTCACTCGACGCGGCGTTCAAGGGACTGGAGACCATCGCCGTCGCGAACGTCCTCGGCTCGAACGTCTACAACCTCGCGTTCGTCATGGGCGTTGTCGCGCTGATCCGCGTGATCCCGATCGACCGGTCGCTCCTGCACAGGGACGGGATCGCGCTGCTCGCCGGCACGGCAGCGGGCGGCGGGCTCCTCCTGGATCTCGCGCTGACTCGGCCGGAGGGGGTCGCGATGACCGGCCTGTCCGTGCTCTACACGCTGTATCTGCTCCAGTCGGGGCGGGACGGCCAGGCCGAGGCGGACCCCGACGCGGTCACGCGGGCGGTGACCGAACGGGTCTCGTTCCGCGGGCGCGACGCCGTGCTGCTCGTGGGCGGGCTGGCGCTGGTACTCGTGAGCGGCGACCTCATGGTTCGGGCCGCCTCGAACCTGGCCCGGGGTGCCGGCGTCTCGGAGTGGGTGATCGGCGGGACCGTCGTCGCCGCCGGCACGTCGACGCCGGAGCTCGCGGTCTCGCTGGTGGCCGTCCGACGCGGGAGCCTCGGCGTCTCGGTGGGGAACCTCGTCGGCAGCAACCTCTTCAACCTCCTCGTGGTGCTGGGGCTCGCCGCGACCATCAACCCGCTCTCGGTGAGCGCGGCCGCGCTCTCGACGCTCGCGTGGCTGGCGGCGATTACGGTGCTGGTCGTCGCCGCCCTCTGGACCGGGCGGAAGCTCTCGCGAGTCGAGGGCGGCCTGTTGGCCGGGTCGGAAGTCGTTCGGTGGGTGCTGGGACTGCTGAGCTGAGTCGGCCCGGTGGTCGCTGTAGCCCCGGACGTGGACGCTTGTTTCCGCCACGGGTGGCTTTATCCCGCGGCGCCGCCGACCCCACCCATGGCCGAGCAAGCGCGCGACGACCGGTTCGACCACCTGTTCGCGTCGACGGTGCGCGAGCGTCTCGACGGCGGGGGGTACGGTAGCAGCGCCTCGCCCGCAGCCGAGGACGCGGTTCCGCTGACGTACGGCTTCCCCTACCCCGAATCGTTCCCGACGGCCGAACTCGTCGCGGCGACCGAGACCGTTCTCGAGGAGGAGGGCGCCGACGTGCTCCAGTACGGCGGCGGCGAGTACGTCGAGCGCCTGCACGACGGGCTGTTGGCCCGGGAACACGATCGGGGGATCGACGCCACGCGCGACGAGTTGATCGTCACCAACGGCGCGACCTACGCGCTGGACGCCATCGCCTCGACGTTCCTCGACCCCGGCGACGAAGTGCTCGTCGAGTCGCCGACGTTCGTCTGGAGCCTCGCGGTGCTGGACAACCGCAGCGCCGAACTCACGGGTGTCACGCTCGACGAGGACGGCCTCGATCCCGACGCGCTGGAGGCGACGCTCGACGCCCGCGAGGCCGCGGGCGAGGCGACGCCGAAGCTGCTGTACACGATCCCGGAGTTCCAGAACCCCACGGGCGCGACGCTCACCCGCGAGCGCCGCGAGCGCGTGCTCGAACTCGCCGCGGAGTACGACTTCCTGATCGTCGCCGACGACGCCTACGGCGAACTCCGCTTCGGGGGCGAGTCGCCGCCGCCGCTCGCGGCGATGGACGACGCTGGCCGGGTGATCCGGGTCGGGACCGTCTCGAAGACGATCGCCCCCGGCGTCCGGACGGGCTGGATCGTCGCCGACGAGGCGCTGGCCGACCAGATCGGAACCATGGCCGCCGGCGGCACGAACACGTTCACCCAGAGCGTGCTCGGGCGCTACTTCGACGCCGGCCACTACCAGCCGACGCTGGAGCGCCTGCTCGAGGGGTACGAGACACGTCGCGACGCGATGCTCGACGCGCTGGAGCGCCACCTCCCGCCGGGTTCGTCGTGGACCGAACCCGAGGGCGGGTTCTTCCTCTGGGTCACGCTCCCCGAGGGCGTCGACGCGGAGGACATGCTCCCCCTGGCGGCCGAGGAGGGCGTGACCTACCTCCCGGGCGAGCGGTTCTTCGTCGGCGACGGCGGCCGACAGCCCGCCGCCGAGCCCGTCGATGACCGGACAGGGGGGAAGCGGTCGGCACGGCTCTCGTTCAGCCACTGTACTCCCGAGGAACTGGACGACGGGATCGCCGCGCTGGCGCGAGCGACCGAGGCGTACCTGGAGTAGCGCCCGACGAAACATCTATTTACCCACGGCTCACACCCATACCCGTGACTCACGCGACCATCGCCGTCGACGGCCCATCCGCCGTCGACATCGCTGTCGACGCCGTTCGACAGCGACGGGTCGCGTTCCGGCCGCGGGCCGCTTAGGCCCAACTCAACCTTCCCCCATCGTCACGGTTTCGCCGCTGTTTACCAGTTCTTCGTTCGCGTAGCGTGTCGTAGCACGTTTTCTTTCAAACCCTAAATCGGTGTATTTATCCAGCAGCAGCTATCAGACGTAGGTATGACGAAAGTCGCGCTCGCGTTCAGCGGTGGACTCGACACCACCGTCTGTGTCCCGCTACTGCAAGAGGAGTACGGCTACGACGAGGTCGTCGCCGTGACCGTCGACGTCGGCCAGCCCGAGGCCGAGTTCGCCGAGGCGCGAGAGACCGCCGACGCGCTCGGGTTGGACATCCACGTCGTCGACGCCACCGAGGAGTTCGCGTCGCTGTGTTTCGACTCGGTCCGCGCGAACGCCACGTATCAAGGCTATCCGCTCGGGACCGCGCTGGCACGCCCGGTGATTGCCGAGGCGATCCTCGAGGTCGCCGAGGGGCAGGACTGCGACGCGATCGCCCACGGCTGTACGGGGAAGGGCAACGACCAGCTCCGCTTCGAGACCGTCTGGCGCGGCTCGGACCTGGAAGTCATCGCCCCCGTCCGCGAACTCGGCCTGACCCGCGAGTGGGAGGTCGAGTACGCCGCCGAGCGCGACCTGCCCGTCGAAGCCGGCAACGAGGGGACCTGGAGCATCGACACCAATCTCTGGTCCCGCTCCGTGGAGGGTGGGGACCTCGAAGACCCCGGCCACGTCCCGAGCGAGGACATCTACGAGTGGACCGAGACCCCCAGCGGCGGCGAGGAACTCGTCGAGATCGAGTTCGAGGACGGCTATCCGGTCGCGATCGACGGCGACCACCTCGACCCCGTCGACCTGATCGAGGAGCTCAACGCGCTTGCAGGCGCCCACGGCGTCGGCCGCACGGACATGCTCGAGGACCGCATGCTCGGGCTGAAAGTGCGCGAGAACTACGAGCACCCCGCGGCGACCGTCCTCCTGACCGCGCACGAGGCGCTCGAACAGCTGGTGTTCACGAAGACCGAGCGCGACTTCAAGCCCCAGATCGACCAGCAGTGGGCCGAGCAGGCCTACCGCGGGCTGGTGTTCTCCCCGCTGACGGAGAGCCTGAACGGCTACCTCGACGCCTCACAGGAGAAGGTCACCGGCACGGTGACGGTGAAGCTGCAGGGCGGGCACGTCCGTCCGGTCGCCCGCGAGTCCGAGTACGGCGTCTACTCCGAGAACGCGGCCTCGTTCAACACCGAGACCGTGAACGGCATCGAACAGGCCGACGCGACCGGTGTCGCGAAGTACCACGGCTTCCAGGAGCGCTTGGCAAACCAGGTGAAAGAGAGCGCAGAGACCGAGGACGAACAGGAGAAAGCCACGCTCTCGACGGACGGCGGGGAGTAGATGACCGGCGACGACCCCAGCGGAACCGCGGAAACCGTCGTCCGCCGCGAGCGCTTCGCGGGCGGCCCCGCGCGGTCGTTCATGTCGAGCCTCGACGCCGACCAGCGCATCTTCGCGGCGGACCTCGCAGTCGACCGCGCACACGTCGTGATGCTGGCCGAGCAGGGGATCGTCGGCGACGACGACGCCGGGGCCATCCTCGGCGCGCTCGATACCGTGGCGGAAGCCGGCCACGAGGCGCTCCCCGAGGGAGAGGACGTGCACGAGGCCATCGAGTCGGCCGTCGTCGAGGAAGTCGGGCCCGCAGGCGGGAAGATGCACACCGCACGCTCGCGCAACGACGAGGTCGCGACCTGCATCCGCTACCGGTTCCGCCAGGACCTGCTGGACGCCGCCGAGGCCACGATCGAACTCCGCGGGACCCTGCTCGACGCGGCGGCCGCGGAGACCGGGACCGTCGTCCCCGGCTTCACCCACCGCCAGCACGCTCAGCCCACCACAGTCGGGCACCTGCTCGCCTCCTACGCGGGCGCCGTGGCGCGCGACACCGAACGCCTGCTCGCCGCCTACGAGCGTACGAACCGCTCGCCGCTCGGCAGCGCCGCGTTCGCCGGCACCACGTTCGACGTGGACCGCGAGCGCACTGCTGACCTGCTGGGCTTCCACGACGTGATCGAGAACGCCGCCGACGCGGTGACCGCGCGCGACTTCCTGGTCGAGGGCTGTGGCGCGTTCGCCGCGCTCTCGGCGACGCTCTCGGGGCTCGCGACGGACCTGATCGAGGGCGCGAAGGACGGCCACGTCGACCTCGACGACGCCTACGCCTCGACCTCCTCGATCATGCCCCAGAAGAAGAACCCCGACTCGCTGGAGCTGGTCCGCGCGGTCGCCGGCGACGCCGTCGGCGACCTGACGGGACTGCTCTCGACGCTGAAGGGGCTGCCCCGCGCCTACAACCGCGACCTCCAGCGCGCCACGCCCCACGCGTGGGACGCCGTCGACATCGTCACCGAGGCGACCGAGGTCACCGCGGGCGCCGTCGCGACCGCCGAGTGGGACGCCGACGCCTGCGCGGCAGACGCCGGCGCGGGGTTCTCGACGGCGACGGGCGTCGCGGACGCGCTCGCGGTTGCGGGCCTCCCGTTCCGCTCCGCGCACGAACTCGTCGCCGAGGCGGCGACGGACCTCGACGACGCGGAGATGGCCGAGACCGACGCGCAGATCGACGCACTGGAGACCGCAGCGGCGGCCGTCCTCGACGACTCGCTCGCGACCTACGTCGACCGCGAGACGCTGGAAGACCTGCTCTCGCCCGCCGGGAGCGTCGCGGCGCGTGATTCGCAGGGTGGGCCCGCTGCCTCGGCGGTCGAGGCGTCGCTGACCCGCATGCGTGAGACACACGCCGACCACGCGGCGGCCGTCGACGCCAACCGCGAGGCGCTCGCGGCCGCCGACGACCGACTCGCGTCGGAGGTGAGCGAGTATGTCTGAGCTCGTATCGGCGCCCCCGCTCCCGCAGTTCCGGCGACGCCAGCCACGGCTCTGGCGGCCGCGGCCGAACCGGGGTCGACGGCTCCCGGCGCGGTCGCCCCGCTTCCAGCGGCGGCGGCCGCGGCCCACCCGGGCCACCACTCACTTCGCGCCGTCGCGGCCGGTTTCGCGCGGCACCGATTCGTCCGAATTCGTCGGATAGGAGCGGCTATACGTATATTTTGCAGTAATTAAATAGACGGATTAAAGTACCCCCGTCACATCCTTCGGAGTACGATGTCAGAAGCTGACTGCGTGACCTGCGGTGACAGCGTCGCACTGCCCGAGGACGCCGAGGTCGGCGAGATCGTCGACTGCGGCAGCTGTGGCACGGAACTGGAAGTCGTGGGCGTCGACCCCGCCGAGCTGGCCGAGGCGCCCGACCTCGCGGAAGACTGGGGGGAGTGATGGAGGTCGGTCTGCTCTACTCCCGCATCCGCCCGGACGAGAAGCTCCTGCTGACGGAGCTGCGCGAGCGCGGCCACGAGGTCCACAAGGTCGACGTGCGCGAGGCGACGTTCGGCCTCGACGCGCCGCCCGAGCCGCTGGGGCAGTGTGACGTGGTGCTCGACCGCTGCATGGCGACCTCGCGCTCGCGCTACGCGGGGCGATTCGCTGACCACTACGACGTGCCCGTGGTCAACAGCCCCGAGACCGCGAAGCTCTGCTCGGACAAGGTCGAGACCACACTCGCGCTCTCGGAGGCCGGGATCCCGACGCCGGAGACCACCGTCGCGTTCACGACGGAGTCGGCGCTGGAGGCGATCGAGGCGTTCGGCTACCCCTGCGTGCTGAAGCCCGTCGTCGGGTCCTGGGGCAGACTGATGGCCAAACTCGAATCGCGCTCGGCCGCGGAGGCCGTGCTCGAACACAAGGAGACGCTCGGCCACTACGAACACAGCGTCTTCTACGTCCAGCAGTTCGTCGACAAGCCCGGCCGCGACCTGCGCGTGCTGACCGTCGACGGCGAGCCCGTGGCGGCGATGAGCCGCAGCTCCGACCACTGGCTCACCAACGCCGCGGCCGGCGCCGAGACCGAGTCGTTCGAGCTCGACTCCGAAGTCGAGCGTCTGGCCCGCGAGGCCAGCGAAGCGGTCGGCGGCGGACTGCTTGGCGTCGACCTGATGGAACTGGGCGGTGAGGGCGGCGACGAGTACACCGTCCACGAGGTCAACCACACGGTCGAGTTCAAGGCGCTCAACGCCGCCGTGGACGTGGACGTTGCGACGACGGTCATCGACTGGCTGGAGGCGAAAGTCGCCGACTCCGAGGTCGGGACCGACGCCACGCCGGCGGAGGTACAGCCGTGACGCTCACCGCGAGCGTCGTCGGCGCCTCCGGCTTCGCGGGCGGGGAACTGCTCCGCCTGCTGTCGGCCCACCCCGAGTTCGAGGTCGTGCAGGCGACCTCCCGCGAGTACGAGAACCGCACGGTCGGCCACGTTCACCCGAACCTGCGTGAACTCGACCTGCGGTTCTCGGACCCGGAGGGCCTCGAGAGCGTCGACGCACTGTTCGCGGCGACGCCCCACGGCGTCTCGATGGCCAACGTCGAGTCGTACCTCGGCGCCGCCGAGCGCCTGATCGATCTCTCGGCGGACTTCCGCCTGGGCACCGAGGCGGCCTACGACGAGTGGTACGACGGACACACGGCGCCGGAGTACCTCGATGGCGCGACCTACGCGCTCCCCGAGTTGGGCCGCGAAGGGCTCGCCGACGCCGACATCGTCGCCTCCGGCGGCTGCAACGCCACGGCGACGATGCTCGCGCTGAAGCCGCTCGTCGACGCCGACCTGCTCCAGCCGGACGACCAGGTCGTCGCCGACCTCAAGGTCGGCTCCTCCGAGGGCGGCGCCGGCGGCGGCGCGGCCTCATCGCACCCGGAGCGCTCGGGTGTCGTCCGTCCGTACGCGCCCACGGGCCACCGCCACGAGGCAGAGATCGAGGAGCAACTGGGCCTCTCGCTCTCCTTCACGGTCCACGCGGTGGACATGGTCCGCGGCGCCGCCGCGACCTGTCACACGTTCCCGACCGGCCCGAGCGTCGAGGGCGGCGTCGAGACGGCCGACCTCTGGAGCGCCTACCGCGACGCCTACGAAGGGGAGCCGTTCGTCCGCCTCGTCGCGGGCGGCGGCGGCGTCTATCGCTACCCCGAGCCGAAGTCGGTCGCCGGCACGAACCTCGCGGAGGTCGGCTTCGCGGCGGACGGCGAGCGCGTCGTCGCCTTCGCGGCCATCGACAACGTGATGAAGGGCGCGGCTGGGCAGGCGGTCCACGCCGCGAACCTCGCGTTCGGCCTCGAGGAGACGGCCGGCCTGACACAGACGGGGTTCCACCCGGTGGGATCGCCGTGAGCGAGTCCAACGCGGCCGCTGGCCCAGAGCAGCCCCCGCTCGTGGTGAAAATCGGCGGCGCCCGCGCAGTCGATCCGGCGGGCGTGATCGAGGACGTGGCCCACATCGTCGCCAGCGGCCGCGAGGTCGTCGTCGTCCACGGCGGCTCAACGGCCGTCGACGACACGCTCGACGCACTCGGGAAGGAGCCCGAGTACGTCGAGACCCCCGCGGGCGTCTCGGGGCGTTTCACCGACGAGGAGACCCTGGAGGTCTTCTCGATGGTACTCCCGGGCAAGCTCAACACCGAACTGGTAACGGAGCTCCGCGCCGCGGGGGTCAACGCAGTCGGGCTCTCTGGCGTCGACGGCGGCCTCGTCACGGGCCCGCGCAAGTCCGCGGTCCGGGTCGTCGAGGACGGCAAGCGGAAGATCCGCCGCGGCGATCACGCTGGCAAGCCCGAGTCGGTCAACGCCGGCCTCCTGACCGACCTGCTCGCCGACGGCTACGTGCCGACGGTCTCGCCGCCGATGTTGGCCGACGACGGCACCGCCGCCAACGCCGACGCCGACCGCGTGGCCGCGCTGCTCGCGGCCGAGCTCGGCGCGGAGTTAGTGCTCCTGACCGACGTGGCGGGCGTCTACGAGGACCCCGACGATCCGGACACCCTCATCGAGGAGGCGTCGACGCCGGCGGAATTCGAGGCCGTCCAGGCGGCCGCGGCGGGGTTCATGAGCCGCAAGGTCCACGCCGCGGAGGAGGCGCTGACCGGCGGCGCCGCCGGCGTCGTCGTCTCCGACGCGACGCTCCGCAAACCCCTGCTCGCCGCGCTGGAGGGGCACGGGACGTGGCTGGACCCCGCGGCCGTCGCCGACAACACGACAGCGACGACTGGGGGTGAGTCGGCGTGACCGGCGAGGGGTTCGTCTTCTCGGAGAAGCCCATCGAGATCGAGTCCGGCGCGGGCGCGACGCTCACGGCCGCGGACGGCACCGAGTACCTCGATTTCGGCGCCTCTTACGCCTGCACGCCGCTGGGGCACTCGCCGCCGGCGGTCGTCGACGCCATCTCCGAGCAGGCCGAGGACCTGCTCTACGTACAGGGCTCCTACCCAGTCGCCGCACGCACCGCGCTACAGGAGCAGTTGGCCGACGTTGGTCCGGGCGACCTCTCGAAAGTCTGGCTCCCCAACTCCGGCACCGAGGCAAACGAGGCCGCGCTGAAGTTCGCGCGCTCGGCGACGGGCCGCGAGAAGGTCGTCGTCGCGAAACGCGCGTTCCACGGCCGCACGTTGGGCGCGCTCTCGCTGACCTGGAAGGACGAGTACCGCGACCCGTTCGGCCCGCTCCCGCACGGCGTCGAGTTCGTCCCCTACGGCGACGCCGAGGCGCTCGCCGACGCCGTCGACGACGAGACGGCGGCGGTCTTCCTCGAACCGATACAGGGTGAGGGGGGCGTCCACCCTGCGGGCGATTCGTACCTCCAGACTGCTCGCGAGGCGACCGAGGCGGCGGGCGCGGCGCTCGTCCTCGACGAGATCCAGACCGGCCTCGGCCGAACCGGGACGATGTGGGCCTGTCAGTCGGCCGGCGTCGTTCCGGACGTGCTGACCGCCGCGAAAGGCGTCGCCTCGGGCCTCCCGCTGGGGGTCACGCTGTGTGCGGACTGGATCGCCGAGGGCGCCGGGAACCACGGCTCGACGTTCGCGGGCAACCCCGTCGTCGCCGCCGCCGCGGGCGCGACGCTGACCGAGATCGAGGCGCAGTCCGTCCCCGAGAACGCCGCCAGAGTCGGGGAGTACCTCCGTACGGAACTACGCGCGGCCGTCGACGCCGACGACCTCCCCGTGCGCGAGGTGCGCGGCGAGGGCCTCATGATCGGGATCGAGGTCAAGCGCGGGTCGATGCGCGTCCTGCGCGATCTAGCGCTCTCCGAGCAGGTGCTCGCGCTCCCCGCGGGTCGCTCGGTCGTGCGCCTGCTCCCGCCGCTGACGGTGGACGAGGGAGACGCCGACAGCGTGGTCGCGAGCCTCGTGGAGGTGCTCTCGTGACCGTCTCCGCCCCCCTCGACACCGAGATCCCGGGCGCCGACGGCGTGCTCGACACCCCTGGTCGCCGACTGCTGGCCGACCTCGTCCCGGTCCCGTCGCCCTCGGGGGAGGAATCCGCGGCCGGGAGTCGTCTCGCAGCGTTCTTCGAGGACCGCGGCCGCGAGGTCTGGGTCGACGACGCCGGGAACGTCCGCGCCCCGGGCGACGATTCGGTGCTGCTGACCTCCCACGTCGACACCGTCCCGGGCGACGTTCCGGTCCGCGTCGAGCAGGGTGACGAGGAACTCGGCGCTGCGGGCCCCGTTCTCTGGGGGCGCGGCAGCGTCGACGCGACGGGCCCGCTGGCTGCGATGGCCGTCGCCGCGGTCGAAACCGGCGCCTCCTTCGTCGGCGTCGTCGGCGAGGAGACCGACTCCCGCGGCGCACGTTACCTGATCGAGGACCGCGAGGCGCCGGAAACGGTGATCAACGGGGAACCGTCGGGCTGGGAGGCGATCACGCTCGGCTACCGCGGCATCGTCGGCGGCGAGTACGCGGCGTCGACCCCCGCCGGCCACGGCGCGCGCCCCGAGGCGAACGCGATCGACCACGCGACGGCGTGGTGGGAGCGAGTGCGTGCCGCCGTCGACGACGCAAACGGACAGGCGGAACCGGGCGGCTTCGACACGATCACCGCCACCGCGGCGTCCGTCGACGGCGGTCTCGCTGCCGACGGCTCGGCCGTCACTGCGTCGATGGCGACGCGATTCCGAGTCCCAGCCAGCGAGACGCCGGACTCGGTTCGTGCACTCGTCGACGACTGCCTCGACGCGGGGGAAGTCGCGTGGGGGCAGTCGATCCCGCCCCACGTCGCCTCGCCCCGCGGTGTGCTGCCGGCGGCGCTCCGGAAGGCGATCCGCGACGCCGGCGGGGAGCCGACCCACCTCCACAAGACCGGGACCGCCGACGCGAACCTCTACGCCGATGCCTGGGACGTGCCTGTGGTCACCTACGGCCCCGGCGACGCCGAGTTGGACCACGCGCCCGACGAGCGCCTCCCGCTCGCCGAGTTCGACCGCGCGGTGACGGTCCTGACGACCGCCTGTGCGCAGCTCACCGATTGACCGATTCAGACCGATGTACGACAACGACACCGAACCCACGTTCCCGACGGATCTCCTCACGATCGACCAGCTCTCGCCAGCGGCGCTCTCGCGGCTGCTCGACCGGGCAGCCCGGATCAAGGCCGGCGAGGAAGCCGCACGGCTGGACGACCGGACCGTGGCGATGGTGTTCGAGAAACCCTCGACCCGCACCCGGACCTCCTTCGAGGCCGGCGTGACGGCGTTGGGCGGCCACCCGACGTTCCTCGGGCAGGACGACATCCACCTCGGCCACGGCGAGCCGATCAAGGACACCGCCCGCGCGCTCTCACAGTACGTCGGCGCCATCGTGGCGCGGCTGAACAGCCACGACGACCTGACGGAACTGGCCGCACACGCCGACGTGCCGGTGGTGAACGCGTTGACCGAGCGCGCCCACCCCTGCCAGACGCTCGCGGACCTTCTGACGCTGCGTGAGCTCGCCGCCGAGTCCGGCGGCTCGCTCTCGGACGTGACGCTCGCGTGGGTCGGCGACGGCAACAACGTCGCACGCTCGCTCGTCGTCGGCTGTGCGCTCGCGGGCGTGGACCTGCGCGTGGCGACGCCGGAGGGGTACGGCGTCGACGACGACGCCGTCGCGGCCGCGCGTGCTGCGGGCGGCGAGCCCACGCTGTTCGACAGCGCCGAGGCGGCCGTCGCCGGCGCCGACGCGATCTACACCGACGTGTGGATGAGCATGGGCGAAGGCGAGAGTCGCGCGGAGAAGCTGCCAGCGTTCGAGGGGTTCCAGGTCGGCGAAGATCTGCTCGGTGGCGGCGCGAAGCTCATGCACTGCCTCCCAGCCAACCGCGGGGAGGAGGTGACCGACGACGCGCTGGAGAGCGAGCAGTCGGTCGTCTGGCAGCAGGCCGGCAACCGCAAGCCGACCCAGCAGGCGCTGCTGCTGGAACTACTCGGCGAATAGAGGTCGGAGACCGCGAACCGACTCAGAACGGCGAGGAGACGTGCTCGTCCGGGATCGCGTTCCGCACCGTCACCAGCGGGTCCACGACCTGTGAGATCTCCAGGCCGCCGACGAGGCTCCCGAACGTGTGGGCCTCGGTCAGGCTGTAGCCGTGTTCCTTCGAGAGCAGCTTCATCGCGTCCTTGTGGGCCAGCTTGGCGGCTTCCTCCACCGTCTCGGCGCTGGCGACGGTCTTCCACTGGTCGCCGGTGTCGATCAGCGGCCGTTCGAGGTCGAACTCGGGGTCGAAGACCACGTCGAGCGTCACGTCCACGTCGGTCGCGATCTCGGCGCCCGTCCCACACATCTCGCCGTCGGCCATCACCGCCTTCGAGTCACCCATCGCGAGCATCGCGCCGGACTGGAACACCGGGAGGTAGAGCACCGAGCCCGCGGTCACGTCGTTGGTGTCGAGGTTGCCGCCGTGGTCGTGCGGGACGAGGGTCGTGTAGGACTCCGTGGCGGGGGCGACGCCGATGGTGCCGATACAGGGATCGGCCGGGATCGCTCGCTCGCCGAACCGGACCCGGGGCCGGCCGTCGTCGTAGTTCCCGCCGTCCTCGACGGGCGTGATCCGGGTGAACGGCGCTTCCACGTCCTCGTCGTCCTGCATCAGGCCGAACCCCGGCGTGGTGACGACGCGGCCGCGATCCTCAGCGAGGCGCACGTCCTCGATCTCGACCCGGAGCACGTCGCCGGGGTCGGCGCCCTCGACGGCGACGGGGCCGGTGGCGGCGTTGACCTCCTCGGGGATCTGGTCGAGCAGGTCGTCGTCGCTCTGGATCGCGCCGTTCAGGCTGTCCCGTGTCTCGAAGGTGAGGCTGGTGTCGGGTTCGACCGTCCGGACCGGGTCCATCTCGGGCGCGAACTCGTAGACGACGCCGTGGGTGTCGTCGCTGATCGTCTCTCTGGCCATGGGGGCCCAGTCGGCTCGCGCCAGCAAAAAGGTGGGGTCGGCGGGCGAACTCGGCGGCTTCAGTCGACCTTCGCGGCCAGCTCCACGGCCTCGTCGACGCCGGCCTCCCCGTCCAGTTCCGCGAGCCGGGTCAGCAGCGCCTCCACTCGCGCGTCCGTCGGCTCTCGGCCGGCGCGTTCGAGCAGCTTTCGAGCGGCGCCCCGGCCGGTACTCCCCCCGAACAGGAGTCGACGCTCGCCGCCGAAGCGGGCCGGGTCGAACGGTTCGAACGTCGACGGCTCGTCGAGCATCGCGGCCGTGTGCAGGCCGGACTCGTGGGAGAACACCTCGTCGCCGAGCAGCGGTTTCGTCGGTTCCACGTCCTCACCCAGCGCGTCCAGCACGCGCTTGGCGACCGGGAACAGCCGGGACTCGTCGACCGCGAGCTCGATCGGTTCCTCGCCGACCGCGGCGGCGGCGACGAACTCCTCGGTCGGCGTGTTGCCGGCGCGCTCGCCGATGCCGCCGACGGACACGTCGACTTTTCCGGCGCCCGCGCGGCCCGCCGCCAGCGCGTTCGCGGTGCCGACGCCGAGGTCCTCGTGGAAGTGGACCCCGACCTCGGCGAGGTCCGTGTCGAGGTCGGCGAGGAACTGCTCGACGCCCGCCGGGGTTCGGGAGCCCACCGTGTCCGCGACCGTGTACCAGTCGGCGTCGACGGCGGCGAACAGGTCGTCGAGGTGGCCCGGATCGGTGCGGAAGCCGTCCATCGCGGTGAACTGCACGTCGGCGCCGCCCTCCCGGGCGAGTTCGGCGGCTTCCCGTACGGACTCGACCATCGACTCACGGGAGGCGCCGAGGACAGCGTCCAGTTGCGCGTCGCTGGTCGGGGCGAACAGGTCCACCACGTCGACGCCGGCGTCGAGCGCTGCCTCCACGTCGCTCGGGATGGCCCTGGCGAGCCCGGTGATGTCGGCCGCGATATCGAGGCGGTCACAGACCGTTCGGGTGCGCTCGCCGGCGACCGGGAAGCCGATCTGGAGGTAGTCGACCCCCAGCTCGTCGAGTTCGCGCGCGGCGGCGACTTTCCGGTCGACGGAATACTCCACGCCGGGGCGCTGTTCGCCCTCCCGTAGCGTGAGGTCGAGGAGCTTCGTCCCGGTCATGCCGCGTTGGCCTCACGGCGTCGCTGGCGCTCCGCGGCCTCGTCGCCCAGCGCGTCGGTCACCCTGCTCGGGATGCATCCGGCGTCCAAGTTGAGGTAGATCTTGGCACGGTACATTACCCCGTTCGAGGCTGTGGACCCACTTCAGTCTTGATACCGGGCCACGCAACGAACCCGTGCCACTCACCCACACATATATGTCCAAGAACGCACAACCGATCCGACGGGGATAGCGATGGCGACAGGCAAGGTTGCGTTCTTCAACGACACCGGAGGGTACGGCTTCATCGAGACCGAGGGCGCGGACGACGACGTGTTCTTCCACATGGAGGACGTCGGCGGCCCCGACCTCGAGGAAGGCCAGGAGGTCGAGTTCGAGATCGAACAGGCGGACAAGGGGCCGCGCGCGACGAACCTGGAACGGTTGTAGCGGCGGCCGACCGGTTTCTTCGGTCCGACGGCCAAGTGCACCCGTTAGGCCCGTCGCCGTCGACCGAGGTCGCCGCCGCAGTCCGGGCAGAGCGCCCGGTACGAGCGGTTGCTCACCGTCCGAGAACACTCCCGACAGACGAACTGGGAACCGACCATCGACTCAGTATGTGGCGTGGGGAGTGGTAAATGTTGGCGTGATTCACCCCGCTGCTCCAAACCATGATCGTTCTTGAAGCGGTGGTCACAGTGGGGTTGTATGGTCGGCCACCGGATCGGACGGGCGCTCCGAGAGCACGCCGTATCCATCGCGCCGACAGCGTCGACGCCGTTCCCGCCACAAGTTGCGCGGTCCGTCGACGACGCACGGATCGTCGGCCTCGGGGAGGCGACCCACGGGACGCGTGAGTGTTTCACAACCAAACACGGGTTGGTGAAGCGACTCGTGACGGAGCTGGGGTTCCGGACGATCGCGTTCGAGGCCGACGCCGCCGCGGCGACGGTGCTTGACGCCTACGTCCGAGACGGTCGTGACCCCGTCGTCGGTACCGCGGCTGACGCCGACTCGGCGCTCGCCGAACTCGACATGTGGCAGTGGCAGACCGAGTCCGTCCGCGGGCTGCTCGATTGGCTCCGGGAGTTCAACGCGGAACGACAGCTCCCGGACCAGGTCCGGATCCGGGGCGTCGACTTGAGTACGCCGGCGGCGCCCGTCCAGCCGCTGCGGGCGTACTTCGAACGCGTCGATCCAGACGCCGCCCAAGGCGAGGCACTCCAGACCGTCGCCGACGCCACGCTCCCCGACGACGCTGACGAGCGCGAGCGAACGCTGGAGGCGGTGGCCGCGGCCACAGCAACTCTCGCTGCCCGACTCGACGCGAACCGCGACCCGTACGAGGCGGCGTCGTCGGCAACGGCGTGGCAGACCGCCAGCCATCTCTGCCGCGTGGTCGGGCAGGCCTGCGAGTGGGCACGGATCCGACATCGAGAGCCCGGCCCCCACCCGGACGGGATGGCGGCGCGGGATCGGTTCATGGCCGAAAACGCGCTGTGGGCCCTGGAGCGTGATTCCGGTGCAGGGGTCGCGCTTTGGGCCCACGACGGCCACGTCCAGCGGGGGACGTTCGACGACGGCACGCCCTGGGAGGACGTGACGACGATGGGCGACCGACTCGCCCGCGAACTCGGCGACGACTACCGACCGGTGGGGTTCGACTTCGCGAGTGGCTCGTTCCGCGCTGTCGGGGTCGGGAGCGGTGACGTCGAAACCTTCACCGTTGGCGAACCTCCCGCCGACAGCGCGACGGCGGCGTTCGCCGCGGTCGACGACGCCCCGTACCTGCTCGACCTCCGGGGCGGAGCCGACGACCCGCGTCTGGACGGGTGGCTGACCTCGAAGCGACGGACACGCTACGTCGGCTCAGTGTTCGATCCCGACGCCGGCGACGGGGGGAGCTTCGCTTGGACGGTTCTGCCGGCATCGTACGACTGGCTGCTCGTCCTGCCGGAGTCGACCCCGACCCGACCGATCGGGGAGACCCGGGGCCAAAACGCTTAGCGGACTCCGGGCCCGAACCCGAGTGATGAGTGAGGATGGGGCGTCGGCCGCCGACGTGGACCGATCGGCGAGCGACGACCACCTTGCCGACGGCAGTGCGGCGTCGTTCGACTGCTTCGGAACGCTCGTCTCGGTGCCCCGCCCGCCCAGCCCGGCCCGGGCGATCGCGACCCAGTTGACCGAGCGGGGCGTCACCGTGCCGGCGGACTGGGAATCCGCGTACGCCGAACGCCACGTCGACTGTCCCGAAGGAGCCGAGCTTTCGCTCCCGATTCACACCCGAGAGGCACTCTCGAGTCGCGGCATCCACGCCGAACCTTCGGCGGTCGAGGCCGCCGTGCTGGACGCGTTCGATCGCGACGCCGCGGTGCTTCCGGGAGCTGAGGAGGGGCTCGCCGCCGTCGACGCGCCGGCGGGCGTGCTCTCGAACTGTTCGGTTCCGGGCCTCGTCCCCCGGACGCTCTCGCAGGTCGGCCTCCTCGACCAGTTCGACGCGGTCGTGACGAGCGTCGACGTGGGATGGCGCAAGCCGGACCGCCGCGCGTTCGGCGCGATCGCTGTCGAACTCGGCGTTGGCGTCGACGCACTGGTCCACGTCGGCGACGATCGCGACGCCGACGGCGGGATCGACCGCCACGGTGGGCGCTACGTCCCTGTCGACGGCGATTTGCGGCCGCTGCCCGACCGACTGGCCGGGACCAGCGTCGTCGACCGGTAGGGTGCCTCGGGAAGGGGTCCGCCCCATCGTTGGTGTGCGCCAGTAATGTGGGAACCACTAAGCCGCTGGGCCGCCGGCGTCGGGGCATGACCGACGATCCGACCGGCCCGCTCGACGGCGTCACCGTGCTCGACGCCTCGCGCGTGCTCGCCGGCCCGTTCTGCGGGATGCAACTCGGCGACCTCGGTGCCGACGTGATCAAGGTGGAACGACCCGACGGCGGCGACCAGACCCGCCACTGGACCCCGCCGGCCTTCGGCGACGAGGTGGCCTCCTACTACGCCAGCATCAATCGGAACAAGCGGTCCATCACGCTCAACCTCGCCAGCGAGGCGGGCCGCGAGACGTTCCGTGATCTCGCCGCCGAGGCCGACGTGGTGCTGGAGAACTTCCGGGTCGGCAAGGCCGCGGAGTGGAACATCGACTACGAGACGCTCAGCGAGGAGAACCCCGGACTGGTGTTCTGCTCCATCACGGGATACGGCCAGTACGGGCCGCTCGCCGAGCGGCCGGCGTACGACCTGATGATGCAGGCCGAGGCCGGGATGATGAGCATCACCGGCGAGGAGGGGCGGCCGCCGGTCCGCGTCGGGGTCGCCGTCGCCGACCTCGCGGCGGGGATGTACGCCACGCAGTCGATCCTGGCGGCGCTGTTCCGCCGGGAGTTCGCGGACGAGGGGGGCGACCGCATCGACGTGGCGCTGTTCGACGCGCTGCTGGGCTGGCTCACCTACATGGCGACCGACGGCTTCGCCTCCGGTGAGGCGCCCGAACGTATGGGCTCCCGACACCCCAACATCGCGCCGTATCAGGCGTTCGAGACGGCTGACGGCTACGTCGTCGTCGCCTGCGCGAGCCAGGCCATCTGGTACCGCCTCTGTCAGGCGCTCGACCGCCCGGATCTCGTCGACGACCCGCGCTTCGAGACCAACGAGCAACGCGTCGAGAACCGCGACGAGCTGGAGTCGATCCTGACCGACGCGTTCGCCGACGAGACCGTCGACGAGGTCGTCGACCTGCTCCGGACCAACGACGTGCCTGTCGGGCGCATCCGGGACGTGCTCGAGGCGTTCGACGACCCGCAGGCCGAGGCGCGCGGGATGCGCCAGCGCGTCTCTCACCCGACCGCCGGCGAGGTCGAACTCCCGGGATCGCCGATGCAGTTCGAGGACTACACTGCGACCGCGCGACGACACCCGCCGTTGCTTGGCGAGCACACCGAGGCAGTGCTCGCGGAGTTGGGGTACAGCGACGAGGAGATCGAACGACTGCAGGAAGACGGCGCGGTCTGAACGGTCGGGAGGCGAATCAGGCGTCGTCGGTCGGCGTCGGTGTCTCCGTCGTGTCAGGCGTCGGAGTTGCCGTTTCAGTGGCAGTCTCGTTCGAAGTCGGGGTCGCCGTCTCGGTGGGCGTTCCCGTTCCCTCCTCGTTGGCGCTGTTGCATCGGTCGCCGACCTCCGCGGTGACGGTGGCGTCGAGCCCCCCGGTCACCTCGACGGTCACCTCCTGCTCACCGAAGGTTTTGTTGAACGTCCGCGATTCGCCGGGAGCCAGGGTTCCTTTCTTGGGGTTCAACCGGTCCTTGCTCTGGTGAGCGGAATCGCTCCAGCTGATCTCGTCGACCGTGAACGGTTCGGAGAACCGGTTCGTGACGGTCACCTTGACCGGGTCCGAGCCGTTACCGGTGCCGTTGTCCTTCTCACAGACGGACACGCCCACGTACGCGTTCTCGGACTCGACGACGGCGACCGAGACGCCGCGGTCGGCGCTGACGCTGGTGAAGCCGAAGCTCCCCGTGACGAGCATCGTCGCCGCCGTCACTGCGAGCAGCACACTGACCGCGCGTCGGTAGTTCATTCTCTTCTGAGTTCGTGCGGTTTGTCCGTCTCGCCGATGCGCTGTCCGCGGGCGAAGTAGGTGTGGGCGACTGCTGAGACGGCGAACATGGCCGTGAGTGCAGTCATCCACGCGATGTCGGGGAGGAGCGCGAACGGCCAGGCGTCGAGCCACACCGCCGCCGTGAGTGTGGCAGCGACCCCGGAGAGCCCGAGGTAGTAGACGCTCCAGGGGATCTCGTTACCCTGGACGACCTCCATGTACACCTCGATGTCGTTCAGCGACTCCGTCGGTTCGACCAGCCCGCGGTCCTTGTTGAACTCCACGATGCCCGCCTCGTCCATCATCGGGAGGTGAGACTGCTGGAGCGCCGTGTACACCCGCTTGCGCTCCTCGTAGGACACCTCCTCGACGTCGACGTCGTACTCCCAGGCCGCGACCTGTTCGGCTACGTCGCCGATCTCTGCAGCGCCATCTGTCTCCTCCAGGGCGTGGACGGTGTATCGACGACGGCGGTTCGAGAGCACCTCGAACAGCTCGTCGTCGGAGAGGTCCGGGGAATCCGTCCCGACCGATCCCGAGACCACCCCACCGGCAACCTCCCCCTGTTGCCGACTCTGTGTTGAAGATGACACATGAAGAGTGTTAGTGTAGTGCCACATAAACACTAGGTATAGTTTAGTAAATAGGTGGGCTAGTGATAAAGTCGAGAAATTCCGGAAGCGGCCTCAGGAAGCCCCTGAACGGTATATTTCGGTTTTGCCATCTTGTATCCTAATCTGATACTAACGGCGATTTCGGCCGAAATCCATGGACGCCGCCGGGATTGTTGTACGCGAAGCTCCGCTCATAGAACGTCAGACGCCCGTCGTTCACTTGTAGCTGTAAGTGAAGGTTTCACCGTCGTCGTTCCCGCCAGTCGTCGACGATCCGACCATCGCGGTCGGGACGAGCAGTGGAACAAGCATTCCCTGAACGAGTTCAGCAGTACCAATACTACAGTACGTGCCGGTTAATTGAGAGATGAGTCCACCCGCTCGCGGGACTCGGACGTGCACAACAAGGAGACGATCCGACAGTGACAGACCGCCGAACGCTCGCGCTCGTGATCACGCTCGTCCTCGCGGGAACCTTCGCGTTCCCGTCGGCAGCCTCGCCGCTGTTCGCCGGGCCGAGCGACCGACTGGGGGACGACGTGGCGCTCGCACCGAGCAGTGACTACGCCTACCTCGACGCCGACGACGAGCTGGTCGTCGACCTCTCGCCGGCCAATCCCGATCTCGAGGGCGACGGTGTCAACGCCGACGGCAGGACGACCATCCGTGACGTGTTCCGCATCCGGTACAACGGCTCCCAGTACGCACACGTCTGGCTGACACACGGCTCGGACGCGGTGACGTTCGCCGCCGACGGCCAGCCGATCCAGTCCGAGACGAACAACGTCACCCTCGCGCCGAACGAGTCGGTCGCCGTCTCGCTCACGGTCGACACGACCGGATCCACCGACGGCTTCGTCGACGACATCACGATCCACTCGCGGGTGGCCGAGCCCGTCACGGCCGACGCCGACACGGCCCTCACTGCGGGGGTCGAGGCGTTCTCGAAGCGCTCGGTGGCGCCAACCGAGCACTCGCGGCGGTTCACGGTCCTCAGTGCGGAGCCGGGGAGTACGACCGAGTTCAACGCCAGCCGACTGGCGCTCGACAGCGCCGGCGAACTCACCCTCGACCGGCTTTCGACGACGAGCCCCGACAGATCGTACTCGGTGACTGCGGAGACCACGAACGTCGGTGAGGCGGAGTCGGTCGTCGTCGAGGCCGGCGCCGAACCGCTGGGCGCGGTCCGGATGACCGTCAACACCGGCAACGTCTCCGGCGCGACGATGGAGTTCAGCGTCCCGGCGACGTACTTCGACGACCGGGATATCGACCCGGAGAACCTCGCCGTCTACCGTGCCGCCGACGGGACGCTCACGGAACTAGACGTGGCGATGACCGGCGAACGCGACGGCCGCCTCACCTTCGAGTCGGAGACGTCCGAGGTGACGACGTTCGTGATCGCCGTCAAGCGCCCCCGGATCGCCGTCGCCGACGCCGACCTCTCCGCGACGACCGTCGCCCCCGGCGAACCCGTCACCGTGACGGCGTCGGTCTCGAACACCGGTTCGCTCGCCGGCGAGCGGACCGTCACGGTGCGGATCGACGAGGACGTCGCCGCCGTGCGAACGGTCGGTGTGGCGGCCGGCGCGACGGAGACAGTCGCGTTCCCGGTCGTGCGGAACGAGACGGGCGAGTACACCGTCACCGTCGACGGCGTCGAGACGGGGACATTCAGCGTCGCCGCCGAGGACGCCGGGAGCGAGACGGGAACCGACGACACGACCGAATCGCCGGTATCGACCGACGGCGCGACCGAATCGCCGGCGTCGACCGACAGCGCGACCGAGTCACCGGTTGCGGAGCCCGGCGGCTTCGGCTTACAGAGCCTGCTAGGGCTGGTCGGGTTACTCACCCTCCTCGCCGTGGTTCTGGTGTTGGCCCGACGCACGCCGCGGCCATGACTCCCCAGGAGGTAGCCTTTTCATAAGGTGGGTCGTTCGGTGAGACATGGTTCGGCCGGGCGACAGGTCGTTCACCGCGGCGCTACGTGACGCCGTCCGACTCCGGGACTGTCTCGCCCTTTCGGTAGTTCCTGCCCTGGCACTCGCAACGTTCGCGCTCCCGGCGGAGCGCCGGGAGTCGCTGGCGTTCGCCTACCGGGACCCCTCGATTCTCACCGCCTACACCGCGCACGTCGTCCACTTCGAGCCCGGCCACCTCGCCGCGAACCTGCTCGGCTACGTGCTGGTGACCGGGTTCGCGTACGTGCTCGCCGGACTGGCGGACTATCGGCGGCTGTTCGGGATCACCGCCGCGACGTTTCTGGTGGCGTTCCCCCCCGTGCTTTCCGGGTTGAACCTCGCGGTGCCACGGAACGCCGTCGGATACGGCCTCTCGGGGGTGAACATGGCGTTTTCGGGGCTGCTCGCGCTGGTGCTCGTGGCCTACGGCGCGCGGCTCGATAGGCGGATCCGCGTTCGGGACGCCCCGGCCGTGTTCTTCGCGGCGATCGTGGCGATCTCGGTCGTTGCGCTCCCGAGCGGGACCGCACGCGGCGTCGGCGTCGCGAGCGTCGTCCTCGCCGCCGTCTACGTGATCGCGGCCCGCCGGTCGCCCAGGGGCGACCCTCCCGTCAACGTTCAGGCGGGGTGGCTCGACGCCGGTGTGCTCGGCGCGGTCGCGCTGCTGGGGTACCAGTACGTCGGGTTCAGTACGGTCACGGCCGACGGTGGGGTGGTGAACGTCTACCTCCACCTGCTCGGCTTCTGCCTGGGGTTCATCGTCCCCTACAGCGCGGTCGTGGCCGGCGTGGTCGACGGCGCCGCCGACCGAGGGTTTTTGTCAGACTAACGCAACAGTTCAGCTGGCCTGATGTCTCCCCGACGACTCCTGACCCTCGGCGCCGAGGCGGCGGTCGTACTCGTCGTCGCGTCACTGTTGCTCGGCCAGGTGCTCGGCACGCCGGTGTTGCTGGGCTACGTCGAGACGGGGAGTATGGAGCCGACGCTCGAACCCGGCGACGGGTTCGTCGCCGTCCCCGCCGCCGTCGCCGGCGACGTGGAGGAGGGCGACGTGATCGTGTTCCGTGCCGAGGAGCTGCAGGGCGGGGGGCTGACGACCCACCGCGTCGTCGGCGAAACCGAACGGGGGTACATCACGCGGGGTGACGCCAACCCATTCACCGACCAGGACGGCGACGAACCGCCGGTGAAGGAGGGCCAAATCGTCGCTGAGGCCCTCCAGATCGGCGGCAGCGTCGTGGTGATCCCCAACCTCGGGACGCTGGTTACCGGGCTCCAGAGCGCCTTTACGACGGTCCAACAGCGACTCGCCGTGCTGACCGGCTCCCGGGCGTTCATGGGGACACAGGGCCTCGCGTACCTGCTGCTCGGGCTCTCGATGCTGCTGTACCTCTACGACCTCGTCGCCGGCGGGAACCGCGAGCGCGAGCGTGACCGGAGTCGGCAGCAGGGGGTCTCGCCCGCGGTCGTCGTCCTCGTCCTCGCGGCGGTGCTCGTGACGGCGGCGACGGCCGCGATGGTGGTGCCGGCCGGAACCCAGCAGTTCGGGGTCGTGAGCGCGGAGTTCGCCTCGGAGAACCCGACCGTGATCGAGCAGGGCGGATCGGCGACGCTCCCCTACACCGTGCCGAACGCGGGGTTGGTGCCCGTCGTGGCCTACGTCGAACCCGGGAGCGAGGGCGTCGCCATCGACCCGGAGCGCGTCCGCGTGGGCGGCCGGAGCGAGGCCACCGTCGAGATGACGCTGACGGCGCCGCCGGAAACCGGCTACTACCGCCGGTTCGTGATCGAACACCGCTACCTCGCGCTGCTTCCGGCGCCGGTGATCGACGCGCTGTACGACGTACACCCGTGGCTCCCGATCCTGGTCATCGACGCGGGACTCGCCGGCGTCGTCGCGCTGCTGGGGCTGGTCGTGCTCGGTGGCCGCCGCGTCAGAGTTCGGAACCGGAGTTCACGCCACGACCGGTCGACGTGGCGTCGGCTGCTCCGGTATCTCACGCGGTGACGGTCCTGTCGGTTGACCAATAGGCCTATGTAACGTCATCCCACAACCACGCCCATGACTGAGGGGAGGAGCAGACTCCGGGGACGGGCGATCGTGGGATCGTGGTTCGTCGTGCTGGCGGCGGTTCTGGTCGCCCTCACGCTCGTCGGCGGGGCCGCGGCGTACACTGCCCACGTGGATCCGGGACGGACGAGCGAGCAGGTCGAGCGGACGCACTGGGCGGCCGACGGGACGTTCCACCACGCCGCCGACGTGACCGGCGAGAACCCGGTCTTCCCGGTCGGCTCGACGCTCTCGAACCGCTCGACGTACTACACCGAAGTGTCGCCGGAACTCGACGGCGAGTACGTGCTGACCTACACGGGCCGGGACGCGGCGTCGGCGTCGGTGACCCTGGACGCGTCGCTGGTGATCCAGTCGAGCAGCGACGGGACGGTCTACTGGCGGGATCGGACCGGGCTCGACTCGACCAGTGTCGATTCGGTCGCGCCGGGCGAGTCGGTCGGCCTCGGCTTCGCGCTGAACGCGACCGAGGTGGCCGAGCGCCGGTCGGCGATCCAGTCCGCGCTGGGTGACACACAGGGGGAGATATCCACGTTCGTGGTAGTCGACGTGGGGGTCGCGGGAACCGTCGACGGAGGGTCGGCCGACCTCTCCTTCACGCACCGACTTCCGGTCTCCGTGGACGGCCAGTCGTACACGGTCGGTCCCGAGGAGGCCGGCAGCGAACCGATGACCACGACGCGGACCGTCAGTACGACCGAAGAGTACGGGCCGTTCTGGTCGCTCGGCGGGCCGCTGCTGTTCCTCGTGGGCGCTGCGGGGCTCGCGGCGCTGACTGTCGGCCGCCGCCGGGACACGTTCAGCCTCTCCGAAGCCGAGCGTGACCTGCTGGCGTTCCGCGACGACCGTGCGGAGTTCGACGAGTGGATCGTGCGCGCCCGCCTCTCGCCCGAGTTGGACGGGCGGACACAGGCGGAGGCCGAGTCGCTCGAGGACGTGGTCGACTTCGCCATCGACGCCGGGGCGGGCGTCGTCGAGGACCCGGGCTCGGGGCGGTTCTACGCGCTGACCGAGCAGTTGGCCGTCGTCTACGACCCGCCGCGGCTGGCGCGGGCGGAGATGCGCGACGGCGAGACCGAGTCCGGCGGGACAGCCGAGGGGGACCAGGCGCTCGCCGACGTCGCGGGCGTGTCGATCGCCCCCGGCGAGAACGGGCGCTCGGAGAACGGCGGGGATGAGTCGGCCGCTGGGGGTGCGGTCGACGACGATGCGGCCACCGGCGACGGCGCCGCCGACACCGCCGCGGAGCAGTCAGGGGCCGGGGACGAATCGACGGCCGACAACCCGTCCGGCGAGTGAGGGTTACTCCGCGACGAACCGCGTCTCCTCCTCCATGTAGAGCACTTCGCCGACGTCCTGATCGGAGAACGCCTCGGCGTCGGCCAGCAGCGCCTCGCCGGCGCCGGACTCGAACGCGGCGCCCAGCGTCCCCATGTCCTCGAAGTAGACCTCGGCGACGCCGTCGTACGCGCTCTTCTCGGGGTCGGTCGGGTGGGAGGTGACGTAGCGCTCGACGCCCGGGAGTTCCTCGACCAGCGGCACGTGTTCCTCCTCCCAGTGGGTCAGGAACTCCTCGTAGCTGAGTGACTCCTTCCGGACCAGCAGGACGACCATCTTGACCATGCCCGGACACGCCGGCGGGGGCGACCTTCGGTCTGTCGGTCCGGCCGCCATCGGTCGATCGTCGCCGGAGTCGATTGTTTCAAGTAGTTCCACGGTGATTCTTCACACACCAGATGCCCGCTTCGTACAGTCTCGCGCCGAGGATCGAGGGGGAGGTGGCAGCCTGCAGCGGTGCGTTCGGCTGTCTGGAAGCACTCGCGGGCTCGCTCGTGGGGCTCGTGCTGTGGGCGGGCCTCGCGACGGGACTGTTGTTCGCCCCGCGGGCCAACGTGCGGGCGGCGCTCGAGGCGCTCCGGGTGGAGTACGAGGCGATCACCGCCGAGCAGGACGCCCTGGAGGCCTTCGTTTCGCGGGTCGAACAGCTCTCGCCGTCCGGGCCGAAGTCGACCGTTGAGGCGGGCGGCGTCGGCGTCGTCGGCGCGACGACGGGACGGGCCGGCGGGATGGGGGAGGTGCGGACCGCCTACCGAGAGACGGTGATGGACGTGCCCCACTACGACCGTGACTACGACGAGTCGTTCCCCGTCAACATCGCCAACGAGTTCGGCGACGGCGTCGCCAGCGCAGTGCTGGCCAACGACGCGCTCTCACCACGGGTCAAGGGAGCCGTGATCGCGAGCGCACGGGAGGGACTGGCCAGCCGGAATCGGTATCTCGATACGCTCGACCGGGAGCGCGAACGGCTCGATGAGGCGGGCACCGCCCTCGAGGACGCAGCCGCCCGCTGTGACGCCGTCGACGGCCGGCGGCTCCGCCGGCGCTCGTTCGACGACCTCCAGCAGCGCTACGAGCGCCTCGAAACCGCCCGCGACTCGCTGGCGTCGACGCTCGACCGCCGGCAGGAACAGATCCAGGACGGCATCGCGTTCGGCTGGCAACGGCGGGACAGCGAATCCGTCTACCGGTACCTCTACCAGGACATCGACGCCACCTACCCCGTTCTCGCCGACGGGACGCGCGTACTGGAGCGGATTGACGCGGTCGAACACCGGCTCACCACCGCGCTCACCGCTCAGGCCTGACCCCCGCCGGCCTCGCCGTTTCGAGACCAGCGCCATACCCACCGGCAGCCGCCGCCAACCGGCCGCGTCCGCGGATAGCTACGCCGGTTCCTCCGGGCGAAACGCTCAATAAAGGGTGCGGTTACTCGGGACGAAACCCTCAAGTAATCGACGCCGACTGATCCGCCGGACGGCCCGCGTTCCGGGTAATTCGAAAATTCGGCCGTTTCAGCCGTTCTTTCGACTTCATACCCCAGATTCCGTGGGAGAAATGAGCCAGTAGATTTAAAACCCTCGGCGCGTTACCCGGAAGTGAGACGACTGCAGTCCAGACGCATCTGTCTCTCCCCCCACCCACATCCAATGAGCGACAAAGTACAAGCGTACACCAGTGAGCGTGCCGAGGCCGCACAGAGCGAGGAAGAGACCGAGGAGGAGTCCGTCGACGAGCTCCAGTGTCCGGAGTGCGGCGGCAGTCTCGCGACCGACACCGAACACGGTGAGACGGTCTGTCAGGACTGCGGTCTCGTGGTCGACGAGGACAGCATCGACCACGGTCCCGAGTGGCGCGCGTTCGACTCCCGCGAGAAGGACGAGAAGTCCCGCGTCGGCGCCCCGACGACGAACATGATGCACGACAAGGGGCTGTCGACGAACATCGGCTGGCAGGACAAGGACGCCTACGGCAACCAGCTCTCGGCCAGCCAGCGACAGAAGATGCAGCGGCTCCGAACCTGGAACGAGCGGTTCCGGACCCGTGACTCGAAGGAACGGAACCTCAAGCAGGCGCTCGGCGAGATCGACCGGATGGCCTCCGCGCTCGGCCTCCCGGAGAACGTCCGCGAGACAGCCTCCGTCATCTACCGCCGCGCACTCTCCGAGGACCTCCTGCCGGGACGCTCCATCGAGGGCGTCTCGACGGCCAGCCTCTACGCCGCCGCCCGGAAGGCCGGCACGCCCCGCAGCCTCGACGAGATTTCTGCGGTCTCCCGCGTCGAGAAGGACGAGATCGCCCGCACCTACCGCTACGTCGTTCGAGAACTCAAGCTGGAGATCCAGCCCGCCGACCCCGAACAGTACGTCCCGCGCTTCGCGAGCGACCTCGGCCTCTCAGACGAGGCCGAGCGCCGCGCCCGGCAGCTCCTCCAGACCGCGAAGGAACAGGAGGTCCACTCGGGCAAGTCGCCGGTCGGCCTCGCGGCCGCCGCCGTCTACGCCGCGTCGCTGTTGACCAACGAGAAGGTGACCCAGTCGGAGGTCAGCGAGGTCGCGAACATCAGCGAAGTCACCATCCGCAACCGCTACCACGAGCTGCTGGAGGCCGAGGAGAGCATCCACATGCCCTGAGACGGGTGGGGACGCGTCACTGACTTCTCAGAACCAATCCCGTACCGGCTGGACGACGCCGAGGGTCGAGGCGACGACGTAGAACCCGATAGCGGTCAGCCAGACCCCGGCGGCGAGAACCGGGACCGACAGCCCGCTGTCCGTAGCCGTCCGGAGGAGGAAACTGGCCCCCGCGATCCCGATCGCCGTGCCGACGGCGACCGCCAGCATCGTCCCGACGGCGTCGAGGATGGCGTCCTCGACGGCCCGTCTGACGGTGCCGTACAGCGCTTCCTGGTCGATACCGGCGGCGGCGTCGGTCGGGTCGGACGGGACCGACCTGTCGTCGTCTGAGCGAGGGGACTCGGAGGGCACAGCGAGTCACTCGTTCGCGCGACAGTTAAGCGTCCGCTTGGGTCCGAGCAGACACAGTCCGCCGCTAGTCCGGGTCGGGGATCAGCCGGTGACGATGTCGGCGCCCGCGGACCGGCGGGGTTTTTGCTCCCTTCGCTCGTACGCCCGTGCATGAGCGAGCAGGGACTGCTGGACGTCGTCGACAGCGAGGAACACCGGATGATCCGCAACACCGTCCGGGAGTTCTGCGAGGCGGAGATCGAACCCATCGCACAGGAGATCGAGAACGAACACCGGTTCCCCGAGGAGATCTTCGAACAGCTGGGCGAGCTGGACATGATGGGCGTCCCCGTCTCGATGGAACACGGGGGCCTCGGCGGCGACCAGCTGATGTACGCGCTGGTCACCGAGGAACTCGGCCGCGTCTCCGGCGGCATCGGCCTCTCCTACGCCGCCCACGTCTCGCTCGGCTCCAAGCCGATCGAGATGTTCGGCACCGAGGAGCAGAAGGAGGAGTGGCTGGAACCGCTGGCCGCCGGCGAGGGGATGGGTGCGTGGGCGCTCACCGAACCCGGGAGCGGCTCCGACGCCTCCGACATGGACACGATGGCCGTGAAGGACGGCGACGAGTACGTGCTCAACGGGACGAAACAGTTCATCACCAACGCCAACGTCGCGAACAGCGTGCTCGTGAAGGCAGTCACCGACCCCGACGCGGGCTACGACGGCATCTCGACGTTCATCGTCGACCCCGAGAACGACGACGGGTTCGAGATCACCACCGTCTGGGACAAGATGGGACTCAACTGTTCGCCGACCTGCGAGATCCAGTTGGACGACGTGCGCATCCCCGAGGACCGGCTGCTCGGCGAGGAGGGCGAGGGCTGGGAGCAGACGAAGAAGACCCTCGACGGCGGTCGCATCAGCATCGCCGCGCTCTCGACGGGGGTGGCACAGGGCGCCTACGAGGCCGCGCGGGACTACTCCACCGAGCGCGAGCAGTTCGGCCAGCCGATCTCGGAGTTCGACGCCATCCGGGACAAGGTCGTCGACATGCACCGGAAGATCGAGCGGGCCCGCCTGCTCACCCACAAGGCGGCGTGGGCGTACGATCAGGGCCAGTCCGTCAGCCGCGAGTCGGCGCTCGCCAAACTCGACGCCAGCGAGGCCGCCCGCGAGGTCGCCGAGGAGTCGGTCCAGACCCTCGGCGGCTACGGCTACACCGAGGACTTCGCCCCGCAGCGGTTCTACCGCGACGCCAAGCTGATGGAGATCGGCGAGGGGACCAGCGAGATCCAGCACCTCGTCATCGGCCGCGAGATCGGGCTCTGAAGCCGCGACACGGTCTCTCCTGAATCGACGCCGCCCCTACCGCTGCCGCCGGCTGGGGGCCGAGGCCGGCAGCGGGCTCGGGCCCCACCGAAACCCTTACTCCCGGTCCGGAGCGACCGGAGGGTATGAGCGACGGAGACGAGCCAGCGGTTTCTGCAGACGAGGTCCGGCGGGTCGCGGACCTGGCGCGGGTGGACCTGAACGACGAGGAGGTCGAACAGTTCGCCGAGCAGTTCGAGGCGGTGCTCGCGGACTTCGAGACCCTCGACGAGGTGCCCGAGGTCGAGAGCGAACCCGACCTCGTGAACGTGATGCGTGCCGACGAGATCGAGGACGGTCTCACACAGGAGGAAGCACTCAGCAACGCCAGCGAGACCGAGGACGGCTACTTCAAGGGGCCACGGGTGTCGTAATGGCCGAGCTCAACGCCTACATCACCGAGGAGCGCATCGACGGCGCCGACGACGGCCCGCTGGCGGGCAAGACCGTCGCCGTCAAGGACAACATCTCCACGGAGGGCGTCGCGACCACCTGCGGGTCGAAGATGCTCGAGGGGTACGTCCCGCCCTACGACGCGACCGTGGTCGAACGCCTGAAGGACGCCGGCGCGACGATCAACGGGAAGGCGAACATGGACGAGTTCGGGATGGGGACGACGACCGAGACCTCCCACTTCGGCGCGACCCTGAACCCCGTCGACACCGACCGCGTGCCGGGCGGCTCCTCCGGCGGCTCCGCGGCGGCGGTCGCCGCGGGCGAGGCCGACCTCGCCCTGGGGAGTGACACCGGCGGCTCGGTCCGTGCGCCCGCCGCGTTCTGCGGCGTCGTCGGGATCAAGCCCACCTACGGACTGGTCTCCCGCTACGGGCTCGTCGCCTACGCGAACTCGCTGGAACAGATCGGCCCGATCGCGCCGACCGTCGAGGCGGCGGCAGGCCTGCTGGACGTGATTGCGGGTTCGGACCCGCGTGACGCGACGACCGTCGACGAGGGCGACGACTCGAACTACGCCGCCGCGGCGGACGGCGACGTGGACGGCATGACCATCGGCGTCCCGGTCGAACTCGTCGAGGGCGCCGACGAGGGCGTCGTCGAGACGTTCTGGGACGCCATCGACGAGCTCGAGGATCAGGGCGCGGAGTACGTCGAGGTGTCGATGCCCTCCGTCGAGAAGGCGGTCGCGGCGTACTACGTGATCGCGATGTCCGAGGCCTCCTCGAACCTCGCGCGCTTCGACGGCACGCGGTACGGACTGAACGCGGTCGAGGCGGGCGACTACGACGACCTCTCGGAGGCCGGCAACTGGAACGAGGCGTTCGCGACCGCCCGCGAGGAGGGGTTCGGCCCGGAGGTCAAGCGCCGGATCCTGCTCGGCACGTTCGCGCTTTCGGCTGGTTACCACGACCGCTACTACGGGAAGGCACAGGACGCCCGGGCGTGGATCAAGCAGGACTTCGACGAGTCGCTCGACGAGGCCGACGTGCTCGCGTCGCCGACGATGCCCGTGCCGCCGTTCGAACTCGGCGAGGGGCTCGAGGACCCGCGGACGATGTACCTCGCGGACGCCAACACGGTGCCGGTCAACCTGGCGGACCTGCCGGCCATCTCCGTTCCGGCTGGCGAGGCCGACGGCCTCCCCGTCGGACTCCAGTTTATCGGCCCGAAGTACGGCGAGGAGACCATCGTGCGGGCCGCGAGCGCGCTGGAGTAGCCAAGGCACTTGCGTGGGCCGGGGACTTCTCCCGCATGGAGACTGCTCCCCTCAGCGACAGGGACGACGCCCTCCTCGAGCACGCAACCGACCTGAACCGCGAGACGTTCGACCCGGAATTTTTCGACGGTGCACACATCGTCGCCGCCAGCGTCAGGACCGCCAACGGCGACTGCTACGACGGCGTCAGCCTCCCGGCGAGCATCGGTCGCGCGTCGACGTGTGCGGAACCAGGGGCCGTGAGCGCGGCCATCGCCGACGGCCACGCACACGACGACATCGAGGCCTGCGTCGCCGTGGCGTACCCGCTGCCGGCGCACGACGCCGACGAACAGCGGCCGATCCCGCCCTGTGGCGTCTGCCGGGAGCTGCTCGCGGACTACAACCCCGATATGCGGGTGGTCGTCCCCGTCGAGGACGAAGTTCGGACCGTTCGTGCCGACGACCTGCTCCCGGTCAGACCGTGGTGAGTCACCGCCGAAATCCGCCGCGAAACGGAGTTCTTTACCCCGCCGACTCGATGACGCGCCCACAGCCATGAGTCTCGACCTTCCCGACATCGGCTTCGGTACCTCCGGCGCCACGGGCCACGACTGCGCCGACGCCGTCCGGACCGCGCTCGACGCCGGGTACCGCTTCGTCGACACCGCACAGATGTACGACAACGAGCCCGCGGTGGGTGCGGGGATCCGCCTCTCCGGGGTGGACCGCGATGACGTCGTCCTCGCGAGCAAGATCCTGCCGGACAACCTGGGCTACGAGGACGCCAAGCGAACCAGCCGGGACAGCCTCGACCGGCTCGGCGTCGACGCGGTGGACCTGCTGTACGTCCACTGGCCGACCGGCGCCTACGAGCCCGAGGAGAGCCTGCGCGCGCTGCAGGAGCTCCACGACGAGGGCGTCGCCCGCAACGTCGCGGTCTCGAACTTCACGCCGGCGCTGCTGGACGAGGCCCGGGAGATCCTCGACGCCGACATCGCCGCCCACCAGGTGGAGTGCCACCCGCTGTTCCAGCAGGACGAACTCCGCGCGTACGCCGCCGAGCACGGCCACACCGTCGTCGGCTACTGCCCGCTCGGCCAGGGCGAGATCTTCGACACGCCCGAGCTGCAGGCGGTCGCCGAGCGCCACGACACCACGCCCGCGGCGGTCTGCATCGCCTGGGCGGTCGAGAAGGAGGCGCTGGTGCCGATCCCGCAGTCGACCGACCCCGACCACATCCGCGCGAACGTCGAGGCCACCGAACTCGACCTGACCGACGACGACGTGGCCAAAATCGACGGCATCGAGGAGGAGCGTCGGCTGGTCGACCCCGACGCCGCGGCCTGGAACCAGTAGCGACGACCGTCGCCCGATCTCTCACTGCGACGGCCCCTGGATCGAGGGGCGCCGAAGCGACAACGCGTCTCCGAGCGCCGCGTACACGTCGGCACAGGACTCCTCGGGGGACTGGTGGTCGCCGACCGTGCCGAGGGTCTCCCAGTCACCGACGACAACCAGTCGGCGCTTCGCCCGGGTCAGCGAGACGTTGAGTCGGCGTTTCCCCTCGTCGCCGAACGTCAGGAACCCCGAGGCGTTCCGGTCGTTCGAGCGAACCAGCGACAGCAGGATCACCGCCCGCTCGCTGCCCTGGAAGGAGTCGACAGTGTTGACCTTGATCCCGCGCGTCCGCACGTCGCGGTCGGCCAGCGCGTTCTGGATACAGCCGATCTGTCCGGTGTAGGGCGTGATCACGCCGATATCCGACTGGGCGACACCCCGTTCTCGCAACTCCGCCACTTCCTCGGCGACGATCTCGGCCTCGGCCGGGTTCCGGTACGACTTCCCCGAGGTGCGCTCCTCTCCTTCCGCGATGTCGTAGGCGACGAGCGAGTCCATCCCGTCGATCGTCCACTCCCGGTTTCGCTCGGCGGTCTCCAGGTCCCCGTCGTAGAACGCCCGGTTCGGGAACGCGACGATGTCCTCGTGCATCCGGTACTGGCGGCGGAGCATCGTCCGAACGCCGTCGTCGTACGTCTCCAGCAGGTGCTCGAACAGCGACACCTCGACCTCCCGTTGCTGGAGTTCGTCCGACGCGAACGGGGGGAGCTGTTTGTGGTCGCCCGCGAGCACCAGTCGTTCGGCGCAGGCGTAGGGAATGGTGCTCGCCGGGATCGACGCCTGCGTTGCCTCGTCCAGCACTGCGATGTCGAACTCGTCGGCGTCGAACTGGCTGGCCATGCTGGTCGTCGCCCCGACCACGTCCGCCCCGGCGACGACGCCCTCGGTGTACCGCTCCTCGATGAGTTCGCTCTCGGTGTGGCCGACGCGGTGGATGTCGATCTCCTCGCGGTCGTCGTCGACGGCCATCGCGTGGAGCGTCCCCGGGTCGGGGTCGGCGAGCGAACTGGCGCCGACGAGCAGGTTGTCGACCGCCTGGTTCGAGTGTGCACAGGCGAGCACGCGCTGGCCGTCGGCGACCGCCTGCTGCACGACGGCCATCAGGGTCCGGGTCTTCCCCGTCCCCGGCGGCCCGTGGATACAGTACACGTCCCGTGCCCGGAGCGCCCGCTTCGCGGCGGTCTCCTGAAACTCGTTGAGGGCGAGTTCGGTGTCGAGATCGACAGTGAACTCCGGTGTGAACCCCAGCGGCCGTTGGCCGGTGAGCACGTCCCACTTCTCGGGGGAATCTCGGACTGCCTGGATCCCTGCCCGCTCGCGGTCGTACGGGACGCCGTTGAGCAGCGCGAGCACCGAGAACACCGCACGGTCGTCCCGGAGATAGCGCCGGAGCTCCGCGGAGCCCGGGCCGCGATCCTCGAAAAACGAGAGCCCGACCGCGCCGTCGTCGACGGTCGCGACCCGTGCCTCGGCCGGGAACGGCGTGTCGTCCACGTCGACCCAGACGTTCGAGGCGTCGGGGTTCGGCAACAGGAGCACTTCCGAGTCGGGGTAGATGCCGTGCTCGCCGGGGATGTCGAAGCGCCGCTGGTCGTCCTCCTCGGGGATGGTGAACACGTCGACCGTGCCGTCCGAGTCCGTGACGCGCTGGCCGGTGTAGATCGTCTCCCGGATCCCGCCTTCCGTCCGGCAGACGTGTCGATACCCTCGTTCGGCCAGCATCTCCCGGGTGTCCTCGCGGTCACGTTCGCGGAGTTCCTCGACGGTGCCGACGAGTTCGTCGGCAAAGGCCGCACGCTCGTCGGCGTCCATCGTCCGGACCGGGTCGGCACGGACCGCCGATTCGGCGTCCGATTTCCCGACGTAGGTCGGCTCCGTCGACGGCTCGAACGCGCCGGTCCAGAAGCGGAGCTGCCAGCCGAGCGTGGTGTCCCCGATCGCGCCCGGGTCCAGCCGTGCCTGCTTGCCCTTGCTCGCGTCGTGGTAGACGTACGACGGCGCGAGGCCGCTCGGGCGGTACTCAACGTACTCGCCGGTCAGTTCCGCGGAATCGGTCCCGTGGAGTGGGAGCAGGACGGTTCCGTCGTCGGTGACCAGCGAGTCGTACGCCTCGAGGCGTTCCCGTGCGTCCCGGATCGGCGGTTCGTCCGCGTCGTCGGGGAGCGGGTCGACCCCGGTCGTCGTGTGGAGGGATGCGCCGTCGTCGCCGAGAAAGGCGGCCACGGCCGCGTCGAGGAGATCCGGCATTCGGGTGGAGGTGGGGCGTGTTCAGTGATAAAGTACGGGTCGACGGCGCCGGCCGATCGTCGCTCGAAGTGAGATACAGTTTTCCCCTCCCCGTGCGCCACACCCAAGCATGACTCTCGCCGCCGCCGTCATCGACCGACTCGTCGACAACGGGATCGACACCGTGTTCGGCATCCCGGGCAAGCAGACGCTGCCGCTGAACGAGGCCATCGACGGCCGCGACGACGTGCGGTTCGTGATGGCCCGCCACGAGACGGCTGTCTCCCAGCAGGCGTGGGGGTACGCCGAGATCTCCGGTCGGCCCGCCGCGACCGTCGTCGTCCCCGGCCCGGGCGACATGAACGCGATGAACGGGCTGAAGAACGCGTACAACGACAACACGCCGCTGGTCCACATCGCCGTCGAGACCGACCCCGAGGTCCGCGGCCGCGACGGCATCCACGAGACCCCGCCCGAGACGTACGACACCGTCACCAAAGCCAACCGCGTGGTCAAGAACCCGGAGGGCGTGCTCGCGGAGGTCGAACGCGCCGTCGAGACGGCGACCACGGCGCCGAAGGGCCCAGTCCGACTCGGAATCCCGAAGTCGTACCTCCCGGCGGCGACCCCGAACGGCGGCGTCGGCGACGGCGGGGAAGGCGAGGTAGTCCGGCCGCCAGCCGCCAGCGTCGCCGACGCAGCCAAGACCCTCGCCGACACCGACGCGCCCGCGATCATCGCCGGCGGGGGCGTCCGGACTGCGAACGCGAGCGAGGAACTGCGCAACCTCGCCGAGCGCTACGACGCCCCCGTGCTGACGACGTACAAGGGGAAGGGCGTGCTCCCGGAGACTCACCCGCTCTCGGCGGGCGTGCTCTGTGGCGCGACCACCCCGGAGATCCACGAGTACGTCGCCGAGGCCGACGCGGTGCTCGCGGTCGGCACCGACTTCGACGAGCTGGTCACCCGGGGACGGACCCTCGAGATCCCCGGGGAGCTGATCCACGTCACGCTCTCGCCGGACGACCTGGGGACGAACTACGACCCGGCCGTCGGGATCGTGGCCGACGCCAAGCCGACGCTCGCGGCGCTGAACGGCAAGCTCCCGATCTCCGACCACGAGGCCGAGGCAGTCGCGTCACGGCTCCGGGAGTCGGTCTCGCGTCGCGTCGACGACCTGGTGGAGGGTGAACCGCCGCTCACCTCCCCCGGCGCACTGCGAGCCGTTCGGGAGGGCGTCCCCGAGGACGCCGTCGTCGCCGCCGACGCCGGCGGCTTCCGGATCTGGGCGCTCACCACCTTCCCCGCGATGGGGCCGCGATCCTACGTCAACCCCGGCTCGTGGGCGACGATGGGGAGCGGCCTCCCCTCGGCGCTGGGCGCGCAGGCCGCAAACCCCGACAGCGACGTGGTCGCGCTGACCGGCGACGGCGGGCTGATGATGGCGGTCCACGAGCTCCACACCGCCGTCGCGGAGGGCCTGCCGGTGACGACGGTGGTCTTCCGGAACGACGACTACGCGATCATCAGCGAGGGCGCGGAACGTGAGCACGGGCTCCCCCAGGGCACGTACGCGTGGGGCGACGCGCCGATCGACTTCGTCGCGCTCGCGGAGTCGATGGGGGTCGGCGCGACTCGGGCCGAGACGCCGGACGAGGTGCGCGAGGCCGTCGCCGACGCCGTCGACGCCGACGAACCGCGGCTGGTCGAGGTGCCGACCGATCCCGCCGAACCGCAGGCAAGCGACTACCTCTCGGGGAACTAACCGGGCGCCGTCAGGGCTTTCCCCGCGAGCCGCCTCGGTTCAGGTATGAGTTCGACAACCGACGGCTCCCGCGACGAGCCGCCCTCCCTCCCGGTCCGGGCGGCCTGGTTCCTGCTGATCGGCTGGTGGGCGACGGGGATCTGGCTGGGGATCGCGTGGTTCCTCAACGTCACCATCGTCGGCCTCCCGCTGGGAATCAAGATGATCAACGCGACGCCGAAGGTGCTCTCGCTGAAGGAGCGTGACTTCGTCGACACCGAGGGCAACCCCGGGAAGCAGCGCTACGGACTCGTCGTCCGCGGGGCGTGGTTCCTGCTCGTCGGCTGGTGGGCCAGCGGGCTCTGGACCGCCGTCGCCTACGCGTTCACGCTCAGCATCGTCGGCATCCCGATCGCGGTGATGATGTACAACAAGCTGCCGTTCGTGGTGTCGCTGTACGAGTACTGATCCCGTCGGCACGCGGTCAGCCGACGAGGACTACTGACGCGCTGGGCGGCACGCTTTCGGCCGCACAGGGCGAGCGGACTACTCGGGCCGCAGCGCCACCGCTTCTCGATCGAACTGCTCCCCCGTCCAGCGCCACGAACCCAGATACGGTCGGTCGCCGGGCACACAGATCGCGTAGGAGTAGCCCGGCCACGCCGCGCGCTCGGCGTCGGTCCGGCTGGGAACCGGCGGGCCCTCCGGGTGGCTGTGGTAGAAGCCGACCACCTCCCGGCCCGCGTCCTCGATCCGCTCGATGATCGCCAGCTGTTCCTCGGGGTCGATCCGGTAGCGGGTCCGGGGGTGGTCCGCGACGTTCTCGGCGCGGTGGACCGCGTCGACGCGTGCCGTCCCGTCGTCGGTCCGTTCACCCGCCAGCACGCCGCAGACCTCCGCGGCGCCGCCGGCCTCGGCGTGGGTGAGTATCTCGTCGTAGGCCGCCCGGGAGAGCACCAGCACGCTCAGGCGTCGGCCTCGACCTCGCCGTCCCAGGTCTCCATCCCGCCCTGGAGGCTCCAGACCGACGACCCCTCGGCGCCCTCGAAGCTCTCGATCAGCCGGACCGCCTGCAGCGACGCCTGCCCGATCTCGCAGGCGACGACCACCTCGTCGTCGAACTCGATCTCGTCGATCCGGGTCGGGAGTTCGGTCATCGGGACGTTCTCGGCGCCGGGCAGGTGCCCCCGCTCGAACGCCGCGGGCTCGCGCACGTCGATCACCTGTGGCTCGTCGCCGGTCTCGAGTTTCCGCCGGAGCTCCTCGGGAGCGAGTTCGTCGGCCATTACCGGCGGCTACGCCGTCGAGGCCCATGCGGCTTTCGGCACCGGTTACAGCAGGCGATCCCGGGCGACCCACCAGCCGACGCCGACGACGAACGCGAGGCCGACGTTCGTCGCGAGTCCGATCGCGCCGACCGCGATCGTCGTGGGAAGGTGGTCGCTCCCGAACGCCGACCGGCCGAGTTCGAGCGCCACGAGCCCGAGTACGACGCCCAGGACCGCCATCGGGAACGCCGTCACCACGGCCGTCCCCAGCGCGGCGACGCCGTAGATCCCGCCGAGCAGGACGTTTGCGCCCGCAGTCCGCGCGCCGAAGGCGTACTTGCCGGCGACGCCGCCGCTGCCGTGACACATCGGGAGCGCGCCAAAGGGGACCGCTGCGAGGTTCATCGCGCCCATGCTCGTCGCGAGTTCGTCCGGCGTCACGTCGGCGTCGAAGTACTCGGAGAGCAGGAGCGACGTCGCGACGGCGGCGTTGCCCACGGTCATCGCCAACTGCGCGGCGGTCGCCTCGGCGGCCGCACGGGTGAGCCCGCTCGGATCCGGGAACGCGAGCCCCAGCGAGGGGAGCGACGGCGCGGGGACGCCCGTGTTCGCGAGCGCGACAGCCAGCCCCAGCGCGAGCACGACCAGGGCGCTCGCGCGCCTGTAGCCCGCGATGACGACGATCCCCGCCGCGGCGACGCCGGCGAGTGCAAGCGTCGGGTCGCCGAGCCCGAGTTCGAGCCCAGTCTCCAGGAGGATCAGCGCGACCGCCAGCTGGATGCCGCGGGTGACCGGCTCGCCGACGTAGCGCGCGAGCCCGCTCAACGCGCCCGTCGTGCCGACGCCGACCAGGACGACTCCGGCGAGCAGCCCGGCGATCAGGAGTTCGTCGACGCCCAGCACGCCGCCGATGGCCAGCGCCGCCAGCGCCTTCATCGGCTCGACGGAGATCGGGAGCCCGTACCACAGCCCCCAGACGATCTGGAACGCGCCGAACCCGAGCAGCATCCGCGCCAGCGAGAGCTCCGTGAGCGCGCCGACCGCGACGACGATGGGGAGGACAGTAACCGAATCCCCTAACGCGCCGGCCAGCTCGCGGTGGGAGAGAGAGAGCTCTCGCCAGCGCGAGATTCGGGTGGCTGTTTCCACTACTGCACTCCTTTCGAGTCCACCCGTATCAACGTTCGGACCCTGGCATCTCGGACGTTCCCGTCGTCAACTCTGGGTAGTTACGTCTGCCGACCGTGATGCCGGTTCTAAACGGCGTTGATCCCGGCTCGGACGGCGAACAAGTATGAGATCATTTATGTATGTCTGACGGGTGTTTTTGGCGGTGTGTGTGATGGTACCCCATATGGAGGGAGATCCCGAATCGGTCGTCGATCGGGTCGTGAAGTCGGTCGCGACAACGACGGAAACAGACCCGTTGGAGCTGCCGCCGCTGTACGACGCGATCGATCCGGACGCGCTGGCGGGCGTCGTCGACGGGATGAATCGCGGGCACGTCGTCTTCGCGTACGCCGGCTGTACGGTCACTGTGACCGATGAGGGCTCGATCACCGTCGACCCCGACGGCGTCGGCTACCGCTGTGCGGAGTCGGCTTCCGTCTCCGACTGAGCGGCTTCGACCGCTTGGAGCCGTCCGCCGGTTCGGGCGACCGTCCCGGCGTGTCCGTCCAGAACCCCCGGTAGCCGTCGGATCCCTCTCGTGCCCCGACCCCACACGAGCGGGCCGGGGCGTCCGGATCGCCGGCGCCGGGCTGTGCGACGAAGCAACTATGCCCTCGGCGCGTAACCTCGAAGCGTGAAACTCGCCGTGCTCGGCGTCGGCGGTGCGGGGGGACGGTTGGCCGCGGCGCTGGCCGCCGCCGAACCCGACGAACGTCCGTTCGTGGCCGCCGTCGCCGCCTTCGACACCGACCCCGAATCGCTCGCCGACCTCGACGTCCCCCGGGAGCACCGCCACGCGTTCGGCACCACCTCGCGATCGACCGGCGACGCGGCGGCCGTCCGCGCGGCCGCGGAGTCGAACGTCCGGGAGCTCAGCCGGGCGGCCACCGACGCCGTCCCCTCGACGGCCGACGCCGTGCTCGTCCCCGTCGGCGTCGGCGGGGCGACCGGCGCGGGCGCCGCACCGATACTGATCGACACGCTCAGGGACGCCGTCGATCGCCCGGTGTACGCGCTGACCGTCCTCCCGGGCGCTGAGGAGGCGGCCGCCGCCAACGCCAGGGCCGGCCTCCGCGGCCTCGAGGCCACAGCCGACACACAGCTCCTGTTCGACAACGCCGGACTCGACGCGCCCGCCGAGCGTCCGCCGGACGCGGAGGCCGCTGCCGCCTACGAGACTGCCAACGGGACGATCGCCGAGTGGACCGGCGCGCTGTTCGGCGCGGGGGAAGCCGCCGACGCCGCGGCGGTCGGCGAGAGCGTCGTCGACGCCAGCGAGATCATCGCCACGCTGGGCGAGGGCGGCTACGCCACGGTCGGCCACTGGCGCGAACAGGTCAGGGAGCCGCCCTCGCTTCTCGACCGACTGCTCTCGAAGGCCGAGGCGCCGGACGGGATCGAGAGCTACAGCACCATCGAGACCGCGGTCCGGCGCTCGCTGTTCCGTCACCGCTCGGCCGAGGCCAACCTCTCGCGTTCGACGCGGGCGCTGCTGGTCACGATGGGGCCGCCGGCGTGGCTCAACCGCGAGGCCATCGTCGACGCCCGCCGCAGCCTCGACGAGGCGATCGGGGGCGGCGGGGTCCGCGGCGGTGACACGCCGATCGAGGACGGCATGGACCTGATCGTGTTGTCGGTCTGTGCCGGCATGGATCGGCCCGACCGAGTCGCGTCGCTGATGGAGGCCGGTGCTGCGTCCGCAGAAAACGACTGATAGGGGTTAGGCGACCGTGTACCCGGCGTCCTCGATCGCGTCCGCAACCGCGTCGGTGTCCACGTCGCCCTCGATCTCGACCGTGTCGGTCGTGTTGTCCGCCTCGACTGATTCGGCGCCCTCGAGCGCCCCGACCGCGTCCTCGACTGTTTCCTCGCAGCTTCCACACGCCATCCCTTCGACGGAGAGAGTCGTCTGTGCCATAGCGAACGGAAGGGGCGGAGCGGTGGAGAACGTTTCGGTCGCCGAGGTGGTTACTCCCGATCCGTCCAGAAGTCGAAGCCCCGACCGGGCGCGAACACGTCCAACCCGACCGCGCGCTCGTCGCTCGCGTTCTCGACGCGGTGTGACTCCCAGGACTCGAGGTGGACCGAGTCGTTCTTCGACAGCGTCACCGACTCCGCCTCGGTGTGGACCGTGAGCTCACCCGCCAGACAGACGCACACCTGCTCGTTCTCGTGGTCGTGCATCGGCGAGGAGTGCCCCGGCGGCTTCTCGAACCACTCGAAGGTGAACTGGTCGCTGCCGGCGAGCGCGCGGCGCTGCCAGCCCTCGTCGGGTTCGTACGTCTCGGCGTCGTCGAACGCTACGTACTCCATGTCCCGTAGTCGGCGGGCGGGCACATCACTGTTGTGCGTCCGGCAGGGGCGTTCACTTTCGCCGTTCCCTTCACTTTCACTCCGGGGATGGCTCACTCCCTTTAGGCTGTGCTCCCGAGGGTGGTGTATGGCTACTCGAACGCGTACCACGACGCCGTTCGACGCGCTCGTCCGGGCGCTGCGCCCGCGAACCCCCGACGTGAGCGTCCGCAAGCGCACGGCCGACCTGCTGTTCGACGCCGACGTTGGGAACCGAACGCTCGTCGGCGTGCTGGCCGGCGCCGACGAGGCGGTGTACTACTCCGACCGCACGCGCTGTGTCGCGGCGGTCCGGATCACCGACGTCGGCCCGGACCTGGGCAGCGCCCGCCCGCTGGGCCAGGCCGTCGACGACCCCGCCCGCGCGTTCGACCACGTCGACGCCGACTGGGCGTGGACGAACCCGGCCGTCGAACGGCGGCGGAAACACCCCGCCGGCGGGCGCCGGTAGCTCAGAACTGCTGGGAGGGCAGGCGGAGTTCGTCCAGCCCCGGCAGGTGTTTCACGTTGTACACGACCTGGAGCTCGTCGCTCCGCGGCCGACAGAGACAGGAGAGGCGGATCCCCTCGTCGACCATCCCCTCAGGGAGCACGTGGCTCTGTGCCATCTCGACGTCCCCCTCCCGGAGCAGCACCGCGCAGTTCGCACAGGCCCCGCCGCGACAGGCGTACGGCCACGCGAACCCGCAGCGTTCCGCGGCCTCGAGCAGCGTCTCCTCGTGGTCGACGAGCAGGCGGCCGTACTCGCCCGGCCCCAAGTCGGCGTTCGACGCCACCTCGAACAGGTCGTCGTCGTCGATCTCCCAGCCGTGGTCGGCCAACACCTCGTAGTCGAGGTACTCCATCCGCGACGTGCCCGGCGGGGGACCCTGTGGCTCGCTGGTGGCTGCAGAATCGTCTCCGTCGGTCGTCTCGGTGATCGACCCGTCCTCGTTCACCTCGACGGTCCCGTCCCGGACCGCGGCGTAGGCCTGCTGCAGTCGCATGAACGCCTCGCGGGAGCCACCCTGGTCCGGATGCGTCTCCTTCACGCGTCGACGGTAAGCCCGGGAGATCTCGGCGTCGTCGGCGTCGGGATCGACGCCGAGCACGTCGAAGGGATCCACACGCGGGTTTGCTCGTCCGCGGAGTTAAGCAGAACGAAACCGGGGTTCGGACCGCCACCGCGCGTGTGGGATCGCGGGGTTCAGTCGTCGTCGTCGGTCGGGACTGGCTGGTCGTCGACGGCCCCAGGAACCCCCGCATCACTCGGCGGTGTCGACCGCCCCGTCCCTCCGGTCGGCGCGTCACCGACGATCCGGGCGAACGCCTCGCCCTCGGGGGGTGCGTCGGCGGACGTGTCCCCGGAGGCTCGCGACGCCTGAACCGTGTCGCGAACGTCCCGCGCGGTCGCCGGCTCGACGCCGGTGAGGCGCCACGGGTTCCCGGCCTCGTCACCGTCGTCGGGCCGGAGGCTCCGCGGGAAGGAGCCCCCCTCGGCCGGCTCGTCCTGGCCCGATCCCGCATCGTCGTCGGTTCCCGACGCGCCTTCGCTCCCGCCGATCGGCGGATAGACGCCGGTGTCCGGCGCCTCGGACTCCGGTGTCGTGTCGGCGGCGTCGACGGTGTCTTCGGCGGCGAGTCCACCGTCGTCACCACCGAACACGCGGCCCCCGTTGGCGGCCTCCTCCGGGTCGGGCCAGTCGGCCTCGTCGTCCAGTTCGAGCCTGTCGTCGGCGCCGACGCGCTGGCCGACGCCGAGTGCGTCCGCGATCCGCTCCCGGGTTGCCTCGACCCGCTCGGCGTCGGCGTGGCCGGCGGCGGGCTCGTAGTTCTCGACGCGCACGTCGAGCACCTCGGTCGCGAGCTGGTGGAAGGCCACCATCGACTTCACGGCGGTCTCGAACTGCCGCTCGCGCTTCTCGTCGACGGCGCCGTACTCCGATCCCCGGATCGCGTCGAGTTCGTCCACGGCGTCCGAGAGCGTCGACTCCAGTCGGTCGGTGGTCTCACGGAGCGCCGCCACCTCCTCGGCGAGGTCGGCGACGCGCTCGTCCCGCCGCTCACTGGCTCGGTCGTCGCTGCCGGCCTCGAGCCGCTCGATGCGGGCTTCGAGCGCCGCAAGCCGGTCGCTCTCGTCGTCGGTCGGCGACGACGCGTCACTCTCGGTCGACGCGTGCTGTTCGGCAGAGTCGTTCCCCCCGATCGGTCGCGGCTCCGTCGCGTTCGACGGTCCGTCGTTCCCGCGTTCCCCCATTACGTCACCGGATACTCGAGCGCGACCTATAACGTTACGCCCGGCAGACGGCGCGGCCTACCGGCCGATGCCACAGCCCGAGACGGTGTCGCAGTCCAGGCCCTCCGCCTCGAGCGCGTCGATGAACTCGTTCATCCCGATCGCGTCGCTGGCGATGTGGCCGGTGACGACGAGGTTCTTCCCCGTGTCGCCGTACTCCTCCCGGAGTTCCGCCGTGTCGCCGGCGCCGACGTGGATGTAGAGCACGGTGTCGACGCCGTGGTCGAAGTAGGCGCTGGCCACGTCGCTGCCGCCGTTGGTGCCCGCGGCGTGGTGGATCGCGACCTCGCCGAGGTCGTTGTCTCGCTCGCCGAGCCGGAGCTCCACGTCGGTGATGGCCTCCTCGATCTCCGGGATCTCGCCGAGTTCGTCGGCGAACTCGCCGACCGTCGCGTCGTCATCGAGGTCGTCGGCGACCTCGCGGAAGCGGCGGCGCCCGAGTTCGTCCGGCGCGAGGTGGACGTTCATGTACGGGATGTCGAGATGCTCGGCCATGGAGGGGTCGTGGCGGTAGTTCGCGCTGTGGCCCGCGTGCTCCATGCCGGAGATGATGCCCGACGCCGCCTCCTCGGCGCGCTCCTCGGGAACGCCGTGGGCGGTCATGAACTCGACCTGCTTGTCGAGGACTGGGGCGAAGTTGACGCGCGGATCGCCGCCCGGCGGGTGGTGGGCGAGCACGAGGTCGTACCCCTCGCGCTCGGCGAGCTGGATCTCCGGCGACTCGAGGTCGATCCCGACCAGCGCGGTTTCGAGGTCGTCGCCCGAGACGTGGATCCCGCTGTCTGCCGGCACCTCGTCCCAGCCGACGAGGTCCAGACTGATCTCCATGATCTCCGCCGTGGATAGTGCCATACCCCCTCTCCCCGCGGCGTCGGTGAAAAGCTCCCGAATCCGGCACGGTGCGCCGACGGCGCTCGCAGTCGGCGAAAATCGGCAATCCGGACACGAGCCGACAGCGCTTTTCCCGCGCGGGCGAACGGTCAGCCGTGAACGCTTCACTCTTCGAACCGCTCACGCTGCGTGAGACGACGATCCCGAACCGCGTGATTGTGTCGCCGATGTGCCAGTACTCCTGTGACGACCGCGACGGGCTGGCGACCGACTGGCACCACGTCCACCTCGGGAGCCGCGCCGTCGGCGGCGCCGGCGTCGTGATCGCCGAGGCGACCGCCGTCGAGCCCCGCGGGCGCATCTCGCCGGAGGACCTCGGCATCTGGAGCCAGGAGCACGCCGACGCGCTCGCCCCGACCGCCGAGTTCATCCGCGAGCAGGGCAGCGTTCCGGCGATCCAACTGGCCCACGCCGGCCGGAAAGCCAGCACCCGCCGGCCGTGGGAGGACGGCCCCCGCCTCGTGAAAGAGGACGAGGGCGGCTGGACGCCCAAAGGCCCCTCCGACGAACCTTACCCCCGCGACGGAGCGAACACGGCGCCGACCGAGCGGATGGATCAGGACGACATCGAGGACGTGATCGACTCCTTCGTCGACGCCGCCGAGTACGCGCTGGACGCCGGCTTCGAGGTGCCGGAGATCCACGCCGCCCACGGCTACCTGCTCCACGAGTTCCTCTCGCCGGTGAGCAACGACCGCGACGACGCCTACGGCGGCGACTTCGAGGGCCGGACGAAGCTCCTCCGGGAGGTCTGCGAGGGCGTCCGCGAGGTCTGGCCGGACGGGAAGCCGATCTTCGTACGGATCTCCGCGACCGACTGGCTCCGGGACCGGGACTCGTGGGACGTGGCGCAGTCGGCCCGCCTCGCGAGCGAACTCGGGGAGATCGGCGTCGACTTCCTCGACGTGTCCTCCGGGGGCATCCACCCCGACCAGGAGCTCCCCCGGACCGGCCCGGGCTACCAGGTCCAGTACGCCGAAACGATCCGCGAGACGCTGGCCGCGGAGGACCAGACCCTTTCGGGCGACGAACTGGCGGCCGGCAGTGACGGGATCGCGGTCGGCACCGTCGGCGGCATCACCGACGCGACCCACGCCGAGGCGCTGGTCGGCAACGAGCGCGCCGACGCCGTGCTGCTTGCCCGTGAACACCTCCGGGACCCGTACTTCACGCTGCACGCGGGCCGCGAACTCGACGCCGAGAACGCGCCGGAGTGGCCGGACCAGTACAAGCGGGCCTGAGCGGCCTGCACAGTTCAGAATTTCCCAACAGTCTACGATTTCTTTGACGTGTGAACGGCGAGCCGTCGGCTCGGGAACTGAGAACGGAATGAATGGCGGACGGGCCGGGGTTGCCCGGCGTTCCGACACGGGGAGTCTCGGTTGCCTCCTCCACCCCGCGGCCCGACGAGCGACGGGCGTCCGACGGTGGGCTGCTCGCTTCCGCGCCTGACCCAGTGTCGTCGATGAACCGCGGCGGATCGCCCCTGCGGGCGAGCGTCGCGGACCGCTGTCCCCGGCGGACGAGGCTTCGACGTCGGCTCCCGAGGCCCGCGTCGGTCTGACCGGACGAGCCCGGGGTTCGGTCCCCCCTGAAGACTATCTCGGGGGTGACGAGCGGGGCCTAACCGCCCGACCTAGTCCACCTACTAGTAATGCGGTGGGACATAAGGCCCTTTCGGGACAGAGATCCCCACGCGGGACGCCGCGTCGACCGCTGGCACTCAGAGTTCGACGGGTTCGAGCGTCGCCTCCAGTTCGTCGACGTGCTCGTTGTAGGCGTCGACGAACGCCGGGAACTTCGGGACGAACCGGCGCACGTCCGAGGCCGCGGGCGGCTGGTACTGCGAGACGAGATAGACCCCGTCGCTGCCCCCGACACGGAGGTAGGAGACGCCGTCACGGTCCCAGTTGAGCTCCCAGCGCAGGCCGTCGATCCGCTCGGCGTACGTGCCGTAGTCGCCGCCCTCGAAGCGGCGGAGTTCGCCCGCGATCCGGTCGCAGACCCCCTCGACGCGGTCGAGCACGCGTCGGCGTTCGGCGACGGCGTTCTCGGTCGTTCTGGCTTCCGGGAAATCGGTCGTCACGTCCGCGAGCGTCTCCTCGGCCGCCTGGACGTACTCGTGGTAGGCATCGACGAACGCCGCGTAGTCCGAAAGCGCCGCGGCGAGGGGCTCGGGGTCGGGCTGGCGCTTGGTGGAGACGACGTACACCGCCGAGCCGCTCGTGGGGTCGAACTTGAGGAAGTCGAGCTCGCCGGCCTCGTGTTTCACCGTCCACTCGCCGCCGGGCGTCTCGAACGTCTCGCGGCCGTAGTCGCCGCCCTGCAGGCGGGCGAGCTGGTAGGCGATCCCCCCGGCGTGGTCGGTGACGGCGGCGACGACCTCGTCGCGCTGCTCGGCGATCGCTTCGGCGTCGGTCGGGTCCACCGGTGGCCAGTCGGTCACGGTCGGGGTAGATCAGTCGGGAGGATAACGGTCGCGGTCACGACTCACAGCACCGTCCGGGCCTGCAGCCCCGAGACAGCCGTCAGCACGATCGCCCCGCCGAGGACGGCCCAGCGGTGGTTCTCGATCCAGGCGTATTCCACAGGGAAGCCGAACAGGACTGTCGAGTCGAGGGTGAGCACCCACGCGACGGCGGTCAGCACGACGCCCAGCGCGACGACGGCGCCGACGCCCGAGAGCGTCAGCGCGTCGGTGTGTGGCTGCCCGACCGAGAGGAACACGACGGCGGCGACGACCGCGAGCAGGCCCACCGCGGTCAGCCCGAACGGGCCGGCCGCGTAGTAGGCGCCGATGGTGGCCCCGGTCCCGGTCACCAGCACCAGCGGCGCGAAGACGACGACCGCGACTGCGGCGGCGACGACCGCGGCGAGTTTCCCCGCGTCGGCGGGGTCGGAGAGGTTCATGGCCGGTGGTGGCGCCGGCGCGGCCATAAATCGCTCGTGTTCCGCGAAGGGAAACGCGTAAGCGACCCGCGGCCGGCCCCCCGGTATGGACCGAGTCGCCATCGTCGGCGCGTCGATGACCCCCTTCGGCGACCGCGAGGGGGAGTGGCTCCGCGACCTGCTCGCGGAGGCCGGCGCCGAGTGTCTCGACGACGCCGGCGTCGACGCCGATGCCGTCGACCACCTGTACGTCTCGAACATGGCCAGCGGCGAACTGGAGGGACAGACGGGCGTCCCGAACATGCTCGCCCACGACCTCGCCGCCCAGCCGGCCTACACCGCCCGGATCGACCAGACCTCCTCCTCGGGCGGCGCCGGCATCTACGCCGCGTGGCAGTCGGTCGCCTCCGGCGCCAGCGAGACCACGCTCCTGGTCGGCGGCGAGAAGATGACCCACAAGACGACGGGCGAGGCGACGGACGTGATCGCCTCCCTCACCCACCCGGTGGAGTACAAACACGGGGTCACGCTCCCCTCCTTCGCCGGCCTGACCGCACGGCTCTACCTCGATTCGTACGGCGCGCCCCGGGAGAGCCTGGGGAAGGTCGCGGTCAAGAACCACGAGAACGGCGTCGACAACCCCAAAGCGCAGTTCCGGAAGGAGGTCGACCTCGACACCGTCCTCGAATCGCCCATCGTCGCCGACCCCCTGCGGCTCTACGACTTCTGTCCGATCACCGACGGGTCGGCGGCGCTGCTGTTCTGTCCCGAGTCAGTGGCCCGGGAGATCACCGACGAGTACGTCGTGGTCAGCGGCGTCGCGGGCGCGACGGACACTCACGTCGTCCACGAGCGCGCGGACCCGACGACGATGCGCGGCGTCGTCGAGTCGAGCGAGCAGGCCTACGAAATGGCCGACCGCGCCCCCGAGGACGTCGACTTCGCGGAACTCCACGACATGTTCACCATCCTCGAGTTCCTCCAGTTCGAGGACCTCGGCTTCGCCGAGAAGGGCGAAGGCTGGAAGGCCATCGAGGAGGGCCGGACCGAACGCGACGGCGACCTCCCCATCAACACCTCCGGCGGCCTGAAGTCGAAGGGCCATCCCCTCGGCGCCTCGGGCGTCGCACAGGCCGTCGAAGTGTACGAACAGTTACTCGGCGAGGCCGGCGACCGCCAGCTCGACGAGCCCGAAGTCGGGCTGGCCTGCAACGTCGGCGGCTTCGGCAACTGCGTGACCACCACCATCCTCGAAACCCCGGAGGCAGAATGACTGACCAGAACGACGACACGACCGACGCAGAGACCGGCCACCCGGAGATGACCGCGTACCGCTACCCCGACGGCAGCGTCACCTACCCCGGCCACCCGCGGGGACCGGACGGTGAGGAGCCGGTCGGCACCGTCGACCTCAGCGAGTACACCGCCGAGGTGGTGACCTGGACCACGTCGACGGCGACGCCGCCGGGCGTTCGCCAGCCCAACCACCTCGCGATCGTGGAGTTCGACGTGGACGGCCGGCCGGTCCGCGCGCTGGGGCAACTCGAAACCGGGGACATCGACATCGGCGACGCGGTCGAACCCGTCCACGTCGAGGAACTCCGCGACCCCGAGGCGGGGATCCGCGAGCCCGAGAGTCAGGCGTGGGACGGGTTCCGGTTCCGCCCCGTCGAGGAGTAGCTACTCCGGCGCCGTCCCGTCGGCGTCGTCGTCCCCTTCGCTCTCGCCACCGTTCCCCTCGTCCGCTCCCCTGACCTCCTCCCGGATCGAGTCGAGTTCGGCGTCGACGTCCGGCCCCGGGGATTCCGCGGATTCATCGGTCGTGTCCGCTTCGCGTCGGTCATCCCCGCTCGCGTCCGCACCGTCGATGTGGACGGCGTCGTCCGGCTGCTCGGCCGCCCGCTCCGGACGCGCGCCGTCGACGCGGTCGCCCGCCTCCCGGAGACGATCCTGGATCTCCGCGGAGAGCGACTCGGCCTCGGCCAGGAGTTCCCGAGCTTCGGGGTCGGGCGCCTCGGTCCCCGCGAGTGCGTCGTTCAGTTCGTCGAGGCTGTTCGCGAGACGGTCGGCCGAGAGCCCGCGACCGGCGTCGAGCGCGCGGCTGACGGCGCCGTCACCCTCAACGCCACCGGGGACTGCCGAGCGCTCCGGGTCGAGCGCGCGCAGCGCCGCCCCGCCGAGTTGGAGCAGTCGGATGTTCGCTTCCAGGATGGAGACGAGCGTGGGGATGGTGTACTCCTCGGTGAAGCGCAGCACCTCACGGAGTCGTGGCGGTCGGGGGGCAGGTCGGCCGCCGCCCGGAAGCCCGCGCGGGATCCGCGGCACGTCGCGTCGGTCGTCGTCCACCTCGCTGCGGAGGTCGACGAGCGTCGACTCCAGGTCCGCGAGGAGCTCCCGTAGCTCCTCCGAATCGGGGTCGCGGCGGTCAGTCATAGTTCCCCGTAGGGGCCGCCGACCCATAAGCCTGCACCGCGGGACGCCGACACCGAGGGTTCTTACTCGCGGGCTCCCGAACCGCCGGCCATGACCGACCACCAGGGCGCGACCGAACTGACGGCGGGCGACGTGACCGCCCGGTACGTCGAGGAAGCTGGCGAACGCCGACTCGACTTCGAGCGCGAGGGGCGGACTGCCTCGATCGCCCAGAACGTCGACGGCTACGCGATGCTGAAAGTCAGGACCGGCCCCGGAGGCGACGAACTCGAACGCTACTACGGCTTCGACATGGCGCTCGACCACGTCGCGGAACTGCTCGGCGTGGGCGTCGACGACCTCCCCGTCCCCGATCCCGCCGCGGACATGGGGATGTAGCGATCGGTCCGGCGAGAGTTTATCAAGGATCGGGGGACCACCCCGCCCGTGGCGCGACAGCACCACTCGAGCGACCGCCGCCGGGGACGCGAGTCCCGTCAGTGGCTGACTCCCGTCGCGAGTCTGCTCCTCGGTCTCGCGTTCGTACTCGCACTCGCGAGCGTCGGCGGGGTCGCCGCCGACGGCGCCCCAAGCGGTTCCGCGCCCGTTTCGCCCCCACCTGTCGGGGCCGGGAACACCTCCAACGGCTCCGCCGTCGTCCTCGAACTCTACCCCGACCCAGTCCGGAACGGCGACACGGGCGAGTACGTCATCGTCGAACTCCCTCACGTCGGGAACTGGAGCGTCTCCGACGGCGAATCGACGGTCCGGCTGCGAAACCGGTCGGGACGGGTCCTCGTCACCCCCGAGCCTGTGATCGTCGGCGATCACGTCGGCGCCGAGACGGCGATCGTCGAGGGCTCGTTCGCGCTGGCGAACACGGGCGAGACGGTCGTGCTCCGACGCGACAACGAGACCGTCCACCGCGTCCGCTACGAGGAGACCGAGGAGGGCGAGCGCTATCTCCCCGCCGTCGACGAGTGGCGTCCGCGCGGCCTCGACCCGCGATCGCCGATCGCGACTGGCCCAGCCAACGCCACCGCGTTCTTGCTCCCAGATTCGCCCGAGGTGCCGCTCTCGACGCTCCGGAGCGCGAACGAGCGCCTGCTGCTCGCAGGCTACACGTTCACTTCCGAGCGCGTCGCCGACGCACTCCTCGCCGCGGCGTCACGCGGCGTCGACGTGCGGGTGCTGGTCGAGGCCGAACCGGTCGAGGGCCCCTCGGCGCGCCAGGCACGCCTGCTCGACCGCCTCACTGCCGCGGGCGTCGACGTTCGCGTCGTCGGGGTCGGCGCCAACCGATTCAGCTACCACCACCCGAAGTACGCCGTCGCCGACGGGCAGGCGCTCGTGCTCTCCGAGAACTGGAAGCCAGCGGGCGTCGGCGGCGCGTCGAGTCGCGGGTGGGGGGTCCGCGTCGAAAACGGCACGACCGCCGACGAACTCGCTACCCTGTTCCGGAACGACGCTGACGCGGCCGACACCAGCGCGTGGGAGACGTTCCGCCGGAACCGACAGTTCGAGTCGATCCCGGCCGCGAACGGGAGCTACCCCACCGAGCAGGCTCCGGCCAACGTCACGGCGACGAACGTGACGCTCCTGACCGCGCCCGGCAACGCGGAGTCCACACTGATCGCGGCCATCGACGCGGCCGAGGCGCGCGTCGACGTGCTCCAGCCGAGCCTGGGTCGTCAGGACAACGCGCTCGTCCGCGCGACGCTTCGGGCGGCCCAGCGCGGCGTCGAGGTCCGGATCCTTCTCTCGGGGGCCTGGTACGTTGCCGAGGAGAACGAGGCGCTGGTCTCGTGGCTGAACGACTGGGCCGCGCGCAACGACGCCCCGCTATCGGCTCGCGTCGCCGAACCCGGCGGCCGGTACGAGAAGATCCACGCGAAGGGGCTGCTGGTCGACGACGACCTCGCGGTCGTCGGCTCGCTCAACTGGAACGAGAACAGCGCGACCCGGAACCGCGAGGTTGCGCTCGCGCTGCACGGACCGGAACCGGTCGCGTACTACCGCGAGAGCTTCGACGCCGACTGGGCGGGCGGACGTGGGGGCGGGAGAACGTGGCTGTTCGCCGCGGGCGCCGTCGCCGCGGTGCTGGTCGCCGGACTCGTCGCGACGCGGTCGCTCTCGTTCGCGGCGGTGGAGAAGTGGGAGGGGTGATACCCGGTGACTGAGCGGGTCTCAGTCCTCCCGTCCGGGCGACCCTCGCCGGCCGGGTCAGTCGTCCAGCGCGGCGGCCGTCGAGGAGAGCGCTTCGTCGATCTCGGCCTCGCCCATCTTCTCGACCAGCGCGTCGATCACCTGCTCGCGCCGCCCCTTCACGAACTTGATCGAGCCGACGACGAGGTGGCCGCCGCCGGAGACGCCGGCGCCGGGCAGCTCCTCGTTGAGTTCCTCGACCATCTGGGGGATGTCCAGCCGCACACCGTCGCTCCGGAGGACGGCGAAGTCCGGCCCGTAGCCGATCGTGATCACGGGATCGCCCGTCTCCTCGACTTTGGTGTCGTGGAGTTCACCGGTGGTCTTGCCCGGCGCGGGGTAGGTGAAGCGGTGGGCCCACTGATCGAGGTCGATCCGGTAGAGGTGGGCGTCGCTCTCGAGCGTCTCGTGTTCGACGTGGTTCTCGACGGCGTCGAGCTGTTCGTCGACGTCGCGTGCGGCCCGCGAGGACAGGAAGTCGACCAGTTCCTCGTGGCGATCCCGGTCGTCACACCCGACGTTGAGCACGTCGTTCACGACCGAGTGGCCGCTGGAGTACCGCAGGAAGTGGGCGGCGTAGTCGAGCGCCTCGCCCACGTCGTCGAGGTCGTCACGGTCGTACCCCTCCTGGGCGGCGAGTTCGACGTAGTCGCTCATCGCGTCGGCCCGGGAGCGGTCCGAGACCCCGGCGACCGCCGGCACGTGCCGGAGGGCGTCGGTGATCCCCGGGTCGATCATCCGCGCGAGTTCGACGCACATCATCCCCGTGGTGATGCTGTAGTCCTCGTCGTGGAGGTAGGGGTTGACGTGGGCGTCGAGCAGCGGGTTCACCGCCTCCGGGTCCGGGTGGTGGTGGTCGACGACGGCGATGGGCATGTCGTAGTGTGCGAGGTTGCGGTACGCCGGGGTGTCCTCCTCGGTGCTCCCGTTGTCGAGCATCAGCAGGAACGGGAGCTGCTGGCCGTGACGGGCCCGGCCCTCCAGCGCGAAGTTGAGGTCCCGGGTCACGTCCTCCATCTCGTAGAACGGCGCCTTCGCGGGGAGCCGCTTCAGCAGGTGGCGGCCGGCGTCGGGGTCGGCGTGGACCTCCTGGATGAAGCTCTCCAGCGCGCGCTGGACGGGAATCGCGGCGCACATCCCGTCGCCGTCCGCGTGGTGACGCACCCGGATCGGGCGGCCTTCCAGCACCGTCCGGCGGAGCAGGCGCGCGAGGTCCTCGAGATCGCCGTGGAGCTTCTCGAACGCGGGCCACTCGACCAGCGGCTCGACGCTCTCGGGCCCGGCGCGCTCGGTACGGGCCTCGTCGAGGCGTTCGCGGGCCGCGTCAGCCTTCTCGCCGTCCAGTACGGTCACGTCCTCGACCTCCAGTTGCTTGACGCCGTCGTGGAGGCCGACCTCGCCGGTGACGCGGGCAACGTCACCGATTTCGGCTTCGGGGTAGGCGCGTACGCCCGCCTCCTCGAACGCGGCGGCGGCGACGATCCCCGTCTCGTCGCCGACGTGGAAGATCGTCGGGCCGCCCGTCTGTTTGATCTGAGTGAGTTCGCCCTCGACGGTCACCGTCTCGCCCCGGCTGAGGTCGTCGACGACGGTGATCTCCGGCTCGTGTTCGACGCTGACGACCCGGTTGTCGGCGGGGTCGACCTCCTCGAACGCGAGGTCGCCGTTCTCCCGGATCTCGGTCAGGCCGACGACCAGCTCGTCGCCGACCGCGTACTCGCCGTCGAGGCCGGACTCGTGGACCAGCCCCGAGACGTTGTCCGACACGTCGACGAAGACGCCGTAGTCGACGACGCCGTTGACGGTCACGAGGTAGCGCGCGCCCTCCGCCACGTCGTCGATCGTACAGTCGTCGTCGAGATCGTAAACCACGGTCGCGTCGTCGGGAACATCCCGACGGGCCGAGGGCGAACCGCCCTCGGCGGTGCCGGCGTCCTCGCCGGCGGAGTCGTTAGTCATACGGAAAACTCGGCGGTCGCCGGTGTTAAGTCTTCCAGTTCGGACCGCCTGCACCCGCCGAACCGCCCGCTCGGCGCCGACGGCTCCGTCCCGGAATCCTTAGTTGGCGTCGTCCCCCAGTTCGGGGAAATGGGACTGTCCCGGTCGGGCGACGTTGTCGGCATCGCCGACGACGCCCTCACGTTCGCGCTCGAAGCGTCCCGCGAGAGCCACCCCGACGAGTACATGGGGCTGCTGCGCGGGGAACCCGCCCGCGAGTTCGACGTCGACCACGACGGCCTGCTCGTGACTGACGTGCTCATCATCCCCGGCACGGAGTCTAACCCAGTGAGCGCGACGGTCAAGACCAGCATGGTCCCAAACGACTTCTCCTCGGTCGGCTCGATCCACTCCCACCCCAACGGCGTGCTCGAACCCTCGCAGGCCGACCTCGCGACGTTCGGCAAGGGTCAGGTCCACATCATCGTGGGCCACCCCTACGGCCGCGACGACTGGGTCGCGCTGGACCGCGAGGGGAAGCGCCGCAGCCTCCCGGTGTACGACGTGGAACTCGACGACCCGGAGGACTTCTTCGACTTCACGCAGGCGGACATCGACGCCGAACTGGGCATCGACGGTGACGAGCCATGAGCGGGGAGTCGGACGGGAAGCGGCGAGCGGTCGCACAGGGCACCTTCGACCTGATCCACCCAGGGCACGTCCACTACCTCCGGGAGGCCGCGGCGACGGCCAACGAACTCCACGTCATCGTCGCCCGGAGTTCGAACGTGTCGCACAAGGCGGACCCAGTGCTCTCCGCACGCCAGCGCCGGGACGTGGTCGGCGCCATCGACGCCGTCGACGAGGCCCACCTGGGCCACGAGTCGGACATCTTCGTCCCCATCGAGCGCATCGACCCGGACGTGATCGTGCTGGGCTACGACCAGCACCACGACGAGGCGGCGCTTTCTGCCGCGCTCGCGGACCGCGGGATCGATTGCGAGATCGACCGTGCGGGCCCGCGCGACCCGAAGTACGAGGAGGAGTTGCTCTCGACGGGGAAGATCGTCGACCGCGTCCTGGAGCGCCGAGGGTAAGCGATCCCTCCGACCCACGGCCGGTTCCCGCGTTCGAGGCAAACGCGAAGCGGATAAGTATCGGCGGGCGCAACTTCGCGTAGTGAGTTCCGACCGCCAGTTCGCCGGCTTGCTCGCGGCGACCGCGATGGGGGTGTACCTCCTCGTCGCCATCGGTGCGACCACGGCGGTAACCGACGCCGCCACGGCGTGTCGCGGCTGGCCCGCCTGCGGGGCCGGCTTCGGCGTCCCGACCACCGCTGACGGCTGGTTCGCCCTCGGCCACCGCGTCGCCGCCTTCGCCGTCGGCTTGCTCCTCCTGGGCACCGCCGCCATCGCGTGGCGTCGCGACGAGTCCCGGCGCGTGAAGGCGTCGCTGCTGTTCGCGCTCGTCCTGTTCCCGCTCCAGTCGGGGCTGGGCGCCGTGATCGCCACGACCAGCGTGACGGCGACCGCGGCCGTCTCGACCGTCCACCTCGCGATCGGCGTCGTCATCTTCGGCGGCGTGCTCGCGGCGCTCGCGTGGGCGCTCGAGGCGGCCACCGGCGACCCCGACGACGAACCGACCGACCCCTTGGCGGACGGCCCGGGTCCCGTCGACGACTCCCCGTCGCCCGACCTCCCGGCACCCGGCTGGCCCCGGACGAAGGCGAAGCTGGCTGCCTACGCCCGCCTGACCAAGCCCCGCCTGATGTGGCTGCTCTGTCTCGTCGCCTCGGCGGCGATGGCGCTGGCCGGCGGCCCCAACTTCACCGTCCCGGTCGTCGCCAAGACGCTCGCGGGCGGCGCGCTCGCGATCGGCGCCTCCGGGACGTTCAACCACGTGCTCGAACGCGACGTCGACCGCCGGATGCAGCGCACCAGCGACCGCCCGCTCGCGGTCGATCTGGTGCCGGTCCGGAACGCCGTCACGTTCGGCCTCGCACTCGCGGCGATCTCGGTCGGCCTGTTCGCCTCGATCAACCTGCTCGCGGCGGTGCTGGGGCTGACCGCCATCGCGTTCTACAGCGTGGTGTACACGCTGATCCTCAAGCCCAACACCGTCCAGAACACCGTCATCGGCGGCGCCGCCGGCGCGCTCCCCGCCCTGATCGGCTGGGCCGCGGTCACCGGCGAGGTGGGCTGGGGCGGTCTCGGACTGGCGGCGATCGTGTTCCTCTGGACGCCCGCACACTTCTACAACCTCGCGCTCGCCTACAAGGACGACTACGCGGCCGGCGGCTTCCCGATGATGCCCGTCGTCCGCGGCGAGACGACGACGCGGCGACACATCGTCTGGTACCTCGGCGCGACGCTCGCGGCGACGGCGGCGCTGGCGCTCGCGGCCCGGCTCGACTGGCTGTTCGTCGCGTTCGGGATCGCGCTCGCGGGGCTGTTCCTCTGGACGGTCGTTCGCCTCCACTTCGAGCGCACCGAGGAAGCGGCGTTCCGCGCGTTCCACGCCTCGAACGCCTATCTCGGCGGCGTGCTGCTCGCCGTCGTGCTCGACACGCTCCTCGTCTGAGGATGCAGGCCTTCGACACCCCGCGGATCGACGACCTCCCCGAACCGCGGACGGTCCTACTCTGGACCGCCGTCCTCTACGTCGAGGTGATGGCGCTGACCGGCTACTGGCTGTTCGGCGACACCGCCGCGGTCACGAGCCCCCGTTTCGCGCTGTACGGGCTGCTCTGGATCAACGTCTCGCTGTGGGCGTTCTACCGGACCGACGTGCCCGACGCGAGCACGACCGCGGTCCGTCGCGCGGCCGTACTCGCGCTCGGCTACCTCGCGGTGCTCGCGTACACCGGCGGCGTCGTCGCCCCCGGGATCCCGGCGACGTTCGACTACACCGCCGGGTTCTCGGTGCTCTGGCTCCCCCCGGGCTGGGGGCCCGCGGTCACGTTCAAAAGCGAGGTCGTCCGGCTCATCCTGATGCCCGCGAAGATGGTCGGCTACCTCGCGCTCACGTACCTCGTCTTCGTCACGGTGCTGGACGTGTCCAAGTCGGCTGTATCCGGGCTGCTGGGGCTGCTCTCCTGTGTCTCCTGCTCGTGGCCGATCCTGGCGTCGGTCGGGGCGGCGGCCTTCGGCGGCGGCTCGTTCGTCGCGGTGGCGACGACGACCTACGCCTACGACGTGTCGACGGCGGTGTTTCTCGTCACGATCGCGTTGCTGTCGTGGCGACCGTCGTTCCGGTAGCGGGCGGCCCGATCAGCTGACGGCGAGGTGATCGGCGATCCCCTCGCGGATGATCTCCTCGCAGTAGCGACACCGGAGCCCGTCGTCGAGCACGTCGAAGCGGGTGGTCACCGGCTCGTCGGCGTTGGTGATGCAGCTGCTGTTGGGGCAGGCGAGCACGCCCGCGACCGACCCCGGGCGCTCGACGCGTTTCTTCTCGACGACCTCGTACTCCTGGACGATGTTCACCGTCGCCCGCGGGGCGATCAGCGAGAGCACGTCGACCTCGGCCTGGGAGAGTTCGCGCTCCTCGACTTTCACCACGTCCTTCGTGCCGAGGCGGTCGGAGGGAACGTTCATCGCGACGCTGACGCCGGTTCCCTCGCTGCCGTCGATCCCTAGGAGGGCGAGCACGTGGAGCGCGCTGCCGCCGGTGATGTGGTCGAGTACGGTGCCGTTGCGGATCTTCGAAACGCGGAGTTCGTGGTCACTCATGGTTCGAGAGCAGGAGGTCGAGCAGCGCCATCCGGACCGGGACGCCGTTGTGGGCCTGCTCGAAGTAGTTCGCGTCGTCGGTGTCGTCGATCTCCGGGTCGATCTCGTCGACGCGGGGCAGCGGGTGCATCACCGTCAGGTCGTCGCCGGCGGCCGCGAGCGTCTCGGCGTCGATCTGGAACTGTCCGGCGACTTTCTCGTACTCGTCCTCGTCGGGGAAGCGCTCGCGCTGGATCCGGGTGACGTAGAGCACGTCGAGTTCGGGGAGCACCTCGTCGAGTTCGGTGTGCTCCCGCACCTGCGCGCCGGCCTCGTGGAGGTCGAACCGGACCGAGCGCGGCAGGCGGAGCGACTCGGGGCTGACGAAGTGCATGTGGGCGTCGAACTCCGTCAGGGCGGTCGCCAGCGAGTGGACCGTCCGGCCGTACTTCAGGTCGCCGACGATGCCGATGGTGAGATCGTCCAGCCCCGCGGCCTCGCGGATGGTGTAGAGGTCGAGCAGGGTCTGACTCGGGTGCTGGCCCGCGCCGTCGCCCGCGTTGACGACGGGCACGTCGACGAACTCCGAGGCCATCCGGGCGGCGCCCTCCCGAGGGTGGCGGAGCACGATCCCGTCGGCGTACCCCTGGATCACCCGGACGGTGTCGGCGAGGCTCTCGCCCTTCTTCACCGAGGAGGCGTCGACGCCGCCCATGTCGACGACGTCGCCGCCGAGGCGCTTCATCGCGGTCTCGAAGGACATCTTGGTTCGCGTGCTCGGTTCGTAGAAACACAGCGCGAGCACCGTCTCGGGGTACCGGGCCGGGAGCGGGTCGCCCGTTGCCAGCGCGGCGTCGAACTCGGCGGCGCGGTCGAGCACCCGCTCGACGTCCGCCCGCGAGAGTTGGCCCGCGGCGACGAGGTGGTCCTGACGCATCAGTCGAGAGAGCGATGGGCACGACCTTGAATCTCTCGGCTCGGGGACCTCGGGCAGTATCCACGTCGATGCGGCCAGAACGGGGCGGGGTTTCGAATCTCGAAACGTCAGCCCTGCCACTCGGCGTCCGAGAGCGTCCGCTGCACCGCCTCCTCCCCCACTGCGGCCGCGATCGAGCGGAACGCCGCGCGCTCGTCGCGGTCGCTCGCGTTCGCGACCAGCCGCGAGACGATGAACTCCGGGGTCGAGCGCCCGACCGTCCCGAACCGTGGCTGGTAGTCGACGCGCAGGTCGAGATCGTCGGTCAGCCCCTCGGCGAAGATGCCGTCGATGCGGGCGGTGTCGGGCAGGGGCGCGAGGTCCTCGGCGAGGTGGGTGACGAACACGCCCAGCGCGCCGCGGTCGACGGTCAGGTCCACCAACCCGTTCAGCAGGTCGGCGGCCCGCCCCGGTTCCGTGATCGCCTCGAACTCGTCGACGAGCATCAGCGCGCGCCCCTCGCCGGTGAGGGGCGGGACGACCGAGCGCAGCGTCGACTCCAGCACGCCCGCGTTGAACGAGGCGTGGCGGCGGTGAAACACGATCGCGTCGAACCGGCCGACCTGGGCCTCCTCGGCCGGGACTGGCAGCCCCATCGACGCCAACAGCGCGACCCCACAGAGCGTCTCCAGCAGCGTCGTCTTCCCGCCGGAGTTCGCACCTGTCAGAACTGCCACGCGGTCGCCCGAGGGCGGGTCGGCGGCGCGGGCGCCACCCGACACCGAGTGGTCGCCGACGCCGTAGCTGACCGGCTGGGTCTCGCCGTCGATGAAGAGGTTCCGCGCCTCGCGGACCGCCAGCCCGTCCGGGACGAGCGTCGGCCGGGTGAGGTCGTGTTTCGCCGCGAACCGGGCGAGCGAGAGATCGAAGGCGAGTTCGTCGACCGCGTCGACGGCGGCCTCGATCTCCCCGCCCGCGGTGTCGAGCGTCTCCCGAAGTTCGCCGGCGACGACGGCCTCGCGGTCGGCGACCTGGCCCTCCAGGTCCGCCACCAGCGCACGCAGCGTCGCCGAGACGAAGTCAGTCTCGTCGCGGGCCTCGTCGGGCGCGACCGCCCTGACCTCGCTGGGGGTGACGCCGGTCTCCTCGGCGACGTAGGAGATCACGGCGCTCTGGAACTCCTCCAGCGAGCGCACGCCCTGCCCGCGGACGGTCTCCAGCACGTCCAGCGCGGCGTCGTCGAGCCGCCGGGCGGCTGTGAGTTGAGTCCGGAGTCGGTCGAGCTGGTCGTCGGCGCCCTCACCGACCGAGAGCGGTTCGTCGTCGCCCCCGGCGCCGAACTCGCCCTGCACGGCGCCCAGCGCGTCGACGGCGTCCTCGAGCGCGTCGGCGTCGAGGTCGGCGAGGCGCTCGAACGGGCCGCCATCGCTCGCCCCCACCTCGCGGAGGTCGAGTGCCGCGTCCACCGCCGCGCGGCGACCCGCGCCGGCCTCGTCGTAGCGCTCGAACGTCGCGACGACGGACTCACGGCCGTCGTCGTCCAGCCCAGACCAGACCTCGCGGGCGGCGTGGATGCGGTCGAGCCGGTCCGCGGCGGCCGACCGGCTCGACAGCGGCGTGAGCACGCGGATCCGGTCGGCGGCGCCGTCGGTCAGCGCGTCCCGTGCGGCCAGTTCCAACAGGTCGCCGTACACGTCCCGGGCGTCGCCGGTGCCCAGCGTGTCCAGCCCGGCCGCGCCCGTGGCCCGCCGGAGGATCCGGGTCGCCCGCCCCCGCGAGAGGCCGGCGTCGACCAGCGTCCCAACGTCGGCGGACTCGACGGCGCGCACGGCGCGCTCGACGCCCAGTTCGGCTTCGAGCAGGTCGGCCGTCTTCGGGCCGACGCCCCAGTACTCCTGCAGTCGCATGGGTGGTGGTGTGGCCGGGGGCTCTTGAGCGTTGTCAGAACTCGACGGGGATCTCGATCAGCGTCGGTCGGTCGCGGTCGAACGCCGCCGACAGCGCGCCGGGCAGTTCGTCGGCGACGGCCCCGAACTCGATCCGGCGCGCGGCCGCCCCGAAGCTCTCGGCCAACTCGACGAAGTCGGGGTTCTCGATGTCGGTGGCCATCGTCCGACCGTAGTCCCGGCGCTGCACGTCCTCCAGGATGTCGTAGGAGTCGTCGTTGCAGAGGACGATCGGCACGCCGAGGTCGTACTGTACGGCGGTCGCGAGGTCGCCGACCGTGAACAGGAACCCGCCGTCGCCGACCAGCGAGACCACCTGTCGATCGCTCCCGATCGCGGCCCCGAAGGCGACGGGCGGGCTGAACCCCAGCGTGCCGAACCCACGGGGGAAGAGGAACGACCGCGGCGCGCCGGTCGGGAACCGCGTCCGCGCGGCGTAGCTGACCTTCGTCATGTCGTTGACCACCACCGCGTCGTCGTCGAGCGCCTCCCGGAGCACCGCGAGCAGGTGATGTCGGTCGTCGGCCGCGTCGACCGAGAGCGGTTCGGGCCCGGCGTCGGCGGCCTCCCTCGGCCCGTCGAAGCGCAACCCCCGCTCGCTCGCGCGCTCGTGGATCGCAGCCAGCGTCGTTCCCGCGTCGCCGACGATCCCCAGTGCTGTCTCGTGGTTGTTTCCGAAGTTCGTTGGGTCGATGTCGACGTGGATCAACTCGTCGGGGAACGGCGTGTCGGCGCTGTCCTGTGCGCTGAGTTCGGTCCCGGCCGCGAGCACGAGGTCGCGTGTGGCGACGAATTCGTCGGCCGGGTCGTGGCCGAGCGCCGTCGCGACACAGCAGTCGTGGCCGGCGGGGACGACGCCCTTGCCGGCCGCGGTCGTGATCACCGGGATCTCCGTCTCGTCGACGAACGATCGCACCGTCTCTGCGGCGTCGACGGTTCCGCCGCCGACGACGAGCAGGGGTCGCTCCGCGTCGGCGAGCATCCCGACCGCCTCCTCGACGCGCTCGGTGTCCGGCCCCGGTGGGGCGGCGGCCTCCCCGTCGATCAGTTCGACCGGTTCCGCGCGCTCGAGCACGTCAGTCGGGATCTGGACGTGGACGGGGCGAGGACGGTCAGTCTGCAGGTGCTCGAACGCGTCGGCGATCGTTCCGGGCACGTCGGCGACGCGGTCGACGTGGTAGCTCTCGGCGGCGACGGAGGCCATCACGCCCTGCTGGTCCTTGAGTTCGTGGAGGTGGCCCTTCCCCCGGCCCGCCTCGTTCGTCGCGTTCGTCGTCGAGATCACCAGCATCGGCGAGGAGTCGGAGTAGGCCTGGCCCACCGCTGTCGCGACGTTCGTCAGCCCCGGTCCCGTGATCACGAGGCAGACGCCGACCCGGCCGGTCGCCCGGGCGTAGCCGTCGGCCGCGAACCCCGCCCCCTGCTCGTGTCGGGTCGTGACGTGGTCGATCCCGCTGTCGAGCAGCGCGTCGTAGATCTCCAGCGTGTGCACGCCCGGGATGCCGAAGGCCACGTCGACGCCCTCGCGCTCGAGCTGTGCGACGACGGCCTCGCCACCAGTCAGTCTGTTCATACGTCTTACGGGACGCGTGAACCACCGTAGTTCTTTCTCCGACCGCAGTTTTTTGCGGCCCGCGCTGGAGTGGTCCCCCATGAGCGAACTCGACGCCGAGCCGATCCACACCGCGCTCGCGGACCGGCTCGGCACCGCGCTCCGGGGGGTGATCGTCTACGACGGCACGGGGATCGACCACTCCCTCCGGGCGGACGTTGCGGACCAGTACACCGAGGAGGCGGTCAGGTCGTTCGTGGACAACAGCATCGTCCACCAGCTCGACGCGCCGACCGTCGAGGAGTCGTTCGAGCTGGGCAGTCTCGAGGCCGTCGTCCGCACGTTCGAGCGCTCGTGGGTCGTCCGGGTCGCCGACGGTCCCAAGCGGGGCTGTCTGTTCTCGGTCGAGCGCGACGAGGACGTGACGATGGCGGCCGTCGAGGACGGGATCGAGATCGTGCAGGACGTACTCCCGGAGTAGTCAGTCGCTGAACCGGTCCCGGGCGATCCCCTGTCCGTAGGCGCCGACGAACATGCCCGCGATCCCCGCGAGGATGGGCCAGTTCCCGATCCCGACGCTGGCGTAGGCGGCGCCGGGACAGATCCCCGAGATCCCCCAGCCGACGCCGAAGACGACCCCGCCCAGTAGCACGTTGCTGTCCAACGTTTTTCGCCGCAGTTCGTACACACGCTCGGTCAGCGGCGCACGCTTCCCGCTCCGGGTCGCGAGGTGGAAGACGGGCCCGGCCACCAGCGCCGCCCCGCCCATCACGAACAGCAGGCCGAAGTCCTCGAACTGGAGGAAGTCGAGCACGACCTCGGGGCGGGCCATCCGCGAGACGGCGAGGCCGGCGCCGAAGACGAGGCCGCCGACGAACACCAGCGGCATGAACAGTGGGTGCCGGCCGCCGCCGTCGTCTGCGTGCCCGTTCCCGCTCATGGTCGGACCCCCATCGCCAGCAGCAGTTGGGAGGTGCCCGCGGCGACGAGCACGAACGTCGCGACGTTCAACAGCGACGCGTCCGAGAGCGATCCGACGCCGCAGATGCCGTGTCCGGAGGTACACCCTTTCCCGACCCGGGTGCCGACGCCGACGAGAACGCCGCCGACGAACAGCCGCGTCGCCGAGACCTCGGTGACGAACCAGTCGTCGCCCGAGAGTGCGGTGTAGGCGGTGGCGCCCAGCACGATCCCGGCCGTGAAGACGAGTCGCCAGTCGCGCGACTGGACGAACCGGAACTGCTGGAAGCGCTCGCGGTCGGAGACGTACGAGAGCGTCGACTCGAGGAACGTGCTCGCGCCCGCCGCGATCCCCGTCCCGAGGTAGATGGCGACCGTCGCGAGGCCGATCAGGAGGCCGCCGAGTAGGTAGTGCAGGACGCCGTTGGGAAACAGCGTCGCGAAGTCCAGAGCCATGCGTTTTCTCCGTCCCCGACGGGTTTGAACGTCCCGGCACCGGGGGACGAACCACACTCCATCCGACACGATCGGCTTCGCCGGAACCCCCACCGATAAATCCCGTCTCGTTCTGGGTCCGCCGTGCCCCGGTTCTCGCTCGACGCCGTGCGAGGCTTCGACCGCGCGGTGTACGTCGTCGCCGCCGGCCAGTTGCTGAACGTGTTCGGCTCCGGGCTGGTCTATCCATTCGCGACCATCCACTTCCACCTGGAGATCGGCATCGCGCTCTCGCTCGTCGGGTTGGGACTGCTCGTGAAGAACGTCAGCACCGCCGTCGCGACAACCGTCGGCGGCTACCTCGCCGACCGGATCGGCCGCAAGCCGGTGATGGTGGCGGCGATGGCCGGCAACGCCGTCACGCTGGCGGGCTACGCGTTCGTCCCCGCGATCGCCGCCGCGGTCGGACCGCTCGACCCGGCGGGGGCGTTCATCGGCGTCTCCGCGCTCGCGGGCGCGACGAACGGGCTCTACACCCCGGCCGGTCAGGCGTACATCGCCGACCTCACCGACGGCGCCGAACGCGACCGCGCCTACTCGCTGTTGAAAGTCGGCAACAACGTCGGCTTCGGGACGGGCTTCGTCGTCGGCGGCCTGCTCTACGAGTGGGCGGAGGTGACCGTGTTCCTCGCCGACGGCGCGACCTCGGCGGTCGTCGCCGTCGTGCTGTTCGCGCTGGTGCCGCGGATCCACGCCGGCCAGCGAGACGTTGCGCTCCGGGACTCGGTGGGCGACTGGGGGTCGGCGATCACCAAGCGCCGCGTGCTCGGCCTGGCGGCGCTGAACCTCTGCTTCGCGGTGCTGTACGCCCAGATGCAGACCACCGTCCCCGTCGTCGCCGAGGCGGAGTTGGGGCTGTCGTCCTCGGAGATCGGGACGCTGTTCGTCCTCAACCCGCTGACGCTGGTGCTGCTCCAGATACCGCTCGTCGACGCCGTCTCGGACTGGCGGCGCACTCGTGGGCTGCTGTTCTCGGTCGGCTTCTGGGCGGCGTCGATGTTCGTGGTCTGGCTGGTCTACCTGCTGGATCTGGGTCCGGCCGCGGCGGGTCGGCATCCGCTGCTGGCTGCCGGCGTCGTACTGGTCGGCCTCCATCTCGTGGCCCGAACCATCGGCGAGGTGTTGCACTCGCCGATCTCCACGTCGCTGATGAGCGCGCTCGGGAGCGACGGCGAGCGCGGGGCGCAGTTGTCGATGCTCGAGGTCGCCAAGCGTGCCGGGTTCGGTATCGGCTCCTTCGTCGGCGGCGTGTTCTTCGACTACGGGTTGGCAGCGTGGCTCTGGCCGTCGCTGATCGGGGTCTGTGTGGTGCTGGGTCTGGGGCTACTGACGTTCGAGCGCACGCTGTCGCCGGTGGAGAACGGGGTCGCGACGGAGGGCTAAGGGGCTCGGCGTGGCGCCCGCGCGACTCAGTTACTCGAGATGCTCGGGCCGACACTCGGCGTGGGCATGTCGGCGCCGACGCCCTCACCGACGTACCAGACGAGCGCGGCGACCCCCGGCGCGACGAAGGCCCCGGCGGTGAACAGCGCCGAGGGGAGATCACCGTGGGCGTAGTGGAGCCTCGCGAGGTTCGACCAGAACAGCGTCCAGACGACCAACCCCACGGCGATCGCGACGGTTGTTGCCACGTCGACGATGCGACTCGCGGCGGCCGACGCCGAGTCGAGCGCGTTCCGATGCGCAGGCATCGTCAACATACCGACCTCCGAGCCTTGTGAAAGTTTGATAAATTTAGTAACTGATACGGCGGAGAATACCCGCGTAACGGCGCAAAAACTGCCTCGTTGGCGACGTGTTCGGCGGAGGATCCGGCGATTGCCAGCCGTCTTGGCTACACACAGCCACGGCGTCCGCTCCGGGCCGACGACACGGAGGTCGTCGGCGGTCGCCAGCCGTGGCTGGTTAGCGCGGCGTCTGCCGGTAGATCAGGTTGCGCTGGATCTCGTTCGCGCCCTCGTAGATCACCGGGATGCGCACGTCGCGGTACACCCGGGAGATACGGCGGTCCGCGAAGATCGACCGGCCGCCGTGGAGCTGCATCGAACGCTCGGCGGCGTCGACGGCCGTCTCGGTCGACTTCGTCTTGGCCATCGCCGCCCAGTAGCCGGGGTTGTCGTGTTCCTTCACCTGCCGCGCCGCGCGCCAGTTCAGCGTGCGGGCGGCCTGGAACTCCGTCTGCATGTCCGCGAGGATGTGCTGGACCGCCTGGAACTCGTTGATCGTCCGGCCGAACCCCTCACGCTCGTGGACGAACGCCTCGGCCTCCTCGATGGCGGCGGCCGCGAGCCCGAGCCCGTGGCCGCCGACGACGACGCGGCCGTGGTTGAAGAAGTCCGCCAGTGCGTAGAACCCGCCGCCCTCCGTGCCGACGAGGTTCGCCTCGGGGACCCGGCAGTCGTCGAAGACGATGTGACCCTGCTTCGACGCGCGCATCCCCATCTTCTCGGGGATGTGCTCGGCCTCGTACCCCTCGGAGTCGGTCTCGACGATGAACAGCGAGTAGTTGCCGTAGCGGTCGTCGCGGTCGCCGGTCTTCGCGTAGACGGTGAGCCAGTCGGCCTCGACGGCGTTGCCGACCCAGTACTTCTCGCCGTTGAGCACCCACTCGTCGCCGTCCTTCTCCGCGCTGGTGGTCATCCCCGCGAGGTCGGAGCCGGTGTCGGGCTCCGAGACCGCGAGCCCCGAGATCTGGTCGTTCTGGGCGACCGGGCGGAGGTACTGCTCGTGTTGCTCCTCGGTGCCGTACTGTTCGACCAGTTCACAGCCGAAGGAGGCCAGCATCAGCGTCAGCCCGATGCCGGCGTCGGCGCGGAAGAACTCCTCGCCGATCGCGAGGATCTGTTCGACGTCGAACCCCCGCCCGCCCAGTTCCTCGGGCAGGTCGGCGGCGACGAGGCCGGCGTCCATCGCCGCCTCCAGCACGTCCCACGGGTACTCGCCCGACGAGAACTTCTCGGCCGCGACGGGTTCGATCTCCGCCTCGGCGAACGCTCTGGCCTCGGCTTTCGCCTCGCGTGCGTGCTCGGGGACGGGCCCCTCGTCGAGTAGGTCCATACGGGCTGATGGCGGCCAGCACGCAAAAAGGCACCCAGAACTGCGGCTCCGTGGTCCCGCGTTTCCGGTCAGCGCTCGTCCGCGCCCGACTCCTCCACGTCCGACTCGTCCGCTTCCGTCCCGCTCACGTCGTCGTCCGCCGGGGAATCACCGTCGTCGTTCGATCCACCGGTCTCGCCGTCGGTCTCCGACCCGCCGATGCCCGTGAGCCGATCGCTCTCCCCCTGTTCGGCCGGCTCCTCCGACGACGAGAGCGCGGCACCGCCCCGGCGGTCGGTGTCGGGTTCAGTCAGTTCCGGTTCCGCTGCCGGGTTGCTCACGGCGTCGACGCCCCCGTCGCTGTCGCCGGTGTAGGCCGCGGTGTCTTCCGCGGGCAACTCGGTTGCGTCGGTGTCCGTCGCGGCCTCCAACGCCGCCTCGGCCGGCGCGTCCTCGCCGGGGTGGTCGGGTGACGGTTCCCCTTCGCCCTCCGACTCCTCGTGAGCGACCGCACGGACGCTTTCGGCGTCGCTCGCGGCGCGGCCGCTGGGCTGGCTCCGCTCGAGAGTCACCGTGTCGCCCTCGCGAATGTGCTCGCGGACGGCATCGCGCTCAACCGTGCCCGACACGGTCCGCGGGAGTTCTTCGATCGTGCCGATCGTCCGCGGGAGTTTGAACCCCGCGAGGCGCTCGCGGAGGTGGCTCTCGAGGGCGGCCACGTCGACTCCCTCGTCGCTCGGCACCAGTAGCGCGGCGACCTGCTCCCCCCACTCCTCGTCGTCGATCCCGACGACTGCGGCGTCGTCGACCGACCCGTGGGCACGGAGAGCGTCGACGACCTCGCCCGGGTCGACGTTCTCTCCGCCGGTCAGGATCCGGTCGTCGAGCCGGTTCAGCACGTAGAGCCGGCCGTCCTCGTCGCGGTAGCCCACGTCCCCGGTGTGGAGCCCGTGGGGGCCGAACGCCTCGCCCGTCGCCGCGGGATCCTCGTAGTAGCCGGGGGTTACGGTCGGCCCGCGCACGACCAGTTCGCCCGACTCACCCGCCTCGACCGGCGCCCCGTCGTCGTCGACGACCGTCGCCTCGGTCCAGAGCAGCGGGCTCCCCACGGTCTCGGGGTGCTCGTACGCCTCGGAGTGGCGAGCGGTGGCGATCTGTGACGCCGTCTCGGTCATCCCGTAGGTCGGACAGATCGGCACCGAGTAGTCCCGGCACCGCTCGACGAGTTCGGCCGGGGTGGGGGCGCCGCCGACCAGCGCGAACCGCAGGCAGTCGGGGAGGGTGCCCCGCGCCGAGAGCATCCGGCGCAGCATCGTCGGCACCAGCGAGACGCAGGTGGCTTCGTACTCCCGGACGTCGTCGACGGTGCCGCCCGGATCGAACGACTCGCGGACGATCACGGTCGTCCCGTACAGCGCCGACCGCAGAACGGGGGCGATCCCGCCCATGTGGTGCAGCGAGAGCGGCACCAGCCAGCGGTCCTCGGGGTCGACGCCCAGGCGGAACGCGCTGGCAATCGCACTCGCGAGCAGGTTCCCCATCGTGAGGCGGACGGCCTTCGGGTCGCCGGTGGTGCCGGAGGTGAAGAGGAGCAGTTGCGTGTCCTCGCGCTCCCACGCCGTCGGCGTGAGCGTGTCGGGTTCGGCCGCCGAGAGCGGCGTCACGTCGTCGCGGTCCGAGTCGCCGATGGTCACCGCCGAGACCGACCGCTCGAGGCGCTCGGCGGCCGCCCGGACCTGCGACTCGGTGGTTCCGTCACAGACGACGGTGTCCACGTCCGCCCGGTCGACGCGATCGGCCAGCTCCGGCGGCGTGAACTCCGGCGCCAGCGGCACCAGCACGGCGCCCAGTCGCATCGTGGCGTGGATCAGGCAGACAGCCTCGACGCCCGTCTCCAGTGCGGCGGCGACGTGATCGCCCTCGGTGACGCCGAGCGCCGAGAGCCGGCTCCCCATCTCCTCGACGGTTTCGTCGAGCGTCGCGTACGTCCAGGCGTTGCCGGAGCTCGCGTTGACGAGGGCCTCCCGGTCGGGCGTACTCCGTACCCGGTGGGCCAGCCAGTCGTACATATCTCCCTCCACGGGACTACTGGTACTTCCCTCTTGGCACACGTCGCCGGCGACCGGTTAGCCGTGATCCAGCGCGGCGAACAGCGCGTCGACGGCGTCGCGACTCCCCGAGCGCTCCGCGGAGTAGACGCCGACCGCGAACACCGTGTCGCCGCCCATCGTCTCCCGGGCGACGACGAGACGCGGGGCGTCGCCCTCGACCTCGTACTCGCCGGCAGTCACGTCCTCACCTGCGAGTTCGACGGTCGTCTCGCCCGCCCACGTCACCTCGGGCGTCTCCGTCGGGAGGTACGGCAGCACGCGAGTGACGGCTTGCTTCAGCGGCGCGTACGTCAGCGGGTTCAGCGAGACGCCGCCGATGGTCCAGCCGGGGAGGCTCACCGTCACCACCGCGGCCCCCGTCCCCTCGTGGGTCGTCGTCATCACGTACGCCGAGAGGTCGAATCCCTTTTCGACGCCGGCGACGCGCAATCGTTCCTGGAACTGCACGCGCTCGACGCTCGGCTCGCCGAACCCGTGTTCGGCGGCGGTGCCGGCGTCGACGGTCAGCGGCGCCTCGGCGGTCCCTCGCATCGGTCCGCCGGCGACCAGCCACCCACCACCGACGGCCGCGAACAGCAGACCCCCGACGAGAGCGAGCGTGAAGAGTCTCCGCAGCATGCCCCGCGCTTACGAGTAATCTCCCTTAACCGTTCGGCTCGGCGATAGGCTCGCCGTCACGCAAAAAACGGACCGCGAGCGACGGAGCCGCCAAACGGTCCGTCAGTGTTCCACGAACTCGACCAGCACGCCCGCGGTGTCCCGCGGGTGGAGGAAGGCGATGTCGTGGTCCCACGCCCCGGGGCGCGGCTCGTCGTCGATCGTCTCGACCCCGAGGTCCCGGGCGCGATCCAGCGCCGCCGCGGCGTCGTCGGTCGCGAAGGCGACGTGGTGGAGGCCCGAGCCGTTCTCGGCGACGTAGTCGGCGATGGTGCTCCCGTCGTCGAGCGGTTCGATCACCTCGACGTAGCCGTCGCCCAGGTCGAGGAAGACGAAGCGCATCCCGCGGGCCTCGTCGGTCTCCTCGTGGACGTTCTCGGCACCCAGTAGGTCGGAAAACAGCGCGGCGGTCTCGGCGGCGTCGTCGGTTGCGACGCCCGCGTGGTCGAACTCCATGGGCGCCACTCGGCGCCGGCGAACCAAAAGCGTGGGTCGTTCATGCGAGGTCCCATCGCCGACACGATCATGGTCAACTCGGGCACACTCGCGACCATGCAGACCGCCACCACCGACACGATCGCCGGCGCGGAGATCGCGGAGACGCTCGGCACCGTCCGGGGCAACACGGTCCGGGCCCGGAACGTCGGCCGGGACTTCACCCAGAGCCTGCGCAACCTCGTCGGCGGCGAGATGAAGGCGTACACGGAACTGCTGTCGGACTCCCGCGAGCAGGCCGAGGAGCGTATGCTCGCGGAGGCCAAAGCGAAGGGCGCCGACGCGGTGGTCGAGATGCGCTTCGAGACCGCCGAGATCGCGGGGACGGGCGCGGAGATGCTGGCCTACGGGACGGCGGTGCAGTTGGAGTAAGCGACCGCTCAGACCGAGACGCCCTGCTGGTACTCGCCGAACACGTCGCGGAACACGTTCGAGACCTCGCCGACCGTCGCCTTCGCCTTCACGGCGTCGACGATGTACGGCATCACGTTCTCGTCGCCCGCGGCCGCCGTGCGGAGGTCGTCGAGCGCCGCCTCGACGGCGTCGTCGTCGCGCTCCTCACGCAGTTCGTCGAGGCGGTCGATCTGTCGCTGCTCGTCCTCCTCGTCGACCGACTCCAGGTCCATCTCCGGCTCGGAGTCCTCGACCTCGAACTCGTTGACGCCGACGATGACCCGCTCGCCCTCCTCGATCTCCTCCTGGCGCTCGAAGGCGACGTCCTGGATCTGCCGCTGGACCCACTGGTCCTCGATCGCGCCGCGCATCCCGCCGCGCTCGTCGACCTCGTCGATGATCTCGAACGCCTCGTCCTCGATGTCGTCGGTGAGGCTCTCGACGTAGTAGCTCCCGGCGAGGGGGTCGATGGTGTCGGCGGCGCCGGACTCGTGGGCGAGGATCTGCTGGGTGCGCAGGGCGGTCCGGACCGACTTCTCGGTCGGCAGCGCGAGCGCCTCGTCCTTCCCGTTGGTGTGGAGGCTCTGGGTCCCGCCGAGGACAGCCGAGAGCGCCTGGTAGGCGACGCGGACGACGTTGTTCTCGATCTGCTGGGCCGTGAGCGTCGAGCCGCCGGTCTGGGTGTGGAACTTGAGCTGTTTCGACTTGGGGTTCTCGGCGTCGAAACGCTCCTCCATGATCTTCGCCCACATCCGCCGGGCGGCCCGGAACTTCGCGGCCTCCTCGAAGATGTTGTTGTGGGCGTTGAAGAAGAAACTGAGCTGGGGCGCGAACTCGTCCACGTCCAGGCCGGCCTCGATGGCGGCCTCGACGTACTCGATCCCGTTGCCGAGCGTGAACGCGACCTCCTGGGCCGCCGTCGAGCCGGCTTCGCGGATGTGGTAGCCCGAGATGGAGATGGTGTTGAAGTTCGGCACCTCCTCCGCACAGAACTCGAAGATGTCCGTGATGAGCCGCATCGACGACTCCGGCGGGTAGATGTACGTGTTCCGCGCGGCGTACTCCTTCAGGATGTCGTTCTGGATGGTGCCCCGCAGCTCCTCGCGGTCGACGCCCTGCTCGTCGCCGACGGCGATGTACAGCGCCAGCAGCACGCTCGCGGGCGCGTTGATCGTCATCGACGTGGACACCTCGTCCAGCGGGATCCCCTCGAAGACGGTCTTCATGTCCTCGATGGAGTCGATGGCGACGCCCGAGCGCCCGACCTCGCCGGTGGCCATGTCGGCGTCGGAGTCGTGGCCCATCTGGGTCGGCAGGTCGAACGCCATCGAGAGTCCGGTCTGCCCCTGATCGAGCAGGTAGTGGAACCGCTCGTTGGTCTCCGACGCGGTGCCCATCCCGGCGTACTGCCGCATCGTCCAGAGCCGGCCGCGGTGCATCGTCGAGTAGACGCCGCGGGTGTAGGGCTCCTCGCCCGGGAACCCGAGGTCCTCCTCGTAGTCGAGGTCGGCAACGTCGTCGGGCGTGTACAGCGGGTCGACCGCCTGCCCGCCGGTGTCGGTCTCGAAGGACTCCCGGCGCTCGCCGAACCGGTCGACGGTCGGGCCGTAGGTCTCCTCCTCCCATCGTTCCTTCCCCTCACGGATCTCCGCGAGGTCCGCCTCGTCGAACATGGGTCGAACTGGGACCGGTTCGGACTTAAGCATGGGGAGACGGCGGCGGCCACGATCCCCGCCACCGACGGCGTCGCAGACCGGCGATCACGACGACGAGGCTCCGGTGTCACCCGCCTTTATCGGGTCCGCGATCAAGACCCGGCACATGGCACTCATCGACACTGCGTTCAGTATGCTGCACGTGCTGTTCGCCGGGGTCTGGGCCGGAACGACCGTCTTCTACGCGTGGCGGATCCACCCGCTGCTCTCCGAGGGGGACATCGACGCCACCTCGGCGATCGCTATCACTACCGGCCTCCGCTGGTTGACCCGGATCGGCGCCGTGGTGTTCGTCGTCACCGGCGGCCACATGGCGGCGACGGGCTACGGGGACGGCCGCCTGTTCAGCGACCCGATGGGCCACGCCGTACTCGGGATGCTCGCGCTCTGGCTGGTCGTCACCGGGCTGCTGGAGATGTCGATCGGGAAGATGCAGTCCCACCTCGGCGACGGCCGGATCCAGACCGCGGGCCGCGAGACGGGGACGTTCGTCAAGGCCGCCGCGACGTTCTCGGTCGTGCTGCTGCTGATCGCCGGCTACCTCGCCCAGCCGCTGGCCTGATCGGCGACTACCCGGCCAAACGCTTACTTCTCCGCCGGCGAACCGACGGGCATGGACCTGGAGACCGTCGAGCGATACGTGCGTGCCACCGGCGCCGACCACAGCGACGTTCAGGCGGAGATGGCCGAGTACGCCGACGAGAACGACTTCCCGATCATCGGCCCCGACGCGGGCGCGGTGCTGCGAATGCTCGCGCGCCTGACCGACGCCGATCGCGTCTTCGAGTTCGGTTCCGGCTACGGCTACAGCGCCTCGTGGTTCCTCGCCGGCGGCGCCGACGAGGTGGTGCTCACCGAGATCGACGAGGACGAACTCGACATGGCGCGGGAGTTCCTCGCCAGCGCCGGCGTCGCCGACCGGGCACGGTTCGAACACGGCGACGCGCTGGAACTCGTCGAGGCGTACGGCGGCCCGTTCGACGTGGTGCTGATCGACCACGACAAACCGCGCTACGCCCAGGGGTTCGATCAGGCACGGGAGAAGGTGCCGGAGGGCGGCGTGATCGCCGCCGACAACATGACCCGCGGGCCGATCGACCTCGACGCGCTGACGGCGTACTTCGCCGGCGACGAGCCGCTGCCTGACGGCGCCAGCGACGGCACCGAGGGGATCGCGAACTACGTCGAACACGTCCGCGCGGACCCGGCGTTCGAGTCGTTCGTTCTGCCAGTCGGCTCGGGGCTCTGTCTGAGTACCCGGGTCACGTCGCGGGGAAACTGATCCGGCTGCAGGCCGTTCGCGTTCAGGTCACTGCCGCACGCCGGAAACCGAGGGCACACGGACCCGCTCGGCCAGCCCACGCCCAGCCGACTCGAGCGCGCCCGCCGCGCCGTCGAGGGCGCGACGGATGCCGCTGCCCAGCTTCCGAGTGCCGCCGGCGACGGTCGAACACGTGCTCGTCGCGGCGTCCGCGGCGGTCCAACCCGCCACAGTGGCGACGTGGCTCGACTCGGTCGCAACCTGCTGGACTCGTCGGCCAGCCGCGCTGCTGCCGTGGCGGAGCCCTGCGCCCGCCCGAGCCCCAGCGCTACCCAGCCGCCCACCGACGCCGCCCGCGAGGCTGGCGAGTCGAGCCAGTCGCTCCCCGATCCCGCGACCGATCCGGGCGGGAGCGACGGTGGTCGCGGCCGTCGTCGCCGCCACCGCGGCCAGCGTGGGCACGGCGACCAGCGAGCGCAGGCCCCCGGCGGTCGTCACCGGCTCGTCCGCCGACACGGTGGCGTCCTCGGACTCGGCGTACGGATCGGGGTCGCGGAGGTCGGTCAGTACTCGCGTCGCGATGACCTCGGCACCGTTCTCGAACGCGGGCTCGGCGGGCGGATCGGCGACGGCGTCGAGCACGTCGATGGGACGGTCGGCGACGGCGAACCCGTCCACGTCGAACCGCTCCAGCCAGTCGGCGACCGCCCGCTGTTCGTCCGTCTCCGGGTGGACCACGCAGGGCGTGCCCGCGACGGCGGCGTCCATGATCGTCGAGTAGCCCGAACAGACAACCACGTCGGCGCCGCGGACGTACGGCAGCAGCGACGGGACGGGGTCCCACTCGTCGTCGGCCACGTCCAGCACGTCGTACCCCTGCCGGCGTAGGTGGTCGGCGATGCGCGACAGCGAGGAGTAGTGGCTCGGGACGACCACCACGTCGGGCGCGTCGTCGACGACCTCATCGCCGTCGAGCGCCACCGGCGGGATGCGGGTCGCCGCCTCGGGGTCGCCGCCTGACTCCGGCCAGACCACGGGGTAGAAGAACTCACGGGCCGCCGAGAGCTGGAACAGCGTGTGGAACCCCGCGCCGGCGCGCTCAATCCGGTCGTGGTAGAGGCTCGGCATGTCGTGTTTCAGCACGTACAGCGGCACGTCACACCGGCTGGCCGCCATCGCGGCGAACATGTCGTCGGTGACCAGCGCGTCCGGCTGGGTGGCGGTCAGCCAGGCCTGATACTCCGCGATGCGGCTCAGGCTTGCCGGGAGGCTCCGACTCAGCGTCGCCCACGTCGAGCCGCCCTGGTAGGTGTCGATGAAGTCGACGTTCGTGGGTTCGAACTCGTCGTACCCGTTCAACGCGACGAACTGGGTGCCGGCGCCGCCGCCGGCCATGCGGACCGTCCCGCCGCGTTCCTCGACGGCGTCGGCGACGGCCAGCATCCGAGTCGCGTGTCCCGCACCCTCGGGGTAGTGCGCGACGGCAACTGTCGGAGCCATGAATCATCGGACGTTCCACCGTTGCCCGTAAGGGCCTTGTGGCGGCCTGAGCGCGTTCGAGACCACGCACGACGGCTGCAGCGCACGAACGGGCCGCCGCAGCGTCAGACCTGCTCGCTCCGGCTGTCCGGCTGCGGGTCGACGTGCTCCCGGGGCATCAGGTCCCCGAAGCGCTGGTCGGCCAGCCACTCCGCGAGGTGGACCAGTTCGTCGCAGGCCGCCTCGAAGATGCACTCGCCCTTCGCCGCGCTGGCGTCGGTCGGATCGCCGAAGGCGCCGTTGGCGGAGTTCTCGATCGTGTCGTAGTGGACCCGGGCGCCGTGGCGGCTGTGACCCGAACTCGCGAGGTCGGTGAGCCCGTTGTCGCGGGCGCTCCCGAACTCCCCCTCCTTCACCGTCTCTGGGTCGAGATGCAGCAGCATCGAGGTCTCCTTCGGACCGGCGTGGGGGCCGTTGGTCTCGAAGACCTCGTCGACGAGGTCGGGAATCGACTCGTCCCACATCCACGGCGTCGCGAAGGCGGTTTCGTCGGCGCGCAGTCGGCGGCCGACCTCCTGGAGGTGCTGCTCGTTGCCGCCGTGGGCGTTGACGAACACCACGCGGTCGATCCCGTGGGAGGTCAGGTTCCGGGTCAGGTCCTCGACGTAGTCCCGGAACGACGACGGCGACACCCACATCGTGCCGTGGAAGTGGCGGTGGTGGTCGCTGACGCCGACGGTCACCGTCGGCGTACAGAGGAACCCGGTTCGCTCGGCGGCCGCGCGGGCGAGCCCCTCGGCGATCACGTGATCGGTCGAGAGCGGCAGGTGCGGGCCGTGCTGTTCGGTCGAGCCGAGCGGGACGAACGCGACGGGTCCGACGTCGGCGGTGGCGACGTCCGGCCACGTTTGGTCGGCGAGGTACATGGATACTCGCCGGGGCCCCGGCACCTAAAGCCTCCCGAGCGTGACCCGCCGAACGCCGCGGTGGGCACACCCGCCCGCGGAACTATTACCTCTGCATAACTTTAACCGCGGCTGGTCCGTACCGACGACCGATGAACTTCGACGAGTTCACGGGCGAGATACAGCACCGACTCGAACTACCGGGGACCGGCGAGGCGGTTCGTGCAACACGGGCGACGCTGATGGCGCTCGGCCAACGGATCCCCGAAGGCAACGCCGAGGACCTCGCGGCGTCGCTCCCGATGGAGATCAAGTGGTACATGACGGGCGCCGTCCACGAGCACGGCCAGCGGTTCGACTGGGCCGAGTTCGTCTCGCGGGTCAGCGAGGTCGAGAACCTGGAGCGACAGGACGCAGCCTACCACGCCCAGGTCGTCATGGACCTCGTGGCGTCGCAGGTGCCGCCGTCGGACCTGCGACAGCTCCGCGACGCGCTCCCCGAGAGCGAGGACGAGGAGAACTGGGGGAAGCTGTTCGGCGTGATCGACAGCGGCGGGTGGCAGGGCGGTTCGTCGACGTAGCGATTCCCGGTGTTCCGACCCCTTCGCCACGCTTTTGACGCCTGCCCACCGACTCGTAGCCATGTTCGGAGGCGGCGGACTCAATCCGCGCAAGATGCAGCAGATGATGAAGCAGATGGGTATTGACGTCGAGGAGCTCGACGCCGAGGAAGTGATCATCCGGACCGCCGACGAGGAACTCTACTTCGACGGCGCGGAAGTCACCAAGATGGACGCCCAGGGCCAGGAGACCTACCAGATCGTCGGCGAGCCCAGCGTCCGCAAGACGGGCGCCGACGAGGCCGAAGCGCTCGAAGACGCTGACGACGGATCCGACGACGGCGGCATCCCCGACGCCGACGTGGAGATCGTCGCCCAGCGCGCCGGCGTCACGGAGTCCACAGCCCGGGAGGTTCTCGAGGAGAACGACGGCGACCTCGCGGCGGCCGTCTCGCAGCTGGAGTAGTCCGGTGGAGGCCGTTCTACTGGTTCACGGCGACCGTGAGTACGTACGTCACCCGGGTGAGGAGCTCCAGACCGACCTCGGCGTGCTCGACGTGCCGGAAGACGTGAGCCACGGCGACGAACTGGAGACCCACTTGGGCGAGCCCTTCGTCGCCCGACGACTCCGCGGCCCGGACCTGTTCGAGCACTTCGAGCGGACCGGCGCACCGATGATGCCCCGCGACGCCGGGCTCGTGATGGGCCACACCGGCGCCGGCGGCGGCGACCGCGTGCTCGACGCCGGCACCGGGACGGGCGTGCTCGCGGCCTACCTCGCCCGTGCCGGCGCCGAGGTGACGACCTACGAGACCGATCCGGCGTTCGCCGACGTCGCCCGCGAGAACATGATACTCGGCGGCGTCGACGACCGCGTCGACGTGCGCACCGGCGACGTGACCGAGCACCTCGACGAACTGGTCGGAGCGGACTCGTTCGACGTGCTCACCCTGGACACCGGCGACTCGGCGGCCGTCGTCGAGCGGGCGCCGGAGCTGTTGACGACCGGCGGCTTCGTCACCGTCTACTCGCCGTTCGTTGAGTCGATCCGGAAGACCATCGAGGCCGCCGGCGGCGACCTCACCGACGTCCGGACGTTCGAGACGATCCAGCGCCGGATGGACGTCAGCGAGCGCGGGACGCGGCCGTCGACGGCCGGCGTGGGTCACACCGGCTACCTGACGTTCGCGAGAAAGGAATAACGTCCAGTACTCCGTTTTTCGGCGCTCGGTGCGGCTCCCGCTCCGTTCTCAGTGGTCGTCCTCGCGCCACTTGTGGCCGCACTCCGTACAGGTGAAAAAGCGCGTCTCGGACTCGTCGGCCGAGCGGATCTGCTTCATCTCGTAGCTCGCGCGGTCGTGACCACACTCGGGACAGCGGGTCTCCGTGGTCGGGCCCATCGCCTCCTCGCCCACGTCGGACATGTCGACGATGTCGCTCTCCTCCTGGTCCTGCTGGGTAGTCATCCCGGACTCCTCGGCCTCGTTCCGGGCTTCAGTGGCACCACAACTGCCACAGACCCACTCGTCGCCCTCCGCCTTCATCATTGAGCCGCACTCGTCGCAGAACTTCATTACCGGTGGCGTAGCGGGTCACTCGGTTTAAGCGCCGGGGTTCGTCGCCGCAGCGACGGGATTCAGCCGAACGCCCCCGGACGCACCGCAGTCGGCGCCCCGAACCGCCGCAGCGGGGGAACGGCCGCCCAGAACGCCCCGGTGAGCGCGATGCCGACGCCGCCCGCAAGCAGCACCGCCCGCGCGCCGACCGCCGCGCCGGCGGCGCCCCCGAGCAGCAGCCCCAGCGGTCCGACGACGTTGCTCAGGCTGCTGACCGTCGCCGTCACCCGGCCGAGTCGATCGTCGGGCACGCCGGTCTGCATCGTCGCCTGGACGCCGACGTTGTAGACGCCGACCGGGACGCGGGAGAGGCCGAACAGCGCCGCGGTCAGCGCCACGCCGCCGAGTTCGACCCCCGCGACCCAGGCCGCTCCCGCCAGGGAGAGGCCGACGGCGTTCGTGGCGCCCAGCGATCGGTCCTCGACGAGCGGCGCGAGCAGGGAGCCGGCGACGACGCCGGCGGTGGTCGCGGCGAGCAGGAGGCCGTACCCCGCTGCCCCCGAGAGCGCGGCCGCGTAGGCCGGCAGCACCGCGAACGCCGCGCTCGTGAGGAAGTTGGCGACGAGGCTCGCGAGCAGCATGGCGCCGAGCACCGACCCCGTGAGTACGGCTATCCCTTCCCGGAGTTCGCGGCGGTAGGCGGCGAAGTCGAGCGACGTTCCCCCGCCCTCGTTTTCCCCGGGGTCGTCGGAGCCGGCTTCGGGTATCGAGAGACCCAGGAACAGCAGCGCGGCGACGGCGTAGGTGGCGGCGTCGACGCCGTACAGCGCGACGGCGCCGATCGCCGCGACGAGCGCCCCGCCCGCCGCCTTCGCCCCGGCGTCGACGGCGCTGGTGACGATGGAGAACGCGCTGTTCGCCCGGACCAGCGACTCCTTGGCGACGATTCTGGGGAGTGCGGCGGTCTGGGCCGGCGCCGCGAACAGTTCGGTCAGCGCCATGCACGGGAGCACCGCGAGCACGATCCAGACCGAGAGGTTGCCGGAGAGCGCCGCTAGCGGGACGATAAGCGAGAGCACGGCGCCAACTGCTTCCGACCCGGCGAGCACGCGCTCGAGTCGCGCACGGTCGACCAGCGGACCGGCCAGCACCTTCAGCGCGTTCGGCCCACGGAGCAGGAACCCCGCGAGCCCGGTGTACGTCGTCGATCCGGTGAGTTCGAACACCAGCCACATCGCGGCGACGGTGTACAGCCCGTCGCCGAGGAAACTCGTCGCCCGCCCCGCCAACATCCGGCGGAAGGACGGGTCCTGTGGGAGCGAGAACTGTCGAGGGAGGGCGTCGCTGACGGGCACGACCGCCGGGTCGGCCGGGTGGTAGTTGAACGCTCGGAGAAGCGCGGTTCTGTCGTGTGGGTGATAGCTCTCGGCCGTAGTTTCAAGCCGGTCCGGTCGCAACGCCTGCGCGTGCAGGAAGCGGACCCCACGGACGCGCTGGCGGTGCTGGGCGACGAGACGCGGATCGCCATCCTCCGGGCGCTCGCGGAGGCCGAGGAGCCGTTGCCGTTCTCGGAACTCCGGCGGCGGGCGGACGTTCGCGACCCCGGACGGTTCAACTACCACCTCTCGAAGCTCCGCGAGTACTTCGTCCGGGAGGAGGACGGCGGCTACGCGCTCCGCGAGGCGGGCAGCCGCGTCGTCGCCGCCGCGGGCGTGGTCCCCGGGCCGACGACGAGCGTCGACGACGCTCCGCAACCGGACGCGGGCACCGACAACGCGGACGGCTGTCCCGTCTGCGGCGAGGAGGACTGTGAGCGCCTGTTCCACGTCCACCTCTCGGTGCCGTGGCGGTAGCGTCCGGCCGGGGGGAACGGCCGTGATTCTTTCAGACGAGACACGGCGGTAACACCGCTGTAACCGGGTGACGGCGGGGTTCGCGAGCGCTCAAGTGGTTCGCACCCGTAGCTGGTAGCGTGGCGCAACCACTCACCACAACGGCACCGCTTGCAACTGACTCGTCCACGGAGGTGACGCGATGAGCCTACTGCAGGTCGCCGCGCTCGATGGCGCCGCCGGGACCCTCTTCCTGCTGGCGCGGGTCGTCTTCGGACTGGTCCTCGGGTTCATGGGCCTGAACCACTTCATGGACGTCGAGGGGATGGCCGGCTACGCTGGCGCGAAGGGCGTCCCGGCCCCCGAGTTCGGCGTCGTCGCCTCCGGCGTCATGCTGCTGGTGGGCGGCCTCGGCATCGCCGCCGGTGCCTACCCCGTGCTCGCGGCCGGCGCGCTCGTGACGTTCTTCGTCGTGTCGACGCCGACGATGCACGACTTCTGGAACGCCGAGGACACGCAGGGCGAGATGACGCACTTCCTCAAGAACGCCGCGCTGCTCGGCGGCTCGCTGGCCTTCCTCGCGCTCGGCGGCGTCGACTGGCCGCTGGCGCTGAACGTCGGCCTGTTCTAAGCCACCGCACTCCCCGTCTCGCTCGCTGCCCGATCAGTCCACGTACGGGCGCTCGATGTCGGTCTCACCCTCGACCCAGCGCGTGATCGCGCTGGTCACCCAGTCGAACGCGGAGATCACCGGCGAGAGCCCCCGTTCGACGAGTGAGATCACCGGCGCGACCCGGAGCGACCACTCGGCAGCGTTGCCCAGCCCGTACGCCTTCGGCACGATCTCGCCGAAGACGAGCACCAGCACGCTCGTGACCACCGTGGCGGCGACGACCGCGGGTCCGGGATCGAGCGAGCGCGCGACCAGCACGGTGACGATGCTCGAGATCGCGACGTTCACCACGTTGTTCCCGACGAGCAGCGTCACGAGTAGCCGGTGGGGGTCATCGCGGAGCGCGGCCAGCGTCCGGTTTCGCGGATCGTCGCCGGCAGTCGCGTCCGTGATCGCGTCGGCGCCCGTCGGCAGCGAGAAGATCGCCGTCTCGGAGCTGGAGAAGAAGGCGCTGCAGGCGAGCAGCGCGACTGTGGCCACGACGCCGGCGGCGAGTAACAGGTCGACCATGGCTCCCCTCCCGGGCGGGCGGTAATGAAGCCGGCGGCGCCCCGACCGGCACCGACACGTCTAACCCGAGGCGCCGAGGAACTCCGACAGAGATGCCGCTCAAGGCCACCGCGCGGGCCCACCCGATCCAGGGGCTCGTGAAGTACCACGGGATGCGCGACACGGACCTGCGTCTCCCGTACCACGACTCGATCAGCGTCTGTACCGCGCCGTCGAACACCACCACCACCGTCGAGTTCCTGCCCGACGCCGGCGACGACACGTACATCATCGACGGCGAGGGCGTCGACGGCCGCGGCGCCGAGCGCATCCGCAACGTGCTCGATCACGTCCGCGACCTCGCGGGCATCGACCACGCGGCCCGGATGGAGAGCGAGAACTCCTTCCCCTCGAACGTCGGCTTCGGCTCCTCGTCCTCCGGCTTCGCGGCGCTAGCGATGGCCGCCAGCGAGGCGGCGGGGATGGACCTGACCCGCCCCGAGATCTCGACGATCGCGCGCCGCGGGTCGTCGTCGGCAGCTCGCGCGGTCACGGGTGCCTTCTCGGACCTCTCCGCGGGGTTGAACGACGAGGACTGCCGCTCGCACCGACTCTCAATCGGCACGGGCGAGGACGGGTTCGACCCCGAAGAGGACCTCCGGATCGTCACCGCGCTCGTTCCCGCCTACAAGGAGACCGAGGAGGCCCACGAGGAGGCCGAGGCGAGCCACATGTTCGACGCGCGACTGGCGCACGTCCAGGACCAGTTGGTCGAGATGCGCGACGCGCTGCGGGAGGGCGACTTCCACCGCATCTTCGGCACCGCCGAGCACGACTCCCTGTCGCTGACGGCGACGACGATGACCGGCCCGTCGGGGTGGGTGTACTGGAAGCCCGAGACCATCGCCGTGTTCAACGCCGTGCGGGAGCTCCGCGAGACGGGCGTCCCCGTGTACTTCTCGACGGACACCGGCGCGTCGGTGTACGTGAACACGACGGCGGACTACGCCGACGTTGTGGAAAAGAAGGTGGCCGAGACGGGCGTCGAGACGGAGGTCTGGGAGGTCGGCGGCCCGGCCGAGGTGCTGGCTGAGAGCGAGGCGCTGTTCTAGGACTCGCTCGACACCGTCACGTTCCCCCCTTCCCCGCCGACCGAAACGGCGTCGACGAACGTCCCGTTCCCCGTCACCACTGCGACCGTTCGGTCGTCGACGGTCGTGAGCCGGTAGCGGTGGTCGTCGACGCGCCAGCCGTCGGCGGTCTCGTTCCCGCGGGCGTCGAGGTAGTCCACGAACGCCGTCTCGAACTCGTCGGCGTCGTCGACGGTGTCCCAGCGCAGCACCCAGACGTAGCCCTCCATATCCCCCGTGACTGTGAGCAGTCGGTCGTTCCCCCAGCCTTCGGCGGCCTCGCTTGCTCGCGTTTCGGAGAGTTCGACGCCGAGCACGGTCCGGACGAACAGTTCGCCCTGCCGGTCCATCGAGGCCGGCGTGTACCAGCCACTCGGCGTCCCGTCGACGACGGAGAGGTTCGTCGGTCCCTCGGCCGTTCCGGGGTGGAGCACCTGTTCGGTCGTGGTCGGGAGGGTCGTGTTGGGTGACAGCAACTCGGTTGGCGAGTCCAGCGTTTCGGCGAAGTACTGGCCGCCGAAGCAGTAGGGCTGTGCCGCGTAGCGCTCGTACGGCGTTCCGGTCCGGTAGCCCTCGCACCGTCGCTCGATCGTCGAGAAGCCGAGGAACGCCCGCGTGTAGACGTCTTCGACGTAGACGGCGCTTCCCTCGGTCATCACTCTCCAGATGCCGGATTCCCGTGCCCGGTCCACGAAGTCAGTCCGGTACTGTATCGCGTGGACGTACTCGTGGGCGAGGATCCGCTCGATTTCGCTGGGTGAGCCGTTCCGCGGGATCACCTGAACCCTGTCGTTCCGAAACACGTACCGACCGTTGACTCCGCCATCCGACGAGATCCTCCCCTCCCCGAGCCCGAGCTGTGCCGGGAACGAGCTGACGCGTCCGGGAGGTCGCCCGTCCAGAACCGTGACGGTCGGCGGCTCGTACGTCTCCCCGAACATCGCCTCGACGCGCTCCCAGACGAGCGTCGCGTTCACGGGGAGGTCCCCGTACACTGAGACGCGGCTGTCCGGCGTGGTCGTCGGTGTCGCCGACGGTTCGCTCGTCGTCGACGGCGTCTCCGGCGTCGCGGTCGACGACGGCCCGCCAGCGAACCCGCCACAGCCCGCCAGAACCATCGAGACGGCGACGAACACCGTCGCCAGCGCCTGCCGGTTCATCGTCGACACCACCGGGGAGGGCAGTCGGCCATTGCTGGCCTCCACTCCCGTCAACGGTAAACCACTATCGCCGGCTCAGACCAGCTTCACCATCCGGGTCTCGAACTTCCCGACCCGGACCTTCCACCAGCCACGGAGCTCCTCGTCGAGTTCGGGGTCGTCCGTGTCGGCGCGCAGCACGCTCACGCCGTCGAGTTTGGCCCGCGAGGCGACGATTGTCACGTCACACTGCCGGATCACGTCGGGGGAGAGCTGTGGGTTCCCGCGGCCGAACACGAACCCCTGCCCGCCGATGGGGGAGACGACGATGACGTTCTCCTCCCCCAGCGCGTCGAGGATCTGTTGCTCGCTGGCGTCTCTCACGATCACCTCCCCGTCGCGCCACACGTCGACGCCGATGGGCGAGCCCTCGAAGCCGAGTTCGTCCTTGATCGTCCCGACGGTCGATCCGGGGCCGAGCACGTACGTCCGCGACGGTTCGGCCCGGATGTCGTCGGCGACGCCCTCCGCGAGCGCCTCGACGGTCCCCCCGCCCAACTGCTTCGAGGACTGCATCGCTTCGGCGACCGGCACCCGGGCGACCGCCCGGAGTTCGGGGTTGACCTCGCCCTCGCGGTACTCGTCCTCGTCGATGTCCATCACCTCCCGGCGCTCGGTGCGCTCGTAGCTCGCGACGATGTAGGCGGCGTCCTCGGGGGAGACCGCGAACACCGAGGAGTAGACTTTGACGCCGGCGGGGACGCCGAGCATCGGCGTGTCGGTTCCCTCGAGCGTCTCGGCCACGTCCGCTGCGGTGCCGTCGCCGCCGACGAAGAGGACGAGGTCGACGCCGGCGTCGACGAACGCCGCGACTGCCTCGCGGGTGTCGTCGGAGCCGGTTTCGCCGCCGGCCGGCTCCCCCAGGACCTCGGGCTCGTAGCCGGCTTCCCGGACTTCCCGTTCTCCCATCGGCTCGCCCCAGGTCGAAACCCGGGCGTCCGGCAGGCGGTCGGCGAGTTCCGCCAGCGCGCGCTCGGCGCGTTGGGGCGCGCGCGGTTCCGCGCCCCGGGCGCGGGCCTCCGCGACCTTCCCGTCGGTCCCCTTCAGCCCGACGCGGCCACCCATGCCGGCGATGGGGTTGAGGACGAAGCCAACGTGCATGGGCTCCCTTCGGCGGGGAGCGGGAAAACGGCCGCGGACGCGGCGACGGGTGCGACCCTGTCGGCAACGTCGACGCCGGAGACCACCAGAGCTAAGCGCCGGACGGTCGAACGCGGGGGTATGCTTCAGGCTACGGCAGTCGAGGGGGTCTCGCTCGATCCGGCGGTGACCGGCGCCGTCGCGCTCGCGCTCGGGATCGTGGTGACGGCGGCGTGGACGCTCGCGTTCTACCGGTAACTACTCGGCGCTCTCGTCGACCTGCTGGACGTGATCGGTCAGCCACGCCGCCGCTTCGCGGGCTGCTTCGGGATCGGTCGCGGTGACCTTCAGCGTCACCGTCTCGCCGGGGTAGGACCCGACCGTCACGCCGAACCGGTCCTGTACCTCGGCGAGCCGGTCGAGGAGCGCGCTCTCGGGCTCGGCGGCCTCGACGCGCTCGATGTACGTCTGCTCGCCGTCGAACTCGTCGGCGACGCTCGCGAACATCGCCTGCATCTCCGCGGGCACGCCGGGGAACACGTAACAGGACTCCACGACTGCACCCGGGGCGACGCCCTCGGTGTTGTGCAGCGGCCGCGCGCCGGCCGGGAGCTCGGCGGTGCCGGTAACGAGGTCCTCGCTGGCGTACCCCTCCTCCTGGAGCCACTCGGCGGCCGCGTCGTCGAGTTCCACCTCGCGCCCGAACGCCGCGGCGACGCCCTCCATGGTCACGTCGTCGTGGGTTGGCCCGAGGCCGCCGGTGACGAGCACGGCGTCGTACTCGGCGTGGTACTCGTTGACCACGCGGGCGATGTCCGCCACGCGGTCCGGCACGGTCGTCACGCGCTCGACGTCGACGCCACGGTCGTCGAGCCGGGCACAGAGCCAGGTGGCGTTCGTGTTCTCGGTGTCGCCGGTGAGTAGTTCGTCGCCGACGGTGACGATTGCGGCGTCCATCTGTCGGTGGTAGGCGCGACCCGGGGAAAAGCGCGACGGCGGTGGGTAGCCGGCTGACTCACTCCGACGGTCCGACCACGGCGTAGCAGTTCCCGCTCGAGAGCTCCCACTCCAGCAGGGCCAGCTCGCTCGCTTTCAGATCCGCCTCGAACTCCGCGGGGTCGTAGACGTGGTAGAACCGCCCCACGGTTTCGCCGCCCGGGAGCGTCCAGTCGACCTCCGTGTCCAGCCCCGAGCCGTCGGTCCCCTCGTCGGCGAAGCGGTCGTGGACGGTGCTCCAGGCGCTCACGAGCGCCCGCCCGCCCGGCGCGAGCACGCGAGCCAGTTCGTTCAGGCTCCCGATCCGGCGCGCCCGCGGTCGGAGGTGGTGGAGGGTCGCGACGTAGACCGCGAGATCGACGGTGCCGGCCCCCAGCGGGATCGCCGCGGCGTCGCCGGCGACCAGATCGGTCTCGAACCCGTGCTCGGCGGCGCGCTCGGCCGCCTCGGCGAGCAGTCCCGTGCTGGCGTCGACGGCGACGACGCGGTCGGCGTGGGCGGCAAGCACCTCGGCGTGGCGGCCGTTCCCGCAGCCGAGGTCGAGACCGACGGCGCCCGAGCGCCCGTCGAGGAACGACTCGATCTCGGGCCAGGGGTACTCACGGGTCTCCGAGAAGTGGGCGGCGATGCGGTCGTAGGTGTGGCCGGCGTGTGCGGGGTCGTCGGGCATCGTCAGATGAGGGCGAAGGCGATGACGGTCAGCGTGAGCAGGATCACGACGTGTTTCGCGCCGTCGGCGAGCGACCCCTCGCCGAGCTGGCCGGCGATCAGTCCCGAGAAGGTCGCCTGCATCACCGCGGCGTGGTAGAACAGCAGCGTGTAGGCGGTGGTGTCGACAGTGCCGAGGCCGCCGAAGACGCCCGCGGAGACCCCGCTCGGGAGCCCGCCGCCGCTGGCCCCGCCCAGATCCGCGCCCTCGATCGCCGGGATGAACGAGGTCGAGAGCGCGAACACGATACCGATGAACACGAAGAAGGCGATGTAGATGACCAGGAGGTAGGTCACCATCTCCTGGCGGCGCTCGCGCTGGAGTCGGCGGCTGGCGCGGGCCTCGTCGGCGGCGATCTCCAGGACGGGCGCGATCTCGCCGCTGGCGGTCATCGCGTTGGTGATCAGCACCGTCGCCCGGGTCATCATCGGCGAGTCGATCCGGCGCTCCATCCGGCGGAACGCCGCCCGCACGTCGGCGCCCCAGCGCACGTCCTCCCACGCCCGCTGGAGCTCCGGGCTCAGCGCGTCGAGGTCCGACCGCGTGAGTCGCTCCGTGCTCTGGACGACGCTCACCCCGGCGTCGTTGATGCTCGCAAAGCGGTCGAGGAAGTCCGGGATCACCCGCTCGATCGACCGCATCCGGCGTTTGTCGATCTCGTACAGCAGCGCGAACACGCCCGTGACGAACAGGGTCGCCTCGACGACCGGGCTGTCGATCGTCCGGAGCGCCGCCAGCGGGGCGAGCGGGAGCGACCCCGCCCGGATCGCGACCCACCAGAGCCCGATCGGGACGGTGCCGAGGAAGCTGTAGCCGGGGTTGCGAAGCAGGGTCTGACCGGGGCTTCGCAGCCACCCGAGCACCGACTCGAAGGTCTCATACAGTTCGAGTCGTTCGCGGCTTGCCCGCCAGCCGTCGGCGGCGCTCCCGCCGTCGGTGAGCGCGACCGTCGTCTCCGCGTCGGTGATGCCGCTGATCTGGACCGGCGGGATCTCCGAGCGCGTGTCGCCGAGCGTGCTGCTGATCGTCTTGGTCGAACTGTCGATGTAGGCGATGAAGCCCAGACTCGCCACCGGGATCGCGAGGTACACCACCACGCGTAACAGGTCGAGCGTGTCCTGGAGCACGAGTCCGACGACGACGAGGATGGTGATCAGGAACAGCGGGCCGGCGACGAGCACGGTCACGTACGCCTCGGCGAACGTCGACAGCAGGTCGAGGTACTGGCGCTGCTGGGCCTCGGCCTCCTCCTGGTAGCGCTCGTACTGCCCCTTGAGGAAGTTCGAGAGCGACTGCCCCGACCCGAGTATCGAGGCGAGGTTCTCCCCGAACTCCTCGAGGTTCTCGCTGGGCGTGCGGTCGGCCATGCGATCGAGCGCGGTCAGCACGTCGGTCCCGAACGTGTTCATGTCGCGGACGGCGACGCCGATCTCCACCGCCGCCTCGCCGTACACGTCCCGGTTCTGGGTCAGCGTGTCGAGGATCGCGGGGAACGCCATCCCGGAGCGCGAGAGCGCGTAGACGAAGGCGATGGTCCGCGGGAGCGTCGCCTCGATCTCGCTCGCTCGTACGCTCGCGCGCTCGTCGAGTATCGCCCACCGCAGGTAGTAGGTCCCGAACGCGAGCGCCGTGCCGACCGTCGCGCTGGAGACGAACACGAGCACGAACAGGTCCGTGAGCGGCAGGTCGGTGACGTGGGTCAGGTCGGCGAGGAAGCCCAGCGCGGCCGGGAGGGCCGCCCGCACGGCGTCGCCGCTGATCCGGAGCGTCCAGAGCAGCGCCGCGGCGCCGTAGACGCCGAGGATACTGCCGCTGACGCCCAACAGGAGACTGTAAAGCAGCGTCCGGGCCGCGTAGACGCGATGGGTGGCCCGGACGTGGGCCGCCCGGAGGCGGGACTGCTGGTCACGTTTGCGGGGACTCTCGTCGGCGACGTAGTCGCCGAACAGCGAGATCGCGACCCGGGAGACGAGCAGCTTCACCGGCCGGGCGACCCGTTCGGCCAGAAGCGGGAGCAGGAGGAGTACGGCGACGACGAGCGGCAGCGCCCGGAGCATCTCACTCCACCGCGTCGGCGAGCCCGTCTCCCGCCGACAGCTCCACGTCCGCCTGTTCGACCCGGTCCATCACGCGGTCGGGGTGGGCGTAGTACTCGTTGACCAGCGCCGTGAACGCCCGGTAGTCGGTGATGCGGCGCTTCTGCAGGAACTCGAGGAACCGCTCCCGGTCGCGCATCTCCTGGAGCAGTTCCGAGCGGCTCCACCCTCGATCGTCCTGGATCTCCTCGATCAGCGCGGAGTCGCGTCGCTGAACTGAGTCCGTCTCGGCGTCCCACTCGAACGCCGCGGAGTAGTCGAGTTCGCCAGTCCGCTGGTCGATGCTGCCGATCTCGCCGACGGTCTTGGTCCGGCGGACGCGCTCCTCGCCCTTCCGGGTGAGCACCTGGATCGAGATCATGTCGAGGCTCTGGACCATCGCGCGCGGCACGTTGATCGGCTCGTTCTCGAGCCGGTTGATGACGGTCTCGATGGAGTCGGCGTGCATCGTCGAGAACGTCGTGTGGCCGGTGTTCATCGCCTGGAACAGCGTGACTGCCTCCGCCCCGCGAACCTCGCCGACGATGATGTACTCCGGGCGGTGGCGCAGCGCCGAGCGCAGCAGGTCGTACATGTCGATGTCCGTCCCCTCGTCCAGTCGTTCGCGAGTGATGGAGGAGAGCCAGTTGTCGTGGTACAGCGAGAGCTCCCGGGTGTCCTCGATGGTGAGCACCTTCGCCCGCGGCGGGATAAACATCGACACCGCGTTCATCGACGTGGTCTTTCCCGACGCCGTCCCCCCGGCGAAGATGAGCGACTTGTTGTGCTCGATGCAGAGCCAGAAGTACGCCATCTCGCTGATGGTGAACGTGTCGTTGTCGATCAGGTCGATCGGCGTGAACGGCTCCTCCGCGTACTGCCGGATGGTGAACGCCGAGCCGCGGGGAGTGACCTCCTCGCCCAGCGCGAGTTCGGCGCGGGAGCCGTCGGGCAGCGTCGTCTCGACGATGGGGTCGCCGACGGAGATGTGCCGGCCGGACTGCTGGGCCAGCCTGATGACGTAGTTGTCCAGCGCGTCAGCCTCGAAGGCGATGTTCGTCTCGATGTCGGTGTACTCGTCGTGGTAGACGAAGATCGGAAGGTCGTAGCCGTCACACGAGATGTCCTCGATGTGGGTGTCGTTCAGGAGGGGATCCACCTTCCCGTACCCCCGGAAGTCACGCATGAGGTAGTACAGGAGCGAGTGGAACGTCCCCATGTCGGCGTCGACGCCGTACTGGTCGAGCAGGGTCGCGAGTTCCTCGCTCAGCAGTTCCCTGTCGGCGTCGGTGTCGGCCGCACGGTAGAGGAGCGGGTCGCGGATGTCCTCAACGACGCGGCGAAGCACGAGGGTCTCGAACTCGTCGAGGATGGGCTCGACGGCGTGGTACTGGTGTTCGCTCGCCGACGGATCGTGTGTGATCACCACGTAGGCGTACGGCGCGTTGACCCAGTAACGGTCGACCTCCTCCTGGCCCTCGGGCACGTCGAACGACGCCAGCGGCCCGTCCTCGCCGGGGCGGAACGGCCGGGTCTCGAGCTCTGCTCCTCGGATGAGCTCGAGCGTTCGGCTGATCCGACGCTTGAGCCCCGACAGCGTGCCACCGGTCTCCGACCCGTCGATTCGGTCACCCGACATACCGTAGTCGTGTGGGCTACCGGAGGGGCGGACTTAAAACTGTACGCACTGCGGAGTCGGGTCCCGCACGAACTGGTTCCCGTCGCGCCGCTCGCAAGTCCCGCCCCGGATCACGAACTGCCGGGGCGGTCGCACACGGGCGTCACGGTTTTAGGTACCCATCGCTAACCACCCGGTATCGAATGAGGCGCGACTACTTCGAACTTGACGTGACGAACGTCGACTGGGCCGCGGAGGGTGCAGCACCCGCCCAGCCGCTGGTCGAGATCGACTTCAGCGGCCCCGGGGACAGCCTTCGGGAGCGCCTCAGTGACACCGACGGCGACCTGCTCGCCGGCGAGGACGTCGACGTCGCGTTCCGCCTCCAGGAGGAACTCGGCGAGGAGGACTCCGTGCCGGGAGTCGTCGCTGTCACCAACCGCGTGACCGGTGAGTACGTTCTCGAACTCAACGAACAGGCCGAGGACGTGCTGGCGTTCATCGAGGCCGCCCGAGCCTACACCGAGGCCGAGGAGGCCGACGGCTACCGCGTGATCGTCTCGATCGACGGCGAGGAGATGGTCGAGTACGAGAAGGACACGTTCCTCGTCTACGACGCCGACGGCGAGTTCCTCCGCGAGCGGAGCCTGATTCCGCCGGGCGTCGAACTCTGAGGGTTCGACCCTCAGCGTCCCCGACGCCACCCATCCGGACTGGTTCTCGCCCCTCGGCGGGGCTGTCGCGGCCTCCCTGATAGCCACGAATCCGACAGTGATCGGGTTTCGAGGCGTCGACGACTTTCGGAACTCTCAAAACTTCCAGAATTTGTGAACGCTTCACAGCGTGCCGCGTCGGTGTCGACGGCCGAGAAAGAAGGGTCGCCGTTCAGTTCCCGCGGTTCTGCAGCTTCTCCTCCTCAGGGAGGTCGACGTTGGCGTCGCCGCGCATGCCGCTCCCCGCGTCGGAGGCGATCTCGAACAGCGCCTCGGGGTCGTCCCAGTTGTTGACGGCCTCGACGATGGCCGAGCCCATCATCTCGGGGTCCTCCGCGCCGAAGATCCCCGAGCCGACGAAGATGCCGTCGCAGCCGTGGTACATCATCAGCGCGGCGTCGGCGGGGGTCGCGATCCCGCCGGCCGCGAAGTTGACGACCGGGAGCCGGCCGAGGTCGGCCGTCTCGTGGACGAGATCGCGTGGCGCCTCGTTCTCGCGGGCCCACATCTCGCGTTCCTCGTAGTTCATCCCCTCCAGCTTGCGGATCGCGCTCTTGATGTTGCGTTGGTGGTGGACGGCCTGGTTCACGTCGCCGGTGCCGGCCTCGCCCTTGGTGCGGATCATCGCCGCGCCCTCGTCGATACGTCGGAGCGCCTCGCCCAGGTTGCGCGCGCCGCAGACGAACGGGGCGGTGAAGTCGCGCTTGTCGATGTGGTACTTCTCCTCGGCGGGGGTCAGGACCTCGCTCTCGTCGACCATGTCGGCGCCCGCGGCCTCCATGATCTCGGCCTCCTTCCGGTGGCCGATCCGGACCTTCCCCATCACGGGGATCGAGACCTCGTCGGTGATCTCGGCGATGTCGGCGGGGTTAGCCATGCGGGCGACGCCGCCGCGCTTGCGGATGTCCGCGGGGACTGCCTCCAGGTGCATCACCGCGACGGCGCCGGCGTCCTCGGCGATCCGGGCCTGCTCGCGGTTGACGACGTCCATGATGACGCCGCCCTTCTGCATCTTCGCGAAGCCGCGCTTCACGAGGTCGGTGCCCCGTTTGAGCTCCTCGATGTCGTCCACTTCGTCCATACACGTCCTTACGGCGGACGGGACTTAAGGGGGGTGGCTTCGGCCCGTTCGGCCGGGAGTCGGCGTCACCGCTCGCGGCACGCCCCCGCCGTCGGCGACAAGCTGCACGCACTCCCACTGGTAGCCCTTCGTCGCTCCCGGTCTGCCCGCACCAGTACCGGCGGCCCTTCGTCGCTCCCGGTCTGCCCGCACCAGTACCGGCAACCCTTCGTCGCTCCCGGTCTGCCCGCACCGGCACCGGCAGCCCTTTGCCGCCCCCGCCCGGCCGGGAACCCATGACCCTGCCGGGCCTGCTCCCACGCTCACGCCTGCCCGATCGCGACGCGCTCCCGCGTTGGCTCGCCCCCGTTCCGCGGGCCGTCGAGGACCTCGGCCTCCGGGCGGTGTGGCTCGTCGTCGTCACCAACCTCGTCGGCACCGCCTTCGGCTTCTGGTACTACGGCTTCCACCCGCTGCCGCTCTCGGACCCGCTGATCACCGGGCAGTTCGCCGCGGAGCCGGCGCTGCTGTGGCCGCTGGTGCCCGACAGCCCGGTGGCGACGCTGTTCATCGCCCTCGCGTTCGGCGCGTGGGCGCTGAACCGCAACAGCGAGTACCTGAACTCGTTGGCCTTCTTCGGCTGCTGGAAGCTCGGCCTCTGGACGCCGTACGTCCTGCTCGTCTTCGCCGACGGGTTCCGGGCGGTCAACCCCCTCCCGATGTACCTCTTCCTCCTGTTCAGCCACCTCGCGATGGTGCTGCAGGCGTTCGTCCTCCACCGGATCTCCGACTTCCCGGTCCGGGCCGTCGCCGTCGCCGTGCTGTGGTACGGCCTGAACGACCTCGTCGACTACTTCGTTCCGCTGCTCGGCACGCCGCATCACACCCTGATCCCCGGACAGATCGTGGGCGCCGACGGGTTCCTCACACACCCGTCGGAGATCCACCTCCTCGCGGCCGCGGGCGCTGTCGTGCTCACGCTCACGGCGACGTTTCTGACCCTGTCGACCCGGGTGAAGAAGCTGGAACCGCTCGGGGAACCCGACCGCTAGAGCCGTTGGATCACGGCGTCGGCGACCTCGCCGGTCGTGGCCGAGCCGCCGAGATCCGGCGTTCTGGGGCCGTCTTCGAGTACGCGTTCGACTGCCGAGCGCACGCGCGCCGCCTCGGCCTCGTGATCCAGATTCGAGAGCAGCATCGCCGCGCTCAGGATCGCCGCCGCGGGGTTAGCGACGCCCTCGCCGGCGATGTCCGGCGCGGTGCCGTGGACCGGCTCGAACAGGCCGTTCTCGGCGCCGACGTTGGCGGAGGGCAGGAGGCCGAGCCCGCCGACCAGCCCCGCCGCGAGGTCGGAGAGCACGTCGCCCGCGAGGTTCGGACAGACGATCACGTCGTACTGACTCGGATCGAGCGCAAGCTTCGTCGCCAGCGCGTCCATCAGTTCCGTGTCGTACTCCGCGCCGCGCTCGTCGGCCACGGCGTCGACCGAATCGAGGAACCGGCCGTCCGTGGTGCGCATCACGTTCGCCTTGTGCGCGACGGTCACGTCGGCGCCGCGCTCGGCGGCGTACTCGAACCCGAACTCGGCGATCCGCCGCGATGCGGACTCGGTGACCACGCGGGTGAGCGTCGTCACCCCCTGCCCGAGATCGCTCTCGTGGCCCGCGTAGACGCCCTCGGTGTTCTCCCGGACGAACACCAGGTCCGTCTCGGGGCGGAGCGCGTCGACGCCCGGGTAGGCCCGCGCGGGCCGGACGTTCGCGAAGCTCCCGACCGCCTCCCGGAGCGGGAGGATCACGTCCGCGGCCGTCTCGCCCGCGGCGCCGAACAGCGTCGCGTCGGCGCCCTCGACGGTCTCGACGGTCGAGTCGGGCAGCGGCGTCCCCCGCGCCTCGGCGACCGCGTCGCCGGCCTCGGCCTTGACGAACGAGAAGTCGGGATCGACTGCTTCGAGCACGCGGACTGCCGCGGGGACTACCTCCCCCCCGATCCCGTCGCCCGGGACGACCGCGATCTCGTCGGTCATCGGTCGGTGTAGGGCAGCGAGGCGGCCGTCTCGGCGACCTGCTCGGGGTTCGAGCCCAGCAGCGCCGTCGTGTCCCACTCGCCGGCCACGAGCGACTGATGCTGGGCCGGATCGACCGCGGCGTCGATCTCGCGGTCGGCGTAGCTCACGCGCTCGTCGGCCACGTCGACGGTGATCTCGGTGTCGGGGTGTGTCTCGACGTGGTCCTGTAGCGCCTCGATCTCCTCGGTCTCGGCAGTTACCGTCGGGATCCCCAGCGCGAGACAGTTCCCGGCGAAGATTTCGGCGAAGGACTCGCCGACGACGGCGTCGATACCCCAGCGCTGGAGGGCTTGGGGCGCGTGCTCCCGGGAGGAGCCACAGCCGAAGTTGGCGTTGACGACCAGCACGTTCGCGTCCTGAAAGCCCTCCTCGTTGAACGGGTGGTCGGTAGGGCTCTCGGCCGTCTCGCCGCCGTCGGCGTCCGGCCCGGTGTTCTCGTAGCGCTGGTCGAAGAAGGCGAACTCCCCGAGCCCCTCGAAGGTGAGCACCTTCAGGAACCGCGACGGGATGATCTGGTCGGTGTCGATGTCGTTCCCGCGGACGGGGACGCCCGTGCCCGTGACGCGTTCGACCGCCGGCGCGTCGACGGCATCGTCGCCGTCGGGAGCGCTCATCGCGCCACCTCCGGCGCCGCTGCCAGTTCGCGCACGTCGGTCACTTCCCCCGTTACGGCGGCGGCGGCGACCATCTCCGGGCTCATCAGGATCGTCCGGCCGTCGGCGCTGCCCTGGCGCCCGACGAAGTTCCGGTTCGAGGAGGACGCACAGACCTCGTCGCCCTCCAGCTGGTCGTCGTTCATCCCGAGACACATCGAGCAGCCCGCGCCGCGCCACTCGAAGCCCGCGGCGCGGAAGGCCTCGTCCAGCCCCTCCCGCTCGGCGGCGGCTTTCACGCGCTGGCTGCCGGGGACGACCAGCCCCCGAACGTCGTCGGCGACCTCGTGGCCCTCGACGATCTCGGCGGCCGCACGCAGGTCCGGGAGCCGCGCGTTCGTACAGGAGCCGAGGAACGCCACGTCGACAGGGAAGCCGGCCATCGGCTCGCCCGGCTCGACGCCCATGTGGTCCTGTGCGCGCTCGGCGACCGCGCGGTCGTCGGACGGGAGGGTCTCGGGCGCCGGGACTGGTTCGGAGACGCCGACGGTCTGGCCTGGCGTCGTGCCCCACGTCACCGTCGGCTCGATCTCGGCGGCGTCGATGGTGACCACGTCGTCGTAGGTCGCGTCGTCGCCCGAGCGGATCGACTCCCAGTACCCCTTTCGGTCGGCGAACTTCCCGGGCGAGGCCTCGAACGCGTCGGTCTCGGATAGCCACTCGTAGGTGGTCTCGTCGGGGTTGACGTAGCCCGCGCGGGCGCCGCCCTCGATCGACATGTTGCAGACGGTCATCCGCCCCGGCATCGACAGCGACTCGACGGCCGGGCCGCCGTACTCGTACACGTAGCCGACGCCGCCGTCGGTGCCGAGCTCGCCGATGATCGTCAGGATGAGGTCCTTCGCGGTGACGCCGTCGCCGAGCTCACCCGTGACCTCGATCCGGCGGACCGCCTGCTTCTCCATCGCGACGGTGCCGGTGGCGAACACGTCCCGGATCTGGGAGGTGCCGATGCCGAACGCCAGCGCGCCGAAGGCGCCGTGGGTCGCGGTGTGGGAGTCGCCGCAGACGACGGTCATCCCGGGCTGGGTCAGCCCCTGCTCCGGGCCGATGACGTGGACGATCCCCTGCCGGCCGGTGTCGGGGTGGTCGAACGTCAGGCCGGCGTCGGCGACGTTCTCCTCCAGTTTCGCCATCATCGACTCCGCGGCGTCGTCGTCGTAGGGGCGCTCGCGGTCGTCGGTGGGGACGATGTGGTCGACCGTCGCGTGGGTGCGCTCGGGGTAGGCGACCTCGAGGTCACGTTCCTCCAGCATCCCGAACGCCTGCGGGCTGGTGACCTCGTGGATCAGGTGGAGGCCGACGAACAGCTGGTCCTGGCCGCTGGGGAGCCGTCGGACGCGGTGGCGGTCCCAGACCGCGTCGTACAGCGTCCCCTCGCTCATACGTCGGCCTCGGGTTCCGACTTCGCGTCGTGGGCCGCTTCGGCCTCGTCATCGTCCCCCTCATCGTCGACCCGCTCGACGCCGCGGTCGTACACCTCGCTCGCGTCGGGGGCGTCGTGTCTGGGCGTGTGGTCGACATCGCCCATCGGGTCGTCCTCCCGGTCGTCGTCCTCCGGTCCGGTGTCGGCTTGGCCGCCGTCGACGACGGCGACCTTCCCGCGCTCGAACACCTGCGAGTCGCCGAACGTCTCCCCGGTCTCGGGGTTGGTGTGGCTCACTTCGGCCATGGTCCGCTGGTCGGTGGTGGTTGCTCGTCGGTCCGATCGGTCGTCGGTGTCGGTGTGTCGTGGCATTGTCAGTCGTCCGCGGGCGCGTTGGCTTTCTCTCGGTTCTCTTCCTCGCTCCAGGCGAACAGCGCGCGGAGTTCCTCGCCCACGTCCTCGATGTCGTGGGCCTTCTCGGCGCGGCGACGCTGGCCGTAGGACGGCCGGCCGGCCTGGTTCTCGGCGATCCACTCGCGGGCGAACTCCCCGTTCTGGACCTCCTCGAGGACGGTCTCCATCCGCTCGCGCGTGTGGTCGTCGACGACCACCTCGCCGCGGGTGAGCCCGCCGTACTCCGCGGTGTCGGAGACGGAGTCCCACATCTCGCTCATCCCGCCCTCGTACAGCAGGTCGACGATGAGTTTGAGCTCGTTCAGACACTCGAAGTAGGCCATCTCCTCGCTGTAGCCGGCGTCGGTCAGCGTCTCGTAGCCCGCCTTCACGAGTTCGGTGACGCCGCCACAGAGCACCGCCTGCTCGCCGAACAGGTCGGTCTCGGTCTCCTCACGGAACGTGGTCTCGATGACCCCCGCCCGGGTGCAGCCGATGGCGTCGGCGTAGGCCAGCGCCTCCTGTTTGGCCTCGCCGGTCGCGTCGCGGTACACCGCGAGCAGCCCGGGCGTTCCCTCGCCGTCGGCGTACTGCCGGCGGACGATGTGGCCGGGCCCCTTCGGCGCGACCATCGTCACGTCCACGTCCTCGGGCGGCTCGATCTGGTCGTAGTGGACGTTGAACCCGTGGGCGAACTGGAGCGTGTCGCCGGCGTCGAGTTCCGCCTCGATCGCCGCGTACACGTCGGGCTGGACGTTGTCCGGGACGAGCATCGACACCACGTCCGCGGCCGCCGCGGCCTCGGTCGGCGTCGCGACGGTGAGCCCGTCCTCGCGGGCCGCCGTCCGTGAGGCCGACCCCTCTCGCAGGCCGACGATCACGTCCACCCCGCTCTCCGCGAGGTTCTGGGCGTGGGCGTGCCCCTGGCTGCCGTAGCCGAGCACCGCGACCGTCTTCTCCTCGATGTAGCTGTGCGTCGCGTCGTCGTCGTGGTAGATCGTGTTCTCAGTCATCGTTCGTCGGCGCCTCCGGCGCCGTCGCCGCACCGCGGTTCTCGGTCGCTCGATCCGTCGACGCCGTTTCGGGCCGGAGCCGCGTGCGCTCGTAGCGCTCTGCCTCCGCGTCGGTGGTCCACTCGGTCCCGCGGGCCAGCGCGGCCGTGCCCGTGCGAGTCAGCTCCCGGACGCCGAAGCGCTGGAACGCCTCGATCGCCCGGTCGACCTCCGCGGAACTGCCCGTCACCTCGACGGTCACCGTGCCGGGCTCGGCGTCGAGGGTCCGAGCGTCGAACATCTCCGCGACGGACTCGACGGCCGCGGGCCGATCGTCGTGGACTTTCAGCACCGCCAGCTCGCGCCGGACCGCGTCCCGGCCCAGTTCGCGGACCGAGATCACCGGCACCAGCTTCGCCAACTGCTTCTCGACCTGCCGGACGCCCGGCTCCGGCTCCTCGATGGTCAGCGTCACCCGGGCGGTCTCGGGGTTGGTCGTCTGGCCGACGGTCAGCGAGTCGATGTCGAACCGTCGGCGACTCACCAGCCCGGCGACCTCCGCCAGCACGCCCGGTTCGTGTTTCACCAGCGCCGAGATGGTGGTTCGACGCTCCGGATGGCTGGCCTCGGCGTCGGGGTCGACTCGGACGCCCTCCTTCGAGCGTCGGCCGCTGGGTCGCTCGCGCTCGTCTGGGCCGGGCCCCGTCAATCCATCCCGTTCAGCGTCCTGATCCGCGGAGTTGGCTTCGGCTCGCTCCCGGCTCATAGCTGGGCCTCCGACAGTGCGAAGCCGCTGTTGTCGCCGCCGCTTTTCACCATCGGGTAGACGTTCTCCGCCGGGTCGATCCGGGCGTCGACGACCGAGGGGCCGTCGTGGGTGAACGCCGCTTCGAGCGTGTCGGCGACCTCGTCGTAGTCCTCGAGCGTGAACCCGCGCGCGCCGAACGCCTCGGCGATGGGTGCGAACTCGGGCATCCAGCCGTACTCCGAGGCCGTGTGTCGGCCCTCGAAGAAGGCGTCCTGCCACTGGCGCACCATCCCGATCGCCTCGTTGTTGAGGACGATCACGGTCACGTCGAGGTTCTCCCGGGCGGCGACCGAGAGCTCCTGCAGCGTCATCATGAAGGAGCCGTCGCCCTCGAAGCAGACGACCTCCCGGTCGGGCGCGGCGACCTTGGCGCCGATGGCGGCGGGCAGGCCGTACCCCATCGTCCCCAGCCCGTGGCTGGAGACCCAGGCGCGCGGGTCGCAGTACGTCCAGTACTGCGCGGCCCACATCTGGTGCTGGCCGACGCCGGTGGTGACGATCGCGTCGTCGTCGGTCGCCGCGTCGGCGGCCTCGACGACGAACTGCGGCTTCAGCGGCTCCTCCTCCGGCGCCGCGTAGGTCATGGGATAGGTCTCCTCCCACTCGCGGCACTGCTCCCGCCACGCGGCGTGGCCGTCGGCGTCGGATCGCGCCTCGAGCGCGTCGTGAACCTGCTCGATCACCGCCGCGGCGTCGCCGACCAGCGGGTGGTCCGCCTCGACGTTCTTCGAGATCTCGGCGGCGTCGATGTCGGCGTGGATCACCTCGGCCTCGGGGGCGAACGTCTCGATGCCGCCGGTGAGGCGGTCGTCGAAGCGCGTCCCGATCGCGAACAGGCAGTCGGTGTGTGAGACCGCCATGTTCGCGGCGCCGGTGCCGTGCATGCCGGCGAAGGAGAGACAGCGCTCGTCGTCCTCCGGGACCGTACCGATGCCGGGCATCGTCGTCACCACGGGCACGTCGAAGCGCTCGACGAACGCCCGCAGCTCCTCGCTGGCGTCGGCTTTCACGACGCCGCCGCCCGCGAGCACCACGGGGCGCTCGGCTCGGGCGAGCGCGTCGGCGGCCGCGTCGACCGCGGGTCCGTCGGCACGCTCGGGGGCCTCGTAGTACTCGGGCAGGCCGGCGTCGGGGTCGGCGTCGGTCGTCATCTCGGCCGTGCTGGCGTCCTTCGGCAGGTCGACCAGCGTCGGCCCCGGGCGGCCGGCGCCCGCGAGTTCGACCGCCTCGCCGACGGAGGGGCCGACCGCGTCGGCCTCGCCCGCGACGTAGTTCTCCTTCGTGATCGGCCGGGTGACGCCGACGGTGTCGGTCTCCTGGAACGCGTCGTTGCCCAGGAACTCCGTCGGCACCTGCCCCGTCAGCGCGACGAGGGGATCGGAGTCCATGTCGGCGTCGGCGATCCCGGTGACGAGGTTCGTCGCGCCCGGGCCGGAGGTGGCCATACAGACGCCCGGCTCGCCCGTCACCTGCCCGTAGGCGTCGGCGGCGTGGGCCGCCGCCTGCTCGTGGGCCATCGTGACGTGAGTCGGCGCGGAGTCGGCCTCGGCGAGCGCGTCGTAGACGGGCATGATCGCGCCGCCCTGCACGCCGAAGACGTGTTCGACGCCCGCCGCGTCGAGGGCGGCGATCGCGGCGTCGGCGCCGGTCGTCGGCGAGCACCCGGCACTCGCAGCTGGGGTCGCCTCAGTCTGGTTCTCGCTCGATTCCGTGCTGTCGTTGTCGCGCGTTGGGTTCCCCTCCTCCTCGGGAGGTCTGGCCGCGGCGCGTGCTCGCTCGCTCATGTGGATCTGTGACTGCAGGCTCGGTTGGACGGTAATGCGACAATCGGGTGAGGAGAGTGGAGTGTAGGGGTCAGGCAGCCCCTACAATAATCACGAGCGAGACGCTGACGCCGGCCGAACCCGTGTGGCGTCGACGCGTCATGGGTGGTCCGATGTGACCGTCCGTGATAACTCTTTCCACGCCATGCCGACCCCTGACACGGTCGGGAGCGCCGCGGCTGTCGCGGCGCGCTCTCGGGGGCGGTCATCAGGTCGGGCCCTCCGTGACTCGCTGGGGTTCCCGACCCACGTCGTTGGCTTCCGCGATGGCTTCGAGCGTGTCGTCGGTGATCTCGTCGCCGTCGGCGCCGCGCTCCTTCACCTCGCGGGTGACCGCGCGCACCTGCTCGTCGCTCGGGTCGTAGCCCGCGTCGCGCAGGCGTTCGCGGACGGAGTGGGTGCCGGTGTGTTTGCCCAGCACCAGTTCGCGCTCGGCGCCGACCATCTCCGGCGTCATCACGCCGGGCTCGAACGTCGCGGCGTTCTCGATGACGCCCGCGGCGTGGATGCCGGACTCGTGGGCGAACGCGTTGTCGCCGATCACCGGCGCGTTGGCCGGTTGGTCGACGCCGCTGCGCTCCTCGACCATGCGGGCCAGTTCGGTGATCCGGGTGGTGTCGATCCCGGTGTCGGCGCCGTAGACGCTCTCGGCGGCCATGACGACCTGCTCGAGGGCGGCGTTGCCGGCGCGCTCGCCGATGCCGCCGACGGAGACCTGCGCCTGGTCGGCGCCGGCCTCGAAGCCCGCCAGCGCGTTCGCGCTCGCGAGGCCGAAGTCGTCGTGGGTGTGGACGTCGATCCGCGCGTCCGTGTGCTCCCGGATCGTCCGGATCAGGTCCGCGAACCGGTCGGGGGTCGCGACCCCGCAGGTGTCCGGGACGTTGATCCAGTCCGCGCCGGCCGCCGAGACCGCCTCGACCACCTCGAACAGGTAGTCCGGGTCGGTCCGGGTGGCGTCCATGGGGGAGAACATCACTTCGGCCCCGGACTCGGCGGCGCGTTCGACGCTCGCGACCGAGCGTTCGAGCACGGCCTCGCGGCTGGCGTGCATCGAGTCCTCGATCTGCACGTCGCTGGTCGACGCGAACGTGTGGACCATGTCGACGCCGGCGTCGATCGCGGCCTCGACGTCGTCCTCGACGACGCGAGCCAGCCCACAGACCGTCGTGTCGGCGGCCGAAGTCACGTCGCGGACCGCCGCGAACTCCGCGTCGGAGTTCACGGGGAAGCCCGCCTCGATCACGTCGACGCCGGCGCTATCCAGCGCGGCGGCTATCTCGCGTTTGTCCTCGTAGGAGAACGACGTACGGGGCGACTGTTCACCGTCTCGCAGGGTGGTGTCGAAGATCCGAGCTTTGGCGAACTCGGGATCAGTTCTCAGCGTGCCCTGGGAGAACTCGATCCGCCGGGGATTCCGACGCTCCCTCGATATCGTGAGACATTGCGTCCCACGCTATTCCGTGCCGTGGCATAAACCTGTCGCCGGTATCCATCACGGTTAATAGGGATGAACTCCACTTAGAGTGGGCACGGACCCCACGCCCGGGACGGAGTTAAGTGCCCGCAGGGGTGTGTGGTGGTATGAGTCGGCAAGCCACACAGGACGACGACGGGGGGAAACCCCCGGATCTGCGGAGCAGCGAAGTGACCGAGGGGGCCGACCGCGCGCCACACCGCGCGATGTTCCGCGCGATGGGGTTCGACGACGAGGACCTCTCCTCGCCGATGATCGGCGTCGCCAACCCCGCGGCCGACGTGACGCCGTGTAACGTCCACCTCGACGACGTGGCCGACGGCGCGATCGCGGGCGTCGACGACGCCGGCGGGATGCCCATCGAGTTCGGCACCATCACGATCTCCGACGCCATCTCGATGGGGACGGAGGGGATGCGCGCGTCGCTGATCTCGCGGGAGGTCATCGCCGACTCCGTCGAACTTGTCGCCTTCGGCGAGCGCCTCGACGCGCTGGTCACCGTCGCCGGCTGCGACAAGAACCTCCCCGGGATGCTGATGGCCGCGATCCGGACGGACCTGCCGAGCGTCTTCCTCTACGGCGGCTCGATCCTTCCCGGCCAGCACGAGGGCCGGGACGTGACCGTCCAGCACGTCTTCGAGGGCGTCGGCACGTACGCGCAGGGGGAGATGAGCCGCGAGGAACTGGACGAACTGGAGCGCAACGCCTGCCCGGGCGCGGGCTCCTGTGGCGGGATGTTCACCGCGAACACGATGGCCTCGATCAGCGAGGCGCTCGGGCTCGCGCCGCTGGGGAGCGCCTCCCCACCAGCGGAGACCGAGGGGCGCACTCGCGTCGCCGAGCGCGCGGGGGAACTCGCGCTCGACGCCGTCGAGAACGACCGCCGGCCGTCGGACATCCTCTCCCGCGAATCCTTCGAGAACGCCATCGCGGTGCAGGTCGCGATGGGCGGCTCGACCAACGCGGTGCTCCACCTGCTCGCGCTGGCCGCCGAGGCCGGGATCGACCTCTCGATCGACGACTTCGACGAGATCGCCCGCCGGACGCCGAAGATCGCCAACCTCCAGCCCGGCGGCTCGCGGGTGATGAAGGACCTCCACGACGCCGGCGGCGTCCCGGTCGTGATCCGGCGACTGGTCGAGGCTGGCCTGTTCGACGGCGACGCGAAGACCGTCACGGGCCGCACGATCGCAGAGGAACTCGACGAACTGGACCTGCCGGCCGACAGCACGCTCGACGACACAGACTTCCTCCGGCCCGTCGAGGACCCGTTCCACGAGGAGGGCGCGATCAAGGTCCTGAAGGGCAACCTCGCGCCGGACGGCGCCGTCCTCAAAGTCACGGGCGAGGACCAGTTCCACCACGAGGGGCCCGCCCGGGTCTTCGAGAGCGAGGAGGACGCGATGCAGTACGTCCAGGAGGGCGGCATCGAGTCCGGCGACGTGATCGTGATTCGCAACGAAGGCCCGCGCGGCGGCCCGGGGATGCGCGAGATGCTCGGCGTCACGGCCGCCGTCGTCGGCCAGGGCCACGAGGACGACGTGGCGATGGTCACCGACGGACGGTTCTCGGGGGCGACCCGGGGGCCGATGATCGGCCACGTCGCCCCGGAGTCGTTCGCCGGCGGCCCCCTCGGCGCGCTGGAGGACGGCGACCACGTCACCGTCGACATCCCCGACCGCAGCCTCGACGTGGCGCTCTCGGACGCGGAGATCGAGCGACGGCTCGACGATCGTGATCCGCCCGAGCAGGAGTACACCGGCGGGGTGCTCGGCAAGTACGGCGCACAGTTCGGGTCGGCCGCCGACGGCGCCGTCACCAACCCCGCGCTGCGCCGGGAGCGGTAGCGCTCGGAAGGGAAACGCCTTAATCAGTTTCGGACCCAGTCACACGTATGACTGACGAGGAGGAGGCGACCGAGACCGAGGAGGAGGCGCTTCAGCTCTCCGCCGAGGAGATGGAGTCCCGCCTCGAGGAGGCGAGCGAGGCGCTCGAGGCCGCCGAGACCGAGGCCGACCTCGACGACGTCGAGGCCACCGTCGGCCGCGTGGCCGAGGCGCTGGAGACGGCCGACTTCCCCGAGGACGAGGAGGAGTCCCCGGGCGAGGAGATCCAGAGCCGCATCGACGAGCTCCGCGAGGGGATCGAGGAAAAGCGCGGCCCCTACGCCGAGGACGTGCTCGAGGAGATCGAGGCGTTCCGAACCCAGCTCACCGAGACGCGCTGGACCGCCAACGGCACGCCGGCGACCCGCGAGGCCGTCGACGCGTACCTGGACGCCGCGGGCGACGCGCTCGACACCGAGTTCGGCGACGCCGCGGACGAGGACCCCGAGGCGCTGGCGGCGGAACTCGACCGCGTCGCCGAGGCGATCGAGGACGCCGACCTCGACCCCGACGCGGACGCCGACACCGTCGCCGCGCTGGTCGGGGCGACCGAGGAACTGGAGACCGGGCTGGACGAGGCCGAGGAGTGGGACGACCTCCAGACCAACGAACAGCTCCGCGCGGAGGGGTTCTACGACGTGCTCGGCCACTACAAGGACTACCCCGTCGAGTGGGCCGCGCTGAAGGAGCACGAGCAGCAGGGCAACGTCGACCAGGTGCTCCGCGCGCTCGACGCGCTGGACTCCGACTTCATGGAGCGCCACTGCATGGAGGCGCTGACCCGGATGGGCGATCCGGCCGCGTTCGAGGAGATGCACGCCCGCGCCCAGAAGCGGGACAAGCCCGGGATCGAGGCGCTCGGGAAGATGGGCGCCGGCGCCGAGGAGGCCGTCGACACGCTGCTCGAGTACGTCGACGAGGACTCCGACCCGCAGCTCCAGAAGGTCACGTTCCGGGCGCTGGGCGAGATCGGCAGCGAGGAGGCGACGCAGGCGCTCGCGAACAAGCTGGAGATGGACGACGACAACGTCCGCCCCATCGCCGCCCGCGCGCTGGGCCTGATCGGCGACACGCGAGCGATCCAGCCGCTGGTCGAGACCATCGAGGAAGACGAGGAGCGCACGGTCCGCACCGCTGCGGCGTGGGCGCTCCGCCAGATCGGGACCCGCGAGGCGCTCGAGGCCGCCGCGGAGTACGAGGACGCCCGGGAGTACACCCTGCAGGCGGAGGCCGAGAAGGCCCGCGAGGCGCTCGAGGAAGAGGCCGCGGCCGTCGAAGCCTAATCGGCGCGCCCGGTCGTCACTGTTGCGCTCGAAGCTGTGGAATTAAGTGTGCCACTCGCACACAGCAGGTGTGAACGAGCACTACCAGCAGTTGGTCCAGCTGGTCAAAGAGCAGGCGGGCCGGAACTTGCGGTCGGCCTTCTGCTACGACGCCGACGACTGGACCGCCCTGTACGTCCGAACCGATCTCGCGACCGACGACCTCCAGTCGGCCGTCCCGTCGCTCGCCGAGCGGGCGCGGTCCCAGGAACCGCTCGTTCGAAACCGGGACTACCCCGGGCTCGGCGAGCAGCGGGCGTCGGTGTTCCTCCACGAGAACGCGGTTCTGGTCCAGTTCGACGAGCCCGAGACCGAGTCCGGGATCGTGCTCACGCTCGACAGCGACGTGGCACGGAACCTCTCCCAGTTCGTCGCGGAGTGTGAGACGGTGCTGGCGGACCCTCAGCGCCGCCAGTAGAGCACCGGCCCGAGCACGAGGTACGCCAGCGCGAGGTAGAGCAGCCCGAACGCGAACCCGCGGCCGTAGAGCCCGGGCAACAGGATCGCGCCGGCCTGGACGACCCCCATCACCAGCGCGTCCTGGGCGTGGAGGTCGGGGTAGACCACGTCACAGAGCATCAGCGGCGTCAGTACGGCCGCGAGTGCCAGGAGGAACCCCGCGTCGTGAAACCCCACGAGCACCGTCTCGCTGCTCCGGTAGCCGGTGAGCACGATGGCGCCGAAGATGGTCGCCGCGAGCGTCGTCGGAACGCCGACGGTCTCGTCGCTGTCGCTGTCGTAGGCGGTGTACAGTCCGAGTCGCGTGACCGCGGCGGCGACGTACAGTGCGGGGACGGCGACGCCGGCGAGCGCGAGGAGGCCGTCCGCGGAAAGTCCGGAGAGCAGCGACGCGGGGGTTCCCCACTCCCGCAGGGAGACGACGGCGACGAGGAACGCGGGCGCGACGCCGAAGGTGGCCACGTCCGCGAGCGAGTCGAGGTAGGGGCCGGCCTCGGTGCCGCCGTACTTCCGGGCGACGACGCCGTCGAGGCCGTCGGCGATAGCCCCGAGCAGCACGAGCCGGGCCGCGAGGCCGATGTCGACGGTCACGGCGACGACCGCGAGGAAGCCCAGCGCGGCGTTCCCGACGGTGACGGCGTCGGCTGGCCCGAGGCGGCCGAGGAACCGCGAGCGCATGTCCGGCCCGTCGACCGGCCCCGGTTTACGTGTTTACATCCGGACGACGGCCGGGTGGCGACTCGCTCGTCGTCCGGCCCGGGCCCGAATCACGGCGCCTAAATCGCTCGGGGTCCAACGCCGCGTATGGACCGCCGACGATATCTCGTCACCGCCGGAACCGCCGCCGCGGTGAGTCTCGGGGGCTGTCTCGGTCTGACTCGGGGGGAGAACACCGACTTCGACGTGGGGATGCGCCCCACCGCGTTCGACCCGCCGACGATCACCGTCGCCCGGGGGGAGGAGGTCGTCTGGGAGAACACGGGCACCCGCGACCACACCGTCACCGCCTACGAGGCGTCGCTGCCCGACGGCGCCGAGTTCTTCGCCTCCGGCGACTACGAGGACGAGGTGGCGGCCCGGGACGCCTGGGCCAACGGCGCCGGCGGGGCGCTGAGCAACGGCGACCAGTTCGCGCACACGTTCGAGATCCCCGGCGAGTACGAGTACTTCTGCATTCCCCACGAGAGCGGCGGGATGATGGGCACCGTGATCGTCGAGGACCGCACGCCGACGCCGCCGGAGTAGGCGTCGCCCGCGTGAGCGACGCCGCCGCTCACGAGCCGCGGAAAAGCGAAAAGCGCGTGAATCAGCCGTCGTCCGGCCGCCGTCGGCCGGCAGTCGTCGATTACTCGAGGTCGGCGTCCTCCTCGTCCACGTCGACCGAAGCCTCCTCCTCGGCCTCGACCTCCTCGGGTCGGGCCTCGAGAGACAGCTTCTGGACCTCGACGCGGCGCAGCGGGTAGATCTCCTTGGCCTCGCCGTAGATGGCCGAGGAGACCCGGCCCTCGACGACGCTGTCGACCAGCTGCTCGAAGGTGCGCTCCTCGGCGGCGTCCTCGACGATGTCGACCATCACCGAGCGGATCGCCTGCTCCTGAGAGCGGTCGGCCTTCTGGGTCGTCAGCGCGACGGGCTGGATCTTGACGCGGTAGTCGTCCGTGGTCAGCAGCGTGACCGTGGCGGCGACCTTCGAGGCGCCGCGTCGGACCAGCGAGCGCAGGTAGTCCCGCGTGAGTTCGTACTGGATGAACTCGGTGTAGGCGGCGTCGCTGCCCACGTCGTTGATCTTGAACGTCAGCTTGCTGTTGTTCTGTCCCTGGTCGCCCTCCATCTCGCCCTGCGTGGTCTCGATGGTTCGGCCGACGACCTGGTTCGGTTCCTCCGCGACGGTCTCACCGATCTCGGCCCGGTCGAACTGCTCGGGCGCGAGCACGGTGTACCATCGTTTGCCTTCGACTTTGTTGGATGTCTCGCTCATGGGTTGTGGGTGTCGCGTGCCGTCTCGCAGACGGCGTCCGCGACGGTCAGGTTGACGAGGTAGTCGTCGACGGAGGCGGCCAGCCCGCCAGCGTCCTCGCGGACGATGGTGGTCCGGACCGCGTCGCCGTCGACGGCCGTCGTCATCGCATCGGTGTTGTCGGGAGCGAGCGCGGCGGCCACGACCCGCGGATCGTCGTGGGTGGTGGCGAGCGTCGCCTCGTGGGTCGCCTCGCTCATAGCGCCTCCCGGAACGCGTCCGTGAACTGTTCGGTGTCGACGTCGAAGCGCGCCCAGCCGGCGTCGTCCGTGCCGTGCCCCGTCCCGTCGACCGCGCTCGCGGCGGTCGCGACGGCGTCGCCGATCCCCGACTCGCCCGCGGCGGCCGCGGCCCCGTCGGCCACGGCCAGCGCGACCGGTTCCGGCGACCGGAACTCCCGCGCGAGGCGGGCGACCGCCGGCAGGATCGCGGCGTCGGCGTCCCCACAGTCGAGGACCCACACGCCGTGGTGCCGGGCGGTCGTCGCCGCGTGCAGCGCCTCGTGGACGGCCGTCCCGTACTTCCGCCAGGCCGCGAGTGCGGCATCGCGCACGTCCTCGGTCCCGGCCGCCCGCTCGCCCAGCGCCAGCGAGATGCCGGCGGCGGGGGCGGTGCGGGCGGCGGCGTCCAGTACGTCGGCGTAGCCGCCGAGCGTACGGAACGGCGCGTCCGGGGTGCGGTAGGGGCGGAGCGCACGCTCGATGTTCCGAGCAGCGCGCTCGGTCGCCCCCGCCGCGGTCACCGTGTCGACGGTGACCAGCGAGGCGAGTCGACGGTCGAACTCCTCGCCGCTGCCGACGCCCGCAGCGTGTGCGTCGGCCGCGTCGGCGTCGCCGGACTCGGCGTCCGTCCCGAGTTCGGCGACCAGCGCGGCCGCCGCGTCCTCGTCGCCCGAGAACGGGCCGTGCAGCAGCGTCGACGCCGCGAGCCCGGCCGGGATCCCGTCGGTCGGAATCGCGATTCCGGGCCCGCGATCGAGTCGGTCAGTCGCCTGTGCGGCGTCGAGTGCCGCGTCGGCGGCCCGGACCGTCTCGCCAGCGGCGATCGTGCCGGCGAGGGCGAGTACGGGATCCGGATCGGCGCCGAGCCGGCGAGCCAACTCGAACGCGGTCGGGCTCGCCGGGCGGTCGAGGGATGCGTCACCGTCGACCGCGGTCGGCCCGACGGCGACGGTGACGGCGTCCTCGGTTCCGGCGGCCGCCTCGTCGTCGAGGCGGAGTTGGAACGGGGTGGCGGTCTCGGCACACGCCCGGGCGAGGAGGCCGGCAGCCGCGAGGCTGTCGCCGTCGCTGGCGGCGGCGACCCGAACGAACGGGGCCGTCGACAGGGTGTCGGCGAGTGGCTCCTCGACTGGGCGCGCGCTCGACATCTATCCTTCGAGGATCTCTTCGGCGGTCTCGTAGTCGTACTCGAACTCCGCGTCGAGCTCGTCGCCCTGGTAGTAGTCGACCAGGCGACGGATCTTGGACTCGGTGTTCTGCAGGGCGCGCTTGTTCTGGGCGTCCTGCGGGTTCCGGTCCATGTGCTTGCGCAGGCCGACTGCCCGCTCCATCAGGTTCCGCAGGTCCTCGGGGAGGTCCGGGTCGGCGTCGTTCTCCTCGAGGATCTCGGTGACCTTCTTCCCGGTCGCCAGCTTGACGTCCGGGATGGGCGTGCCCTTCACACCCTCGTCGCGCAGTTTCAGGCCGATCTGACTGGGATCGTGGCCCTGCTCTGCGAGTTCGACGACGCGGGATTCGATCTCCTCCGCGTCGACGTCGCTCCACTCCGGCGGCTCGTCTGCCACGGGGGCGTCCGAACCGGACGACCCGCGGCGGCGTGTGTGCATTCGTGCCATTGTCTGAGTTGGAACGGCACTGACCGCGAAAAGACCGACTACACGTCGGTACACTTCCGCAATCCCAAGCCCGGTCGCCCGGGCGAGTCAGATTTGCGGCCGTGCTGTTCCCATGGGTGAGTGGCCGGCGAGGGGCTTAATGGCTTTCCATCCGCGACGGTGTCGATGTGGCGCCGCCGCACACGCCGTCGGGCATCGAAGCCCTTAATAACGAAACCGGGGTACGGTTGGATGCGTTCGCGGGCTCGTAGATCAGTGGTAGATCATCCCCCTGGCACGGGGAAGGCCCGGGGTTCAAATCCCCGCGAGTCCACTCGAACCTTACTGCCGCATCAAGAGTTCCCAGTTTCAACGCTACGCGTTTCTACGTGCGGATTATCGGCATTCAGAGTTTCCGTAACTTCCCTTTCCCGGAGCGATTAACCTCCCCGGAGGAGGGCGGGTCGACGCCCTCTGCTTCCGCGCGACGGGGGACGAGGTGGTGCGTACGAGTTCGCTCTCCGACGGAGAGCCGCTCATCTGCGAGTTTTGTGGACTCCCGATCACCGAAGACCACCAGGACTGCCCCGCGCTCGCCGACGGCAGGTATCAGCCATGAGCTGCGGGCAAGTCTTCTCGCGGTTCAACGCCGCCGCAAGTCCTTCCTCGAGGCAGAGGTCGGCCCCGTCGACCCTTCCACTTCGTGTGGGGAGAGAGCCTGTGACGAGGACGCCGTCTACCGCGTTCCGTGGCACAGCGTTGGCGGCGACATCGCGTACTGCGGCTACCACCTCGGCCGCTATCAGGATCAGCATCCCGACCTCTTCGAGCGCGTCCAGGCCGCCGTCGATGCGGACTTGACAGCGCACGCGACGCCGACGTCTCGGCGCCTGGGGAGCTGATCCGGAACCGGATTCAGCGGCATCGACAAGTGTTGTCGACGGGCGCGTTTAGCACTACGTTGACGAAGAAAACGTGAGGGTGAGAACGATCCGTTCCCCGTCCAGAATCTCATTCGGCTAGATACCGCTGAAGCCCGAACCAGCCATCCCTTACCCCGACCATGGGACACTTGTCGAGTCCCCGATTGGTTTCTCTGAGAGTGAGGTATTCGTTATTCGATTACGACGAACGTAACGAACGACGCTATCGGGCAGCAAATTGACCCCAACGTTCCGTGCTCGGTATGCGAAATACGACTGAGTAGTCCCGAGCGATCCGAGCCAGCGAGATTCGGTGCGGATACGGCCAGCACGCTGTTTTCGCTCTCGTTCGTATGTTTCGAAAGCTGCCGTGGGATCAGCTCGTGTGGTGAGTGCGGTAGCTAACGCGACAGCGTCCTCGATCGCCTGTGCTGCACCTTGCCCGGCGAAGGGTAGCATCCCGTGGGCTGCGTCACCGGCGAGAACAACGGACCCGCGATACCACTGTTCGAGTTTTGGTACGTCTGTGAGACCAGTCGTGATGATGTCGTCGGAACCGAACGATTCGATCGCAGTGGGGATTGGCTCTGGGAAGTTGCTGTAATATTCGCGCACCCAATCCGTACGATTCTGGCGGTTACTGGTCGCGGGTTCAAACCGGTTCGGAACCGTAGCGAACCAGTAAAACCGGTCCGAACCGATAGGAGCACCACCAGTGTAGGTGCCGTGCCCCCAGACCTCCAATCCCGTTGATTGGTACTGCCCGGGCAAATCACAGGTCGTGACAGCTCGATAAACCGCAGTATCACGCGCTTGTATTTCGGTTTCTGGTGCGACCGCGTCGCGAACGTTCGAGTTGATACCGTCCGCGCCGATGATTATGTCAGGGTGGATACGGGTCCCGTCTTCGAATCGAACGGTTGGCGAGTCCGTGTCGTCGACGGCCGTACAGGCCTTGCCCGTACGGACCTCTACGTCGAGTTCGTCAAGGAGTATCCGTTGGAGATCGCCACGGTGGATTGCAACGTAGCCATAGTCGAAGTACGTTCGTTCGACGTCGTCGAGGTCAAATCGTTGCAGCACTCGCCCGCTCGGTGAGAGGATACGAGTATCGTCAAGTACCACCCCCGCGGACTGGATCCGGTCTGCGATTCCCAAACGTTCAAACACCAATAACGCATTCGTCTGGAGGAGGATTCCAGCACCCACCGGACGGTATTCAGATGCCGCTTCGTAGACTGTCGGCGACAGTCCTCGCTGTTCAAGAGCGATGGCGGTCGTAAGCCCACAGATGCCGCCACCGATAATTGCGATGTCGTTCGAGTCAGCGGTGTGTTCCATAGGTGATAATACGGCCCCGATGGTGGAGACGTGCCTGCCGGTCAAACACGGTCTTTTTTATTGGAATTGCAGATACTCTCCTGTCGATGCGGTATCTCAGTGTCGAGATGACTCCTGGTGACGACGGAGGATTCCATCCTGTCGGGGCAAAGTTACGGGAGGAACCGGCGATTACCCGGGAAGCAATTCACCACATCGAACTACTCGCGGACGAGACAGTGTTGGTCTTCGCTGAGGGGAGTGGTGACTCCGACCGGTACGAAGCAATCATGTCCGAGTCCTCGCTCGTCGACGAGTATCTCGTCTCTGGAGTCGACCGGTGGATGGCAGTGAACCAGTTCGAACCCTCAACCGAGACACGGCGCTTGCTCGAACTCGAGCGTGGGTCACATGTTGTCATCGAGACTCCAGTTCCAATCAATGCTGATGGGTCGGTTCGAGTCACCTTTGTGGGGAGCGACTCGGCGTTTCAAGACGTCTTTCACCGTGTCGATGAGGAACTTTCGCTCTCGTTCGAAATTGTTGAAACCGGGAGCTACGATCCAGATACAGATTCCCTCCGTCGGGTATTGACGACACGCCAGCAGGAGGTGCTTGAAGCCGCTGTTGACGTTGGTTTCTATAATGCACCTCGGGAAGCAACGCAACGCGACGTAGCTGAGCGCATCGGGATTGCGCCCACCACCGCGGGGGAGCACCTGCGAAAGATCGAGGAGCGGGTATTCGACGCTCTTACTCGATGAGAGGGTGTCAAAGAACTATTCGCCAGGGTTTGATTTCACCCTGGATCAAATGAATCAACCGTCAGAACGAACCTGCGAACTGATCGACAGTGACCCCGCCAGATCTCGTTGATCGTTAGCCCAGGTTGGTGAGTATAGGACGCACATTCAGCAGAGACGTGCCAATATGTTATTGAGGTGAGCCGACGAACACATCGGCTAATGACTGATCTCCTGATTCACGATGCGACCGTCGTCACGGTGAATCGAGAGAATCAGATACTGAAGAACGGCTCTATTCGGGTGACGGACGGAACTATTTCGTCAGTCGAACCGACTGACCCCGCGGATCGGGACTCAACTGCAGAGCATGTGATCGACGCCAGCGGCAAGATCGTGATTCCTGGCCTCATTGACGCCCACCGCCACACCGATTTCACGCTCGTCCAGGGGTTGTTCAGCGAGCTCGACGGCAGTGAACTGCTCAAAGAGGCCTTCGCGTTGTACCACACCGCCGAACCGACCCTGGGCGAATCGTTCTTCGAAGCCGCGTGGGAACTCGCCTGCCTGCGGCAACTCACACACGGCGTCACGACGGTCAACGCGATGGACTTCACGCCGGAGCTCGGGGCGGAAGCCGTCGGTGAATCCGGGGTACGCGGTGTGATCGGCCCGGAGCTTGCAGACTTCGTCAACCCCGCCTCCGCGTCCGAACAACTCGCGGACGCCCGTCGGTTCATCGATACCTACCACGACAGCTACGAGGGGCGTGTCACCGCAAGTATCGCACCGGGCGGTGAAGCCGGCTGTTCGCGGGAACTCTGGGAGGGTGTGGCTGAACTGCGAGCCGACTACCCCGACTTGCGTCTCCACACTCACCTGTACGACTCGGCTGAGGCCGACACCATGGCGGCGGGAAGCGGTGCCGACGACCCGCTCGACCTGCTCGACCGATACGGCCTCCTCGATGAGCGAACGCTGCTCACTCACCTACTGCACGCAAACCGGGACGACGCGCGACGGATCGCCGACGCCGGCGCGCACGTGCTTCACTGTCCGACGGTGTACAGTTACTTTCAGGCCGGGAATCGAACCTGGTTCCCGCTCCCGGCGCTTCGAGAGTTCGACGCGAACGTCGTCATCGGCCTGGACGATCCGTTCTGGTTCGATTCCTGGGACCTCATCCAGGAAGCCAAACACGCCCGAATGTTGTCGAACTTCCAATACGGAGCCCAGCAATGGTCCTCGTACGACCTCCTCGAAATGCTTACCATCGACGCCGCACGTGCGCTTGGTCTCGACGACCAGATCGGGAGCCTCGAACCGGGGAAACGCGCCGACTTGGCCATAATCGATGTCGATACCCCCCGCCACCAGCCATACAGCAATCTCCCGTCGGTGCTGACGAACTCGGTCACTGCGGGGGATGTCGAGACGGTCGTCGTTGACGGTGAGGTCCTGATGGAGGAACGGGCGGTCCGATCGATGGACGTCGAGCGCGTTCGCACAGCCGCCACGCGAGAACGGGAACGCCTGCAGACCCGTACTGGCTGGGAAACGTCACTCGCCGGCAGTACACCTCCGAAGAAATCGATACTCCGACGCGTGTCTGCACGACCACTGTTACGTGCGATGCGACAATACGGCCGTGGCGTTGTCAACCAACACAATTGGTGATCGAAACATCATTCGAACTCCCGGGTTCACGTCCCGAAATAACTCTTTCCGCTCTGTTGGGGGGAGTGTTCAGACAAGCTGGTTCCATGCGAAGGCGAACGATTGAAGCCAATTTTCGACGGTGTTTGCGTCGGCATGGCTGAAACAGTTTGAGAACCGGTCGGTTCGGCGTTTTAGCTCTCGAGAGACACGTTCGACGCGGTTCCGATTACCGTGTTTCTCGTATCTGCAATCGAGGTCGTGCCGGTGGAGAGCTGCTTGCAGCCACGGTGCAGAATCGACGAGAAAGAGTGCATCATCGACGAGACGTTTGTCGCGGAGTTCAGCGACGAACATCTCGGTAATCGTTTGATTGCTGGTCGGAGAGAGCTTGACGTGGAGCAAGCGGTTCGTGTCGGAATCGACCGCCGCATACAGCCAGAACCGTTCGTCGTCGAGCCGGATCACGGTCTCGTCAACCGCGACGTGACCCGAGCCGCTGGCGCTTCCGGCAGGCCAACAGCGCCGCGCTTGGCACCTGGGATCACCGAACGGTTCGGTGGCATGTTATTCATCTTGGTAGACCAAGCCGAATCGGCATCCGTCGGACGAGCGAGTAGGGTACACGATGGAGATCACCCACAGCGACAGGGTCCCCGCAAGCGGTGTGATGGCGGGAACTCCTCCGAGTTGTCGGCGCTCGAGAACGGGATTCGCGAAAGGTTTCCCACCCCGGCCACTGCGATGAGCGAGTCCGGACAGCAAGCGAGACGCGACCTCTACGAGTTGCTACGGAGCGAGAACACCTTCGAACAGAAAGCACGAGGGGCTCTCGAACTCGGCAGACGGTATCTCGATGCGGACAACGGACATCTCACGCAGATCGACCAGCAGACCGGGCACTGGGAGGCGATAGTCAGTACCGACGGACCGGGTGGCGACTTCCCGCCGGGGCTCGAACTAGACCTCGGCACAACGTACTGTCGGCGAACGATCGAGGCGGACGCCCCGATCGCAGTCAGTGAGGCCCCGAACCAGGGCTGGGCTGACGATCCAGCGTTCCAGCAGCACGGACTGCACTGCTATCACGGGACGAAGCTCATCCTCGACGGGAAGCCGTACGGAACGGTCTGCTTCGTCGCTGAGAACCCCCGGAAAGAGCAGTTCAGTGAGGATGAGACGATGTTTGCCGAACTCATTGCCCAGATGCTCGAACGCGAACTCGAACGGGAGCGACACGAGGCACAACTCCACCAACAGACCAACCTCGCCGTCGTGCTCAACAGGGTGCTTCGACACAACCTCCGCAACGGGATGACCGTCATCCGTGGGTACACCCAGCTCGTGGGCGGCAAACGGGACAACGATACCATGAGGCAAATGGCCCTCCAGAAGATCGATTCGATCCTCGAATTGAGTGAGAAAGCCCGCCAGTTGAGCTCTGTTATTGCCGTTGACCAGGAGCGGGAGCCCGCCGACATCGTTTCACTCGTGCGTGATTGCGTGAACTCCGTCGAACAGTCGTACCCGAACGCGAACGTTACGATAGCGGCCGAACAAGAGGCGCAGGCGTCGATACTGACGAGTTTCGGGCGGGCGGTCGAGGAACTCATCGAAAACGCCGCCAAGCACGGTAGTGATTCCCCGACCGTCACCGTCACCGTAGAGACCGTTCCGAAGGCGGTCGAAATCCGGATAACAGACGACGGGCCGGGGCTGTCCCGCGACGAAGCCGACGTGCTCGAGACCGGTGAGGAGACCCCGCTGAAACACGGTTCTGGACTGGGTCTGTGGCTGGCGCACTGGATCGTCAGTAGTAACGATGGGACGATCACTCCGGCAATCACTGACGACGGAACGACGTTGACGATCACCGTACCACGGGGGCCGATGGGCAGCAATGACGACCAACTGACCGAACTCAGTCGCGCGCGCGACCAGTACAAAGCGAGCTTCGAGGAGGCAGGTGACGGCATGACGATCACTGACGATTCGGCGCGGATTCTGGCTGTCAACGCGGAAGCCGCCCGCATCTATGGCGAGGACCGACAGGCGTTGCTCGGACGGTCGATGCAGGAGTTCCTCCCCAGTGAGTTCGACTTCGAGGCAGAATGGGGGGAGATCCAGTCCAGCAAGATGAAACGCGACGAACTGGACATCGTCAGTCCCGACGGCGGGGTCAGCCCCATCGAGTACACGGCCAAAACCGACATCGTCCCCGGCCAGCATCTCATCGTCAGCCGCGACATAAGCGAGCGCAAGGAACGCGAACGAGTCCTCCAGGCGACGGCGAACCGGCTCGAAACCATGGTCAACCTTTCCCCCGAGCCGATACTGGCACTCGATGCCACTGGAGCCATCCAACTGTGGAATAACGCGGCCGCGGAGGTGTTCGAGTTCGAGGCGGAGGCCGTTCTCGGTGAGCGAATCCACTCCCTCGACCTGTTTAACCCTTCCCAGGCTTCCGACTTCGAAGAACGCCTCGAACGCGTCCTGGCAGGGGAGACTATCCGTAACCTCGAGGTCCAGCGCCAGACGGGCGACGACACGACCGTCGATCTGCGAATCTCCGCGGCACCGTTGCGAGGTGAGGCCGATTCGGTTACCGGACTGATCGCGGTCACAACAGACGTGAGCGAGGAGAAAGCACGCAAACGTGAACTCGAACAGACCCAGGAACGCTATCGCATCGTTGCCGAGAATTTCCCCAACGGTGGCGTCTTCCTGTTCGATTCCGACATGCGGTTTCAGGTCGCCGCTGGCAAGGGACTCGAAGACGCCGGCCTCGATCCTGCGGGTCTCGAAGGGCTACACGTCCGGGAAGCGCTCGACGGCGAGATCCCGTCGCCCTTCATCGAGATGTGCCAGGCTGCACTCGACGGGGAGTCCCAGCGGAAGGAACTCCCCTTCATGAATCGAACCTACCAGGTACAGACCGTTCCCGTCGAGGACACCGACGGTGCGGTCTACGCAGGGATAGCGATGACCCAGAACGTCACCAATCGCAGGGAACGCGAGCGGTTCGCCAGCATGGTCAGCCACGACCTCAGGAACCCGCTAAACGTGGCACAGGGCCGACTCACTCTCGCTCGAGAATCGGGAGAGTGGGACCACCTCGACCACGTCGAATCTGCCCTCGGTCGTATTGAAACGCTCATCGAGGACGTGCTCTCCCTGTCACAATCCGAAACGGCCGTCGAAGAGCGCGAACTGATCGACCTCGCGACGATCGTGAACAACTGTTGGGGCAGCGTCGACACGGCCGACGCGACGTTCACCAACCGCCTGGAAGGGACGATACGCGCCGACGAGACCCGTCTCAAACAGGTCTTCGAGAACCTGTTTGGCAACGCGTATGAACACGGCGGCGATGGCGTCTCCGTGACCGTCGGGAACCGGGACGACGGTTTCTACGTCGAGGACACCGGTCCCGGGATTCCAGTGTCGGACCGGTCGACCGTATTCGAGGAAGGCCACTCGTCGGATTCCGATGGGACCGGACTCGGACTGAGTATCGTCGAGCGGGCTGTCGAAGTTCACGGATGGGACATACGTGTGGAAGAGGGCTCTGCCGGTGGTGCTCGCTTCGTGATCAGCGGTGTCGAGTACGAACAGCCCTGATCGCACGAGTAGCCATCTCGGTGGTCGAACCCGACCGTGCTGCAGTGGGGGATCGAAGCGACGGCCGCAGCACGCGCTAACGGCGCCGTCCTGCGTTTCAGACGACCCTTCGTGAGGCAAATCGTTACAGTAGAAAGAACCCATTACGGGTCGACACGAGGACCGCTGTGGGACCTGAATTCCGGTGTCAAGGACCGCCCGAATAGGACGACGAGCGCGAAGACTATCAACCACCACGACCCTGATCCGACGACGAGGGTGAGCAGCGCCGAACTGTCCAGCGTGCCCCCGGACCCCTCTAGAAGTGCACCAACGTTCGTCGACGCGTGCATCACCATCACCGGGAGGACGCTGCCGCCCGTGACGTTGACGAACGCACCGAACGCGACTGACGCGCCGATCACGAATACCGTGTACGCTAGGAGGGGCACCGGCTCGAGAACGAAGTTGCGGTGTCCGAGGAACAACGGGAGATGCCACGCCCACCAAACCACCCCGATCCCGATCCCCGCAGTCAGGACTGACGTGTGTTCTTGCAGTCTCGGTTGGAGAAACCCGCGCCAGCCGATCTCCTCGACCCCGCCGAAAAGGAGTGTGTTGGCGAAAAGGAAGAGCAGGATGAGGTACAGCGCTCCCGGGGGAGCGTAAGCCAGTGACCCGCCACCCAGTGCCCGAAACACTTCCCGTACGTTCGTAATCGCGAAGGGAACGAGCAAGGCGACGAGATACAGGGAGGGGCGAACCCGCCAATCGAGAACGTTCCGGAGCCAAGACTGCAGTGAGACTTCACTTGCCCAGACGACGACTATCGCACCAATCGGAACGCCCCACTGCCGTGGGAACGTCGTCGGAACCGTATCCCACCACCCGAAGGTGAAATATAGAGCGTCCCACCCCCACGTCCACCCAAATGTGACGACGAAGAACGTCAGAAGGGGATTCTGATCGACCTGTTCACGCAGCATCGGTGTCCGTCCGTCTGGTTTTCACCTCTCCGTCATAACTGTATCCGACAGAGGTCCCACTTCCGCCGGACGATCTGTCCAACCACGCCGTTTACTAACTGTACTGGACGGTGTGTGTCTCACCTGCCATTTGGTACTTGCTCCTTCTGTACTTACGGAACCACTCATCACGTCGAGTTCTCACCGACTAAGTGGGTGTGAAACAGCCGGCAAGGAGGGTGGTTACTCGTTGATCGTGGACCGCAACACGTCACGGTCGACTTGTCTCGTCTCGGTGGGTGAGGAAAGGATTCGGTCGATCGTCCAGAATTCGAGCTCCTCGGCTTCCACACCAGCCGTTAATGTTCCACCCGCCCTTTCGTATTCGAGGAGATACGTGATCAGGTTGTAGTGGCGATCAAGGTGTTCGGAGTGCGTGACGGTGAGTAGCTCGACGTCGGATGCGTCAGCCTCAATTCCGGTTTCCTCCGCCAGTTCACATACTGCGGCGTCTATCGGCTCTTCGTCAGCTTCCGGGTTCCCCCCGGGAAACTCCCAGTCAGCCTTCGAGACGGGGTTCATTAGTAGCACTGAATCGCCATCCAGAACGACGACATCGACCGCAGGCACGGCGTTCAAGAAGTGCCGAAAGCCGCACTCCGGGCAAACTTTCCTCGTTCGACCGTGAACTTCTCGGGTAACCAGTTCGCTCCCACATTGGTGACAATAACGGGGTTCAACGGTAACCATGCGCCACTCTCGTGATTTCGTCGTGATATTCCCACCGGCTCGATCATCTACCATCCGTAAAATTGGGCGTCGAACCAGCGGTACATGGGGATTGAGACGTTTTGCTCTAGCGAAGAACTACGAGTCTGCCTTCGATGTGGTGCCGCTAAACGCTCAGAGGATTTTTGGGGAGTAGTTGGTCCATACCCCTCCAGAGGACTCAGCTGACTGTGACTCGATCTCGGTTCTACGTATTGAATGGTAGTTGAAGCGTAACGACACTCCCGGTGGGTTCAGCGTCGTCGAATCGGATATCGCCATCCGTTCGGGACACGATCCGTTTGACGAGCCACAGCCCCATCCCGCTACTGTGTGTCAACGAGTCGATGTCTGCATCTCCCGAAATCACGCTTCGTTCTTCCGGTGGGATCCCCGGCCCGTTATCTGTAACGTGGAGTTCAACCACCGTCCCGTGTTTCGTTGCCGTCACCCCCACTTTCGCTGGCCCGTCGCCGGTATGCGCGATCGCGTTCTCGACGAGTTCTTCGATGGCCCGTTGTAGCTCCGGAATCGACAGCAGCTGTACGTCCGCCGGCACTTCGACCGTGATCTCTGCGTCCGGATGCTCCGTCGTCACACGTTCGACAGCGGTATCCACAACGTCGGCGAGGTTGAGGTGTGTTGGATCCGACTGGTTTGAGAGGAGTTCAACGATCTCGTGCTGCTTATCCGTCTGTTCGAGGATGCGACCGGCCACTCTTTCGATCGTCGTGCCTACCTCGACCACCTCATCCGACCCCTGAGCTTGAAGCATCTCCGCGTGACCCAGGATCACGTTCAGTTCGTTGTGAAGGGTATGCCGTAGCATCCGATCGAGGGACGCAATGTGTTGTTCCCGCTCGATCTGTTCGGTCAGATCACGCATCGTCGCGACGATCCCCTCGACGTGGCCAGTGTCGTCTTCGAGCGGGTAATATCGGATGTCGAACGTGCGGTCCGCTCGTTCCGGCCGTGATCGCGTCATCCGGTACTGGACTGTCTCGCCGTCGAACGCTCGCTCCAGGTATGGTTCGACCGTTTCGTAGGTATCCGAACCGATGCCGTCGTCGAGCATCAGCTCGGTCAGCGACTCGGTATCGAGGCCGTGGAAGTCGCGGTATGCCTCGTTGGCAAAGAGGTAGTGCTTTTCTTCGTCTATCGCGGCGATTAACTCCTTGGCACCTTCAACCGCGGATTCGTACTGTCGGAGCCGGAACTCCCGCTCCTTGCGGTCAGTGATGTCCTGCTGGATGGCGACGTACGCTTCGATTTCTCCGTCGTCGTCAGTCAATGGGGCGATCGTCTGGTGGGCATAGTACACGTCACCTGATTTCCGCCGGTCCTGGATCTCTTCCTCCCAAACGTTTCCGCTGGAGATGGTCGCCCACAACCGGTCGTAGTACTCGTCGGACATCTCGCCGGAGTGGAGAACGTGCGGCGTCTGGCCGACGACCTCGTCGCTGTCGTAGCCGGTCACCCGTTCGAAGGCCGGATTTACGTACGTGATGGTCCCGTCCTGATCAGTCATGTAGATCGCGTGGCCGGCCGATTCGACCGCTCGCTGGAACCGACGGAGCATCTGCTGGTACTCGACGCGTTCGGTCACGTCCTCTTGGAACCCGACGTAGTGCGTGACCTCACCCATATGGTCGGTAACCGGAGCGATCGTCACGCGGTTCCAGAACTCCGTGCCGTCCTTGCGGTAGTTCCGCAGTTCGACGGTTACGGGTTCTTCGGCGTCGATGGCCTCACGCATCTCGGCGACTGGGCGAGGGTCGGTGTTCTCACCTTGGAGGAATCGACAGTTCCGTTCGAGTGTCTCTTCCTGCCGATAGCCAGTCAATTCAGAGAACTTGTCGTTCGCGTAGATGAGCGGATTGTCCGGTTCGGTGGCGTCAGCTATCGTGATGCCGACGGGCGCTTCGTCGATGGCCCGATTCGTGAGGCGCAGTTTCCGCTTTCGTTCTCGACGGTCGCTAACATCCCGGAGAACGAGAATGACCGCCGGGATTTCGGTCCACGTCACCTTGGCCGCGGTAATCTCAACCGGGGTACGTATCCCGTTCGCAGCGATGAGGTTCCCGTTACGGTGGTCGAGCGTCCGAGAGCCTGACTGTACCGCGTCAAGGAGATCTCTGATCGGAGTGCCGTCGTCCGAGAGGAGAACGTCCGCTACGGAGTCGTTCGCTATCCGGCTCCGGTCGCCGTCGTAAATTTCGGTAACACCAGTATCGTTGAGATACGCTATCTCACCGTCGCGAACGATCCCAACGATGTCGTGTGCGGCGTTGAGGAGTGTTTTCGCTCGTGTTTCCGTGTCGACGATGTCACGCTGGTCGCGGTAGTATCTGACTGCGTCGGTGATGAGCGTCGCAAGGCGACCCCACTGGTTCTCGTGGCGTTCCTTGATGAGATAGTCGGTGACCCCGGCGGAGATGGCGCGACTGGCGACCCCTTCGCCCCCCTCGCTCGTGAAGAGGATGAACGGAAGTGTCGGAGCTTGTGCACGCACGGCTTCAAGGAACGCGACGCCGTCCGTGTCCGGGAGGTCGTGATCGCTGATAACGCAATCGACCTGCGTCTCTCTGTCCAACACGTCGATCGCCTCCCCGACCGACGTTGCGGAGACGACCCGGATATCGCCGTGCTCCGGAAGCACGCGCTCACAGGCGGCGGTGAATTCCCTGTCAGCCGTGACCGCCAGAACGCTGATTTGCTCCACGGTTCTAGGTAGTAGGTAGCCCCCTCTCTCAATCAAAGTGGCTGTTCACTCCGGGCGTGCCACGGAAACGTCCTCACGAGGGGGGATTCAGCGGTGTTCGACTGAACAACCCGCTCAGTAGGCGTTCCAACGTATCACTGAACGTCTTGGCAGATCTTGTTTACGGGTACGCGACGCCGCTGAATCAGCACGCAGTATGATACAGTCGTTCAGGGGGGCTTAATTGACACATAGCTACTTACCCCCGCCGTTCTCGTATTCGACTGTGTATGAGCGGGATGAGTGACTCGATCTGCGTTCTCCATGTCGATGACGATCCGAACCTGACCGACATGGCCGCAACCTTTCTGGAACGGGAGGACGGTCGGATCACAGTTCGAACCGCGACGAACGCCGAGGTCGGGCGGGAGATGCTGGCTGAGTACGACGTGGATTGTATCGTTTCTGACTACGATATGCCTGGCCAGAACGGCATCGAATTTTTAGAAGTCGTTCGGGCCGAGTATCCGGATCTCCCGTTTATCCTCTACACCGGCAAGGGGTCAGAGGAGGTCGCCTCCGAGGCGATCTCCGCTGGCGTTACTGATTACCTCGAGAAGGAGAGTGGAACTGACCAATACACGGTCCTAGCCAACCGCATCACCAACGTCGTCGAATCGTACCGATCACAGCAGAGGCTGGCTGAGCGGAACAACGAGCTCCGCCGGTACAAACACATGGTCAACTCGATGCAAGAGGCCGCCTGTATCTACGACGAGGATGGCCGATTCAGGACCGTCAACGAGTATCTGGCCGACTGGTACGACACGTCTCGTGAAGCACTCGAGGGCGAAGAAAGCGGTCTCATCGCCGCCATTCGAGAGCAAATCGAAGACGGGGACCCCTATCAAGCGCTTCTCGACGGCCAGCGAGACCAACTATCAGGGGAAATCGACGCCCGGTTTCCCGATCACGGATACGCCCAGGTAGAGTTCCGGATGACCCCGCTCACTGTCGATGGGTCGGTTGAAGGAGCCGTCGGTGTTGTCCGTGACATCACGGAACGGAAAGAGCGCGAACGAGAGCTCCGACGCGCTGAACGCCGGTTCGAAGCGATGTTTAACGACCCGAATATCCTCGTCGGCTTGATCGATACTGACGGGGGGATTATCGACATCAACGAGACCGCAGTGGGATATATTGACGCCGAGTTGGAAGCTGTGACGGACCGGCTGTTCTGGGAGACCCCGTGGTTTACCGGCGACGAAAGGCTCCAACGAGAGGTCCGCGAGTGGGTCGATCAGGCGGCTGCTGGCGAGTACGTCGAGTTCGAGATTGACCTCTCCGAAGCAGTCGGTGATCATCTCGTCATCAGCGGCGTCTTCCGGCCTGTGAGAAACGACACTGGCGAGGTAGTCTCCCTGCTGATCTCCGGCCGTGACATCACCGAGCGCGAAAAACGCGAGAATCGCCTCGAACACACCACGGCCCGACTCCAGGCCCTCTTCGAACATTCCCCCGATATGATCAACGTTCACGACGCGAAGGGAAACATCATCGACCCAAATTCGCGCTTGTGCGAGGAGACGGGGTACGACAGGGAAGAACTCACCGGGACGAAGGTGTGGAATCTCGACCAGGCAATCGATCCCGACGAGGCACGCTCGCTCTGGAGGGAGATGGAGACCGGGAATCAACGGAAGTTCGAGGGCGTCTATCAGCGTCGTGATGGCTCGACGTTCCCCGTCGAAGTTAACCTCAGACGGCTCTCCCTGGACGGGGAGACCCGGTTCGTCGTGATCAGTCGGAACATCTCCGAACGAAAAACGCGCGAACGCGATCTCGAACGCTACGAGGCGATCGTCGAGAACACCGAGGACGGGATCTCCATCTTCACCGCCGACGGGACCATCGAGTTCGTGAACCAACGTATTGCCGACATCTCCGGGGTCCCACAGGCGGATTGGGTGGGCGAACACGTCTCGATGTACACTGAGATCGGCACGCTCACCGGGGAGGAAGTGGCGACGATCGAGGAGGGGATAGAGGCGATCGTTCGCGGTGAGACGGACGAAGTGAGTATCGAGTTGACGCCCGACGTTCCGGGCGACCTCGGTGTGATCGAACTCCGATTAACGCCGTTCGAGACCGCGACCGGGACTGATCACGTGATCGGGTTCTCACGGGATGTCACGGAACGGAAACGGCGTGAACAGACGCTTCGTGAGCTCCAACACCGGACGGAAGAGCTGATTCGCGCGTCCACCCGGAAGGAGATAGCGGACATCGCCGTTACTACCGCACACGACGTCCTCGGGCTATCGCTCAGTGGGGTTCATCTCGCCGACGACGAGCGAACCGTGCTCGAACCAACCGCCGTAACCGACGAGGTCCGCGAACACCTCGGGGAAGCGCCGGCCTACGAGCGGACGGACCCGGAACGATCGGCTGACGCCGTCAACTGGGAGATCTTCGAAGCGGGCGAGACAGTCGTGATCGAGGACACGCACGATGCCGACGGGATCCCCGGGGTGAAAACACCCAGTCGGAGCGGGATCATCCAGCCGCTTGGCGACCACGGACTGTTCATTACGTCCTCGCCGAACCCCCACGCGTTTGACGAGGGCGACGTCGCCCTCATCGAGATCTTCGCGACGATCGTGACTGCGGTTCTCGATCGGAACGACCGAGAGGCAACCCTCCGGGACCGCACGCGACGCTTAGAGGCACAGAAGGACCGGCTTGACCAGTTCGCCAGTATCGTTTCCCACGATCTCCGGAACCCGTTGAACGTGGCTGAGGGCCGGCTGGAACTAGCCCGGGAGGAGTACGACAGCGAGCACTTAGAACCCGTAGCCCGCGCGCTGGATCGGATGGATGCCTTGATCGACGATCTCCTGACACTATCACGTGAAGGCGAGACCGTCACTGACCTCGAACCCGTCGATCTCACGACGATAGCCGAACGGTGTTGGACGAACGTCGAGACGACGGAGGCGACGCTTGCAACACAGGTTAATCGAGCGGTCTACGCTGACGAGAGCCGCCTGAAGCAAGTGTTTGAGAACCTCATCCGCAACGCGGTCGAACACGGCGACGACGACGTGACGGTGATCGTCGGTGAATTGGACGACGGTTTCTACATTGAAGACGACGGCGCGGGGATCCCCGAGAGTGAGCGCGAGGAGGTCTTCGATATGGGATACTCGACAAACGAAGAGGGGACTGGCTTCGGGTTGAGTATTGTCGAGCAGATCGTCGAAGCCCATGACTGGGAGATCAACGTGACTGAAGGCTCCGACGGGGGTGCACGCTTCGAGATCACGGGCGTTGAGTTCGCTGGTGAATAGATGAGCGATATCTCCCACGTTGTCGACGATGCATGTCGGCCAATTAGCGCCCGAGATCGGCGGTGAGTCCCTCGTCCTCACCGACGGTGCTCACCACATCGGGGCAGTTCTCACCCTCGAATCTGGAGTGAAACAGCCGGTGAACAGGTGTAGGTATCCATCACTGTTGGGCCAACAGCCTACAGTTCTCGTTCGATATGTCGATTGATCTCTCGAACCGTGTCTATATCGTACGTCCAGAGCCCCTTCCAGGTGCGTGACTCGACTTCGATAGCGACGAGCGCCGCGTGGGGGAGCGAGTCATCCTCCGGAACGTGGACGACGAACCACGAATCTCGAAAGTCGCCGTCCCAGCCGCCGTGCATCGTCACTTCGAATTCCGGTGGGGGTGTCCAGTCGGGCATTCCGTAGACGTGGGTGTCCGTGTCGGTTTGGGCTAACCGCTCATACACGGCTCTGGTTCCCTGTTCGTCGTTGATGCGTGAGAGGCGCTGAAACGAGGCCCGGTGAGTTCCGCCATCGTTCTCCAGCGCTAACCGTTCGATATACCGTGATACCGTAATGAGGAGGAGTTTCTCTTTGTTCGATTCGGGATAGCCTCGCAGCCGGAACGGGACGTTTTCCAACCCTTCGATAACGGCAGGCAAGTCGACCGCGTCGAGTTCCCGTGCGCCCGTTACGTAGAGGTCAGAATTGACCAACAGGATCGATTCTTGTACCGCAGCCAACGGGGATTTTGCAACGATATCCTCCCCGTCGAGGAGGTACACCATGTCCTGTACCTCCTCCTCGATTTCGATATCTCGAACATCGACCTCCTGGCCGACGAACATCCGTTCCAACATTTGCTGAAGCGGACGCGGTGCTTGCCTGTTAACCACGGCAAGCGACAGTTCCCTCCCCTCGGTTTCATCGACGAATTCGAGAAGACTCATCGCTGGAACTCTATGACGTGTTAAAAACTCACGGTGATAAATATGTCCGCTATATTCAGCACCGCATTGGTGACAGGAACGGAGGTCGTCCATCGGCACCACGAGAGACCGTCCCACTGAACGTACGGATGGACGAGTGTCCCCCCCATCCCGGCCGTATAGATCGCGAAACGCGCTCCGAGGAGGTCAACTTCAGAGGTCGGGGAATCCGTCTTTGACCGACTGAAACGCGAGGCGTCCGAGCAACTGGCTGGGGCCTCGCTTCGGGAGGTCACGAGCGAGGTCCGTCATCTTCGGCGGCTCGCTCTCACCGATCCCGAGTTCCCAACCAGTCTCGTCCTCGAAACGGTCGACCGCGGTCTCGGTGCGGGCGCGCACCGCGGTAGCGTCCATCGTCCTCACTTCGTTATCCCGCATCAGCACGTTGCCGTCGACGATGACCGTCTCCACGTCAGCGGGCGCCGCGTTGTTTGCGACCTGCGCCGGAATGTTGGTCAGTGGCGTGAACTTCGGCTTCTCGACATCGAGGAGGATGACGTCGGCGCGCTTGCCGGGTTCGATGCTGCCGATCTCGTCACCGATGCCGAGCGCCTTCGCGCCCTCGATGGTGAGCATCCGTACCAGTTCCATCGAGCCGTACTGGCCCGTAGAACGCTTGAGGTTCGCTGCGAGCCGAGCCTGTCGCGCCTCCCCGAACAGACTGTAGGAGTCGTGCCAGTAGTGGTCGTCGATGCCAAGACCGACGTCGACGTCGGCCGCTCGGAGTTCCGGAACCGGCGTCCACTGCACGTCTCCATCCGGGTTCCAGTGACAGAAGATCGACGGGCAATGCGCGACCGATGCATCCGCCTCGGCCGTGCGCCGGATATCCTCATCATCGGCGAGCCGGAAGTGCGCAGCCACCAGTCTATCGTCAAGGAGGCCGACGTCGTCGAGCAGATCGAGCGAGTCCGCCGCGCCGTTCGACCGCGCCATCGTGTTGCTCTCCTCGAGTTCGAGCAGATGAGTATGGACGAGCAAGTCGGGGTACTCGGCGGCGAGATCGGCAGTCCGTTCCCACAGCTCGCGTGTACACGACCAGTCGTCGTGGGGGGTTATCGTCGCCCGAATCCGCCCGTTGTACGTGTCGTGATACTCCTCAATGAACGCACGGGCGCGGGCGAACTGTTCGTCGGCGGGCACATCCCAGAAGAGATCAGACAGCGCCGTTCCGAAGAACCCACGGAGCCCCGCCTCGCCGAACGTCTCCGCGCCCGCTCTCGGGCGGACGTCCATCGAGTTGACCGTGGTGACGCCGCCGGTGAGGAAGTTCAGTGCCGCCAGTTCGTACCCCGCCTCAGTGAGGTAATTGAACTCCCCCTCGGCGATGTGTCCGAAAATTGCGGTCATCCCGCCCATCATTTCCACGAGGTCGAGGTCGCTGAACGCGCCGAACAGCGGCGTCAGTTCGAGATGGGTGTGGGCGTTGACCAGCCCCGGCATCACGAGCGTGCCATCACCGTCGATGACGTGGGTGGCCGTGATGTCTGCATCATCGTCCCGAGACGACCGCACCTCAGTGATCTCGCCGTCCTCGATGAGCACTGTTCCTCGTTCATAGAGTCGATTCCGATGGTCGACTGTGAGAACGAACGCGTCGTGAATCGTGATGTCGGCCGTCATCTGTGCCTACTCTTCAGATGTATGTGCGTTTTCTGTTATTATTACCTATTTTCACGCTGGTGTCGTCGACTTCGACCCCCAGTCGACGTCCTCGGGCCGATTCTGCCAGCGATGGCGTGGGTCCTCACGAGCACGAGCGTCCCACGCGAGGCCGTAGCGGTCAAGCCAGCCGTGGTCCTTGTCCGAGAGGCCGCAACGAGTCCCGCCGAACCCGCCGGCCGGCGCTTCCAATTCGGGGTGGGGATCAGTCCCTGCCAGTGGTCGAAGCCCCTGAGCACCGCTTCGCCGCTCTTCCGCTCGCGGACTACATCATCGCTGATGCGCTCCTTCAGGAGGTTCCCGCGGCCGTCGCGGTCTCTGTTCCGTCGGGGGTCCTGACCTCGTCGTAGCTGTTGCTCGTGGGTTATCCCGGGACTCCGTATCGGAGTCTAGAAACGTGATTCTCAATCAGGCTACGGTCCGAGTCCGGGCCTCTGCTTGGCTACGGAGGGATGCGACCGGGACACGCCAATCACGCCCCCGAGTCGACCGGCCAGATGGTCTAAAAGCAGTCCGTCGAAGAGACAGTAGGTTTAGATAACATATCGAGAAAACGTTCACGGGATGGTCGACGTTGAGGCTGTCTGTTTCGACCTCGATGGAACGCTTTGTGTTGCCGACCAGTCCGACGAGGAGATACACGAAGCAATATTCGATCGGGTGGACGTTCCAGAATTTTTCGATCTGAACGACCTATCCGCTGTCGACTACAGTGCACTTCCCGATGCCAGCTCGGATAGAGAACATCACGAGAACGTATACCGGGCTATTGCAGAGAACGTCGGTGCCGATCCAAGTTGCCCGCCGGAGCTTGCCAAAGCGACGGTCGAGGTACTTGATCCAACCGCCGTATCGTTCCGGGATGGGCAAAGGAGGCGTTAGAGTACGTTCGGGAGCAATACGCCGTCGGACTCATTACCGCTGGGACCGAAAAGACTCAGCTACCGAAATTAGCCACGCTTGGTATTGCAGATTGTTTTGAGGTTGTGGTCTGTTGTGGGCATGGGACCGGGATCGAATCGAAGCCCCCGTCCGGAACCTTTCGAAATGGCGATCGACGAACTCGGGATCGCCCCTGAACGGGCTATCTACGTGGGTAATCGGCACGACGGTGACGTCGTTGGTCCCCATCGTGCCGGGGTGCAAACCGCTTGGGTACCCATGGGTTATCCATCGACGGTACCGGATCCGGCGCCGACCTATCGTCTTTCGTCGATGCACGAAATTACCGACGTCCTTTGACTGGATTCCCCCGATCTACACCTCCTAGTGGTTCTGGATCACGACACAGGTGTTCTTATCACCGCTGCAGGATTTGAGCCACCCCTGAGACGAAGCCAACGGTCAATTGACCCTAGAAGAACATCAATTAGACAAATATAGAGTATACCGACCTTCAAGGTTCTACTGGAAGCCTATCCGACCCACTTGATTATTTATATATCATCGTAGAGCAGATTAACTTCGCCGATCTCCGGAACCGTTTCTTATCGTAGCACGGAGTTCAGTCATCGTAGTCGTCGTAGTCGTCGCGTTGCCGGATACGTTCAGGACTCGTCCACGAAACGTCGTCGTATCTGAAGATGTCAATGATGCTTTTCAGGAGGACGCCATCGAGGAATTGTTTATAGCCAAGGATCGAAAGTGGCGCATAGCGAGCCAGCCAAAGGTCCTCGTCCTCGATGTGGATTGCAAGCAAGGAGAGGAGAACTTGGAGAAGCATGAAGAGGACAGTGATTCCGAGGAATTCCATGATCGCACCTTGGATGACGAACCAGATAACGAGGCCGAAGACGATGACGCCAAGGGCGGGAATGATCGACATCGAGAAGAGAAGATAGGGTGCGCCGACGCGGTGGAGTACTCCGAACTCCGGGAGGACAAATATCTGCCCGTGTTTCAAAACCGTCTGGAGGTTTCCCCGGAACCATCGGATACGCTGCTGGTAGAGGTCCGTCCAAGTGTCCGGTGCTTCTGTTTGGACAACTGCGTTACTGTGATGGATTTTGAAACCACGCTTCAAAATCTCGATGGTGAGGTCAAAGTCCTCGGTGAGCGTGTCGGATGAGTACTGACCGACGGTCTCAATAGCGTCACGTCTGAAGAGTCCGAGACACCCGGGAACCACCGTGACGACGCCAAGTAGATCGAAGACGCGTCGAAACGTATTGATTCCGAGGATATATTCGAGTGCCTGGAGATCCGTGATAAGGCTGCCACGGTTCGAGACTTTCACGTTTCCGGCGACGGCACCGACATCGGGGTTCGCTTCGAACGACCGCACGATACTCTTGATGGCATCCGGCGCAATGACTGAATCAGCGTCGACAGTGAGCACGAGCGGGCTGTCAGTCCGATTTAGTCCGTAGTTGAGAGCGGAGTGCTTCCCGCCGTTCTCTTTCCGCAGAACAGTAACACCACTTGCGGCGTACGCTTGTGCTTCCTCGTACGTGGAGTCCGTGCTCCCGTCATCAATGACAATGATGTCCAATTTGGGGAGCGGATAATCAGCCGCGAGGAACGACTCCAGTGTGTCGCCGATGTATCCTGCTTCGTTATATGCCGGAATCAGCACACTCAGTTCGGGCCATTCTTCGACATTGACGTCCCGAGATTGTTCCCGAAGTCGCTGGTAGAGCGCGAGTGGAACAATGAGCCAGTAGTAGAAGAAAATGAGAATGAGTCCGAACAGCAAGACGAGCGTATCAACAGGAACCTCGATCTCGAGTTGAGTCAGGAGAACGTATACGATAGTGAGCGGTAAGAAGAACGTCGTCCAGACTGGAACTGATTCCATCCAGCCGGGAAGAGCCTCACTGTAGTGAAGAATAAGCACGGAACTCAGGTAGAAGACGAGGACCATACTCGTGATCGCAAGAACGATGACGAACAATCGGGATGGAAGGAGTACGGCAAGACCAACACAGAGACCTCCAAGGATACAGGCAACCGCCAGGAACTCCCACCGTGAGAGCGACGATGAGGAGATGTCCACGCCATCAGATAACTATACTATCAAATAAGTCCTTGGGGGACTGTCTCGAATGTTCGACGGATCGGAGACCTGTATTAATTGGCTCCCACTATGCCTATCACGATCCAAGATCCCCACAGAACCGCCGAGATCGACAGTCTCGAACTCGTCGTCGAGGTTGAGACACAGTCCCTGCTAACCGTGTGCGGGATGTCAAACCGGATCTGGTCACCCCCGACCTCAGTCATCGTGTTGGTGGTTCCGTCTCTCTGTTTCGGAGTTTAGCAGCGATCCGCTGTCGGATCACCCGGCGACCCTCTTTCGAAGGCTGGTGACCCCGTCGAGGTCCGTCGCGTGTCTGCCCTCGGAGAAGACGGCCTCGACGATGACCACCCCATCAAGGATCACGAGCGGCCGTACTCCCTGAATGATGGGGAACACGCCGATCAGAAACGCCGATCCGTTCCGGACCAGGCAGAACGACCCGACCGCCACGTCGCCACGCGAGGAGAACTGGGCGAACAGACAGAATCCGATCGGGAGCGAGAGCAGTTCAGTCGTCTACTTTCGCCCCCAGTCATCTCGGTCCCTGTCGTTGAGCGGTCAGGTCGAAACGCCCCGATGGCTTCCCGCCGTTCTGCTGTTCCTAGAGCCGGAAACCGTACCGGCTGCCGTAGAACGGTGAGAGGATGCCGAGCACGAATGCAGCGGCGACCACAAAGCCGCTCATCACCGTTACGCCGCTGAGAACGCCAGGACCGTCAAGGCCCACGCGATCCGTTCGGAGTTGTTGCCGCATCTGCGGTTGGAGTTGCTCAGTCGAACAGTCCCTCGAGGAAGGCGATACTGGAGTCGCCCGCTGTCCAAGAGCCCCACTGATGCTGTGCTTCGTCTCACGTTGTCGGATTCACAGTGAACATCACCGAGCCGTCAACGTCGTCGAACACGAACTGGCCGGGTGGTCGCCTACTTCGTGGTAGCACACAGGACCCCTGAGTCGGCCGAGACGGACGCCCAGCCGGTCTCGTTGCTCGTCACTATCTCCTCTGTCAACGGTCCGCTCTCTGGACCCGTTGCGGAACGAGACCGTGACGGTCCCGGATCTGTGAGGCCCACCCCATGAAGGGGTTTAACACGAACCAACCGCTATCACTACCTGGTATGGTATCCGTCGAAATCGAGTACTGCGTCCCGTGCGGTCACCTCTCGCGAGCACAGGAACTCGAAGCGGCGATCCTCGAGAAATACGGCCAGCAGGTCGACCGCGTCGCGTTAGTGACGGGCGACGGCGGCGTGTTCGAGGTCCGCGTCGACGGCGAGCAGGTGTTCGACGTCGACGACGACGAGTACGACGCCGACGACATCGTCGAGTCGGTCGGGTCGTACGTCGGCGCCGCGGCCTGAGACGGCGCCGCCGGCTCCGATCGCCTCCCCGCGAGCGGTCAGTCGTCCGCCGAGGCGCCGCCGTCGGCGGGCTCGATGTCGACCTCGATCTCCGCGGCGGCCGCCTTGTACTCCGGGATCTTCGCCCGTTCGTCGAGCACGTCGTTCGTGAGCCGGTTCGCCGAGGCCGACGCGAAGTGCGGCGTCGTCCAGACGACGCCCTCCTTGATGTCCTCGGTCACGTCCGCGCGGACGGTGATCTCCCCGCGGCGCGAGCGCAGCACGACCTCGTCGCCGTCCTCGATGCCGTAGCGCTCGGCGTCGTTGGGATGCACGTCGACGAAGTTCTCCGGCTCCTGGCGGGAGAGCGTCGGCGAGCGCCGACTCATCGTCCCGGTGTTGTAGTGTTCCTCCAGCCGCGCGGTGGTGAGCACGAGCGGGTACTCCTCGTCGGGGGTCTCCTTCGGTTCCTGGTGGACGACGCCCTCGATCCGGCCGAGGCCGTCCTCCGTCTCGAACGACTCCTCGTAGAGGTAGGAGTCGCCCTCGTCGCCCTCCTCGTAGCAGGGCCAGTGGATCCCCTCCTCCCCCAGCGCGTCGTAGGTCATCCCGTGCATGATGGGGCAGACCTCGCGGAGCTCCTCGAACACGTCCTCGGGGCCGTCGAAGTCGAACCCCTCGTCGAACAGCCGCGTCCCGACCTCACAGAGGATGTCGAGGTCGTGGCGCGTGTTCTCGTGGACTTTGTGGACCCCGCGCATCCGCTGGACGCGGCGGTCGGTGTTGGTGACCGTGCCGCCGCGCTCCGCCCACGTCGTCGCCGGCAGCACCACGTCGGCGAGTTCGGCCGTCTCGGTCATGAAGATGTCCTGGACGACGAGGAAGCCGAGGTCCTCGCGGAACCGCCGCTCGGTCCGGTTGCCGTCGGGCTCGCTCATGATCGGGTTCTCCCCCATCACGTACAGGCCGTGGACCGTGTCGCCGATGGCGTGGGAGATCTCGACGTTCGTCAGGCCGGGCTCGGCCGGGATCTCGAACCCCCACACCTCCTCGACGGACTCGCGGGCCTCGTCGTCGTCGACGAGCTGGTAGCCCGGGAGGACGTTCGGCATCGCGCCCACGTCGCAGGTGCCCTGGACGTTGTTCTGGCCGCGCAGCGGGTTCACGCCGGCGCCGGGCTTGCCGAGGTTCCCGGTGATCAGCGCGAGGTTGATCTCGTTCTGGACGTTGTCGACGCCGCAGGTGTGCTGGGACATCCCCATCCCGGTGAAGATGGCGGCGTCGTTGGCCCTCGCGTACTTCTCGGCCGCGAGTTCGATGTCCTCGAGCGGGACGCCACACTCCTCGGCGGCGGCCTGCTTGTCGAAGTCTTCGAGCGTCTCCGTCAGGTGGTCGAACCCCTTCGTGCGATCGTCGACGAACTCCTCGTCGATCCAGCCGGCGCCGGGCTCGGCCTCGTGGCGCTCGAGGATCGTCTTCAACACGACGTTCAGGAGCGGGATGTCCGTCCCCGGCTCCAACTGGAGGTGCATGTGCCGGTCGGTCCCCTCGATGTCGAAGGACTCGGTCGTCTTGTTGGCGTGGGGGTCGACCTGGATCACCGTCGCGCCCTCCAGCACCGCCTGCCGGAAGTACTGGCTGTTGGCGATGGGGTGCTGCTCGCCGGGGTTCGCGCCCTGGATCCACAGCACGTCCGCCGAGTCCTCCAAGTCGGCCATGCTGTTGGTCATCGCGCCCATGCCGAGGCTCGTCCGCAGCGCCCAGACCGTCGACGCGTGGCACATCCGGGTGCAGTTGTCAACCTGGTTCGTGCCGTACCGGCGCGCGAGCTTCTGGATCAGGTAGTTCTCCTCGTTGAACGTCTTCGAGGAACCGAAAAAGCCCATCCCGTCGGGGCCGTGTTCCTCGCGGATCGACTCCATCTCGTCGACGACACGACTGAGAGCTTCGTCCCACGTCGCCTCCCGGAACTCGCCGTCCTCCTTGATCAGGGGGTCCGTCAGGCGGTCCTCGTGGTCGACGACCTGCGTCGCCGCGCCGCCCTTGATGCAGACGCTGCCCTCGTTGACCGGGGCGTCGCCCCAGGGCATGAAGTTCATATCGCCGCGCTCCTCGCCCTCGCGGACGCGGATGCCACAGCCCACGCCGCAGTACGGACAGATCGTCTTCACCGGTTCGTCGGCGTTACTGGCCATCGCTCTCACCCTGACACGCGTTGTTCATACCTCGTTATCTGTCGCATCGGTCAATTAGTGTGTCGGTGGTCCCGGCCCCCGCTTCGCACCCCACGCTGCCACACCGAACATGGCTCGAGCACGCACGCGACGGCCTCCCGATTCGGGGAGTCCACCTCGCTGCCCGTCGGTATCCTCCGCCGCTGAGTCGACGGTAGCAGTTAGTTACAAAGAACTAATGTGTCGGAACGCACATCTCGTGGTGAATGCTCCCCCCTGACAGCGGCCGGAGTCGTCGCATCGTGGCCCTCACGGCGGTCCTCGTCGTCCTCCTCCCGCTCGCGAGCGGCATCGCCACCGCGCAGTCCACCGGACAGGTCGGCGGGACGATCGTCATCGACGCCGGCGAGACAGTCGACGGCATCGAGGGCGTCGCCGGTACCATCGTGGTTCGCGGTACCGTCGACGGCGACCTCTCGGGTACCGCGGGGACGATCCTGATCACCGAGTCCGGCACAGTCACCGGCGACGTGCAGGGTGCCGCCGGGAGCGTCGTCGTCGCCGGGACGGTCGAGGGCGACGTCCAGGTCGGCGCCGGCTCGTTCGACCTCACGGAGACCGGTGCGATCCGCGGCAACCTCGACGTGGGCGCCGGCAGCGTCACCGTCGCCGGCACGGTCGGCGGCAACGTCCGGGCGGGGGGCGACACCGTAACCCTCGGTCCGAACGCCGACGTGGGCGGGGAGTTCCGCTACGACGCCGAGCAGTTCACGCGGAGCGACGGCGCGACGGTCGCCGGCGGCGTGATCGAGGACGACAGCATCCGCGGCGACACGGTCCGCTTCGGTGGGTTCTCGATCCCGTCGTGGTTCGATACCGCGTTCGGGTTCGTGACGAGCGTGGTACTCGGCGCGGTTCTCCTGCTCGTCTCACCCCGGTTCTCGGCTGGCGTCGCGTCGCGGGTGGGGAGCTCACCGGCAGTCACCGCCGCCGCCGGCCTGTTAGCGTTGATCGGTATCCCCGTCCTCCTCGTGCTCGTGGCGGTCACGATCATCGGACTCCCGTTCTCGCTGGCCGGGTTCGCCGCGTACGGGATCGCGCTCTGGATCGCGAGCGTCTACGGGAAGTACGCCGTCGGCTCGTGGCTGCTCTCGCTGGCCGGACTGGAGCACCGCTGGTTCGCCCTCCTCGTCGGGGTGATCGGGTTCCTGCTCCTGGGACTGATCCCGGTCGTCGGCGGCATCGCCGAGTTGGTCGCGGTGGTACTGGGGCTGGGCGCGGTCGCACTCGGACTCCGAGATGGGTACGAGAAGCGGCGGCAGGGATCAGCCGAGGCGACCCCAGCGGACTGACTTCGACGCTGACCGACTTCGCCGACTCAGTCGAACGCGCGCCACGAGCGCGAGGCGCCCGGGAGCCCCTTCACCCGGACCTCTCGGCCGTCCGCTCCCTCACGGAGCTCGATCACGCAGTCGAACTCGCTGGTGATGGTGTTGACGGTCTTGGCGTCGTGTGAAACGTCCTCGAGCGTGAACACGCCGAGGCCGCCGGTGTCCTCGATCCGGGAGGTGTAGATGTGGAGGAACTTGAACACCGTGTTGAGGTCGAGGTACTGGATCAGCGTCGATATCGACACCAACCCGTGGCGGACGTCGGAGACGTTCTGCTTGGAGAAGCGCTGGAGGAGTTTCGCGGTGCCGATGCTGATCCCGGTCAGATCGCCCGGCGACGAGACGCGTTCGGTCGCGATCTCCCGGATCGCCTGCTGACTGTCGCTCCCGGAGCAGTCGACGATCGCGACACGGTCGCGATCGAGCGTGGGCACCCGTCGCTCGAACTCGTCGAGCATGCTCGACGCCGAGGCGCTGGTTGTCACACACAGCACGCCCTCACCCTTCTCGTGGCCCGTCGCCAGCAGTCGGAACGCCAACTCCCGTTTCCCGACCATCGCCGGCCCGGTTATCAGGACGTTCGTTCCCGCCGGCAACGTCTCGATCGTCCCCGCCGGGAGCACCTCGTCGATGTCGTACGGCGTGCTCATTCTGTCTGCTCCCCCTCGTCGTTCATGATCTCGCGGACGGCGCCGACGAAATCCGTGTCCGTGGACATGTCTCCCAGTTCCTCGTCGACCTCCTCGCGTTGCCGCTCGATCCGGTCGACCAGGTTCGCGTACTCCGGGCTGTCGTTCAGCTCCGCCTCGGTTTTCTCGGCCTCGAGCGTGCTCCGGCGCGCGACCAACGAGTAGTACTGCTGTAGGTCGTCGTCGACCTCGGCTCGATCCAGCAGCCGCTCGATCGTCTCCATCAGTTCGTCGCGTTCGGGTGGTTTGGTGACGTAGGCGTCGAACCCCATCTCCACGACGTCGAAGTCCGGGTCGACCGCCGTCACCATCGCGACCCGGCAGGTCATCTCCCGGTCGCGGATCTCCCGAAGCACCTCCTCGCCGGCCATTTCGGGCATCATCCGATCCAGCAGGACCACGTCGACCGAGGCGTCGAGTTCCGCCATCGCCGTCGGGCCGTCGGCGGCAACGCGAACGTCGTACGTCGAACGCAGCCAGCGGCGGTAGGTCTCGGCCACGTCGGGCTCGTCCTCGACGACGAGCACGACGGGCGGACCAGTATCGCTCATAGTGGTTGCTGCCCCCGCCACGTGCATATAGGTGGCCCTCGAACCCTGTCGGCCCGCGAGGGTCACGGCGACGGCCCGTGATCGACCGCCGAGAGCCGAACCTCGAACGTTGCACCGCCGGCGTCGTTGTCCTCGACCCGGATGTCGCCGCCGTACTCCTCGACCATCGCGTCGGCGAAGAAGAGGCCGAAGCCGGAACCGGTGGACTTGGCGTGGCCGGTCTCCCCCCGTCGGAAGATGGCGTCCTTGCGCTCCGGCGGGACGCCGGTCCCGTTGTCCGCGATGCGGACGACCACGTCGCCGTCGTTTCGTTCGACGCTCACCGAGACTCGGAGCCCGTCGGTGTCGTTGTGCTCGATGGCGTTGGTGACGATGTTGCCCAACGCGTCACCCAGCAGGTCGTTCGCCAGCACCGGTTGCGCCTCGGGGATCCCCGTCTCGAAGTCGACTTCGGGGTACGTCGACCGGACGCGGTCGACTTCCGCCCGGAGCTCCGCGGCGAGGTCGACCGGTTCGAGCTCCGGGTCGCCCTCCCCGGCAAGCGTCTCCACCACGGTCCGGACGCGCTGGACGATCTCGGTCACGTCGTCGCTCCACCGAACGATCGTCTCGGCGTCCTGCAACTGCTCGCCGTCGAGTTCGTCCGCGAGGAACTCGGCGCGGGCACGGATCACCGTGACCGCGTTGAGCACGTCGTGCCGGAGGATCGAGTTGAAGAACTCCATCTGCTCGGTCTGGCGTTCAAGCAGGCGCTCGCGTTCGCTGCGGCCGAGTGCGACCTGTGCGTTCGCGGCCAGCAGTTTCGCCAGCGTCACCTCGTTGTCGGTGAACGCGTCGTCCACGGGGGACCCGACGTTCAACACACCGTACTCCCCCAGCGGGACGATGATCTCGCTCCGAACCTCGCTGTCGGGGTTGTACAGCCCGGACTCGGTCGCGAGATCGTCGACGACCCTCGCCTCGCCGGTCTCGTAGGCCTCCCACGAGAGGCTGTTGCCCTCGGTGTACACCGGGAGCTCGTCGAATCGCTCCTCGGCACCCGCAGTCGTCGCGGCCGGTTCGAGCCGGTCCCCGGTCTCGTCGCGGAGCCAGACCCCGGCGATCGAGTGTCCGAGCACCTCCTCGGCCGTCTCGACGGCGACCGCACACACGTCCCGCTCGTCGCTCGCCTGCACCATCTGCCGGGTGGCGTCGTGGAGGTCGCCGATCTGCCGCTCGTGTTCCTTGCGCTCGGTCACGTCCCGGCTGTTGATCAGGAACCCGTCGATGGCGGAGGTTTCGGGGGCGTTGACTCCGCGGGACTCCAGCCAGCGCCACGAGCCGTCGGCGTGGCGGAACCGATACTCCACGCTCAGATCCTGGCCCGGGTTCGACATCACCTGCTGGAACGTGGTGACCACGTCCGCACGGTCGTCCGGGTGGACACGCTCGAACGCGCTCTCGCCGACGAGTTCGCCGGGTTCGTAGCCGAGGATGCGCTTGGCCGAGGGGCTCTGGTACTTGTACACCCCGTTCCCGTCGAGCACGGTGAGGATGTCGTTGGACTGTTCGACGAACGCTTGGAACCGCTCCTCGCGTTCCTTGCGTTCGGTGATGTCCCGCGCCGTCCCGACGTGGTACGTCGTCCCGTCGACGACGGTACAGGTCGTCACCGTCTCCACGGCCACCTCGGTGCCCCGGAACGCGTGGGTTGTCTCGGTCGTCTTGGTGTCCCCGACGGAGAACGACGCCCAGTACCGGTCGAAGTCCTCGCGGTCGAGTTCGGGCGCGATCTCCCACACGTGAACGTCGTCGAACGTGTTCCTGTCGGCGTCGAGGTTCGACGCGAACGTCTCGTTGACGTACGCGAACGTCCCGTCCGCCCGGTAGGCGGCGACGCCGACGCCGACGGCCTCGACGACGTGTTGGAGGAACCCGGGAGTCCCGTCGCTGCAGGCCCCCCCGGGCTCGCTGTCCCGGCGAGCACTCCTGACGGCGTCGAGAGTGCGGTCGGCCAGCTCCGCGTACTGGTCGTCCACCCGCCCCTTCCGGAGGTAGTCGGTCACGCCCGCGGAGAGGGCGTCGCTGGCGATCGCCTCCGAGCCCGCTCCGGTGAACAGGAGGAACGGGAGCTCCGAGTCGCGGTCGCGGACGGACTGGAAGAGCTCGATGCCGGTCGTCTCCGGCAGGTCGTAGTCGGCGATCACGCAGTCGAACGCGTCGTTTTCGAGCAGTGCCAGGGCCTCGTCGGCGTCGGTCGTCGTCGTCACGTCGAGTCGATCGTCCTCGCGCTCGAGACGCGTCGCGGCGGCGTCCACGAACGACGAGTCCGGGTCCACGTGGAGTGCGCGGACCGTGTCGGGAGATGTCTGCATCGGTAGAGCCTCGTCTGATCGCGATATCCACGGGCGAGGGATAACCGTGTGGTCCGACGTACGAGGCGGTGTCGCGCGCCGAGAGGTCGTCTACGTCGCCGAGGTGGTGTCTTCGACGGCTCGCCCCCTCGCCAGATACTCCTGGGCCGCCTCCCTGATCACCTCCTCCGGCCCCACCACGCAGTCCCGTCGGAGGTCGGGGAACTGGCCGTCGAGCATCGCCGCCACCTCGCCCTTCATCTCGGCGGCCTCGGCGACGGTCCGACCCTCCAGGTACTCGGTGACGAGGCTGGCCACCGCCCGGCTCACGGCACAGCTCTCGCTCTCGAAGGCCAGCCGCTCGATCGTGCCGTCCGGCGCGATGTCGACGTGGAACTCGCCGTCGTCGCCACAGGCGGTCTCCTCGGACGACTTCACCAGCGACGGGTCGGCCAGCCCGCCGCTGTTGTGCGGGTTGCGGTGGTGCTCGTAGAGCCGGTCGGCGTAGCGGTCCGAGCGCAGGTAGGCGTCGAGCTTCGCCTCGGCGTCGTCGATGGCGTCGAGCAGCCGGTCGATCTCCTCGGTGGTGTTGTAGACGTAGAACGACGCCCGGACCGATCCCGGCACGTCGAGGCGGTCGTGGAGCGGCTGGGTACAGTGATCCCCCGCGCGGACGGCGATCCCCCGGTCGTTCAGCAGCGAGGAGAGGTCGTGGCCGTGGACGCCGTCGACGTTGAACGCGACCAGTCCCGTGCGTTCCTCACCCGGACCCGGGCCGTACGTCTCGACGTCGTCGCGCGCGTTCAGGCGCTCGAGGGCGTACTGCGCGAGCCGGTTCTCGTGGTCGCGCACCCACTCCATCCCGAGGTCGTCGAGGTAGTCGGCGGCGGCCGCGAGCGCGATCCCCTCCGCGATCGGCGGCGTCCCGGCCTCGAACTTCCAGGGGAGGCCGTTCCACGTCGAGCGGTCGAACGTGACGTGCTGGATCATCTCGCCGCCGTAGAGGAACGGCTCCATCTCCTCGAGCAGGTCCTTCCGGCCGTAGAGCCCGCCGATCCCGGTCGGCCCGGCCATCTTGTGCCCCGAGAACGCGAAGAAGTCCGCGCCCATTTCCTCCACGTCGACGGGACGGGTCGGTGCGGACTGGGCGCCGTCGACGACCAGCACCGCGCCGGCGTCGTGGGCCAACTCGGCGAACGTGGAAACGGGGGTGACCGTCCCCAGCACGTTCGACACGTGCGGGACCGACACCAGTTCCACGTCGTCGTCGATCAGCGACTTGGCGTGCTCCACGTCGACGTGGCCGTCGTCGGTGACCCGGACGAACCGCAGGTCCGCGCCCGTGCGCTTGGCGACCTGCTGCCAGGTGACCAGCGAGGCGTGGTGTTCCATCTCGGTGGTTACGACGGCGTCGCCGGGGCCGAACTCCGGGAGCGCGAGGCCGTGAGCGACGAGGTTGATGCTCTCGGTGGTGTTGCGGGTGAAGATCATCTCCTCGCGGCCGCCGGCGGCGCCGACGAACTCGGCGAGGCGGTCGTGAGCGGCCTCGTAGGCCAGCGACGCCTCGTGGCTGAGTTCGTGGATGCCGCGGTGGACGTTCGCGTTGTAGCCGGCGTAGAACTCCTCGAAGACATCGTACACCTGTCGCGGGGTCTGGGTGGTCGCGGCGTTGTCGAGGTACGTGAGCGGTTCGCCCTTCACCTCCCGGTCGAGGACCGGGAAGTCCTCGCGGACGCTGGCGGCGTCGGGGGACATGCGACGAAGGTATCCTTCAGTCGTCTTAAAGGTTCCCGGGCCGCGGGGACAACGCCTATGCCCGGCGGCGTCCTCCCCTCGATGATGGACGACGACCGCACGTTCGCACTCGAATCCCGCCTCACGAACCACGGCTGCTACCTCCAATCAGTCGCCGTCGACGGTGACACCTACCAGCTGACCTACCAGTCCACCGCCGCCGATGAGCACGGGGAGATCCCCCACCAGCAGGTGGGCGACGTGGTCAACGACTTCCGAAAACTGTTCGATCGACGCGACTGGCCGGTCCGGGACGTGGAGGCGACGGTCACCGACCTCGCTGACGAGGAACTAGGCGCGTGGCGCGCGGACGCCGACTGGTTCGACGCGCTCGAGGCCGGCGAGATGACCGAGGTGGAGTTCTCCCAGCGCGTGCTCGACAGCCTCGAGACGGTCTGATCAGCCGCCGGCCCGCATCGCTTTCCGGGAGAAGTCCGCGATCAACTGCTCGAAGTTCTCCTCGCCGAACCCGTCGTCGGCCTCGAAGGCGACGGTGATCTCGGTCAGTTCGATCGAGGGGCCGATCGCGACTTTCTCCGCCGAGAGGTCGACGCGCCACTCGTCGGCTTCGACGGTCGTGTCGTCGACGGCCGTCCCGCCGAGGTTCTCGAGGTAGTTCCGTGCGAGGCGGACCGAGATCCCCCGGAACTCCTTCTCCCGGCGCATCATCCGCCGGCGACCGGGGGGAAGATGCTGAGGCGGTCGCCGTCCTCCAGGACGGTCTCCATTCCGTCGAGGTGCAGCGCCTCGCGGCCGCTCTTGAGCACGTTGATGTGCGGGCGCAGCTCGCCGTCCTCGATCAGTTGGCCCGAGAGGTCGTCGTACTCCTCTTCCAGCTCGTACAGCACCTCGCCGATGGTGGTCCCCTCGGGGAACTCCCGCTCGACGACCTTCCGTCCGACCGCCTGGCGGAACGTCGCGAAGAACCGGAGTTCGACGTTCATCGGTCCCCGAAGCGGATACCGTCCTCGACGAGGCGCTGGTTGCGCTCGCGGTCCAACGCCTCGCCGAGCTCGTCGTGGTCGTACAGTTGGGCGATCAGTTCGGCGTAGAGGTTCCGCCACGAGATGGCGTAGATCGGCGACTGTCCCCACGCGCGGAGTTCCGGGACGAACTCGTCGAACCGCTCCATCCGGGACTCGATCCGCTCGACCGCGTCGAGGACGTAGCCGACCGCCTCGCCGTCGTCGTCCGCGGCCTCGATGGCGTCGTTGATGCGGCGCTCCCAGCCGGCGACCGCCTCGCGCATGTCCATTCGCGCGTCGTCGTCGTCGGGCAGGGAATCGAGGATCGGTTCCGGAGCGCCGAGTGAGACCGTCTCCATGGGCGCCAGTGGGGCGGCGACGCGGATAAACCTCCCGACGGAGGAAACCGCAATACGGAAGCCGGATTCCCGCCGGGCGATACGGGCCCGTGCGGGCGGAAGTAACTGAAAGCAGTTACGATTATGTGAGAACGCCTAACAGCCGACAGGCCCTACGAAAGGAACGAGCATTACTTATGACTGACCTCGGAGGATTCCACGACAACGTCGCCCGCATCGACCTCAGTGCGGGGGACGTCGACTACGAGAGCATCGACGACGAGGACGCGCGCCAGTACATCGGCGGGCGCGGCCTCGGCGTGAAATACGTGTTCGACAACGGGACCGACGTCGAACCGCTGGGCGAGGAGAACCTCCTCGCCTTCATGAACGGCCCGCTCACGGGCACGCAGACGCCGATGAGCGGCCGGATCGCCGTCGTCACCAAGTCCCCGCTGACGGGGACGGTGACCGACTCCCACCACGGCGGGTGGAGCGGCGCCCGCCTGAAGTGGGCCGGCTTCGACGGCCTCCTGTTCGAAGGGAAGGCCGACGAGCCCGTCTACGCCGTCGTCGAGGACGGCGAGGTCGAACTCCGTGACGCCAGCCACATCTGGGGCGACGGCATCCACGACGCGATCGACACCCTCGAGGAGGAGGTCGACGGGTCCTACGGCAAGAACCTCTCGACGATGGCCATCGGCCCCGGCGCCGAGAACCAGGTCCGCTACGCCTGCATCATCAACGAGGACGACCGCGCCTCGGGCCGCGGGGGTACCGGCGCGGTGATGGGCTCGAAGAACCTCAAGGCCGTCGTCGTCAAGTCTGGGACGGAGATGCCGAAGCCGGCCGACCGCGAGACGTTCATGGAGGGCCACAAGGCCGCGATGCAGGCCATCCAGGAGTCCGACGTGACCGCGCCCAACGAGGGCGGGCTCTCGGTGTACGGGACGAACGTCCTGATGAACCTCACCGAGGAGATGGACGGCCTCCCGACGCGGAACGGCCGCTTCACCTCCACCAGCATGGAGGCCGACGAGGAGCCCGACGAACCCAACATCGACTCCGAGAAGGTGTCCGGGGAGAACGTCGAGGAGAACATCCTCGTCGACGACCCGACCTGTCACTCCTGTCCGGTCGCCTGCAAGAAGGAGGTCGAGGTCGACGTCCACCACAAGGGCCAGGACCTCAACGTCCGCATGGAGTCCTACGAGTACGAGCCCGCGTGGGCGCTCGGCCCGAACTCGATGAACGACGACCGCGACATGATCGCGGTCATGATGGACCAGTGCAACGACCTCGGGATCGACAGCATCGAGACCGGGAACATCCTCGCGTTCGCGATGGAGGCCACCGAGAAGGGCTACATCGACGAGGGCATCGAGTGGGGCGACGTGGACGCGATGACCGAGATGATCGAGAAGATCGGCAAGCGCGAGGGTGACCTCGCGGACACGCTCGCGGAGGGCCAGAAGCGGGCCGCCGAAGCGCTCGGCGCCCACGACTGCCGCCTCGACGTGAAGGGGCAGGCCATCGCCGCCTACGACCCGCGCGGCCTGAAGGGCATGGGGATCGGCTACGCGACCTCCAACCGCGGCGCCTGCCACCTGCGCGGCTACACGCCCGCGGCGGAGATCCTGGGCATCCCGGAGAAGGTCGACCCCACCGAGTGGGAGGGGAAGGGCGAACTCACGGCGACGTTCCAGGACCTCCACGCCATCTCGGACTCCTTCGACATCTGCAAGTTCAACGCCTTCGCCGAAGGGATCGAGGAGTACATCGACCAGTACAACGGGATGACCGGCCGCTCCGTGGGCGAGGAGGAGCTGATGGAGGCCGGCGAGCGCGTCTACAACCTCGAACGCTACTACAACAACCTCGCCGGCTTCGACGGCGACGACGACTCGCTGCCGGACCGCTTCGTCGAGGGCGCCGAGGACGCCGTGCCCGCCGGCGGCGGGATCGAGGGCGAGCTCTGCGAACTCGACGCGATGAAGGAGGAGTACTACGAGCACCGCGGCTGGGTCGACGGCGTCGTCCCCGACGAGAAGCTCGACGACCTCGGCATCGACATGGGTCCGGGCACCGGCGTCTCCGCCGGCGGCTCGGCCCCCGCCGACGACTGAGGATGTCGCCGACGCGAGCAGCCGGCGACGACTGAAGAAAAGCGCCGAGGTCGCTATTCGGCGGCCTCGTCGTCCGCTCCCTCGAACCGCTTTTTGAGTTCGTCCGCCGGTCCGACCTTCTCCGCGACCGTCGCACCGATCAGCGCGCCGAAGCCGGCGCCGGTGCTCGCGGCGTTCCGCCCGACCAACCCGCCGAGCCCGCCGCCGATGGCGGCGCCCGCGGCTGCGAACTGTGCGCGTCGGATCGCGTGCTGAATGCGTTCCTTCATAGGGGACATTATCACCTAACGGGCAAAAAACCCGTCGGCGGTTCCGACCCGCGGCTTCTCGCCGAGACTCGCCCGAGCAGCGAGCGCGCCGGCCGTACACATCACCCGATCCGGGACCCACCGACGAGGCGCCCTCGGTCGTCGATGTGGCGGCCCAGGCGCCCGGTCCGGCCGGGGTGCGCGTGGCCGTCGGTGCGGTGCTGAACCCGACCGACGGCCGCGGGGTCGACCACGTGGCCGACACCGTCAGACGGCCCACGTGGCAGCGGTCGATCGACCCGCTCGCGATCGGCGGCCGGATCGTTGTCCGTGGCGCCACCTCCGGCCGAGATCCGGAGACCGACATCCGGTCGCGCTACCAGCACCACCGACGGACCCGCGCGGCGCCGATGGGGAATCGCCAGAACTTCCGAGACGCGCGCTCGCTTGTCGCCGACGGCGAACTCGAACCGCGGATCGGCCGCGTCCTCCCGCTCGACCAGGTAGCCGAGAACCCCGCCGCCATCGGAAACCGTGACGTGATCGGCAAGGGAGTAGCCCGGCCCTGACGGCGACCCCGTCGACCGACCGCTCGACCGATAGCCGGCACACGAAGGACTATACTCACGTTACCCAACCACACCCACATGCTCGACCCGATCGACAGGGAGACGGAGACACGGCTCGGGGACCGAGTCGACCCGGACGAACTGGAACGACACGTCGACGCCTTCGACGGCACGGAGCGGATCTCGGGGACCGACGACGAGTGGGAAGCCAGCGAGTACGTCGTCGAGACCCTCCGGGAGTACGGCTGCGAGGCCGAACTCCACGAGTTCGAGGGGTACATCAGCGTCCCCGAGGACGCCCGAGTCGACGTGACCGCGCCCACGCGGGAGACGTTCGACGAGGCCATCACCGCCTCCTTCGGCGCGAGTACGCCGCCAGGCGGCGTCTCGGGCGAGGTAGTCCGCGTCGATGAGGTGACCGAGGGGGCCGTCACTGCCGCCGATCTCGAGGGGAAAATCGCGTTCACCACGGGGCTCCCGACCCCCGAGCCGATCCAGCTCCTCGAAGCCGCGGGCGCCGGGGCGGTGATCTACCAGTCCGTCACCCCCGACCAGCTCCACGAGATGATCGTCACGCCGATCTGGGGGACGCCCGGGCTCGACGACGCCGGGGGGATCCCCGAGTTGGCCGTGGCACAGGTCACCCACGATGCCGGCGACTGGCTCCGCGACCGCTGCGAGGAGGGACCGGTCGAGGCGACGGTGACGACCGAGGTCACGACCGAACTCACGACGCTCCCCTGCCCCGTCGGGCGGATCGAGGGAACCGAGAGCGACCGCTACATGGTCGTCGGCAACCACGTCGACTCGTGGTACGAGGGGATCACTGACAACGCGACGGCGATGGCGGCGACGCTCGAACTCGCCCGGGTCTTCGCCGCGGACCCGCCAGCACGGGGGCTCGTCTTCGGCTTCTGGCCCGCTCACTCGACCGGCCGCTACGCCGGGAGCGCGTGGTGGGCCGATCGGGAGTGGCTGGACCTCCGGGAGAACGGCGTCGCCTACTGCCACCTCGACCTCAACGGCCTCGATGGCGCCGACGGACTCTGGCACCAGGAGATGGCCGAGCTCGGCGAGGAGCACGCCGACGTGCTGGCGGCCGCGGGCGACCTCCCGCTGCTCGAGGGCGGTGGCGACGGCGGGTTCCTCGGGTCGGGACGCCCGGCACGCAACTCCGACCAGTCGTTCTGGGGCGCCGGGCTCACCTCGCTGCTCTCGGGCGCGCGGCTCGAACCCGGCGAGGAGGGCGGCCCCGTCGGCGGCGGCTGGTGGTGGCACACGCCCGAGGACACCCGTGACAAGGTCGACGTCGACCTGCTGGCCGAGGAAACCCGGATCGCGGTCGCGCTGGCCAGCCGGATCTGTGACTCGCCGGCGCTCCCCCACGACTTCCGGGCGACCGTCGCGGACGTTCGCGAGCAGGTCGCCGGGATCGAGGCCGAAGCCGATCGGGAGTTCACCGGGGTACACGACGACCTCGACGCGCTGGCGGACGCGCTCGCGGCGGCCTACAGCGTGATCGACGATATCGACGCCGTCGGCTCCGGCACCGCGGCGGCCGCCGAGGACCTGCAGGTCGCGCTTGGCAACGAACTGGTGCCGGCGCTGTACAACAGCGTCCGCGACTACGACCAGGAGCCCGCCCTCCCCCACGAGCCGCTACCGAAACTCCGCCGCGCGGCGGGCGTCGACGGGACCCGGCGCGAGGAGCGCTTCGCGGCGACCACGCTCACCCGCGAGGTCACGCGGCTGCGCCACCGACTCCGGAACGCGCAGGAGGCGGCCGAGGCGTTCGTCGAACGCCAGTAGCGCCGGCGGTCGCCCGTCTCAGACCAGCCCGGCGCCGCCGTCGACGTCGACGACGGCGCCGGTCATGTAGCTCGCCCGCTCCGAGCAGAGGAAGTCGATCAGCTCCGCGGCCTCCTCGGGCTGGCCGAGGCGACGCAGCGGGACGCCGTCGGTGAACTCCTCGATCCCCTCCTCGGTCCAGAGCCCCGAGTCGGTGGTCAGCGGCGTGTCCATCAGCCCCGGGACGATGCAGTTCACCCTGACGTGGGGGCCGAGCTGTTTGGCCAGGCCCTTGGTGAGGCCGAAGACGCCGGCCTTCGAGGCGGAGTAGTGGACGCCGCCGCTCGCGGAGCCGCTCTTCCCGGCGCCCGAGGAGACGTTCACGACGGCGCCGCGCTCGCGCTCGTACATCCGCGGGGCGGCCGCGTGGACGAGGTTGTACTGCCCGGTGAGGTTCACGTCCAGCACCTCCTGCCACTCCTCCGGGCCCAACTCGCCGATCCACTCGTAGCGAGAGACGGCGGCGTTGTTGACGAGTGCGACCACGTCGGCCCGGTCCTCCACGTCGGCGACGATCTCGTGGACGCGCTCGTGGTCGCGGACGTCGGCGACGTAGCCCGCCACGCCGTCGAACCCGGCGGCGACCTCGCGCATGGCGTCGTCGACGTCGATGCCGGCCACGAGGTCGTACCGCTCCCGGAACAGGTCAACGGTCGCCCGCCCGATACCGCTCGCCGCACCCGTCACGATGGCTGCCTCGGTCATGCGTGAGCGTCGGCGTGGGACGCCTTACGTGTTCGCCAACCGGTCACGTACCACACGATCGCCAGCGAGAGCGGGGTGCCCATCGTCGTGACCGGGGCCCGTGAACGGTGTCACGAGTGCGTCGACGGGATCGTCGTCCCGAGCCGCTACTACCGCGACGACGTCGGCGGGCGCTGGACCGACGGCGACCGCTTGCAGGCGTGAGGGTATCTCGGACCGGCGGTCGGGGACGTTTATTAGGCAGCTCCCCCAGCACGGGGTATGGACGAGCCGGCGGTGTTCGACCACGTCGTCGACGAACTCGCTGCCCGGAGCTACGAGCCGCTGGTCCACGTGCCGGCGGCGCACGACGATGCGTACGCCGACGTTCTCGATCGGTGCGAGCGCCACGAGATCACGATCCGCGGGCGCTACCCGGACGTGATCGGCTTCACGAACGCCAACCGCGTGTTCGCGATCGAGGTGAAAGGCGCGACGAACCTCCTGCGCGGGATGGGCCAAGCACTGACCTACCAACAGGGCGCCCACGTCTCGTACCTCGCCGGCGACGCCGACGCCGTCGCCCAGCACACGGAGCTCCTGCGGGCGAAAGGCGTCGGCGTCATCGGCGTCGACGACGGCGGACTCGACACCTGGCGCCGGCCCCCGAGCGCCGAATCCGACACTGAAGTCGCCGACGTGGAAGGCCGACTCTCGGTGCGACTCCGCGGAAACGAGTTCGGCGGCGACGTGACGACGCTGAGCCTCGCCCAGCCGCTGAACTACCTCGCGCCGGTCGTCGCCGTTGACCGCCACGGCCCCCTCGCCCGCGACGAACTCGTCGACGCCCTCGCCGACGAGTACGGCTTCGGCGCCGGCGACGCCGCGATCGCGAGCGCCCGGACGCTCGGCCTGCTCACCCGGGAGCGACCGCACGGCCTCACCGAACAGGGCGAACTCTCCGCGACGGTGCTCCGTGGCTACGGGATCGAAGCGCTGGACGACCTCCGGCTCGTGAAGGAGGAGACCCGCGGCTCGACGGTCGACGAAGTCCACCGCCCGCTGGCGATCCTGCTTCGGAACGCGTTCACCCGCCACCCGGAGTTCGGCCTGCTGCTCGACGCGCTCCGGGAGGAGGGGCCCCGAGTCAACTTCCTCGACCTCGTCGAGCGGCTCGTCCACCAGTACCCGAACGTGTTCCTCGGCGCGTTCTGTACGGATCGGGGCGCCGACCGTGCCCGGCGGCTGATCGAGGCGGGCGAGACGCGGCGCCTGTACGCCGACCCGTCGGTGTGGCGGGACGTGATCCGGAACAACGTCCTGTTCAACTTCGTCCAGCAGCTCAAACACGTCGGCGTCCTCGCCCCCGAGACGCGGAGTCACTCCGGCGCGATGAGCGAGTACGACCCCGACGAGAAGCCCTGGATCGTGGCGTAACGACTGACTCGGCGTCGCCCAGAGGAGCAGAGTAGTCGATTCGGGCGGCTCGATGCACCGTGGCAGCAGCGCCCGAGTACTTACGGTAGTTCGCCGTCCCCGGACATGTCGATCTCGAAGCGTGCACCGCCCTCTACTCCGTCGGTCACGGACAACTCCCAGCCGTGGGCTTCCACGATCCGTTTGATAATGGTCAGCCCGAAACCAGTCCCATCCGTCGCCGACGAGTACCCCACTTCGAACACCGCTTCGCGCTCGTCCACGGGTACTCCTGGCCCATCGTCCTCGACGTAAATTCCGCGTTCGCCGTGCGAGCCGACACGGACGTTCACGTCGGACCCCCCGTGTTCAACGGCGTTCCGGAACAGGTTCTCGAACACGTGGCGTAATCGGTCGGGGTCGCCCTGGAACGTCACTTCGTCGACGATTTCGATTGTCGCGTCGGCGGTGTCGACTGTCGCCCAGCACTTCCCGACGAGGTCAGTCAAACTGATCTGCTCCGTATCGGTTATCGTGTTACCTTCCCGAGCGAGCGTCAGCGTGTCCTCGACGATCGCCTCCATCCGGTCAAGCGCGTTGAGGAGTGGCTCGAGATGGTCGCTCTCTGCGTCTTCGGCGAGGAGCGTCGCGCGACCCTGTGCGACGTTGAGCGGGTTGCGCAAGTCGTGTGAGATAACACTTGCGAACTCGTCGAGGCGTTGGTTCTGCTGCCGGAGTTGCCGCTCGCGTTCGACGCGATCTGTCACGTTCCGGGTGATTCCGACGAGGCGAGTAATCTCACCCTCCCTGACGACTGGGGCCAGCTTCGTGTGCCAGAATCGTGCCCCGTCGTCGACCTGTAGTTCTTCCTGGTAGGAGATCGACGTACCGGCGTTGACACAGCGGTGGTAGTTTGCTTCGAGCCCCCGTCCCTGTTCCTCACCGAACACGTCCCGAGGAGTTCCGCCTCGGACTTCTTCGGTCGTGAGACCGGTTTGTCGCTCGTAAGAAGGGCTGAGGCGTTCAAATTCGAATCTGATACCGTCCTCCCCTTCCCCGACGTTGACGAGGAAGATCGCGTCCTCGACGTTGTTCAACAGGGCCTCGTACTCGTCAGCGAGTTCCTGCGCTTCGAGCTCGTACGCCTTTCGGTCGGTGATATCTCGACTGCTGAGGAGGATGCCGTCGATAACGTCGTTGTCAAGTCGATTCCGCATCGTGGCCTCGATCCACCGCCACGACCCGTCAGCGTGCTTGAACCTGACTTCGACAGTCTCGGATTCGGCGCTGTCCGATAGCACGGTCTCCACCGCCTCCGCGTTTCGTTCCCGATCGTCAGGGTGAACGAACTCGTACCCCTCGTGGCCGATCAATTCGTCAGGGTCGTAGCCGAGTATCCGTGTAACAGCGGGGCTAACGTACGTTATCGTCCCGTCAGTGTCGATTACTGTCGTGAGATCGTTCACTTCCTCGACGAGCGTCCGATACCACGCAGTCACCTCGTCAGCTTCTACGGGTGCCGTACTGTCCTTCATTGGTCCGGATTTGGTTGGTTCATACAAAAGGCGTTATGTTGCGATACCGAGGCATCGGGACCAAGCGATGGCGGATCCACAGGCCGGAAGCGCGTCCCCACGAATCACGAGAGCCAAGCCTATCAGCTTTCGAACGTCCGGTCGCAGTCGATAAGCAACCTACGGAGCGGTTGATCCACCGCGATCCCTCTACCGCCCCAGGCACTTCAGATTCGTTGAGTCGGCCAGCCGCAACTACCGCTTTCGAGACTTTCTGTATCGTGGTGATTGGTTTATGTCCAGGGAGCGCTGCTTACCCCGTCTTGTACACCCCGCGAGCGTCGGCGACGTGGGTGTCCTCGGTGAACACGCCCACCTCGACGACGCCGACGTCCTCGCCCAGTCGGACCACCTCGGCCTCGGCAGTCAGATCGCCCGTCCCGGCCTCGAGGAAGTCGACGCGCATGTCGATCGTCGGCACCGGCTGTTCGACCAGCGAGACGAGCGCGGCACCGCCGACGGTGTCCGCCAGCGAGAACGTGACGCCGCCGTGGGCGACCGCCCGGTCCTCGTCCCAGGAGAGCTCCTCGCGCAGTTCCACCCGCCCCTCGGCGTGGCCCTCGCCGATCTCGGTCAGTTCGATGCCGAGCAGGTCGGCGAACGGCATCTCCTCGAAGAACGCCTCGACGTCCATGGTGGGCCGTTCTGCCAGTCGGCCAAAAGTATACTGCCGGTACCGGGCTACTCGCCGCGCCACTCGGGCTCGCGGTCCTCGAGGAACGCGTCGATCCCCTCGTCCTTGTCGGCGGTCGCGAACAGTTGAGCGAACAGTTCGGCTTCGTAGTCGAGGCCGTCCTCCAGCCCCAACTGCGACGCGGCTTGAACCGACTGCTTGGCGAACTCCAGGGCGACCGGGCCGTTCGACGCCATCGACGCCGCGAGGTCGTCGACCGCGTCGTCGAGGTCGTCGCCGTGGACCTCGTCGACGAGTCCGATCTCCCGTGCCTCCGCGGCGTCGATGAGGTCGCCCGAGAGGATCAGCCGCATCGCCTGCCCCTCGCCGACGAGTCGGGGCAACCGCTGGGTGCCGCCGCCGCCGGGCATGATCCCCAGGTTGATCTCGGGCTGGCCGATCTTGGCGTCCTCGTGGGCGATGCGCACGTCGCAGGCCTGGATCAGTTCGCAGCCGCCGCCGAGCGCGTGGCCGTTGATCCGGGCAATCACCGGAAACGGGCAGTCGGCGACGTGCTCGTACACCCGCGGGCGCTCGCTCGCCTCGCGCTGCTCCAGCGCGTCGCGCTCGCGGAGCTCGGTCACGTCAGCGCCGGCGGCGAACGCGCCGGCCTCCTCGGCGCCGGTGAGCACGACCACGCGCACGTCGCTCTCGGGGATGGCCTCGATGACCGCGGTGAGCTCCTCGCGCAGTTGCGCGTTCAGGGCGTTTCGCGCGTCCGGCCGCCGGAGCGTGACCGTCGCAACGTCCTCGCCCCGATCACCGACCTCGGCGTCGACGGTCTCGCAGTCGGCGGCGACGTCCTCGATCACCGGTCCTCACCCCAATCGCCGCTGGTGCCGACGATCTCGCCGTCCTCCCAGACGTAGAACCCCTCGCCCGTCTTCTTCCCGAGCTTCCCGGCCCGGACCTTCCGCTTCAGGATCTGGGGCGGGCGGAACCGCTCGCCCAGTTCCTCGCGGAGGTGTTCGAGAATGTCAAGCCGCACGTCCAGGCCGACCACGTCGCCGAGCGCGATGGGACCCTGCGGGTGGTTGTACCCCAGTTCCATCGCGGCGTCGATGTCCTCGGGCGAGGCGACGCCCTCCTGCACCATGCGCATGGCTTCGACGCCCAGCGCGACGCCGAGCCGGGAGGAGGCGAACCCCGGCGAGTCCGTCACTTCCACGGGCGTCCGGTCGATGCTTTCGACGAACTCCCGGGCGGCGTCGAGCGTCGCGTCGCTCGTCTGCTCGGCGACCACAATTTCAACCAACTCCATGATGTGCACGGGGTTGAAGAAGTGCAGACCGACCGCGCGGTCCGGACGGTCCAGCGCGCTCGCGATCTCGGTGAGCGGGAGCGAGGAGGTGTTCGAGGCGACGATCGCCCCGTCGTCGACGTGTTCCTCCACGTCCGCGAACGTCTCCCGTTTGAGCTCCATCCGCTCGGGGACGGCCTCGATGACGATGTCGGCGTCGGCGACGGCCTCCTCGAGCGACGTCGTGCCGGCGATGCGGTCGAGCGTCGCCGCCTTCTCCTCGGCGGTCACCTTGTCACGCTCGACGCCGCCCTGGAGGTTCTCCTCGATGGCCGCGAGGCCGTCGTCGACGAACTCCCGTTCGACGTCCCGGATCGCCACGTCGTGGCCGGCCATGGCCGACACCTGGGCGATCCCGTGGCCCATCGTCCCCGCGCCGAGTACGGCTACGTGCATGCGGGAACGAGGGGACGCCGCGGAGAAAAAACCGCCTGTCACGCGACCGTCGGGCCGCCGACGGCGCGCCCGCCGGTCGGCGACAGCCCAGCAGTCGACCACGCCCCCGCGATCGGCCGCCTACCGCCGGCGGTCGACTGGCTGCATCTTGAAACCGTACCGGATCACGCCCTCCTGCGTGTAGATTCGACGGGTCGTCGCCTCGACGCGAGTCCCGATTTCGACGCCGTCGGCGTCGCCGACGACCTGCGAGGGGACGCTCACGTTGCCACCCTCGGGACCGTCGAGCGCGACGATCGCGCTCAGGAACGGCCCGCTCCGGGACTGCTGTTCGACGAACTCCGGCGGCGCGCCGCCCTGCGCGATGGTGGTCACCGCCTCGACGGTTCCCTCTCCGGGGAGTTCGACCTGCTCGTAGGAATCGGGGCGACCCCCGCAGGCCCGACAGGCGCCCCCGGGCGGGAAGTTCAGCGCGCCGCAGTTCGGACACCGACCCGCGACGAGTCGGTGGCGCTGTGGGGTGGTGCGCTGCCACGAGGGAACGCTGACGTAGGCGCCGCCGCCCTCCGGCTCGCCGCTCGTGATCTCACCGCGCCGGCGGAGGTACTCGGCGTAGGAGACGTCGGTCGCCCCCGAGAACGCGGCGTTCACCGGCACCGAACCGTCGATCACGAACAGGTTCGCGCCCGCGCCGCTCCCGTACGCGGCAATTAGCACTTGGCCCGAACCGTCGTCGAACGCCGACGCGGCGCCGAGGAACGTGCTCGCCGCGCCCGTGTCGCCCAGGTGACTGACGGTCTCCCCGGCCGCGATGGTCTCGGTGTCGACGCCGAGCGCGCCGGCGGCGCGGTACGGGAGTTTGCCGTCCGGCGACTGGACCGCCGCCGCGTCGACGCCCGACGGGTCCGCGTCGAGGCCGTCGGCGGCGCCGCCGAGCGCCGCGGTGAACGCCTCGCGGTCGTACTGGGTGACGCCGAGTCCGGTCGTCTCGTCGTCGCCGGCCCCCCGGAACCGCGTTCCGGGGTAGGACGCGACGTGTGCGGCGCGGTCGACGACCGTTCCAGGGGCGTCCGCGGCGAGCACGAGGGCGGCCGCGCCGGCGCCCGCGGCGTGTTCGATCCCGCTGTCGGGCGCGCCGCGCCGGCAGTCGGCGGCGACGACGAGGCCGATGCCGTCGGCGTCCCCCGCGTCGGAGTTGCCCCACGGTCCGGCGTCGAGCGCCCCAGCCAGCGCCTGCGCGCCGGCGCGGGTGCTGCCCGTGAGCGTGCGCGTCGCCGCGTCCGCGGGCGCCCCGAGCACGCTGGCGAGCCGGGGCGTGAGCTCCTCCTCGGCCATCGGCGGCGTCGTGGTCGCGAACGCGAGGTGGGCGATTTCGTCGCCGTCCCGGCCCGCGGCGTCGAGGGCGCGCCCGGCCGCCGCGACGCCCATCGTGAGCGCGTCCTCGTCGGCCTCCGGGACCGCCTTCTCCTCGACGCCCGCGACGTCGAAGCGCCCCCACGCCTCCTCGAACGCCTCGGCGTCGACGCGGAGCCGCGGGGTGTACGCGCCGATCGCGGCGACTCCGGGCTCGCTGGTTGGGTCGTCGCTCATCGCGCCACCTCCCGTTCGAGGACGTGAACCACCGCCGCGCCGCCGCTGCCGCCGACGTTGTGGGTGAGTCCGACCTCCGCGTCCGGGATCTGGCGGTCGCCCGCCTCACCCCGGAGCTGTTTGTACGCTTCCGCGATCTGGCCGGCGCCGGTCGCGCCGATGGGGTGGCCCTTCGACTTCAGGCCGCCCGAGGCGTTGACCGGGAGGGCGCCGTCCAGTTCCGTCGCGCCGGACTCGACGAGTTCGTGGGCCGCCCCGCGCTCGCAGAACCCCAGATCCTCGTAGGCCAGGAGCTCCGCGATGGCGAAGCAGTCGTGGACCTCCGCGAAGTCGAGGTCCTCGGGATCGATCCCGGCGCTGTCGTACGCCTCGGCGGCGGCCACTGCCGAGGAGTCGATCCCGGTGTAGGTGTCCCGCTGGAACAGCCCCACGCGCTCGCTGGCGGCGCCGACGCCGGCGACGCGGATCGGCTCGTCGGTGTACTCCCCGACCACCTCCTCGCCGGCCACGAGGACCGCAGCGGCGCCGTCCGAGGTCGGACAGCAGTGATAGAGGTTCAGCGGATCGGCGACCGCCGGCGCGCTCGTTGCGTCCTCAAGCGAGCACTCGAAGCCGAGGTGGGCGTTCGGGTTCTTGGCCCCGTTCGCGTGGTTCTTGACCGCGATCCGGGAGAGGTGCTCCGGCGTCGCCTCGTACCGGTCGAAGTACGCGCTGGCCATCTGGGCGTAGACGCCGGCGAAGGTGGTGCCGGTCAGGCGCTCCCACTCGGTCTCGCCGGAGACGCCCAGCCAGTACTTCGCGGCGTCGCCGCTCATGTCCGTCATCACTTCGACGCCGCCCGCGAGGGCCACGTCGGCCATCCCGCTTCTGACCGCCTGGATCGCCTGCCTGACGGCGTAGCCCGAGGCGGCACACGCGTTCTCGATTCGGGCGCTTGGGACACCGTGGAGCCCGGCGTGCTCGGTGACCGCGGGCCCGGAGAGCCCGATCTGTCGCCCGCCGACGCCGAGCGACCCGACGACCGCCTCGTCGACGGCGTCGGCGTCGATGCCGGCCGGCACGCTCTCGAGGGCGTGGTCAACCGCCTCGGTGAACAGCGACCGGTAGCTCTCGCCGGGCATGGCGCCGAAACTCGTCTGCCCCGCGCCGATGATGTAGGCGTCCCGCATGGTGGTTCGTTCCGGCGGTTCCGCGAAAAGGCTTCCCGTGACGGCGAGCGCGTGGCTTGCCGCACCCTCATGATTTTTCACGCTCGTCGCCCCGCTATCGAGTGCCGAATGGTACACAAGCCCATAGAGTCCGCCGACCGATCGGAGATCCGGGACCACCAGGCCGAACGCCTCCGTGAAACCGTCGAACGGGCCTACGAGAACGTCCCCTTCTACCGCGAGAAGCTCGACGAGGCCGGCGTCGCGCCCGCCGACATCCGGGGCGTCGAGGACGTGACGGCGCTCCCGATGACGACCAAGGAGGACTTCCGGGACGAGTACCCCGACGGGTTGTTCGCCGTCGACGACGACGAACTGACGCGGATCCACGCCTCCTCGGGGACGACCGGGAAGCCCAAGATCGTCGGCTACACCGACGCCGACGTCGACGTGTGGAGCGAGGTCGTCGCCCGATCGCTCGCGGCGTCGGGCGTCGAAGCCGGCGACACCGTCCAGAACGCCTACGGGTACGGTCTCTTTACGGGCGGACTCGGCCTCCACTACGGCGTCGAGGAACTGGGCGCGACGGTCATCCCGATCGGCGGCGGGCAGACCCAGCGCCAGATCGAACTGATGGCGGACCTGGAGAGCGACGTGTTCACCTGCACGCCCTCCTACGCGCTCTACCTCGCCGAGACCGCCGAGGAGATGGGCCACGACCCCCGCGATCTCCCCATCTCGACGGTCATCTTCGGCGCCGAGCCCTGCACGGACCCGATGCGCGAGGAGATCGAGGAGCGACTCGGCGTCACCGGGATCGACATCTACGGGCTCTCGGAGATCATCGGCCCCGGCGTCTCCAACGAGTGCCACGAGGCCCAGGACGGCCTGCACGTCTGGGAGGACCACTTCTACCCCGAGGTCGTCGACCCGCGGACGGGCGAACCCGTCGAGGAGGGCGAGGAGGGCGAACTCGTGCTCACGACGCTCACCAAGGAGGCGCTGCCGGTGCTGCGCTACCGGACGGGCGACCTGACGACGCTGACCTACGACGAGTGTGAGTGCGGGCGGACGATGGTCCGGATGGACAACGTCACCGGACGCGCCGACGACCTGCTGATCGTTCGCGGGGTGAACCTCTACCCCAGCGAGATCGAGCACGCGGTTCTGGACGTCGACGGCGTCGCCCCGCACTACCGGATCGACCTCGACCGCGAGGAGAACCTCGACGTGATGGAGCTCACCGTCGAGCGCGCCGAAGGTACGGACCGGGGCCACGCCGAGCTGCGAGAGGAGATCCTCGAACGGCTGGCGAACGTGCTCAGCTTCACCCCCGACGAGCTCTCGATCGTCGAGCCCGGCGGGATCGCCCGCACCGAGGTCGGGAAGGTCCAGCGCGTCTACGACCACCGTAGCTAGCGCCGACGCCGCCGACCGCGATCGGCGCCTCGCCTACTCGGGGCGGTACACTCGCCCGCGGAACGTCGCGACGCGGTCCCCGTTCCCGTCGACGACGTCGACCTCGTACTCGGCGGTTTTGCCGGCGAGGTGGGTCTCCTCGGCCGTCGCGGTCAGCGTCTCGCCGACGCCGTCGGCGTCGAGGTAGGAGATGTTCGTCTCGAGCGCCAGCGCCGTCTCCCCCCGCGAGTTCGACGCCGCGGCGAAGGCGGCGTCGGCCAGCGAGTAGATCGCGCCGCCGTGGGGCGTGCCGTGGAAGTTCAGCAGGTCCTCGGTCACGCGCAGTTCCGCGCGGGCACGGCCGGGCGAGAGGTCGACGACCTCGATGCCGAGCGTCGCACAGAACGGGTCCGACGCCACCTGCTCGCGTGTCTCCTCGGGAACCTCGGTCATGGCGGCCAGTTCCGCGAGCGAGCCCAACGGACTGCTGGTCGTGTGGGCGTCGACGCCCACGGCGACGATCCCCCACGGGCGCCGCCGTCCGGGAGCTATATACCGCGACTGGCCGAAGCCGGGGTATGGCGTACAGTTACGAGCCCCACCACTTCGAGGACTTCGAGGTCGGCGAGGAGTTCATCAGCGTCGGCCGAACCGTGACGGAGTCCGACTTCGTGATGCACTCCGCGCTCAGCGGCGACTGGACCGAACTGCACACCAACAAGGAGTACGCCGAGGACCAGGAGTTCGGCGAGCGCATCGCCCACGGGCCGATGACGTTCGTGCAGGCGACCGGCTTCGTCTACCGGACCGGCATCGTCGAGCGCACCGCCGTCGCGTTCCTCGGGATGAACTACATGGACCTCCCGAACCCCGTCACCATCGGCGACACGCTCCAGTTGGAGATGGAGGTCTCCGAGAAGAAGGAGCTCAGCCGCGAGGACGCCGGGCTGGTCGTGCTCGACTGCGTGATGGAGAACCAGGAAGGTACGGTCGTCCTCGAGGGCGACATGAAGTTCCTGATCAAGCGGAAGGGCGCGGACGAGAACGCAGCGTAGCCCGCCACTCCACCGTCCACGACTTACTCGAACTTCTTGAACTGCTGGAGGCAGTCGTTGCAGTAGTGGATCGACTGACACCGCGAGGGCCCCCGCGGGTGCTCGCGCTCGGTGTTCTCCGAGCCGCAGTAGGGACACTCCGCGCCAGTCGTCTCGCCGCTTGTCGTGACGCTTGGGTCCCGTTCCGTCATCGTTCCACGCTGATTCCGAACTCCCGCAGGGCTTCCTTCCCCTGTTCAGTGACGAGATCGAGCGACCAGTCCGGCGCCCAGACGAGCCGGACTTCGGCGTCGTCGACGCCGTCGACGCCCGCGGCCGCTTCCTCGACCTCCTCGAGGATGATCTCCCGGGCCGGACAGCCGCTGTAGGTCAGGGTCATGTCGATCGTCGCTTTCCCGTCGTCGAGTTCGAGCCCGTAGATCAGCCCGAGGTCGACGACGCTGACGGGCATCTCCGGGTCCTCCACCTCGTAGAGCGCCGCCCAGACCTCTCGTTCGAGGCCCTCGGCACCCTCGCCCGTGGCGGGCACCTCCTCCGCGGTCCGCTCTTTGGTCTCGTAGTCAGTATAGCCACACGGCGCGGCCTCGGCGTCCGCCCGGGGGCGGTCGTACTCCTCGGGGCCGTCGGGCTCGCTACTCATCGTCCATGAGTTTGGTCGCCTCGTGGCGACCGAGGTTGCGGTACGCCGACACCATCTCCTCGTGGAGGTCGTGCCAGTGGTCGGTGTGCTGGTTATCCCGCCCCGTCGGCGTCGCCGGCTCGGCGTCGGTCGGCACCTCGAAGCCGAGGTCGGTGAGGAACGCCGTGATTCGCTCCTCCCACTCCCCGCGCATCTCGTCGAGGCTGGCGGTGCGGATGCCCAGCTCCTCGATGTCCGCTTCGACGTCGCCGACAGGCTCGAACAGCGTGAGTGCGTAAGGGTAGAGCCGATCGAGTGCGGCCTGCACGCGCTCGCTCGCTTCCTCGTCGGTGGCCATCCGCTCCAGCCAGCTCCGGGCGAGTTCGACGTGGTAGTCTTCCTCGCCCTGGATCCGGCTAGTTCGGTTGCGGATGACCTCGTAGGAGGAGTCCTCGAGCGCGGCCAGGCGGACGTCCTCGGCCACGTCGTAGAGGTAGCCACGGACGATCGCGTCGGCCCAGTCGCCCTCCGAGAACGGCAGCTCCACGAGGGTGCTGTGCTGGAAGTCGTCCGGCTCGCTCTCCCAGAGGAGCGACTCCTCGGTGTAGCCGAACATCTGGATGGCGTCGTACCAGAGGCGGGCGTGACCGAGTTCGTCCTGGGCGTTGTTCGCGACGGCGAGGTCCGACTCCAGCGTGGGGGCGCGGACCTGCCAGAACGTGTACCGCTCGGCCTGGATGTACTCGTCGTCGGCGAGCCGGAACAGTTGGGCCTCGACGGCGCGCTGTTCCCGTTCGCTCAGTTCTTCCGGACTCCCGAGGTCTGTTCGTGTCGTCGCCATCAGTTCTTCCCTCCTCGCTGTTCGGCCGCCACCTGCTCGCTCTCGGAGGCCGCCACCTCCTCGGCCGCCGGATCGACGTTGTACGTCTGGGCGAACCGGTAGGCCTTGTTCGTGGTGCCGCCGAACGCCACCTCGTCGGCGGTGATTTCGCCGATGTAGCTGGACTGGACGATCCACAGGCTGTGTGGGTCGTCGGCGCCGTACTGTTCGTCAGCCGTCGCCTTCGCGGCGTCGACGCTCCCGGCAGTCACGTCGCCACAGTGGGTGTGGTAGCCGCCCGCCCTGTCCTGCCGGAACACCTCCCACGTCACTTCGCCGTCGACGGGGCCCGCGTCCTCGTCGCCGTAGACGCCGCTGACTTTCCCCTGTGGGGCGACCCAGAGCGACTGGGTCGGCTTGCGACGGCCGTGCTGGATCACCGAGAACTGCTTGGCCATCACTCGGTCGGGTGCGTGGACGTTGCCACAGTGCTCGTGCGGTTCGCCGGACGCCTCCTGTCGGAACACTTCCCAGATCATGGTCAGTCGGCCGCCTGTGGCGTGTTGGGGCCGTCGCCGGTGGTCGCCTGACTGTCCATCATGTCCCGAACCCACTGGACGGCTTCCTGGGCTCGCGCACGGCCGTTGATCTGCTGTTTACTGCCCTCGTACTCGTTTTTCGACACCGTGAAGAACTCCTCCCAGTCGAGGTCGTCCTCCACGACCTCGTAGGTGCCGTCGCCGTTGTCTCGGATACGTGGCTCGTCGGGGATCTCCAGCCCGTACCTCTCCGCCTTCGGCATGTACGTGTTGAGGAACGCGTTCCGGAGTTCGTCGTTGGACTTGGTCTTCAGGCCGACCTCGCTGGCGAAGTCGTGGTGGGTGCTCTGGTCGTCGGTCGGGCCGAAGAACTGGAGGATGCGCGGCCACCACTCCTCGAACGCCTCCTGGGTCATCTCCTGTTCCCGCTTCGAGCCGCTCATCAGCTCCCGCAGGATGGACTCGCCGTGTTTCACGTGCATCCCCTCCTCGAAGCAGATCTTGTCCATCGCGTGGGCGTACGGCTCCCAACTCGAGGACTTCAGCGTCGCCTGCCGGCGCATCGCGGCGCCGTCGACGAAGAAGGCGATCATCGGCGTCTCGACGTAACTCTCCATCGGGTAGTGGAAGCAGTTGAGGAACTTGCCGTCGCCGTTGGCGAGGTCGTCGAGCATCTCGTCGCGGGTCTTGATGCCCAGCGACTCGGCCGCCCGGTAGAGCATCTGGCCGTGGCCGATCTCGTCCTGCGTCTTGGCGCTGAACGCCATCTTGCGCTCCAAGCTCGGTGCCTTCCGGATGAACGGGCGCTCCAGGTACGCGCCCATGATCTCGCTGTTGGCATGGAACTCGAGCATCCGCGTCGCCGCCTCGCGGTACTCACGGGGCAGATCGTCCCGCGGGCTGAATTCGCGGGGGCCCGCCTGCGCTTTGACCTCCTCGATGTTCATGGTCGATCGTTGCCGACGCCCGACCTTACCGGTTCGGCAGCCCATAGACGGGTTTTAAATAATCAGGACGCCTCTCACCGCCGATGATCGACGAGTGCCTGATGGCGGAGTTCCGCATCAGGGGCGAGGAGTCCCCCCTCGCGGACGCGAGCCGGGCCGCCGACGCCACCCTCGACGTGGCGCCGCCGCTGCTGCGCGACGACGGCAACGTACTGCTTCGGTTCAGTTCGGCGGCCAGCGACGACCTGACCCGTCTGCTCGACGAGGACGACCGAATCCGGTACCTCTACCGGGCGGTCGTCGACGGCCGGTACAGCTACCGGTGTCTCTCCCTGCAGCGCAGCGTCGTTCACGAACTCGTCAGCGCGGGCTTCATGGTGGAGTCGCTGCGCTACCAGCGCGGCGACGCCCTGCTCACCGGCGCCGTGGTCGGGCAGGAGATCCTGCAAGCCGTGATGGAGACCGCCGGCGGAACCGTCGGCGTCGAACTGGAACGGGTGTACGCACTCGGGCCCGAGGGCGACGCCGCGGTCGCCGAGCGGTGGGACCTCACGCCGGCACAGAGCGAGGCGCTCCGGACCGCCGCCGGGATGGGCTACTTCGCCGTTCCCCGGCAGGTCACCGCCACCGATGTCGCCGACGAGATCGGGATCAGCAAGTCCGCGTTCCTCGAGCGCCTCCACCGGGGTCAGGGCGCGCTGTTCTCGCAGTTGTTCGGCGTCGACGGGAACTAAGGCCTCGCCCCTTCGAGTACGGGCATGCGAGTCTCCGACGAAGCCATCTACCGGATCACGTTCGACCGCCCCGACGTTCGCAACGCGATGACCACCGACGTCGCCGCCGAACTCGCCGACGTGCTCGGGGATCTCGATCCCGAGAGCCACGACGCCGCCGTGATCACCGGCGCCGGGGCGGCCTTCTGCGCCGGCGGCGACATCGACGCGATGGCCGAACGGGACTGGACGACTGCGGAAGCGTACGAGCGCGTTCGGGCCACGTTCGGGCGCGTCGCCGAGAACGCCCTGTCGGCGCCGGTTCCGATCGTCGCGAAGGTCAACGGCGACGCCGTCGGCGCCGGCCTGTCGCTGGTTGCGGTCTCCGATTTCGCCTACGCCGCCGAGTCGGCCCGATTCGGGGCGACGTTCGTCAACGTCGGTTTGATCCCCGACATGGGCGCGACGGCGATCCTCCCGCACCTGATCGGCCTCCGGAAGACGAAGGAGCTCGCGTTCACCGGCGACCTCGTCGACGCCGACGAGGCGGCGGCGATGGAGCTCGTCAACGAAACCGTGCCGGACGACGAGCTCGATTCGCGCGTCGACGACCTGCTCGAGACGCTCCGGAACCGCCCGACGGCGAACGTCGGCCTCGCGAAGGAGGCGATCCACGACAGCCTCGGGACCCAGTGGCGCGACGGGCTCCGACGGGAGGCCAAACTCCAGTCGATGGCCTACGACACAGCCGCACACGAGGAGGGTGTCGACGCCTTCCGCGAGGGCCGTAAACCGGATTTCGATTGATGAAATGCCGCCGCCGAGGGTGAAACGCGGACCTGTGCCTCAGTGAACGATTTACCGAGGGCTGTACAACGAGCCCGTCATGCGACTCGAAATCGGAGACAGCGAAGACTGGTCGATCTCCGGCCGTCGACGGGCGCTGCTCGCCGCGGGGGTATCGGTGGCAGGAACACTGGCCGGTTGTAGCGGCCTCGGTGAGAGCCCCACGGAGCAGCCGTTCGCCGCGCTCGACCGGCAGCGCGTCTATCTCGACGACGGCGTCGATCTCTCGGCGCCGGACGCGGTACCAACGGGGAGTGAGCCGTCCGACGCCGGCGTCGTCGTGGTTCCCGGGGACACGGAACGCTCCCCGAATCGGGCTGCGGAGTGGATCGCCGACCGGCGCACGGTCGCGTTGCTCGGCGACGGTTGCGGGGACACGTGGAACTCGTGGGTGATGACCAGCGCGTTCGCGACGGACTTCGACGTGATGGGCGCCGAGTGGGGACAGCCGGACGCGGACCTCGTCGTTGGGACAGCGATCGGCCTGAACCTCGTGACCTACGGCCGGACGTGGGAGGGGATGCCGTCGGACACCGAGATCATGCAAGAACTCGACAGCATCGCATCGGACATCGAGGGCCGCAGGGGCGGGGACTGACCGCCGCCGGAACCGATCCCGGACGCTCTCGATCGGTCGACCCTCCCAGGTTCGTGAACGCGCCGTCGTGTGGACTGTTCACGTTGGTGTCGAGGGCAGGAACTTTGAGCCCCCGGCGTCACCTACGGGTGAATGACGACTGACACGCCCTCCGCCTCGGAGGCGGGCGAGCGCTGTGCGGCGGTGCTCGACGCCATCGAGGGAGCCGTGATCGTTCGCCGCGAGTTCCTCGAAACCGTGTTGGTGGGGGTTCTCGCCCGCGGCCACGTCCTGCTCGAGGACGTTCCCGGGACGGGGAAGACCCTGACCGCCCAGAGCGTCTCGACGGCACTGGGGCTCTCCTTCTCCCGCATCCAGTTCACGCCGGACCTCCTGCCGGCGGACATCACCGGGACGAACGTGTTCCACGAGAACGAGGGCGACTTCGAGTTCCAGCCCGGTCCCGTGTTCGCGAACGTGGTCCTCGCGGACGAGATCAACCGCGCGCCGCCGAAGACCCAGGCGGCGCTGCTCGAGGCCATGGCCGAGGGGCAGGTCACCGTCGAGGGTGAGACCCGGGAGCTCCCGGAGCCCTTCATCGTGATCGCGACCCAGAACCCCGTCGAGAGCGAGGGGACGTTCCCGCTGCCGGAGGCGCAGGTCGACCGCTTCGCGGTGAAGGACTCGATGGGCTACCCCGAGCGCGACGGCGAGATCGAACTGCTCCGTCGCCGCGCGGGCCGCACCGAACAGGTACCCACCGTCGATCGCGTCCTGGCGGACGGGATGGTCGAGACGCTCCAGCAGGTGCCCGAGTCAGTCCACGCCGATCCGGACCTCCTGGAGTACATCGCCGACGTCGCTCGGGCGACCCGACAGGACCGACGCGTCGAGGTCGGCGTCTCCCCCCGCGGGACCCAGCGACTGTTCGAGATCGGCCGCGCCCACGCGACGCTTCGCTCCCGAGAGTTCCTCACGCCCGACGACGTGAAAGCCGTCGCCGGGCCCGCCCTGGCGCACCGACTCGTGCTCACGCCCGAGGCACAGGTCGACGGCATCGAGAAGGCGAGCGTGATCGAGGACGTGCTCGACTCGGTCGAGGTGCCGACCATCGACGCCGCGCCCGAGGCCTGATTCCGATCATCGACTGACGGACCGTTTCTCCGCTCCGGTCCTCAGCGCCCCGGCTCCCGGAGGCCGCGCTCGAAGAACGACCCGTCGACGCCGTCGTCGCCGGCCGCCAGCGCGACGGCGAGTTTGATCCGTGCCTTCCACGCCGGGAGGTCACCCGCCCACAGCACCCCCAGCCCGTCGAGCGTGGTGCCGCCGCCGTCGCCGCCGTACAGCGGCGCCGTCGCGCCCTCGTGGCATCGGGACGCGATCACGACCGGAACCCCGGCTTCGCGGGCGTCCGCGATCGCGTCACAGAGCGAGCCGGTCGTGTTTCCCAGCCCCGTCCCGGCGACGACGACGCCGTCGGCAGCCGGGCCGTCGTCGAGGTCGACGACCCGGCGGAGCGTCTCCCCGCTCACGCCGAGCCCGGACGTGAGGACGGGGATCTCGGCCGTGACCTCGTCGACCGTCGGTGCTGACGCCGAGTAGCTCCGGGGCTCCCGGAACAGCCTGAGCCCCGCTGGCGTGAACTCGCCCACCGGGCCGCGCGCGGGCGAGCGGAACGTCGAGAGCGCGCTGGTGTGGGACTTCACCACGTCGCGCGCGGCGTGAACCTCGTCGTCGAACACGAGGTACGTCCCCGAATCGACCCGTTCGTGGGTGACCGTCCGGACTGCCGCGAGCAGGTTCGGTGGACCGTCGGTCCCGACCTCGTCGAACGGTCGCTGCGCGCCGGTGAACGCCACCGGCACGTCGAGCTCGGTCGTCAGGTCCAGCAGGTACGCCGACTCCGCCATCGTGTCGGTGCCGTGGGTGACGACGATCCCGTCCGACGTGTCGGCTGCGCGCTCGGCGGCCCGCCGGAGCCCGCCCGCGCGGTCCCACGTCACGTCGAACCCCGAGACGCTCGCGACCCGTTCGACCGTGAACGACGCCAGGTCCCCCAGGCCGGGGACGGCCTCGATCAGCTCCTCGCCCGCCTTCGTCGGCGTCTTGCCGTCGTCGCTGCCGGTGCTGGCGATGGTGCCGCCGGTGCTCAGTACCGTGATCTCCATGCTCGTGCCCCACGCCGACGAGCGATACACCGCAGGATTCCGGTGAATATTGTCGCGAGTGCGTGGCGGCTCCGCCCCTGTCCCACGGATTCTTACCGGTCGGGAGCCACGTCGGAGCTATCTCCCCCGCATGACCGAGACCAGCGCCCCGGGCTCAGTTCGGGCGGTCGTCGGCGACCCCGACGAACTGCTCGATCGGGCGGATCGAGCCCCCGAACCCGCCGAGTTCGTCGTCACGCCCGAACGACTCCACCGCCGGAACCTGAAGCGACGCCTGGCCGAGCGCGCCAGCCCGCGGAGCAGCCTCTGGCTCACCGACGCGACCGCGATCGCGGCCCAACTCCTCGACGCCGCCGGGAGCCCGAGCGAGACGATCGACCGCATCGACCGGCTCAAACACGTGGAGGCACTCCTCCGGCGCGACACGGCGGCGAACGAGCGACTCCGTGCCGCGTTCGGGAGCGACCTCCCCGCGCGTGCCGAGACGATCGCGGCGGCGCACAGCCGCGTCGCCGAGCTGACCGGCTGGGACGAGCAGCGACTTGACGCGCTCGCGGCGGTCGCCGACGACCTGCCCGCAGTCGCGGGACGGGACACCGACGACGTCGTCGCCGGCGTCCGCGCGCTGGAGCGGGGGCTGATCGACCGCGCCGGCGCGGTCCACTCCCGCGAGACGCTGCTGCCGGCCGCCGCCGGCGCGCTCCGGGAGGACCCTGGGCTCTGGCGCGAGGCGTTCCCCGAAGCGCGTCGCCTCGCCGTCGCCGGCGTGAGCGTCGTCGACGCCCCGCTCTCGGAACTGCTCGGCGCCGCGGCCACGGGCGGCGTCGGGGTGACGCTCTCGCTGCGCCCGGGTACCGGGCCGGCGATCGTCGAGCGACTGCCGAACCGGCTCGGCGACGACATCGAACTCGACGCCGACGACGGCGGGCGAGCCGTCCCGCCGATGCCCGCGGCCGCGGAACTCGTCGCCGACACCCCCGAGGCGGAAGCGCGGCTCGCGGCCGCCGTCGTCGCCGCCCGCCTCCGCAACGGCGCGTCGCCGAGCGACGTGCTGGTCGTCGCCCGCGACGCCGGCGAGTACGAGCGACCGCTCAGGCGCGCCGCGGACCGGCACGGCGTGAACCTCGCTGTCTGGGCCCAGCTCCCGGTCGACCGAACGATCCTCTACCGGCAGTTCGCGGCACTCTGTACAGTGCTCGGCCGAGACGAGCTCACGCTCGACGAGCTGCTCGCCCCGGTCGAGTTCCACTGGGTTCCCCCAGCTGCCGCGGCCGAAGACGCCACGGCGTGGCCACTCGACACCGACGCCGTCGGCGACCTGCGCGCCGCCCTGTCGACGGGAACCGAGGGCGACCTGCCCGCGCGCAGTCTCGACGGGTGGCGCGACCGACTCGCTGATACAGTCGAGGACGGCGAACTCGCCCCGGCGGGGGCGGCCCCCCTCCGAACCTTCCTCGACTGGGCTGACGACCAGCCGGCGGCGCCCGAGCCCGCCGCACTCCACCGGACGTTCGAGCCGCTGGTCGAGGCCGGCCGGGAGGTCGCGCTGCCCACCGTGTTCGCGTCCGACGCCGCCGATCTCGGTCGCACCTCGCGGTACGCGCGCGCGCTCTCGCGGATCGAGGAGCTCCTCACCGACACCCGCGCGAAGTACCGGGAGTGGCTGGACGCGGGCGACGTGCCGCGGTCGTGGCTGGCCGTCGCCGACCTCGCCGAGCGCGTGGTCACCACCCGACCCGGCCGCCGGGAGCACGCGAACGCCGCCGCCGTCGACGTGATCGACGCGACGGACGCGTGGCTCCGCGAAGCGCCCCACGTCGTCGCCGTGGGGTTGGTCGACGGCGTCTGGCCGCGCCGCGTGGAGAGCGTCTTCCCGGACGCGCTCCGGCAGGCAGTCGTCGCGGGCGACAGCGCCGCCGCTTGTCGGCTGGCGGTCCCCGGCCGGTGGACCGCCGCCCGCGAGGTGGACCACCTCGCCAGCGGCTTCGGCGCCGCGACCGAGACGCTGGCCTGCACGCGCTACCGCCGGGACCGTGAGGGGACCACGCGGGAGCGCTCGCCGCTACTCGCGGAGGTGCCGACCCGGCGCGTCGACGAGTCGGCGGCGCAGTCGCTGCTTGCGACGGGAACGCTCCCGGACGCCCTCGCCGCCGACGGGGGTGCTGCGCGATGACCGATAAGGAGTCGGTCGGAGCCGGCCCGGATGGGGACGGCTACCGCCGACTTGAAGGGGCCCAGGCCGAGATCCGCGACGCCTTCTTCGCCGCCGAGTCGGGGCTGTTCGTGCTCGACTGCGGTCCGGGGGCCGGCAAGTCCGTCACCGCCGATAGCGTCGCCGCGGAGGACCTCGCACGGAAGGCCCGGGCGGGCGTCGACAGCCCCACGGAGACGCTCTGTCTCACCTCGTTCTCCCGGGACGACGCCGCGAGCATCCTCCCGGGCGTGGAGCGGGCACTCCGCGGGTTCGCCGAGGACCCGGAGGCACCGGTGGGACTGGACGACGAGACGGCGTCCGAACTGGGGAGCGTGCTCCGCGGGAGCGACCGCGTCGGCACCATCGACAGCGTGCTCGGCGCCGTCTTCGAGGCGGTGGCCGGCGAGGTCGGGTTCGACGAGGTACCGGAAGTCGGCGACAGCGCCGCCCTCGCTCAGGTCCACGGCGACGCGCTCGACGCGGTTCGGAGCGACGCGTCGTTGTCGGCGGCGCTCGCGACGCTCGACGACGGCTACCCCGGCGGGCGGTACGACGCCGACACCGCCGGACTGCTGGCGGCCGCTCGCAGCGCCTGTCGCGAACGTCGGCTCTCGGTCCCCGACCTCCGCGAGCGACTGGAAGCGGCGGTCTCGGGCACCTACCCCGACGGCCCGCCGGCGTCGCTCGAGGCGGTGCTGCGTGACACCGAGCGCTTCTTCGGCGCCGAGGAACGCGCGGCCGTCGAACGAGAACTGGACGCTGATCCGGCGGGCGACGCGGGGACGGTCGTCGACGCGGACGCCGACTGCCACGACCGCTGGTTCGAGGCCGTCGACGCGCTCTGTACGGTGCTGCCGGCCTACCTCGACGCCTACGACGAGGCCTGCCGGGCGTCCGGTGTGCTGGCCCACGTCGACGTCGCCCACTGGATCGCGACGTTCTTCGAGAGCGGGGGGTACGAGAGCCCGTTCCGCGAGCGCTTGCGGGAGCGCTGGACCGGTCGACTCTCGACGGTGATCGTCGACGAGGCACAGGACGTCTCGCGAGCCCAGCACGACGCGCTCGCGCCGCTGGTCGACGCCGACACTCGCGTGCTGCTGGTCGGCGACCGCGAGCAGTGCATCTACGCCTGGCGCAACGCACAGCCGAGCCTGTTCGACGCCGCGGCGGCGGACGGCCGCTACTTCGGGATCGACTGGGAGACCCACGAACGCCGGAGCGCGACCCGGACGTACCGCCCTCGCCCGGCGATCGCAGCCGCGATCGACACCGTCTTCGAGCCGGTGTTCACCGATCCGACCCGGGGGGCCGCCGACGCCGCGGCCGACGAGCGGGAGATCGGGCCGTACGAACCCCTCTCGGCCGTTCGCGGGTCGACGGCCGAGCCGAGCGTCCACGTCGCCGCGTTCCCCGAGCACGGCCGCCCCGGCTCGCCGACGTGGGTCGATCCCGAGGAGGGGCTCGGTGAGGCCGAGGCGCTGGCCGACTGCATCGCGACGGGGCTGGCGTCCGACCGCTTCGAGCGCGAGGACGGCGAGGACCCGGGCGTCACGGTGCTGTTCCACCGCCGCACCCACATGGACGCCTACGTCGACGCCTTCGCCGACGCCGGACTCTCGGTCCGGGACACCAGCCGCGCGTTGTTCGACCACCCGCTCGTCGGCGCGGTCTGTGCAGTCGTCGACTGGCTCCGCGCCCCCACGACCCAGGAAGCGACGCTGCGGCTAGTCAACGACGACGACCTGCCGGTCACGGGGCTCGTCGACAAACTTATGCGGGCGGACTGGTCGATCACTGCGGTCGCTGACGCCGGGTCGATGCGCGGCGGAAACGCCGCGGTCGTCGACGGACTCGCCGACCTCGCGCGCCGACGCGCCGACCACCTCGCCGCCGCCGGCGCGGACGTGGTGAGCGACGTGATCGAGACGCTCTCGCTCGCGGCCGACCCGCTGGACCAGAGCGCGACGGCGGCCGACCACGCGGCCGTGCTCGACCGACTGGTGGGCGTCGTCGCCGACTGGGAGGGCGACCGGACGTTCTCGCTGGCCGAACTCGCGGCGGCGCTGGATCACGCACGGCGGAACCCGAAGAGCGGTCCGAGCCTCCCGACCGCCGCCGAAGCCGACGTGACCTTCCGCACCATCCACGGCGCGAAGGGCGACGAGGACGACGTGGTCGCAGTCGCGGATCTCGGTACCGGACTCGGTCGCTACGGCGCCTATCTCGATCAGTTCGTCGCCCACGGCCGCCACGTCGCGCTCGCGCCGCCGGAGATCGACCTCGGCGACGACTACCCCGATCTCGGTGGGACGGTGCTCGCCGACGGGCCGTACGACCCCGACGCCTCGCCGGGCGACGGCGACGCGGGACTGCGCTGGGCGAGCGAGCAGTGGGTCGAGGCGGACCCGTCCCGCCTCGCCGGGGCACCGCCGCTTCGCAGCCCGGTCGCGGCCGCGCGCGCCGAGCGCTGGCGCCTGCTGTACGTCGCGCTCTCGCGGGCGCGGGACCACCTCGTGCTCCCGCTGCCCGGCCGGCGCTCGGCGCCGACGCCGCGGGACCGCTGGGTCGACACGCTTCGGGACGCGCTGGCGTTCGACGCCGAGCGACCCGACGAGTACACCGTCGCCACCCCTGGCGAACACGACCCGTTGACGGTGGCCGTTCACCGCGCGGCGGGCGGGACGCCCGAACCGACCGGTGCGGCGGCGAGCGAGCCGGCGACCGTCGACGGCCCCGATCCCCTCGCTGATCGGGGCTGGACGCCGCGGTTCGTCAACCCGAGCACGGTGTACGAGCTCTCGGCGGCGCCGGAGGCGGGCGTGCTGGCCCACCTGAGCGGGCAGGCGCTCCACGCCGAACAGGACGGCGTCACCGTGCCGCTCTCCTTCGAGACGATGGGGCCGGAGGTCGTCGGCGACGTGGCCCACGACGTGTTCGCAGCCGCGCTCTCGGCGGGCGTCGACGCCGGGACGCTCCGAAACTGCGAGGGGCCAGTGCCCGCTGCGCTGGACCGCGCGGTTCGCGAGCACGCCCGTGGGGTCGCGTCCGACGAGCGCGAGCAGTTACGGCGCTACGTCGAAGGGACACTCTGCCCGCAGTTGGCAGAGACGGAGGTGTACGAGCGATTGGTGGCGAGCCGGCAGCGGTACGTCGAGGAGCCACTCGACGCGGTCGTCCGCGTGGCCGGGCTAGCCGTCGAAGTCGGCGGTCGCGCCGACGTGGTCTCCGTCGACCGGGACGGCCAGTGGCACGTCGACGAACTCAAGATCGGACTACGGCCGCCCGAGCCCGACCTCCGGGACCGCTACGAGCTACAGGCGGCGACGTACGCGTGGCTCCTGGAGCGACAGGAGGGAACTTCGGTGACGGCGACGGTCACGACCGTCGGCGCACACCGAGAGACGACCGTCGTCACCGCTGGCGAGGCGGCTGTGCGCGATCGGCTTGATCGACTCGCGGACCGCCGGTGGAACTGTCAGCAGTAGGCGCCGGTTCACGGGGTATGAGTGGGCCTAACGCCGGCGAAACCGCTCCCGAACAGGGAGTCGAGAGAAGACGCCCCGGTTCAGAGCGTCAGCGACGCGACCAGCGCGATGGTGAACACTGCGACGGCGATCGCCGTCGCGCCAGACGCCGTGTTGTTCTCTTCGGGACCCTCCGTCACCGTCATCGTGCCGAACACGCCGGCGACGGCGACGACGACGCCCGCCCACGCGTAGGCCATGTTGACTAACTCACTCGCCATACTCCTCGTTACAGCCCATCCACCATAATTCCCCGGACCGCGAACGATCGGCCGAGGTGAACAGCTATATCCGCCCCCATCCCCCAGGCCGGTGTATGCGGATGGAACTGCGGGTCTGTAAACACTGCTACGAGGGCGAACACGGGAACCCCGAGAAGACGGCGGTGACCCGAGACATGGTCAGCGCCGCCGAGCGGGTCCGGGAGTACAAGGACCTGATCGGGATGGACAGCCTCTACATCACCAAAGTGAAGGAAGGTGAGCCCGGCGGCTCGGAGGCGCTCCCCGCGATCGTCGCGTCGATCGAGGACGGCCAGATCCAACTCTCCGACACCCAGCTGGTGATGGAGGACGACGACGGCAACATGCTGGTCTACCCCGAGCCCGAGGACGTGCTCGAGGTGCTCACGCGGAACATCGACCAGATCCAGCAGCACGCGACCGAGGACGTGACCGTCGAGCTCTCCACCGAGAGCGCGGAGCTGATCTCGTAGCGCGGACCGTCCCTTCTCCGAGCGAGCTCACGAGCCAGCGCCGCCGCTGGCGACCGTGAAAACGAGAGGGGGAGAAACCGCCTCAGTCGGCGGCTTCGGCCTCGGCGCCGTCGGCCTCCTCCTCCGCCATCTGCTGTTCCCAGCGCATGCGGACGAGGTTCCCGTACACCGACAGCACCATGCCGAAGAACAGCACGAGCATGCCGATGTTGACGCCGACGGTCAGCAGCAGGTTCGTCGGACCGCCGCCGACCAGCAGTTCGAGCGACACCGGGTAGCCGGTGTCGTAGATGCTGGCGGTCAGTACGCTGACGATACCGATCACCGTCGCCGCGCCGGCGAGGTTGGACGCACTCGCCCAGCTCGAGGAGAGCTGGAGGCGCTCGATGCCGGTCCCCTCGTCGCCGTCCTCGTGGTGCTCGGGGATCATCGAGCGCGGGATGAACGCCTTCGTTTCCACCGGGAAGAAGGCCGGGTGGAAGCCGTGCTCGAAGATGTGGAACATGACCCCCATCAGCATAATGACGCCCAGCAGCCCGTGGAAGACGACGAACGCGATCGCCGCCGTCTGGGTGGCGAAGTACTGCATCAGCCCGGTCTTGCTCCAGATGAGCAGTCCCGAGATGGACAGCAGCGCCAGCTCCACCGCGAAGATGAAGATCACGCCCTTGCCGACGTAGCTCAGCAGCGGGATCTCGTCGGCGGTGCCGCCCGCGAACTGGCGGGCGTTGGGGTGGCGCTCCTCGGCGTTGCCCAGCACGAACTGGATGTCCTGCACGAACGCCTTCGCGTCGTCAGGCGTGGGCATGACCTCACTGAAGTTCGAGCGGCCGGTGTCCGTGGTCACCATCATCAGCGCCCAGAACGTGATCAGCGCCAGCAGCCCGACGCCGAACACGCGGTGGAGCGCGGCGACCGAGCCGGAGCCACCCATGAGGGTGAGCATCCACCAGAGCTCGTCGTTGAACATGATGGCGTACCCCGTGAAGAACAGGAAGAACACGTCCATGGCGAGCAGCGAGTGGAACACCGTCGTCATGCGCGTGAACTTCCCGTGATCGAGGTTCGTCATCGGGTGTCACCTCCGTTCTCCGCGCCGGTGTCGCCGCCGTCCGCGCCGGCTCCCTGTGCCGGCGAGCCTCCGTCCGGCATCGCGCGGGATTCTCCGGGCTGGCGCATCCGCCCGGCGAGGCGCCGGAACGCGCCCCAGTGGACGAACACCATCACGAGGATGAACAGCCCCATCAGCACGTCGATCGCGTGGATCGCCTCGACTATGAACACGAGCCACCCGATATCGTTCCCCTGTGCGAACGCCGTCCCGATCCCGCCGCCCTCGATAGTCGGCGAGACGCGGTTCAGTCGCTCGTAGAACACGTCGAACCCGTTGACGACCCAGACAGCTCCAAGCGCGACGGCCACCGCGATCACGGCGTTGACCGCGACGACGGTCCCCGAGTAGCTGCTGGCGCCGTTCTCTGCGGTAGAGTTGCTCATACGCCGAACGCCTCCGCGTCGTCGGCACCGAAGACGATCTCCATCGCGTCGTCGTTGAAGAACGTCCCGGAGTCTCGTTTGTCGAGCTCGTCAGCGATCTGCTCGGTCGTGCCCACGAGGATGGCGTCGGTCGCGCACTCCTCGGCACACGCCGGCCCCTTGCCGACCTCCTGTCGGTCCTGACACATCGTACACTTGTCCATCGTACCGCCGGTGCCGAAGATCTCCGCCGAGCCGTCGTTCGAGCCCGGGAACTGCGGGGCGCCGAACGGACAGGCGGACAGGCAGTACTGGCAGCCGATACAGACGTCGTCGCGCACGTCGACGAACCCGTCGTCCTTCTTGACGAGGGCGTCGACCGGACAGACCGACACGCAGGGCGCGTTCTCGCAGTGGTAACACTGCATCGGGACGCTGGTCTCGCCCGGATTCTCGCCCTGACCGATCGCCTGGGAGGGGCTCGCGTTGAGTCCCTCGGCGCCTTCCTCGCCCTCCAGCATCGTGGAGATGCTGATGCGCTGTTCGTCGCGGGGCATGTCCCACGTTCGGTTACAGGCGACTACACAGCCGCCACAGTCGATACACGCAGCCACGTCGGGGAAGATGCGCGTGTCGTCGCCGGTGCCCATCACCCCCTGGCTCATCATCTCGGTCTTTGATTCGTTTGTGGACATTTTACTGAACCGTCGTGTTGTCGCGGGTGTCGAAGTCCTTCTGCTGGCCGAAGCCGGCCTCGTCCTGCGGGAACGTGAACGTCTCCAGGTCCACGTCCATGTTGAGCTCGTCGACGAGCTCCTGGGTGGCCGGGCGGACCTTCGCCTGCGCCGCCTTGGTCTCCTGCATCTGGGTCTCCACGTCGTAGCCGCGGGAGGTGATGAAGTTCACCGAGTCCCCGATCGCGAACGGCTCGTTGCCGTCGGGGTACTTCTCGAGTAGGTCCTCACCCTTCGCGATACCGCCCCAGTGGAACGGGAGGAAGATCTCCTCTTCCTCGGGGCCGTGGCCGGGACGCGGGGTGACGCGAGCCTTGACCAGCACCGACCCGCGGTCGGTGGTGGAGACGACGACGAGGTCGCCGCCGTCGATCCCCATCTCCTCGGCCATGTTCGGGTGGATCTCCACGTACATGTGGGGCTGGAGGTCGGCCAGGTACTCGTTGGAGCGGGACTCCGCCCCACCGCCCTGGTGCTCGACCTGCCGGCCCGTGGTCATCACCGTGCTGAACGCCGACTCGTCGCCGGGATCGTTCGCCGCCGCGGTCGCCCGCTCCTGGACGGCCGCGTTGTTCTGGTCGAGCCGGTAGAAGTTGGTCTGCTGGCCGTTGGCGGGCCACTCCTCGACCAGGTCGGGGCGCGGACTCTCAACCGGTTCGCGGTGAACCGGCACGGTGTCCATGAAGCCCCAGACGACTGCACGAGCCCGGCCACGCCCGGTCGGCGCGTCCGGCTGTGCGAAGTCGTACTGGGCGTAGAAGTCCTCGTCGAAGTCGGCCCCGTAGCGCTCGTTCATCGCGACCGCCGTGTCGTAGACGGACTGGTCGGGGTCGAGCGCGTAGGCGTAGGGCAGCGAGAGCTGATCCGGGTTGCTGTAGTCCTCCGGCAGCGTCGTCGCGAAGCCGGGGTACTGCGGGACGCCCTGGACTTCGTTGTCGAAGTCGGACTCCCAGTCGGGCGTGTACGGATCACGCAGGAGGTTCAGGGCCTCCTCGCCGCCCTGGTCGTAGGTCTCCTGCATGGGGTACTCCTTGTCCGTGTCCATGTCCGCCCACTCCTCGGGTGTCGGGGCCTGAACGCCCCACCGAGCGCGGAAGTCCTGCCCGCCGTTGCGCGGGTCCAGGTCGTCGTTCCAGATGATCGGCGTTCCCGGGTGACCTTCGCCCCAGCAGGGCCACGGGAGCTGCCAGAACTCCCCGGAGACGGGGAGTCCCTCCTCCTCACACCGGAGGTTGTCCGTGGAGAACGCGTAGTCGTACTCCTGCTGTTCCTGCAGGCGCTGGGGATCCTGCTGGTAGCCGATCGTCCGGACGCCGAGGTTGACCTCCCGGAGCACCTCCTCGTAGGTGCTCTTGCCGTTGTAGAGGCCGGAGCCCGAGCCCCAGTCGAAGTGGTCGCCGAAGCCGAAGCGGTCGGCGAGCTCCTGCATGATCTCGAGGTCGGGCTTCGTGTTGTGCGACGGCGGCCGCACCGGCTCGGACCACTGGACCGAGCGGTGGGAGTTGGTGAGCGACCGGTGGTGCTCGTACTGGGACGCCGCCGAGAGGATCACGACGTTGTCCTGGTCCGAGAGCACCGACGCCACCGAGGGGAACACGTCGACGACGACGACGAGGTCCATCCGGTCCATCGCGTCCTTCATCTTCTGCATCTCCGAGATGGAGTTGAGCGAGTGGCCCCAGATGACGACGGCCTTCAGCTCGTCGGGCTGGTAGAGCGGCGTCTCGTTGAGCCGCTCCTCCTGGGGAAGCCCGCCGTCGAACCACCGCGCGACGGTCATCCCCTTCTGGAACATCATCGACCGTTCGCTCGGGAACGAGTCGTCGATCTCGTCGCCGTCGGACTGTTCCAGATACCGGTCCTCCGGCATCAGGTCGTACTCGTCGTAGAGCTCCTCGAAGGTGATCTCGCCGCTCGTGAAGGGGCTCTTCGACCAGACCTCGCTCCAGTACTGCCAGGAACCGGGCGAACCGACCGAGTAGTAACCGGGCAGGATGTGGCTCGCGACTGCGAGGTCGGTTGCCCCCTGCACGTTCGCGTGGCCACGCATGACCTGCAGGCCGCCGCCGGACTGGGCGGCGCTCCCGGAGGACAGCGAGGTGAGCGCGTAGGAGCGGATGTTCTGGGTCCCGTTGTTGTGCTGGGTCCCGCCCATCGCCCACTCGATCTGGACCTTCGGCGCGTTCTCGGCGATCAGGTCGCCGAGTTCGCGGATCTGCTCCTGGCTGACCCACGTGATGTCCTCGACGGTCTCGAGGTCGTACTGGTCGAGTTCGACCTCCACGTCGGGCCACCCCATGACCCGCTCTTCGAGCATCTCCCGGTCGAGGTTCTGCTCGTCGCGCAGGTACTTCATCAGGCCCATCATCAGGGCCACGTCGGTCCCGGGCCGCATCCGGTAGTAGTAGTCGCCCTTGGCCGCGGTCTTGGTGAACCGCGGGTCGACGACGGCGATATCGCCGCCGCGCTGCTGGCCCTCGAGGATGTGCTGCATCGCGATCGGGTGGGCCTCGGCGGGGTTCTGCCCGATGATGAGGTTGAGGTCGAAGTTGCGGTAGTCGTTGATCGTGTTCGTCATCGCCCCGTAGCCCCACGTGTTCGCGAGGCCGGAGACGGTGGTGGAGTGACAGATCCGAGCCTGGTGGTCCACGTTGTTGGTCCCAAAGATGCTCGAGAGCTTCCGGAACGCGTAGGACTCCTCGTTGGAGAAGTGGGCCGACCCCATCCACATCACGGAGTCCGGACCGTGCTCCTCCCGGATCTGGTTGAGTTCGTTTCCGACCTTCTCGAGGGCCTCGTCCCAGCCGGCCTTCCGCCACGAGGTGTCACCTTCCTTGATGAGTGGATGCTTGAGTCGCCGTTCGGAGTGCTCGCTGCCGTAGATAGCGGCCCCCTTCGAGCAGAGCGATCCGTTGTTTATCGGGTTCTCGTGCCAAGGCTCCTGCCCGACGAAGGCGTTGCCCTGCCGTTCGCCCCGGAACCCACAACCGACGGCACAGAAGTTACAGACCGTCTTCGTGAGTTCGCCCTCTTCGTCAGTTCCGTCGACCTCCCCGTCACTTTGTGCGAGCGCCTGTCCCGCGCCGCCGCCCCCGAGCGCCACCGCGCCCGCGAGCGCGCTGGCTTTCAGGAACGACCTGCGGTCCAGGTCGAGGGAGACTGGTTCTGAGCTCATTGTTGTATCCTGTCGTACCAACTGTCACTGGCTGGTACGAATTAGCGGATACATGGACGGACCCACCTTCAATCCATCGCACGCAGGTACGGCGGTTTCAGCCCCCTCTTCCCCTGTTTCCCCGGCGTCCGTGAAACGATATTCACCAACATCGGACACCGCATCGGACCTCACGAAACGTATATCACGAACTATCAAGCTATTTTCGGGCTACCAAAAGAAAGACTGCCCGTGTCGCAAGCCCTAATGCGGCCGGTGGGTAACCGCTCGGACGATGAAGGTAGGCGCGTTCGTCTGCGACTGTGGCGCCCCCGATGCCATCGACGCCGAGGGCGTCAGGGAGGGCGTCGGCGACGACGACGTGGAGGTGGTGGCGAGCGCGGGCCACCTCTGTGGCGACGGCCTCGAGAAAGCCGCCGCCGTCGTCAACGAGTACGACCTGGACCACGTGGTGGCGACCGCCCCCGACGCCGGCTGTCAGCGGCGGATCCGTGAGATGGCCGAGGCCCAGGGGCTCCACCCCGACGCGACGGCGTTCGTCGACCACCGCGAGGGCTCGGGCTGGGTGCACGACACACCCGCGGCGACGGAGAAGACCGCCCGCACCATCGACGCGACCGTCGCCGGCCTGCGCGAGGAGTCACCCTCCCGGACGGTCTCGAAGGAGGCGGGCGACCACGTCGTCGTCGTCGGGGACGCGGCCGCGGCGTCGGCGCTCTCGGGGCGAGCCGACGTGACGCTGATCGCGAACGGCCGCGACTTCGGCGATCCCGAACACGACCTCGACGAGGTCGACGTCGAACGCGGCCGCGTGCGTGAGGTTTCAGGTTCCTTCGGCGAGTTCGAACTGGCGCTCGAAGCCCGCGTCACCGAGGACTGCATCGGCTGCATGAAGTGTGTCGAGCAGGGGCCCGACGAGGGCGTCACCTCCTACCCCGTCGACATCGCGCCCGACGCCCCCGACGGCGAGTATCTGGAGTGTTGCCCGGTCGACGCCATCGAGCCTGAGGGCGTCGAGCGAACGCTCGAGGCGGATCAGGTGGTCTACCCCGGCGGCCCGACGAAGAGTCGCGGCGGCCAACTCGGGTACTTCTCCCACTTCGACGGGGGCGTCGCTGCCGCCGTCGAGAGCCAGCTCGGCGGGATCACCAAGCCCCAGCACCTCGACATCGAAATGGACATCTGCGCCTCGGGCGACTCGGGCGTCGAGGGCTGTACGCGGTGCACGGACGCGTGCCCGCACGAGGCAGTTTCCCGGCCCGCGGTCGACGAGGTGGCGTTCGACGAGACGGCCTGCATGAACTGTGGCGCCTGCACCTCCGCCTGTCCGACCGGCGCCGTCGAACTCCGCGAGCCGACCAACGAGCGACTGGCGCGCGAGGTCGAGTCGCTGCTCGACATCGACGAGGGCGGCCGCGTCTCCCAGTTCTTCGGCGGCGACGCCGGCATCGAGTCGCCGGTCGTCGCGTTCGTCTGCTCGGAGCAGGCCGCCGACGCCCTGGAGAGCTATGGGCGCCGCGCCGGCCGCGGCGAGGACGCCGGCTACCAGCCGATCCTCCCGGTTCGCGTGAACTGCACCGACACGGTGGGCGAGGCTCACGTGCTCCACGCGCTCGCGGCCGGCGCCGACGGCGTCGCCATCGTCGGCTGTGGCGACGCGTGTCTCCACTCCGGCCCGGACCCGAAGGCCGAACTGGTCGACCGGATGAACGTCGCGACCGGCGACCTCGAACTCGGCGCGCGCACCGCCTTCTTCGCACCCGAGGGCGACGATCCCGCCGCCTTCGCCGGCGAACTCGACGCGTTCGTCGAGGGGCTGGAGTCGTCCCCGGTCCCGACCGGCGAGCACGAGGCGACCGGCACCGGTCGGCCCGACTCGCCCCGCGAGCCGTTCACCACCCACGACTGGGCGCTGGAGTCGGTTCGCCGGATCATCGAGGAGACCGAGCCGGACCGCGACGTGATCCGCGGGCTGGACACGTTCGGCCGGATGGAGGTTTCGGACGCCTGCAACCTCACGCCGACGTGTTCGACGCTCTGTCCCACCGACGCCATCCAGCGCACGAACGACGGCGAACTCCAGTTCAACCACGCCGACTGCGTGAACTGCGGCGTGTGTGAGAGCGGCTGTCCGGAGGGCGCCATCACGATCGAGCCCGGACTGGAGCCCTCCCGGCTGCCGGAGAACCGCGACGGCGAGGAGTGGGAGCCCGTTTTCGAGGGCGAGATGCTCGAGTGCGTGCGCTGTGGGACGCCGTTCACCAGCCGCGGGTCGATGGAGTCGGTTCGGGACGAAGTGGGCGACCTCGTCGAGGGCGTCGCCGGCGACACCGAGCACAGCATCTTCGAGTACTGCGACGAGTGCCGCGCGCAGGTCGTTTTCCAAGGGGCCAACAATGGACGATAACGCCGTTTACGACGCACGTATCGAACTGGTCGACTTCGTGATCGAAGTGTTCCACGACACGCCCGACGAGGCGTTCGTCGAGCGCCTCCTCGCGGGGGAGATCGAGACGCCCGGCGAGGAGGTGAACGAGCACCTCGACGCCGGCTTCGCGGCGCTGGAGGAGTTCGTCGACGCCAACCAGGGCCGGGACGTGGCGGAGGTCGTCGACGAACTCGCCGGGGAGTACACCGCCCTGATGGTCGGTCCGCGCCCGGAGGTGCTCCCCCACGAGACGTACTACCGGGAGGACACCGAGTTCATCGGCGAGGGGCTGGCCGACGTGGAGGCGAGCTACGGCGCCGCGGGCTGGAACCCGCCGGAGGAGTACGGCGAGGAGAACGACCACGTCGCCGTCGAGTTCGCGTTCCTGCGGAACCTGATCGAGCGCCAGCGCGCCGGTCAGGACGAGACGGTCGGCTTCGAGCGCGTCTTCCTCGACGAGCACCTGCTGACGTGGCTCGAGGAGTTCACGGACCACCTGGTCGACCAGACGGACGAGCCGCTGTTCGTCGCCGGCGCACATGTCGCCGCCGGAACTGCGGCCTTCGAGGACGAGATCGTCGCGCAGCTGCTGTAGCGGCTTTTCGGGGTCGTTTCGGCGCCGTGGTCGATCGTGACCACTGTGCGCGGCACGATCCAACTAACTGCGGGAAGAAGGGGCGAGCGCGTTACTCGTCGTCGATGTCGTCGACCGACGTGGCGAAGCCGTCCTCGTCGGCGTACTTCTCGAAGTCGATCTCGCCGTCGACCTCGCCCTCGTTGATCTCGTGGGGGCCGAGGTTGTACTCCCAGACCTCGTAGTCGCCGAACGCGTCCATCGCACCTTCCGGACGCCAGCCACTGTCCTTGTGAGCCATGGGGAAAGCCTTGGACTGACAGGGCTTAGTCGTTTTCCCTCACCAGTCGTCGACCGGCGCGCCCGGGCCGGCCCCCGGCTGGACCGAGTCTTCCGGGAGGAACGTGCGAGCGAACAGTTCGAGGTGGAGTTCGAGCACCGCCGACGGGTCGGCGTCGACGCGCTCGGCCTGCTCGGCGAGCAGTTCCTCGAGCTCGTCGCTGGGCGCGTAGTGGAGCGTCCGCCCGTCGAGTTCGAACTCGATCTCCGTCGTCCCGGAGGCGAGGTGTTCGACCTCCAGCAGCGCCTGTTCGAGCTTCTGTTCCAGCGCGTCATCGTCGTCGAGCATGCGCTGGTCGGCCCACTCCGCGGCGGCGTCGGCGAGCCGGTCGCCGATACGCACCGAAAGCGCCATCAGAACGACACCCCCTGTGCCTCGGCCTCGAAAGCGGGCTCCCAGCGGGTCACCTGCTCACAGACCGGACACTCGGTGTCGACGGGCCCGGTCTCGGCGCCGAACCGAGCCATGGAGTCACACTCGGTGCAGACGTACTGCATTATTCGGCGACGTCCTCCGGCGGCCACGCCTCGGGAGCGGGCTCGTCGCTCTCGAAGGCGCTCAGCACCAGGGCGGCGAACAGGATCGTCACCGCCATCACGAGCAGGCCGACGACGCCCGCGGCGGGAGTCATGCCGACCGGCTCGGGCGACCAGAAGTCGAACTGGCCAAGGACGCGGGCGGCGGTGAACACCAACCACGCGATCGCGGCCAGTAACGCCACCGTCAGGATTCGGGACCGTTCGAACGCGTCTGTCAGACTCATGGGCCACACATTGAGCCGTCGAGTCAAAAACCCCAGGGTCGGCGGACGATCAGTTCTCGCCGAGCTCCCAGTCGGCTTCCGCCGCCGCCGTCTCAAGCGGCATGAACTCCCAGTCGGCCTCCTCGGCCCACGCCTGCTCGCGCTCGTCGACGCCGACGAGCACCATGCGCTCGGCGTGGAACATCGAGTTCGGCCCGACGGCCGCGAGTCGCTCGGCGGGCCCGGTGCCGGAGCCGTTGAAGAAGTCGAGGTCCAGCACGTTGTCCCGCTGGTACTTGTTGATCACCGTCGCGTCCACGTCGCCGACGATGCCGAGGTAGTCGGTCCAGTTCTCGGCGTCGGCGAGGACGGCGTGGACGTTCTCGAACCGCCGGATCGCCCGGTAGGAGAACGCCATCGTCATCTCCGCGGTCCGGGTCGGCGTCGAACCGTGGGAGGCCGCACCCGGCGTCGACTCGGACTGCTCGACTGGCTGGGCGTTCTCCCACTCCTCGCCCCGGGAGTGCCCCTCGGCGGTCCGGCTCGCGCTCGGCGTCGGGCCGTCGCCGTCCGACGGCGTCCCGGGCTGGGCGCCGCCGGGGTCGTTCGCCCCGGCTGACGCACCCTGTTCCCGCGCAGCCTCGCCCCACGCACGGCTGGGCGTGTCGCCGGTGTTCGCGGGATCCTCGCTCGTGGTCGCGTCCTCGCGCCCCTCGCCGTCGCTCGGCGGGACGCCGCCGGTCGGGCTACCGCCCGACCCGGCTGCCGACCCACCGGCGCCGCCGCCCTCCACGGGAACGCCGACCGGTCGGTCGTCGTTCTCCCGCGGGATCCGCGGCGTCGCGACGTCCTCGTCCCCGAAGTCGTCGGCGCCGATGTCCACGCTCCGTTCGGGGGCGTCGGGCTCCTCGTCGGGCGAGCCTTCGCCGCGCCAGAGCCAGTCACCGGGGTTGGGCTGGTCGGCCTCGTTCTCCTCGTCGGGCTGTTCGACGTCGTCGAGATCGATCCTGTCGGTCATTCTGTCTGGGTGTCGTCGGATAGGGTCGCGTCGCCGGCCGACGCGACGGGGGCGTCCGCCGAGAGCGGCGTCGCCGCGTCGACGACGCCGTCGAGGTCGAGCGCCCCGACCAGTTCACGGGTCGGGAGCCCGTCACGCCCCCAGCCCCGGTACTCGTAGTACGCTTCGAGCGTGCGCTGGAACGCCTCCGGATCGACGGCGGCGCCGTCGGCGCGAGCCTGCCGGAGGCGGGCCGGCAGGTCGTCGTCCGCGCGGTCGAACCCCTCGCGGGCGTTGAACAGGCGGATCAGCGTCCAGATACGCTCGCCCGTCCGGGCAAGCGACTCCGCGTCGTGGTCGATACCGACCGCTTGGAGCCACTCAGCGCCGAGATCCGCTCGCAGCAGGTCGCCCAGGAAGTCGTCGGCGACGAGGCTCCAGAGCACCGAGCGGGCGGTCTGGGCCTCCGCAACCTCCCGAACGGTCTCCGCCCGGGTCCGCTCGTGGAACACTTCCTCCTCGACGGGGCGAGCGCGCCGGTGGCAGCCGCCGCGGTCGCTGGTCGCGTAGGCCAGCGCCATCCCCTCTGCGCCGCGGGGGTCGTACCCCGGCAGCGCCATCGCCTTCACGGTCGGCACCAGTTCCTCGCCGGAGAGGTCGGCGTCCGGCGCCGCGGTGTCGTCAGCTCCGGCCTCGCGTTCGACGAACGCGGCCGCCTCGGCCACGCCGTCTGCCAGCGCGTCGGCCAGCGGGTCCTCCCGGCCGGCGATGCGCTCCACGAGGTCGCGGGCGGCCGCCTCGTCGCCGAACTCGACCGACTCGTCGACGATGCCGGCCTCGGCCGCGAGCACGGTCCACGAGACGGCACTGCCCGACTCGATCACGTCGACGCCGAGGTGGTCGCAGGCGGCGCCCAGCGCGGCGACGGCGTCGAAGTCGTCGATCCCGAGGCCGGCGCCGAGGCTGATCGGCGCCGCGCCGCGGGGGACGATCTCCCCCTCCTCGGTGTCGACGCGGAAGCCGCCGGGCACGCGGTCGTCCGGGCGCTCGCGCTCGACCGCGGCCTCGCGGGCCGCGTCGATGCCGACGCCCTCGCTCCCCTCGAACCGGCCGGCCTGCCAGCCTTCGGTCGCGAGCGCCCCCACCTCGTCGGCGAACTCCACCGACTCGAGGGTGCCGCTGGCGGCCTGCCAGCGACCGGTCGCGTGGTCGGCGTACTCGGCGTCGGTCCGCTCGCGCAACTGCTGGATGGCGGGCGGAATCTCGGGCCGGTCGCCGCGGGCCACGACGGCTTTCAGTCGCTTGGCGCCCATCACGGCGCCGACGCCGCCGCGGCCGGCGTGATGGTCGCCGGCGTCGGAGGCGACGGTGGCGTAGGCCACCTCGTTCTCCCCCGCCGGCCCGATACAGGCGACGCTCGCGTCGGGGTAGGCCTCGGCGGTTTCGACGGTGTCCGCGCCCCAGTTCTCGGCGGGGACGAGTTCGGCGTCGCCGTCCTCGACGACGAGCGTCGTCGGTTCGTCGGCGGCGCCCTGGACGATCACGGCCAGACAGTCCGGCAGCGCGCCGGCGAGCGCGAGCGGGAACTGGCCGCCCGCGTAGGAGTCGAGGAACCCGCCGGTCAGCGGCGACTTGGTGACCGCGGCGTAGCGGGTCTCGCCCGGGAGGTAGCCCGAGAGCGGCCCGAGCGCGAAACAGAGGCGGTTCTCCGGCCCTAACGGATCGGCGCCGGCCGACAGCTCGTCGTAGAGGTAGCGTGCCCCGAGCCCCTTTCCCCCGAGGTAGCGCCGTCGCCAGCGCTCGGGAACGGTCTCGCGGCTGGCGACCCCCCGCGTGAGATCGACGCGCAGCACCGACTCCCGTTGCATCTGTGATTCCCAGGGTGGGCACGGCTAAAAGCGTTGCCCGACAGCGCCACCGGTCGCTCAGGGGGCGGGCGCTATGCTTTTGGCAGGGCGCGTCGACCTGCCGTTGATGCGTGGGACACACGTCGCGGCCGTCGACGCGGTCCCGGAGCACGGCTCGTACCTGTTCAGCGTCGAGGACCCGTTCACGAACGAACGGGAGGCGATCCTCGTTCCCTGCGAGGCGGACCCGGGCGTCGAAGCCTGGCTCAACAACTGCCCCCACGAGGACCAGCGGTTCGACGCCGGCCGGGGGGCGGCGATCCGGGACGGCGAGATCATCTGCCCCAAACACGGGTCGCTGTTCGACGCCTGCGAAGGCGACTGTGGCAACGGCCCGGCCGCGGGCTCGTCGCTACGACCAGTCGATATCGAAGTCAGGGACGGCGAGGTGTACCTCGTCGACGACGGGTACACCTACCTCCACGACGGGGGACTGGAGGACGACGAGGGGCCGAGTTCGACCTCGCACCTCTCGTTCTGAGACGCCGGCGGCGTGCCAACCGTCGGGACCGGCGTCGACGAGCGGCGTCAGCGGGGAGAGGGAGTGACCGCGGCGTGGTCTCGCTACCTGCTTCGACACAGCCACGGCGTCACGCTCCGGCGCGCCGACCGGCGTCGGCGCTGGGGAGCTGCCGTCGCTGGGTTACTCGAACAGCTCGACGGCCTGCTCGTAGCGGGCCGACGGCTCGCCCCAATCGACCACGTCGAAGAACGCGTCGACGAAGTCCCCGCGGGCGGGACCGTAGTCGTAGTAGTAGGAGTGCTCCCACACGTCCAGCGCGAGGATGGGGTGCGAGCCCCAGAGTGCACCCTGGTCGTGCTTGTCGACGACCACGTTACGGAGCTGGTTGCTGTAGGAGTCGTACACCAGCAGCGCCCAGCCGCCGGCGGCGCCGGCCGCGGCCTCGAACTCGCCCTTCCAGGCGTCGTAGGAGCCGAAGTCCTCGGCGATTCGGTCTGGGAGGGCGCCGGACGGTTCGTCGCCGCCCTCGGGGCTCATCGACTGCCAGAACAGGTCGTGGAGGATGTGCCCCGACCCGTTGTGGGTCACGTCGCCGATCGCGCCCGGCGACGAGCCGAACTCGCCGTTCTCGCGGTTCTCGGCCAGCGTCTCCTCGGCGCTGTTCCAGCCGTTGACGTAGCCCTGGTGGTGGGTGTCGTGATGCCACGTCAGCACCTGCTCGCTGATCGAGGGTTCGAGCGCGTCGTAGTCGTACGGAAGCGGCGGCAGTTCGTAATCGCTCATGCACTCTCCCCTACGTGCCGGGGCGGTATGAACGTTCGCTGAAACGGATTCAAGTTCAGTGTCCGATATGTCCGAAAGTGGTGGAAGACCGGTTCTAAACCACGCTGGGGGGAGTTTATCGGAGAACCATATTCAGACGGGAAGGTCCGTCGTGCCGCCGCCGTGGCGGTTATCCGTCCCGACCGACTGGATCGGACTATGTCTTCAGACCACGCCGTCGACGGGCCGATCCCCGGCCAGACGGTTCGGCACGGAACCGGCGTGAACTCGACTCGCGCGTTCCCCACTGACCGGTTCCAGCGGAACCTCGACCCGTTCGTGCTGTTCGAGCGGTTCTACATCGAGCCCGACGACGGGTTCCCGACCCACCCCCACCGCGGGTTCGAGATCGTCTCCTACATGCTGGAGGGCGGCATGGACCACGAGGACTCGCTGGGCGTGAGCCACACCGCCCACGCGGGCGACGCGATGCACATCACCACCGGCGCCGGCATCGAGCACTCGGAGATGCCCGCGGACGGTGCCGCCTGCAACGGCCTCCAGCTCTGGGTGAACCTCCCCAGCGAGAAGAAGGATGCCGAACCGGACTACGCCGATGTGGACGCCGAGGAACTCCCGACCGAGAGCGTCGACGGCGCCACCGTCACGACCGTCGTCGGCGAGGGCTCGTCCCTCTCCCCGCACACGTCGATGGAGTACGACGACGTGCGCGTCGACGGCGCCTGGGAGTGGACAGCCCCCGACGGCTGGGCGGGGTTCCTCTTCGGCGTCGCGGGCGAGGGAACGGTCGACAGCCAAGCGTTCGAGAAGGGCGACGTGCTGCCCACGTCCGACGCCGGCGGCGTGACGGTCGAGGGCGACGGGCTTCGACTTGTTGCGGTCTCGGGCGCGCCCCACGGGGATCCGATTCGGCAGCGCGGCCCGTTCGTGTTGTAACCGATCACGGCTCGCGAGCTGCGGCGGCCTCCGTGCCGGCGGGGCCGAGCCTGTTGCCGTGGTCGTGTTGTGACCGATCGCGGCTCGTGACCGGGCGTCGACGACGGTCGGCGCCTCGAGGAGTGTTGTCCCAGTCCTGTCGGACGGAAGGGTGCGACTTTTGGCGCTCCACCACCTGAGGCGTGGTATGGCGACGCATGCACCGCGCGACGACCCCTCACCGTCGTCGCTGCCAGACGCCGTCCCGCTCGACCTCCGGAACCTCACGCGCCAGAGCTGGAAACTCGGCAGTCGCATCGCCGATGGGGCGCGGTCGCTCGGGGAGTGGCGACAAACGGGTGGCGGGTGGTCGCTGACGGCGTTCGAGGCCACCGAGGAGACGCTGGTACTCCGGCTGCGCAGCCCCGTCGGTCGGAGCCGGTTCTACGGCGCGATCCGGACGGAGTTCCGCGAGGCGCTGCCGGCGCTCTCGTCGTCGACGGCGTGGGAGCGCGTCGACGCCGAGGGGTGACCGGTCGAACTCGCCGGGTTCGGTGCTACGGCGGTCCCACGTCCCGCACCGTGTAGCCCGCGTCCTCGATGTCCTCGACGATCCGCTCGATGGCGGCTTCGCTGGGGGTGGTCAGCCGGGCGACGATGTCGGCCTCGCCCACCGGGAGCCCCTGTTCGGAGCGGTCGTGGCGCACGTCGCGGATGTTGGTGTCGTGGTTGCCGATCAGGGAGGCGAGCTCCCCCAGCACGCCGGGGCGGTCGTCGATCCTGATTCGGATCGTGACGAACTGCCGCCGGTCGACCAGCGCGCGGGTCAGCACGTCCTGCAGCGTCGCGATGTCGATGTTGCCGCCACAGAGCAGCGGGACGACCGTCCCGCCCACGTCGAGGTCACCCGAAAGCAGCGGCGCGACCGAGGCCGCCGCCGCGCCCTCGACCATCTGCTTGGTGCGCTCGAGCAGCCACAGCGTCGCGTTCGCGATCTCGGTGTCGTCGACGGTCACCACCTCGTCGACGCGCTCCCGGATGATCTCGAAGGTCTGGTCCGAGAGGCTCCCGGTCGCGATCCCGTCGGCGATCGTGTCGGGGTCCTCGTTCGCGACGGGTTCGCCCTTCTGCAGGCTCTGGGGGGCCGTCGCCGCCGCTGCGGCCTGCACGCCGACGACGCGCACGTCGCTCTCGGCGGCCCGCATCGCCGTCGCGACGCCGGAGATCAGGCCGCCGCCGCCGATCGGGACGATCACCGTGTCGGGGTCGGGAACCTGTTCCAGCAGTTCGAGCCCCAGCGTCCCCTGCCCGGCGATCACGTCCGCGTCGTCGTAGGCGTGGACGAACGCGGTCCCGGGCTCGTCCGCGCGCTCCTGGGCCGCCGCCATCGCGTCGGCGAACGTGTCCCCCCGGAGTTCGACCGTCGCGCCGTACCCACGCGTCGCGTCGATCTTGGTCTGCGGGGCCGTTTCGGGCATGAACACCAGCGAGTCGAGGCCGCACTCGGTGGCCGCGAACGCGACCCCCTGGGCGTGGTTGCCCGCGCTGGCGGCGACGACTCGCTCGGCGTCGCCGCGGTCGGCGATCCGGCTGATGCAGTTGTACGCGCCGCGAGGTTTGAACGAGCCGGTCTTCTGGAAGTGTTCGAGCTTGAGCCACACGTCCGCGCCGACCGTCTCGCCGAGTGTGGCGCTCTGTCTGACCGGCGTCTCGCGTATCCGCTCGACGCCCCTGATGCGCTCGCGAGCCTCGCGCACGTCGTCCAGCGAGACCGTCATCGCCGCGCTCCCCGTCGCCCACGGTCGCTTCCGCGTCGGTTCGTGTCGTCGTTCACGCTCGTCGTGATCGAGCGACACGGACTTAGGCCTTCGCTCATCCGCGCGGCCGAAACCCCGCCTCGACCGCCGTGGACTTATCCCCCGCCGCGACACAGCACGGGTATGAGCGACGCCGTCGACGACGTTCCAGCAGCCGACGCCGCCCCGAACCCCGACCTCGTGGCCGTCGGCGCGGCGACGGTCGACCGCTTCTACGACGTGACGAACCTCCCCGCTCCCGATGGCGGCGCGTTCGCCCGCGAGGCGACCGAGCGCTTCGGCGGCGTCGGCGCCAACGTCGCGACCGGGCTCGCCGATCTGGACCGGGACACGGCCCTACTCGCCCGTCTGGGGGACGACGACCTGGGCGACCGCGTCCTCGCCGACCTCGACGCCGGCCCCGTCTCGACGGCGTTGATCCGGCGCGGTCCCGGGACGACGACTCACTGCGTGATCCTCCGCGGGCCCGAGGGCGAGCGGATGATCGTCACCGCGGGCGACTCGACGGTCCGACTCGGACTCGACGATTCGGCCCGTCCTACCGTCCGAGCCGCCGACGCCGTGTTCGTGACCGCCTACGTGCCAGACTCGGTGACCGGCGAGATCGTCGAGATCGCGGCCGAGCCGGACGGGCCGGCGCTCGCGTTCGACCTGTCGGGGCCGATCGAGGAGCTCCGGGACCGCGGGACGGAGCCGGCGACGATCGACCGCGCCGTCGAGGTGGCGGACCTGTTCGTCACCGCCGAAGTCGCCGCCGAGTCGTACCTCGACCGCCCGGCCGACGAGGCCGTCGACGCGCTCCGCGACCGTGGCTGCAGTCGCGGCGCGGTGACGTTCGGCACCGACGGCGCGACGCTGTTCGAGGCCGACGAGCGGACCGATATCCGGGCGTTCGACGTGGACGCGGTCGACACGACGGGGGCGGGCGACGCGTTCACCGCGGCGCTGACCGAGCGCTGGCTGCTCGGCGGCGTCGACGCCGACGAAGCAGGGCGATTCGCGGCGGCCGCGGCGGCGCTCAACTGTCGCGCCGAGGGGGCTCGCGAGGGGCTGCCGGACCGCGAGGCCGTCTCCGCGTTTCTCGCCGAGCGAGCGGACTGAGCCCGCGAGGTTCGTCGAACCGGCCACAAGGTTATCTCACTTCGCCCATTAGATTACGGTATGGCAGACGACAAGCGAGGCCGAGACAAGCAGGCACAGGACGCAGACCGCCGCCAGCGCGAGCGCGCCCTCCAGGCCGAACTGGAGCGCTACGACGAGGCCGAACCACCCATTGAAGACGCCGAACTCGACGAGCTCGAGGCGGAACTGGAGACCGTTTCCTTCCCCGCGACGGGCGCCGAGATCGTCGACGCCGTCGGCGAGCGCCGGGTCACGGCGGGCCAGAAGACGTACGCCGTCGAGGAACTGCTTCCCGAGGCCGAGGTCGAGACGTTCGAAGCCCCGGAAGTGGTCCGGAGCAGGATCCAGCGGCCGACGGTCGCGTCGGCGATGAAGCGGATCGTCGAGGCGAGCGAGACGATTCCGAACGTGGAGTTCTCGTCGGGCCAGCGCGACGCCTACGAGAAGACGATCCGGGCGCTCCAGGCGGTCGACACCCTAGACGAGGACGAGGGGGTTCGCGCGATCACCGACTGGATCATCGAGCAGATCGAGGAGAAGGGGAAACTCCCGGAATCGCGCGACGTCCGCCGGCAGGGGGCGAAGATCACCCGGAACACCGGGTACGAGGTCCGGAGCGACGAGTGGCTCGGGATCTGAGCGGCCGCTAACACCGCCGTCACCGGGTGAGGGTGGTGTCCGGGAACGGATTTACCCGTGGGCCGCCAATCCGGTACCACGAGACGACTATGGCCGACGTACCCACCCAAGCGGACGAGAGCGACATCCCCGTAACCGCCGAGACGCCCGACAGCCCCGTCGGGGCTTCCGGCGTCGACCACATCACCCTCATCGGGAGTAACGAGGAGGACACCGTCGAGTACTACCGCGACATCCTCGGGATGCCGCTGGTGCTGCGCCAGCCCAACCTCGACAACCCCGACGCGACCCACCTCTTCTTCGACGCCGGCGACGGCCGGATCATCACGTTCTTCGTGACCGACGATCGGGACTCGGACAACCGCCCCCAGCGCGTCGGGATGGGCGGCGTCCACCACCTGGCCTTCAGCGTCGACGGCGAACGCCTGCCGGAGATCGCCCAGGGGCTCGAGGACCACGGCTACGGCTACAACGAGTTCGACCGCGGCGCCTTCCACTCGCTGTACACCCGGGACCACAACGGCCTCACGATCGAACTCGCGGCCGACAAGTTCGAGATCCCGGACGACCGTCGGGGCGAAGTGCTGGCCCACGCACAGGCCCACCGCGTCGACAGCGGCGCCGAGTACGTGAAGGACGAGCACATGCGCGCCGCGCTGGAGGAACTCGGCATCCCCGTCGAGGAGATCGAGATCCCGAGCACGGCCGCCTCCGGCTCGGGGGGACTGTGAGCGAGCGGGAACCCGAACTCGACACCCTCGCCCCGGAGGCGGGCGTCGACGCCGATACCGACGGCGACCCGGCGGAGGCCCCGGACACGCCCGGGATCCACCACCTCTCGGTGGTCTCCGGCGATCCACACGGGACGGTGACGTTCTACCGGGACGTGCTCGGCCTGCGCCTCGTCAAGCGGACCGTCAACCACGACGAGCCGGCGGTCCACCACCTCTACTTCGGCGATCGCGAGGCGACGCCCGGGACGACGTTCACGGCCTTTCCCTACCCGCTCACTCCGGGCGGGCGCCGCGGCGCAGGCCAGCCCAGCGGGACCGCGTTCGCGATCCCCGACGGCAGCCGGGAGTACTGGCGCGACCGACTCGCCGAGTACGGCGTCGACGCCGACGCGAGCGAGCGGTTCGGCGAGCCGACGCTCAGGTTCACTGACCGCGACGGCCTCGACCTCGCCCTAGTCGAGAGCGCCGACGCCGGGACGCTGGGCGTCGACAACGTCGCAGTCAGTCCCTGGGGCGAGCGTGTCCCGGCGGAGCACGCGATCCGCGGGATGCACTCGACGACGCTGCGCTCGAACAACCCCTACGCCACAGCGCGCGTGCTGGAACTGTTCGGGTTCGGCCTCGTCGGCCAGGAGGCCGAGCGCGTTCGCTACGTCGCGGGCGCCGACGGCGTCGAGACCGACGGGATCGAGGCCGACACCACCGATCTCGCCCGAGCGCCGACGCCCGGGACCGGCGTCGACCTCTTCGCCCGCGAGGAGCCGTGGGCGAAGGAGGGCGCGGGTACGGGCCACCACGTCGCGCTCCGCGTGCCGGACCGGGCGGCGCTCGACGCGTGGCACGATCGACTGGTCGAGGCCGGACTCGGACCCTCTCAGCCCAGGGACCGCTACTACTTCCGCTCCGTCTACGTCCGGGACCCCGGCGGCGTCCTGTTCGAACTGGCGACCGACGGGCCCGGCATCACGCGCGACGAACCGATCGCAGACCTCGGTAGCGACCTCCGCCTGCCGCCGTGGCTCCGCGAGGACGAGGCGATGCTGCGCGAACAACTACCACCACTCGACAACCCAGTCCGAGACGATGATTCAGGAGACAGCGACACGGATCGACCTGCTGCACCGGGGGGAAACCGATGACTGACGGGCTCACCGTCGGCGGCGACGGGCCCCACGCCGGGCAGCCGATCGAGACCGCCGGCGCGCCGAAGCGGGCGGCCGAAACCGCGATCGTGTTGCTCCACGGTCGCGGTGCGCGGCCGGGGAGCATGCTCGACCTCGCGGACGAACTCGGGCGCTCCGGCGTCGCCTACGTCGCCCCCGAGGCGTACCACAACACCTGGTATCCGAACTCGTTCATGGCCGACCGCCAGGCGAACCAGTCCCACCTCGACTCGGCGCTCCGGGCCGTCGACGACGCCGTCGGCGTCGCGCTCGACGCCGGGATCCCGCTGGGGAAGGTGCTCGTCGGCGGCTTCTCGCAGGGGGCCTGTCTCGCGAGCGAGTACGTCTACCGCAATCCCGAGCGCTACGGCGGGCTGGCCGCACTCAGCGGCGGCCTGATCGGCGCTGACGGTACCACCTGGCCCGACGCCGCCGACGCGAGTCTCGAGGGGACGCCCGCGTTCTTCGGCTGTGACGACACCGACCCGCACATCCCCGAATCGCGGGTCCACGAGTCGGCGGCTGCCTACCGCGAGCGCGGCGCCGACGTGACGGAGCGACTCTACGACGACCTGGGTCACCAGGTGAACGACGACGAGATGGCGTGGATCCGCGAGACGCTCGACGATCTACTCGACTGACCCGAGGGTTTATGCGGGAGAGCGCGGCCACGCCCGTCGATGCGCTGAGAACTGGCCCGGGGCGTCAGCGGGTGTGCGACCACGCGCCTCGGGTGATCGCGGCGGTCGCCTGTTCGCCAGCCCCGTGAGCGACCGCGTCGGCGACGGTCAGGGCTCCCGGACCTCGTCGGCGGCCGCGACCAGCTCCCGGGTTCGCTCCTCGCTCACGGGGTCGCCGGAGGCGTCGCCGGCCTTGAGCGCGGTGCCGACGACGACGCCGTCGGCGACCGAGAGGATCTCCCCGACCGTGTCGGCGGTGACGCCGCTGCCGACGAGCAGCGGCACGTCCAGCCCGAACTCCTCCCGGCGGTCGGCAGCCGCTCGGAGCTCCTCCCGGTCGACCGCGTGGCCGGTCCCCATCCCCGAGACGACCGTGGCGTCGGCCAGCCCGCGCTCGACGTTGTCGGCGAACGACTCGGCGGTGAAGTCCTCCGCGGCGATCGGTGCGGAGTGTTTCACGTCGTGGTCGGCGAGCACCGCCACGTCGGCGCCGAGCCGGTCGCGTTCGCGCATCGTCTCGTAGGCCTTGCCCTCGATGATCCCCTGGTCGGCCACGCGGGCGCCGGTGTGAATGTTGACACGCATGAAGTCGGCGCCGACGGCCTGTGCGACCGCCAGGTCCGCGGCGGCGTCGTTCCGGAGCACGTTCACGCCCACCGGGAGGTCCACCTCGTCGGCGACCGCACCCGCGGCGCGGGTCATCGAGGCGACGACGTGTTTGGGGACGTCGTCGGGGTAGAACGGCGCGTCGCCGAAGTTCTCCACCATGACGGCGTCGACGCCGCCGGCGTCGAGCGCCCGGGCGTCGGCGCGGGCTCGGTCGATCACGGCGTCGCGGTCGCCGTCGAACTTCGGCGCCCCCGGTAACGGGTCGAGGTGCACCATCCCGATGACGGGCTGGCTGTGGCCGAACGTGGCTTCGAGATCCATAGCCGGGCGTGGAGCCGTGTCGGGTAAGCTCTGACGACTCCGGGCCGAAAGCGGGGCCGCGGAACTACGCCCAGAGCTCCGTCTGCTCGCGGAGGCCGCCGGTGATGATCGACCGGACGGTCTCGATCCCGGCGTCGACCTCGGCGGTGTTCTCGAGCAACACGGTCTCGCTTGGGAACAGCTGCTCGCCCAGGACGAGCCCGTGATCGCGGGCGGTGTTCCCGGTGACGGTGAGGTAGACGCCGACGCCCGCCTCCGCGATGGCGGCCTCCTCCTCCTGCCCGTTCTCGGGGTAGACGAACTCGATCCCCTCGAGCGCGTCCATCCCCAGGACCGCCTCCACCAGCCGTTCGTAGCGCGGCGAGATACACATCGGCCCCTCGTACTCGGTGAGGAACTCCCGGTCGAGTTCGGTGCCGGACGGGGCGATCTCTGGGGTCCCGAGCAGGGTGTGATAGACCGTATCACCGAGCCCGGTGACCACGCGCACGTCGGACTCCGTCGGGTCGATGCGCTCGTTGACGCCGGCGAGGTTCGACACCCCCTCGGGGCCGAGCGAGACGACCTCCTCCAGCACCAGGTCGGCGGCGTCGAAGCCGAGCGCGAACTCGTGAGTTCGGAGCGCGCGGAACGGCTCCTCGCGACCCACGAGATGCACCGGCGTCCCGTCGAGTGCGACCGTGAGGCTATCGAAGACGATCCGCCGTGGTTTCCCCTCGCGGTCGTCCCGAAGGAGCGTGAACTCCGGCCCGGTCGGGTCGGCGGGCGCGGAGTACTCAGCGAGTCGCTCGTAGCTCCCCTTCTCGGCGGCCTGTTCGCCCTTCGTGATCGCCTTCTCGTAGCGGAGCACGGAGGTCACCTGATCGACCGTCGCCTCGGCGTCCTCGGTGTCGGCGACGGCGGCGACCCGCTCCAGCACCGCCTCCAGCGGCCGCCCCTTCCGGGGAACTGCGACGGGTACCGGCTCAGTCATTGACCGAACGAGGGGCCCGACGGAAAAAGCGGTTGCGGAAGGGGATGCGGTCCCGAGTTACCGGGAGGGCGGCCACGTAGAGCGGCGCCGTCTCCGGAGTGCGAACAGCCGTGACGGCCGTTGCGGGTCGTCGGTGTGGTACTCGGCCTCGCCGGTATCGTGCGCGTCCTTGCGAGCGAGGGACCTGAGGACGGTCAGCGAACGTTCGCGGGGTCCCCCGCCGCGCTACTGCTTTCGCTCACGCTGGTCGGCTACCTCCTTGACGAACGCCCGAGGGAGCGACGCCGGCGTGACAGCAGCGACGGGACGGAATCGGGGAGCCGTGTCCCGGCGGCAGTGACAAACCCGGTCTCAGTGCGCCTCGTCGGCGAACTCGACCCGTGTCCCGTCGTACCGGCAGTCTTCGAGTGCGTGCTTGGCGGCGATCCCGGCGTCGTGCGGCGTGGGGCCGTGGCCGACGCCGACCTTGAGTTCCACGTCGGCCTCCTCGCTGACGTGGTCGATGGCCGCCTCGTACTCGGCCTCGCTCATCCCCGGGACGACCGCGATGACGTTGTCGCCGCCGACGAAGAAGGAGAGCGCGCCGTGGGCCTCGCGCATGTGTCGCATCAGGCTGGCGTAGGCCTGCTCGATACGGATGAACGAGTCGAACTCGTTCAGCCGGTCTGTGTACTTCCCGGTCGCGTCGTTCACGTCGAAGTGGGCGATCGCCACGTCGTCGGCTTCCGGCGGGCGGTACTCGCCGGCGAGGACCTCGCGTCGACCGTGGTCCTGGGCACTGCCGGCCTCCTGAACACGTTCAGTCGCCCCTTCGAGGGCCTCGATCGGCACGGAATCGACGGCCGTCCCGAGGCTGACCGAGATCGGGTAGCGGTTCCCGATCGACTCCTGGAGGAGTTCGTGATCCGCCCCGTCGAGGCCGTTGGTGACGGCGACCATGTTGTCGAACCGGGTGAAGAAGGCGTAGCCGTCCCGGGAGCCGACGAACTGCGCGATGTCCGCGAACAGCCGGGACTGGAGCGTTTGAAGGTCCATCTCGCGCCGGGGTTCGGGTTCGACGGTCCACGGGCCGTAGTTGTCGATCTGGATGTGGGTGAGCTGCAGCCGACTCATCTCGGGCCGAGATGGGCGGGTCGCGCAGTTGTAGTTTGGTATTCCCGAATGTGTGGAACCCCTACCGCAGCGGCGACAGCAGCAGGCCGGCGTAGTACTTCGGCGCGCTCTTGCGCGACCGAGCCAGGGCGACCCGGAGCGCGGTGGCGGCGTCGTCGAACACGCCAGGCCCGTGCCCGACGACCACGCGGTCGGGCCCGAGCGTCCCGAGCGCTTTCCGCGGCGGGAACAGCCGCAGCGCCGGGTGGACCCCGAGCCGCTCCCCGTCGGTCCTGAAGAACTCGACCGTTCCGACGGCCTCGGGGACGATCAGCGTATCGCGCTCGCGTTCGTAGAGCGCCACCTCGTGCCAGAACCGGTTGTCGACCACGGTAATCGTCCGGAAATCCGTCTCCGGGAGCGCCCGGCTGTACACCGTCGTCTCGCACTCGAGCTCGTCGGCGACGCCGGCGAGCGTCTCGGGCAGGGAGACGGGAACGTCGTGGCGCTCGGCGACCGCCGCGCCGTCGCGCTTGTGGCGGTCCAGCAGCAGCGTCACCCCGACCACGTCCCCCAGCGACGCGAGTTCGTCGTCGAGCCCCGGGGCGTCGATGGGGTCGATCACCCAGACGCCGGCTTCGGTCTCGATCGCGTGACTGGTCCGATGCATACGGTCGACCTCGTCCGCCAACGTCCAACTGATGCCGCCATCCCACCGGTCGACGACCTCGAGCGTGCTCATACGTACCGTTCGGGCCGACAGTGCTTAACTCTCGGCGGCACCGGCCCGCCACAGCGTTTACCCCCGTCAACGCCCAACGTGGACGTATGGGTGACGACGTCGCGGCGGCGTTCGACGGTATCGACCCGGCAGACGTGCCAGAATCGGTCGACCGCGCGGCGCTCGAGCGGATGCGGACCGTCGCGATGGTGCTCGACGAGTCGATCGAGATCCCGGTGATCGAGTACCGGATCGGCGTCGATCCGCTGCTCTCGATGCTCCCCGGGGTCGGCGACGCACTCAGCGCGGGGATCTCGCTGTACATCGTGATCGAGTCGGCACGGCTCGGCGTCTCCTTTACGACGCTTCTGGGTATGCTGGGCCGGATCAGCGTCGACGCCGTCGGCGGATCGATCCCCGTCGTCGGCCCGGTGTTCGACGCCGTGTTCAAGGCCAACACGTGGAACGTGGAGGCGGCGGTCGACGATCTGTTCCCCGAGAAGAGCGGTGACGACGACGACCGAACGGTCGTCGAGATACCCGTCGAGTAGTCACACCGAGCCGGCGGTTTTTCGTGTTCGCCCGCGTACCGGGTGATATGGTGTACCAGGGGGCGATCCTCGACGTGGACGGGACGGTGTTGCGCGGTGAGGAGCGACTCCCCGGCGCCGCCGATGGGTTGGCAGCGCTCGATACGCGGTCGATCCCGCGCCTGTTCGTCTCCAACAACCCGACCCGACCGCCGACCGCCTACGCCGAGAAACTCCGGCGCGCTGGCGTCGACGCTGCCCCCGACGAAATCCTCACGGCCGGCGCGAGCACGGTCGCGTACCTCGGTCGCCACTACCCCAGCGACACTGTATATCTCGTCGGCGAGCGCGGCCTGCGCGAACAGTTGGAGAGTGCAGGGTTCGACGTCGTCGTCGCGGGTCGGCACGGGAACCCCGAGCGCGGCGCCGACGTGGCGGTGGTGTCGCTCGATCGGGAGTTCGACTACGACACGCTCACAACTGCCGTCCGGTCCATCCGGAGCGAAAACCTCCCCGTCGTGGGGACCGATCCCGACGCCGTCATCCCGGCCGCCGACGGCGACGTGCCGGGATCGGGGTCGATGATCGCGTCCGTCACAGCCGCGGTCGAGCGCGAACCCGAGGCCGTGCTCGGCAAGCCCCACGGGATCACGCGGGAGTTGGCGCTGGATCGCCTGGACTGTGAGGCCGCGGACTGTCTGGTCGTCGGCGACCGGCTCGACACCGATATCGCACTGGGCGCCGGGGAGATGACGACCGTGCTCGTGCGGTCGGGCGTGCGCGGCGAGTCACGGATCGAGCGGTCCCCGGTCACCCCTGATTTCGTCGTCGACTCCCTCGCCGACATCGGGCCGATACTGGACGGCGATCGCTGACTCGGAGTCGAACCGCTTAACCGCGATTCCGTCCCATCGCCGAGCATGAGCGAGCCACGCATTCTGGTGACCAACGACGACGGGATCGAGAGCCCGGGGTTCCGGGCGCTCTACGACGCCCTGGACGAGGTGGGGGACCCCATCGCCGTCGCGCCGTACTCGAACCAGAGCGCGGTCGGCCGCGCCCGTTCCTTCGAGGCGACGGTCCACGAGTACGAACTCGGCTACACCGTCGAAGGGACGCCCGTCGACTGCGTGATCGCCGGCATCGAAGCGCTCTGTCCCGACGTGGACATCGTCGTCGCGGGCTGTAACAAGGGCGCGAACCTCGGCGCCTACGTGATGGGCCGCTCCGGGACCGTCTCGGCGGCCGTCGAGGCGGCGTTCTTCGACGTGCCCGCGATGGCCGTCTCCCAGTACGTCCCGACCGCCGACGACGAGGATTTCGAGAACATCGCTCCACCCAAAGAGGCCTACGCGGACGCCGCCGACGCCGCGGCGTACCTGGTCGAGGAATCCCTGGATTCCGGCGTGTTCGAGCAGGTCGACTATCTCAACGTCAACGCGCCCGCCCCCGACGACGCCCCGGAGCGGCCGCCGATGGTCGTCACTGATCCCTCCCCGCTGTACGCCATGACCGCCGACTTCGACGGGGACACGATCCGGCTCGAGGACCGGGTCTGGCAGCGGATGCAGAACGGCGACATCCCCGACGAGAACGGGACGGACCGACGTGCCGTCGTCGACGGGCAGATCAGCGTCTCGCCGCTGACGGCGCCGCACACCGTCGAACGCCACGACCGTCTCGACGACGTTGCGGCGACGTACAGATAGCGACTGGCCGAGTCGACGCTGACCGACTCAGTCGTACGTCTCTTCGCGCAGTACCGTCACCCGGGTTCCGTTGTGAACGGCGACGACACGGCCGTCCTCCCCGTAGAACGTCACGTTCCGCACAGTGACCGACTCGTTCGTGCCGGGGAGCGGCCGCCGGACCGTCTCGTTCCCCTCGCTCACGAGAAGGTAGAACGAGTCGTTCCCGGCGGCGACGGAGACGTTCTGGTGCGCGATCCGTGGCTCGGCCTGCGCGGGGGCGGAGGTGAACACCGTCCGCCGCTGGGCGTCGTGGTCGAGCGCGACGGCGTAGGCGGTGTCGCCGCCGACGGCAGTCCACCCGCGCCGGACTGCCGTCACGGTGTCCCGCCACCCGATCCCGCCGACGACGACCGTCGCCCGGCCGTTCGCCGCGAGTCGCCCACGGGGGACGACCGAGAGCCAGATCTTCCTGTCGGGGTTGGCGACGATCACCCCCGAAGTGGTGACCTGGGTCGTCTCGCCGAACAGGGTGACGGGGATCGCCGACACCATCTCGTTCTCGACGCCCTCGGCGTAGGTGACCTCGTAGCCCCGCACGGTCGCCGGCTCGCCCGGCAGATCGCCCTCGGTCGAGACGAGGTTGACCGCGACCGCGGGGCCCGAGAAGAGTGCGGCCGTGATCACGATGGCGACGAGCCCGAGCTGTCGCACCGAGAGGTCCCTGAGCCGGGATTCGTCGCCGTCAGTCGTCGTTTCCCCGCTCCCAGGCGAGAACGGCGACCAGTCCGGCCCGGCGACGGCGACGACGATCACGGTCGCCGCCAGCGCGACGAGGCCGAGGCCGGCCGCACGGTAGAGCACGTACTCGGTGCCGCCGCGGTACCAGTACACCGCCCAAAGCGACTGGCTGGCGGCGAGCAGCACCCCACCGCTCCAGAGCCGCGTCGGCGACGGCGTCGTCCCGTCGCGTCGACGGAGCAGCACGGCCGCCAGGACGACGCCGACGAGCAGCCCGATCGCGTGCCCCTGGATCGCGATGTCGGCCCACCACGGCGTGACGAACCGCGAGCGCCCCGACGCAGTGACGGTTGGGTTCTGGAGCGCGTTGTAGACGAGGTTCAGCAGGTCCGACGCGACCAGCGCCAGCACCGCCGCGAGCGGGTAGCGCGCCAGCGCGAACCCGGCGAACGCGAACACGACCCCCGAGAAGCCGATCACGGCGCCGACGGTGAACAGCGTGAGTACGACGCCGACGACGGCGACCGCGAGCGGGAACAGGAGGAACGCGCGCGCTTTCGGGTTGCGACGGAGCGCATCGAGTCGACCGCGGGACGCCGACGGCTCCGGTGGCGGTTCGACGCCAGCCACCGGCACGTCGGGGTCGCGTTGCTCCGGCGGGTAGTGCCCGACCGCGTACTCGACGACGGGGGCGAGCGTGAGCGCGCCGAAGAGGTTCCCGAGGAGGTGGCCCGGGCCGGCGTGGGCGAACCCGGCGACGAGCATCCCCAGCGGTTCGAAGTAGGACCACGCGCGGAACGGGAGCACGACAGGGCGGTACCAGTGGCCGTAGCCCCCTTGGACGAACAGGTACACCCCGAGAATCCCCAGGACGGTGACGACGGTCCCCCACGGCACGCCGAAGACGAACCGCTCGCGAAGGCGGGTCAGGAGGCGACCGTCGTCGAGAGTGAGCGCGAGCGCGGCGCCGCCGAGCAGTGCGCCGACGACGAACAGGCGTTGGAGGAGCGCCCACGGCACGCCCCCGAACTGGAGGACCGGCGAGACGGACATGGACGTAGTAGTGCCGTCACCGGACTTGAAAGCTCGGCTGCCGTGGCGGAGTGCAGCGGATGCGCCGGCAGGACTATTCGTCGAGTCGCCGGAGCGACGTCTGGGGGTCGACGACGTACTCGGTGCCGTCCTCGGTCACCCGGACCATCTCCTCCTGGCCGACGTAGCCCCACTCGGTGTCGAGGCCGAGTTCCATCGTGTACACCTCGCCGGGGCGGACCTCGCCCTCCACGGACTCGCCGTAGCGCTCCCACTCCGGCCCGAGCAGCGTGCCGCCGTCGTGGGCGCTGCGACCGACCTGGTGGCCGAACGCGTGGTCGAACAGGTCCCGGTCCCGCGCGACCAGTTCCGCGCGCGCTCGAGCGTCCACGCGATGGCCGACGGCGCCGGGTTCGAGCTCCTCGTACCCCGCCTCGATGGCCGCGCGCACGTCCTCGAACGCCTCGACGAGTCCCTCCGGCGGTTCACCGTTGACCCAGAGCCGCTGGAGGTCGGCCGCGTACCCGTCCTGCACGACGCCGAAGTCGACGTGGAGGAGTTCGCCCTCGGGGACCGTTCGGTCGCCGGGGAGCGTGTGGCCAACGTCGGCGGCGCCGCCGGCGTGGACCGTCGGGCAGTACTCCCACGACCACGCGCCCTCGTAGCCCGCCTCGCGCATTCGCCCGTGGAGGTAGTCCGCGACCTCGGCCTCGGTGGTGTCGGGCGTCCACTCGTCGGCGGCGTCGTGGAGGAGGTCGAGCGTCGTCTCGGCGGCGGCGTCGATGCGCTCCTGTTCGGTCTCGGACTTGAGCCCGCGCACGTCGGCGACGATGTCGCCGGCGCCGACGAACTCCCGGTCGGGCAACAGATCGTCGAGTCGGAGGTACATCCCGTGGGTGAGCCCGTCTGCGACGTTGTCGTCGCGATCGAAGTTGACGGCGACCGTGTCGGCGGAGATCCGCGACAGCGCCGCACGGAGCTGTTCCCGGATCGATTCGTCGTACGGGCGGACCTCGTGAACACCCAGTTCCTCGGCGCTCGGGGCGTCGTGCTGGCCCAGGATCACCGTCGAGTCCTCCGCCCCGACGACGACGGCGGTCGGCCAGACCACGTCGAACCCCAGCACGTACGGCAGGGTCGGCTCGTGGATCTCGTCGGTCTCCCGGCAGAAGATCACCCACGCGTCGGCGTCGCTGTCGGCGACGGCGTCGCGGGCCTGTTCGACTTTCTCGGCGACGAGTCGCTCGTCCATACCCGCCCCTGTCGCGGGCGGGGCTTAGCTTCCGGGGGAGCGGATCCGCCGCGCGACCTCGGGCGGGTGTTTATGTGGCTCGGCATGTCACGTGTGACCGAACACCGAGGGAACGCGAATGATCGAGAAGGCACGCCGGGGCGTTCGCGGGCTACTGGCCCGGATCAGGCCCCCACGGATCCGACCGACCGACCCCCCGTCGACGGTCGTCGACGGCGAGGAGCGGGAGATCCGGATCCGTCCGTTCCGCGACGGGGACGTCGAGGGACTTGTCGAGATGTACGACGCGTTTGACCCCGAACAGCGGGCGCAGGGGACGCCGCCGATTCAGGCCGACGAGATCCGGACGTGGATCGAGGGACTCCTCGAGGGAGTGAACGTCGTCGCGCTGCACGACGGCGAGCCCGTGGGGCACGTCAGCTTCGTTCCCGACGGGACCGACCGCCACGAACTCGCGATCTTCGTCCACCAGGAGTACCAGCACGCGGGGATCGGCACCGAACTCATGGCCGCCGGGCTGGGCCACGCCCGGGAGCAGGGCGTCGAGTACATCTGGCTCACGGTGGAGTCCTGGAAGCGCGGGATCCAGCGGTTCTACAGTCGCGCCGGCTTCTCGACGGTCAACCCGATGGGGGCCGCCCACCGGATGTCCCGAACGCTCTGAGGAGGACGCCAGTCGCGTCGACGCCGCGCTACGCCTCCAGTACGAACGAGCCGAGGAGGTAGACGCCGACGCCGACGACGAGCGCGCTCGCGACGCCCAACAGCAGCGCGGGCGGCTCCTGCACGAACCCGAGTGCGAGCATCGTGATCGCGCCGAGTTCCAGCCCCAAGCCGAACACCCCCGGCCCGGTGCTGCGGGCGATGCGCTCGCCGGCCGGCTCGGGGCTCGCAGCCTCCTGAGCGGCTGAGTAGCTCAGCAACCAGGGGACGAAGAGGAACGCCCCGACGCCGGAGAACACTCCCACCGCGACACCGTAGACGGCGTTGTCGAAGAGCATCACGCCGACCCAGGTGAACACCGCGAGCTGCATCACGCCGGAGCCGACGCCGAGGATCGTGAGGAGTTGGTCGCTTATCTCGCCTGACTCGTCTGCCATGCGGGACGGGTGAGCCCGATTCCATCAAAAAACGGGTCGGTTCGCGTCGGCGGAGAAACAGCAGCCGAAACACGGGGGCTCCGGCGGAACCACGGCGTATGGGTTACGACACGACCACGGCGGAGTACTGGTGACCGGAGCACGGAAGCTCCGGCGGAACCCCGCCGTGTCGGTTACCCACCCACGTGGCGCTCGATCCGGGCGACGTTGCGCTGGTTGGCGTTCCACGCGATGTCGAGGGCGTCGCCGACGACCGGGACGCTCCCGGCGACGGCCTCGACGACGAGCAGCAGGAGCATCCACGCGACGGTGCGTTTCGGCAGGCCGAGCCGGTAGCCCTGGTAGACGACGTACAGCGACGGGATCGCCATCGCCCAGTCGCCGATCACCGGCAGCAGCCCGATCAGCCCGTCGAACCCAACTTTCCCGACCACGGGCAGCGTGAACGCGGCGTCGAGGAGATCCGCGACACGGCGGGCACGGGTCAGTCGGACCGGTTCAGCCATCTACAGGCGGCTCTCGGCGTCCTCAGCGAGTTCCTGCATGCGCTTGCCGATCCGGCCGGCCGAGGAGAACTCGTCGTCGCTCATCGCGCTCGCGAGCGCGTTGCCCAGCACGAACACGGCGTGTTTGTGTTCGCTCTTGGATTTGTGGACGTGGGAGGGGTCCACGTCGAGTTCGTCGTACTCGTCGAAGGTTCCGGGTTCGACGTCCTCACGCTCCCGGAAGTTCTCCATGATGATCACCATCTGTTCGTGGAGCTCGAGCAGTTCGTCCTTGTGCATACCCGAACCACGCGGTTCCGGGGGTTAAACGTTATTGGGGAAATCTCTCACGATCAGGGGCGAGACGGACACGACTCACGGAGCAGGCGAACCGCACGAAAACCCGATTCAGAAGACGTACTCGTCCTCGTGGCCCATCATGCCCTCGTCCTCGTACTCGGGCTCCTCGTCGTCCATCGGGCCGCTGGTCTTGTAGGCTTTCAGTCCGGTGGAGAGGAGTTCCTCGACGGCCTCGTTTCGGTCCACGAACTCGCCCTGCTCGACGAGCTGTGCGATCTGCATTTCCAAGTGCTCGGGGACTGTGAGATCGACCTTCGGCATCTGTCAGAGGAGTTTATCGCAGCGGGTATTTAAGCTCGTTGCCGCGTCTCCCCGCGTCGTATCCCTCGGCGGCACGAATTCCCGGCTCGGACTCCCTCGACGGTTCCGGATCCGACACCCATAGGTGAGCCGACCCACTTCCATCCCGTATGACTACGGACGTGACGGCGCTGTACGAGGAGTTCGGCGGCGAACGCCTCCCGCCCGGGCAGCGACGCACCGACAGCTTCCCCGTCCTCTCGAAGGGCGACACGCCCGCCGTCGACGACGACTGGACGTTCACCGTCTCCGGCGCCGTCGCCGACGAACGCGAGTTCAGCGCCGACGAGTTCCGTGAACTGGCGCCCGAGACCCAGATCCAGGACTTCCACTGCGTCACGGGCTGGTCGAAGTTCGACTGCGAGTTCACGGGGCTCCCGTTCCCGGAACTCGCCGAGGCCGTCGGCGTCGACGACGAGGCCGAGCACGTCATGTTCCACGCCCACGACGGTTACACGACGGACCTCACGCTCGCGGAGTGTGACCGCCGGGAGGTCATGTTCGTCTGGGCGTTCGACGGCGAGCCCCTGCCCGCCGAACACGGCGGCCCGCTTCGGGTCGTTACCCCACACAAGTACGCCTACAAGGGCGCGAAGTGGGTGAGCGGCGTCGAGTTCCTCACCGAGTCCGAACTCGGCTACTGGGAGAAGCGTGGCTACTCCGACTCCGCGAACCCGTGGAACGAGGAGCGGTACAGTTAGGGCCGACCCCCGAAAAGGAGGAGTAGATGGAGTCATCGCGGCAGGCCGGTGTCGATCCGGCAGAGACGACGCTCGTTTCCCGGAGCCGGGAGGTGCCGGACGTCTCGTTCCGTGCCTTTCTCGCCGGGCGAGGCGCGCCACGCGTCCACTGGGCCGCCCCGGACGGGCTGGAAGTGGTCGGCGCCGGCGAGGCAGTCCGACTCACGAGCGACGGCGCCGAGCGGTTCGAAACGGTCAGGGACGCCGCCGAAACGGCGTTCGCGGGCGCGACGACGCCCGACGGACCAGCCAGACCCCGGTTCTTCGGCGGCGCGGCGTTCCACGACGACCACGAGCCGGCGCCGCCGTGGGAGGGGTTCCCCCCGGCCACGTTCGTGCTCCCGCGGATCCAGTTGGTCCGCACCGACGACGCTACCCGCCTCACGGTCACCCGCGTCGACGGCGACACGGACGCGCTCGAAGCCGAGTTGGCGGCCGTCGCCGACGAGATCGCCCGGCTCCCGGCGATGCGCCCCGTGGGCGACCAACCGGGCGTCGTCGCGAGCCGTCGCACCACGACCGAAGCGGCGTGGGCCGCGGGGATCGAGTCCGCGGTCGAGCGAATCGAGTCCGGCGACCTCCGGAAGGTCGTGCTCGCGGTCGCGCTCGCGGTCACGCTGGAGGCGGAGGTCGCGATCTCTGACGCGCTCGAACGCCTGCGGCGCTCCTACCCCGACTGCTTCCGCTTCCTGATCCAGCCGACAGACGAGGCCGGCTTCTTCGGCGTCCCGCCCGAACGGCTGGTCAACCTCGACGGCGATCACGCGCGGACGGACGCGCTCGCCGGCACGGTCGCCCGCGGCGACACGCCCGAGGAGGACGCCGCGCTGGCCGATTCGCTGCTCGAGAGCGAGAAGCTCCAGCACGAGCAGGCGCTGGTCGCCGAGGCGATCGAGGAGCGGCTCGCGCCGATGGGCGAGGTGACCGTCGCCGAGCAGGGCGTCCGGAAACTCGCGACGGTCCAGCACCTCCACACGCCCATCGAGGCCGACCTCGACGGCGATCCCCACGTGCTCGACCTCGTCGACGCACTCCACCCGACGCCCGCAGTCGGTGGCCTCCCGCCCGAGACCGCCGAGCGCGTCATCCGCGAGACGGAGACGTTCGAGCGCGGCTGGTACGCCGCCCCCGTCGGCTGGTTCGACGCCCACGGCGACGGCGAGTTCGCGGTCGGGATCCGCTCGGCCGTCGCTGGCGGGCGCCGCGCGACGCTGTTCGCGGGCAACGGCATCGTCGCCGACAGCGATCCGGCGGACGAGTGGGAGGAGGTCGGGTTGAAGTTCGAACCGATTCTGGCGGCGCTGGAGCGGGAAGACTGATCGCGCGACCGATCAGACCGTCGAGACGGCGTCCAGCAGGCGCGCGCTGGTCCGGATCCCCTTCCGGAAGTGCTCGACGGCGAACCGCTCGTCGGGCGAGTGCTGGTTGTTGTCGTTCTGTCCGTACGGGATGCTCGCGTGCGGGAGGCCGAGGTAGTCGGTGAACAGCGCGTACGGCGCCGAACCGCCCGTCGACGGCTTCACGACCGGTTCCTCGCCCCAGCCGTCGGTGACCGCGTCGACGATGGGGTCGAAGTACGGCGTGTCGATCGGCGTCCGCATCGGGTCCATGCTGGCGTGGTAGGTGACGGTCGTCCCCAACCGGTCGTCGGCGTGGTCCTCGACGTGCTGTTCGAACAACTCGAAGATGCGGTCTGGATCCTGGTCCACCACGAGGCGCACGTCGATCGTCGCCGAGGCGTCGCTCGGGACGATGGTTTTGAACCCCGCCTCGCCGTGGCCGCTGGCGAGCCCGTTGACGTTGAGCGACGGGTAGTAGAGCGTCTTCTCGAGGAAGGTCTCGCCGGGGCCGTTCTGGAAGCCGCCGATCTCCAGGTCAGCCTGGAGCTGGTCGGGATCGGGCTCGAACTCGTCGAGCAGGTCGCGGTCCGGTTCGGGAACGCCCGCCACCTCGTCGTAGAACCCGTCGACGGCGATGCGGCCGTGTTCGTCCCGCATCGTGCCGAGGAGACGGATCAGCTCCCACGCTGGGCTTGGGACCGCGCCGCCGTAGTGGCCGGAGTGGAGGTCACTTTCGGGCCCGCTCACGTCGAGGCCGACGACGAGAATTCCCCGGTTGCCGAAACTCACGCTCGGGCGCCCGGAGCCGTCGACGGGCCCGTCGGAGTTGATCGACACGTCGGCCGCGAGGTCGGCCTCACGGGCTTCCACGGCGTCGAAGAGGTTGGGACTGCCGCTCTCCTCTTCGCCGTCGAGTATCAGGGTGACGTTACAGGGGAGGCCCGTGGTGTCCCGGAGCGTCCGGACCGCGCAGGGGTAGGTGAAGTGCTGGCCCTTGTTGTCGACGGTGCCGCGGCCGTACAGCAGTTCCTCGCCGTCCTCGACGCGGATCTCCGGCTCGAACGGTGGGCTGGTCCACTGCTCGGGGTCGACGGGCTGTACGTCGTAGTGCCCGTACACCAGTGCCGTCGGGGCGTCGTTGTCGGGGTCGTTGCCCACGTAGGCCCGGGCCAGTACGGACGGGTGGCCCGAGGTCTCGACGATCTCGGCCTCGTCGAAGCCGTACTCCAAGCAGAGGTCGCGCTCGTGGCGCGCGCACTCGCGGATCCCCTCCCCCGTGGCGCTGATCGACGGCTGCGCGACCAGTTCGGTCAGGTCCGCCAGATACGCGTCGAACCGGTCCTCGATGGTCTCGTCGGTTGTCTGGTCCATACGCCCCGGGAGGACCGGAGTGAGGTAAAGGGTCGCAAGGATCCGGATCTTGCCGAGACTCAGTCCTTGACGACTACGTCCTCGGCCCAGTAGCGCCGGAGCGTGTACGCCGCGGCGCCGACGACGACGGCTTGGACGTAGAGGAACGCGTAGATCTCCACCCAGAGCCACGGGGGACCGCCAGCGACGAGGAACTCGTTGTACAGGAACGTGTCGAGCAGGAGCGCGGCGGCGATCGCCGGCGCGCCGACGAGGAGGGCTTCCCGGGGGAGCACGTTCCACTCCGCAAGCGCGATCAGTGTGCCGGCGGCGACGAAGACGCCGAGCGTGATGCGACCGAACAGCACCGAACCGAGTTCGTCCGTCCGGAGGGCCATGTCCGGGCGGTTCGGCTACCGCCGACAAAGGTGTTGTTCCGGTGTCGTGACTGCGAGGCCGAAGGGAATATGTGGTCGACTGCAGAACGCCCCACGAAATGTCGCTCAGACGGTTCGTCGAGGACCACGAGGGGGTCCAGCGGGGACTGGTGCTCGCGAACCGAAGCCAACCCGAACAGCTCCGGTCGATGCTCGCAGGGGTGTTCACCGAGCAGCCGGTGACCGTCGACGAGGCCGACGTCGAAGGGGTCACCGAGGACACCGTGTTGCTGCTGGACGAGTCCGGCGAGGTGCTCGCGGAGTCGCCGCTCGACGCGGTGTCGTCGTCGCTGCTGTTCACCAACTCCGACGCGTTCGTCACGGGTTCGACCACCCTCGAGGAGACGAGCATCCCGGCCGTCGTCGAGGGACTCGAGGGGGTGAACTTCCGGATCCGTGGGTACCCCCAGTCCCACAAGGAGAAGCTCCTCCTGATCGCCGTCTCCCGGCACATCGAGCGCGCCGCGTGGCAGCAGGACGCCGGCACGCACCGCGCCTCCTTCCAGCGGCTCTCGCGGATCGTCGACGAGCAGGGGACCCATCGCGTCTACGAAAAACTGGGTGCGAGCGACGTCGAAACGCACGTCTACGGCGTCGACGACGGCGGCACCGACTGGGCGACCGAACTCGGCGTCAGCGTCCACGCCGGCGACTCGGCGGACTACCGCGACTCGTGGTTCGTGATCCACCGCCCGCCCGAGGCTGCGGGTCCGGCTGCGCCCGACCCCTACGCGCTGCTCGCGGTCCAAGACGAGACCGGCGTCTGGGACGGCTTCTTCACCACCGATCCCGACGAGGCGCTGCCCGTCGACGACTACGTCCGGCGGAAGCTCTGAGTCGGGGTCGGCGGCTTTATGAGCCAGTCGGTTCGGCGGCTTTATGAGCCAGTCGGTCCAACGACCGCGTATGTCCACGAAAGCAAAACTGCTGCTGGTGCTGGCGTTCGTCACGCTCGTCTACTTCCTCGTCGGCGGCGAGGCCGAGCCTGTGGAAGTGGAAGTCGAATCGGAGAGCTAACCCATTCACGGCCCACGCCCTACCGCGCGCTCCGTCGCGCGGTAACGGTGACGACGCCGTGGATGTGTAACCACTCGCGGCTCACGCCCTATCGCGCCTCTGTCGCGCGGTAACGGCGACGACGCCGTAGGTGTGCAACCACCCAACGCGGTTCTTTCTTCACAGGGTCCCGAGCCGCAGCGCCGTCGGGAGCGAACAACTTACCCGCCGGGGCGTACTCCGTCCGGCCATGTACGGGGTCGTCACGCGCAACGAGGAGGAGGTCGAGTGGCCGGCGTTCGACCGCGGGTTCTACGAGGTGAAAGACGTGACCGGCCGGGCCGCCGAGCCGCTGCCGAACGCGGTGAACATGGTCTCCTGCTTCGGCGACAACGCCGCCGGCGAGTCCAGCCCGGAGCTGGTGCCCGTCGACGACGAGGGGAACCGGGCGACACGCGACCAGCCCTACTTCGACTGGGCGTACGTGTGCCCGACCCACGAGGGGTACCGCGAGGGGTTGCTGGAGACGATCTCCGACTGCGCGGCCGCAAACGAGGACGTGCGCCTCGACGACGTGGGGTTCCCACGCGCCGAGTACTGCCGGTGCGACCGGTGTGAGCGACTGTTCGCCGAGAGCGAGTACGACGATCGGTTCGACTGGCGCGCTAGCGTGATCACCGAGTTCGTCGCGGAGGCCAGCGAGCGCATCCCGGGGAAAACGTACCTCACTCTCTACCCCGATCCGTACCCGGGGCACCTGTTCGAGCGCGCCGGCCTCGACCTCTCGGTGCTCTCGGCGTACGTCGACGAGTTCGTCGTACCGCTGTACGACACCCACTACAGCACGACGTACTGGCTGGAGAGCATCGCCTCGGGCTTCCAGGATCTGCTAGGCTGGTCGCCCGAGACCCCCGAGGCCGGCACGCCGTTCTCCATCGAACTCTACGCCGTCGACGTTGACGTGGACAACCTCGTCCACGCGACCGAAGTCGCCGAGAGCTACGCCGACGAGGTCTTCTTCGGCTACGACGCCAGCAACGCCCAGGCGGCGATCCGACGGAAGAAGGCCGACGACCGTGACGGCGTGAGCCACGGCTGACCGACCGCAACAGCGCTTACCTACCCCCGGCCCCAACAGTGGGGCATGTACGACAGTATCCTTCTCCCGGTCGACGAGGCGGCAGCCGAGAGCAGCCTGCTCTATCACGCCGCCGAACTGGCCAACTGGGACGACGCGCGCGTCGAACTCCTGTTCGTCGCCGACACGAACCGCGACAGCGTCACCGTCTCCGAGGGCAACGTGATCGACGTCCTCGTCGACGAGGGGGAGAAGGTGGTCGACGAAGCGAGCCGCCTGCTCGATTCGCTGGGTGTCGAGTACACGACAAGCGTCGAACAGGGGACGCCCGCGGAGACGATCGTCGACTACGCCGAGAAACAGGATCACGACCTGATCGCGATTCCGACCCACGGTCGCGAGGGGCTCTCCCGATACCTGCTCGGCAGCGTCACCGGAAAGGTGGTCAGGCTGGCACCGATGCCGGTCCTGACCGCGCCGATCGACGAGGAGGGGTTCGAGTTCCCCTACGGCGGCATGCTGCTCCCCACCGACGGCAGCGACACCGCGCTCCGAGCCGCCAGACACGGGCTCGACTTCGCGGCCGAACTCGACGCCGACGTCCACGTGATCACGGTCACCGAGGACTCGATGCTCGCGAGCGCCGGCGACGCCGTCGGCGAGGGCGAGAGCGCGTCACAGGCGGCCATCGACGAGATCGCGGAGGCGGCCGAGCGCCGCGGCGTCGACGTGACGACCCATACCGAGACCGGCGACACGGACGAGGAGGTTCTCGCCTGCGTGGAGCAGGAGGGGCTGGACGCGATCGTCATGGGCGCGACCGGGCGAAGCGGCCTCGATCGCGTGCTGCTCGGTAGCGTCGCCGAGAAGGTCGTTCGCTCGGCGGACGTGCCCGTGATCACTGTCGGCGGTGACTGAACCGCCTGCCGGAACTGAAACCCACAGAGCTTCAAACCTCCACTCGGAACGCCCCCGCATGTCACCGGCGGCTCAGGGGGCGGACCGGCCCGATCGGGCGGGCCCGCGGGCGCTCCGTGTGCTGGCCGGCCTCTCGATGCTCTCGCTGCTGCTCCGCTTGTTCGCCCTCGGGGGCCGGGTCTTCCACTGGGACGAGGGGCGGGTCGGCTACTGGATCCTGCGCTACCACGAGACGGGGCAGTTCCACTACCGACCCATCATCCACGGGCCCTTCATCCAGCACGTCGACGCGCTGCTGTTCCACGTCGTCCCCGCAACCGACTTCTGGGCGCGGGCCCCCGTCGCGGTCGTCACCGCGACGCTCCCCCTCGCCGCGTGGCTGTTCCGCCGTCACCTCGACGAGCGCGAGACCGTCGCGCTCGGGCTGCTGCTGACGGGTCAGCCGCTGCTGCTCTACTACTCGCGGTTCATGCGCTCGGACATGCTCGTGGGCGCGTTCGCGTTCGTCGCGTTCGCGCTGCTCGTGCGTGCGTACGACACCCGTCGGCTCCGCTTCGCGATCGCCGGCAGCGCCGCCCTGGGGTTGGCCTTCGCGAGCAAGGAGAACGCGATCCTCTACGTCGCCTGTTTCGGCGGCGCCGCGGCGGTCTGTTACGACCATCGACTCGTCCGCGCGGCGACCGGCGGCGACGGCGCCAGCCAGCGAGTTCGACGCGACGTCGCCGGACTCAGGGGCTGGCTCGATCGGCGGTCGGGGCGACTCCCGGCCGCGGTCCGGGCTGCCGGGGCACTCGCGGCGCTACTCGGGGCGTTCCTCACCGTGACCGTGCTCATGTACGCCCCCCGACCCGAGATCTGGGGCGCACTCTCCTCGGTCGGGAACCTGCTTTCCGTACTCGACGCCGCGTTGGTCGACACGGCGACCGAGCTGGTGGACACCTGGCTCGACCGCGACGGCGGCGGCGGGCGCTCCTACCTCGCCTTCCTCCACGACACGCTGGAGACGCTGGCGTTCGGCGCGCCGGTCGTCGTCGGGTTCGCGGCCATCGGCGCCCTCGCGGACGGCTACGGCGTCGGCGGCGACGCGGGCCGGCGGCCGCTCGTCGCGTTCACGCTCTACTGGGCCGCCGCAAGCGTGGTCGGCTACCCGATCGCGACCGACATCCAGGCGCCGTGGGCCGCGACCCACGTCGTCCTCCCGCTGACCGTGCCGGCCGCGGTCGGCGTCGCCGCGCTGGTCGGCGTCGTCGACCGGGAACTGACAAATGGGGACGAGTCGATCCCGGATGCGCTCCGGCGAACGGTCGAGAACGCCCGACTGGGGCTCGATTTCGCGGCCCCGGTCCTGATCGCCGCGCTGCTGCTCACCGCCGGCGCCGTGGGCGTCGTCGGCTTGAACGCCGACTACTGGAACAGCGCGGACCGGGAGGACCGGCAGGTGCTCCAGTGGGCCCAGCCCGGGAACGACCTGCAGGACACGATGATCGACGTGGCGGCCGTCGCCGACGCGAACGAGGGGACCGACGTGCTGTTCTACGGCACCGACGCCGGCGGCGGGACGCAGTTCTACGTCGCGAACGAGTCCAGCCTCGATCAGCCGCCGCCGGGCGGCCCCTCGTGGCACTCACGCCTCCCGCTCCCGTGGTACCTCGAACGCGCCGACGCGACCGTGACCTCCAGCGCCCCGGGGTCGGCGCCCGAGGAGGTGCTCGCCGACCCGCCGCCGGTCGTGATCGCCCACGACGACGCACGGGACGAGATCGAGGGCGAACTCGACGGCTACGCCGTCCGGGAACACCGCTTCAAACTCTGGAGCGAGGAGGTCGTCGTGTTCCTCGACCGGGACGCGCTGGCCCGCTCGACGGAGCCGTGACCAGCACGAACGTGCCTATCTCGCACTCGATCCAGCAATACTTATCCACGCTCGTCCGGAAGCGTCGCGCATGAGCGTCACGCTACCCGGACCCACGCTCGGCGTCGTCGGCGGCGGCCAACTCGGGCGGATGCTCGGGGAGGCCGCGTCGCCGCTGGGCGTCGACGTGGTCGTGCTGGACGCGACTCCCGACTGCCCGGCCGCGCGGGTCGCCGACCAGATCGAGGGCGACCTCGACGACCCCGAAGCGGTCAGGGAACTCGCCGAGCGCGCCGACGTGCTCACGTTCGAGATCGAGACCGCCGACCCGGAGCTGCTCGCTGAGGTCCGGGCCGAGACAGGGACGCCCGTCCACCCCGACCCGGAGACGCTGGGGGTCACGGGCGACAAGCTCCGGGAGAAGGAGATGCTCGCAGATGCGGGGATTCCGGTTCCGGAGTTCGCCCCCGCGGACACCCCCGCGGCGGCCGAGACCGCGGTCGACCGCTTCGGCAGCACGATGCTGAAAGCCCGCGAGGGCGGCTACGACGGCCGGGGGAACGAGCCCGTTACCGACGCCGACGCCGCCGCGGGGACGCTGGAAACCGTCGGCGGCGATGCGGTCGCGGAGGAACTGCTCGACTTCGACCGCGAACTCGCCGCCATCGGCGTCCGCGGGGCTGACGACGAGACGCGCGTGTTCCCGGTGACCGAGACCATCCACCGCGAGGAGATCCTGCGCGGGACGGTCTCGCCGCCCCGCGTCGACGACGAGACGCGAGAGCGCGGCCGCGACGTTGTGGAGCAGGTACTCGCCGAACTCGACGGCCGCGGCGTCTTCGGCGTCGAACTGTTCGACGTTGACGGGGAGATCCTCGTCAACGAGATCGCGCCCCGACCCCACAACTCCGGGCACTGGACGATCGAGGGTGCCGCCACCTCACAGTTCGAGCAGCACGTCCGGGCCGTACTGGGGTGGCCGCTCGGCCCCGTCGAGCGCGTCGCGCCCACGGCCTCGGCGAACGTCCTCGGCGACGTGGACGCCCCGGAGCCGGCGACGCTCTCGGGCGTCGACGCCGTACTGGCCGAGCCGGACGCCAGCCTCCACTGGTACGGGAAGCGGGAGGCCCGATCGCTCCGAAAGATGGGCCACCTGACCGTCACCGACCCCGGCGCCGCCGACGCCAGATCGGCGCTCGAAACCGCCGAATCGCTCCGCGGCTCGCTGACCTTCACCGAGTAACTCCCACCGACATCATGCCCGCAGTCACCGACCTGATCGACCGACTCGAATCGGACGCCGCCGCCGACCGGGCGGCCGAAGCAACCCCCGACGTGGGGATCATCATGGGGTCTGACTCCGACCTCGACACGATGCAGGGCGCGTTCGACGCGCTCGACGCGCTGGGGTTCGCCGAACAGACCGACCACGCCGACCCGCCGGCGGGGCGGTTCAGCTACGAGTCCTACGTCGTCTCGGCCCACCGGACGCCGGACCTCATGTACGCCTACGCCGAGACGGCCGCGGAGCGCGGCCTCGACGTGATCGTCGCCGGCGCCGGCGGGAAGTCGGCGGACCTGCCGAACATGACTGCCTCCATCGCGTTCCCGGTGCCGGTCATCGGCGTCCCCGTCCAGGAGAAGTCCGTCGACTCCGTCATCGGGATGCCCACGGGCGCGCCGATCACGGCCGTCGACGCCGGCAAGTCCTACAACGCCGCGCTCTCTGCGGCCCAGATCCTGGCGCGAGAGTACCCCGAAGTCCGCGATCGGCTCGAAGCCCTCCACGACGAGCGCCGCGAGGGCGTCGGCGACGTGTCGGCTTCCCTGCACGATCTCGGGGTCCGTGGATTCCGTGAACGCGAGGAGTGATCCCCGAGCTCCACGGTACTGGTCCGCACGCTCGCCCGCGCGGGGAAATGAACGCTTAAGAGCCGTGGGGTCGAACCCCGGAAACGTTACGGAGAACCCGATATGAATCCATGGATAGCTATCGGCGCGCTGGCGGTGGTCAGCGTCGGCATCCCCGTCGCAATGATGGCGGTGTCGTCGCTGCTGCGTCCCAGTGTGCCCGAACAGGGGAAAAGCGCCGTCTACGAGAGCGGCGAGATCCCGACGGGGACGACGCGCATCCGGTTCAACATCCAGTACTACATGGTTGCGCTGCTGTTCGTCGTCTTCGACATCGAGACCGTCCTGATCTTTCCGTGGACGGTCATCTACCGACCGGCCCTCGAAGGGGGCGCCTCCATGACGGAGGTGCTCGCGCCGATGCTCGTGTTCATCGGCGTGCTGGTCGTCGGGCTCGTCTGGGCGTGGCGGCAGGGCGCCGTGCAGTGGGTGTCCAGTCCGCGTGCGCTCGAAGAGAAGACGGAGGCAAACCAATGAGTAGCGAACGAGAACTCTTCCGAACCGACGACTCACTAGTACAGACGGAGACCCGCGACGCGCGGATGACCGGACAGGGCGACCGGTTCAACTCCAAACTTCGCGAGGCGTTCGGCTCCTCGCCGTTCATCCTCACGAAGTTCGACAAGTTCATGAACTGGGTCCGGGGCTCGTCGATGTTCATGCTGCAGTTCGGGATCGCCTGCTGCAGCATCGAGATGATGCACACCTACGCGGTCAAGCACGACCTCGACCGCTTCCACGCCGGCGTCCCGCGGGCCTCGCCCCGGCAGGCCGACGTGATGATCGTCCCGGGGACGATCGTCTCGAAGTTCGCCCCGCGGATGAAGCGCGTCTACGACCAGATGCCCGAGCCGAAGTTCGTCGTCGGCATGGGCTCCTGTACCATCTCCGGCGGCCCGTTCCAGGAGGGGTACAACGTGGTCAAGGGCGCCGAGGAGGTCATCCCGGTCGACATCCACGTCCCGGGCTGCCCGCCCCGCCCCGAGGCGCTGGTCTACGGCGTCGCGAAGCTCCAGGAGCGGATCGCCAACGGCGAGTCGTCGCCGGTGACGGTCAAGCCCTACGAGCTGGAACAGTTCGGCGACCTCGAACGCGACGAGATCGTCGACGAACTCGCGTCCGAGATCGACGAGGAGGACCTCGTGATGCGCTACAACTGGGCTGATTCGCCATGAGCCTGCAGGAAGAATCGGAGACGCCGGAGATCGAGTCCGGCGAGACCGAACTCGAGGCGCTGCTCGACGACCTGATCGTCGACCGCGACGACCACATGAACGCGCCGGCGTTCGTGATCCGGCCCGACACGGTCCAGGAGACCCTCGGCCGACTCAAGGAGGAGGCCGGCTACGACCACCTCTCGCTGGTCACTGCCGAGGAGTACCCGGACCGCTTCGAGTCGATCTACCACCTGAAGAAGTTCGACGACCCGACCGACGAGGTCAGCATCGTCGTCCCGACCGACTCGGAGAACCCGGTCAGCGAGTCCGCGGAGCCGGTCTTCCGGACCGCCGACTGGCACGAACGGGAGGCGTACGACCTCGTCGGCATCGAGTACGACGACCACCCGGACCTGCGCCGGATCCTCCTGCCCGAGACGTGGCAGGGCCACCCGATGGGGCTGGACTACGACCAGGACCGGCCCCAGATGGTGCCGCTGCGTGAGAACGCCAACCCGCTGCAGGAGGACCAGCGCGCCGAGTCCGACTCGGACACGATGTTCGTCAACATCGGTCCCCACCACCCGGCGACTCACGGCGTGCTCCACCTCGAGACGACGCTCGACGGCGAGCAGGTCGTCGACGTGGAGCCGGACATCGGCTACCTCCACCGCAACGAGGAGCAGATGGCCCAGAACGGTACCTACCGCCACCAGATCATGCCCTACCCCGACCGGTGGGACTACATCTCGGCCGGGCTGCTCAACGAGTGGGCCTACGCCCGCGCGGCGGAGGACCTCGCGGACATCGAGGTGCCCGAGTACGCCCAGATCATCCGCACCATGGGCGCGGAACTCTGCCGGATCGCGGCCCACATGCTCGCCGTCGGGACGTTCGCGCTCGACATCTACGGCGACTTCACCGCGATCTTCATGTACGCCATCCGGGACCGCGAGGAGGTGCAGAACATCCTCGAGGACCTCACCGGCCAGCGGCTGATGTTCAACTACTTCCGACTCGGCGGGGTCGTCTGGGACCTGCCCGAGCCCCGCGAGGAGTTCTTCGAGTCCATCCGCGAGTTCGTCGACGGGCTCCCCGACCGGCTGGAGGAGTACCACGACCTCATCACGGGCAACGAGATCCTCCAGATGCGGACGGTCGGCACGGGGATCCTGCCCGAGGAAGTCGCCAAGAACTACGGCGCCACCGGCCCGGTCGCCCGTGGCTCCGGCATCGACTACGACATCCGCCGGGACGACCCCTACGGCTACTACGACGAGCTCGACTGGGAGGTCCCCGTCGAGGACGGCTGTGACAACTTCAGCCGCCTGCTCGTCCGCCTGCGAGAGGTCGAGGAGTCCGCGAAGATCATCGAGCAGTGTGTCGACCTGCTCGAGGACTGGCCCGAGGACGAGCGCAACATCCAGGCCAACGTCCCGCGGACGCTGCGCCCGGAGGACGACAAGGAGATCTACCGCACCGTCGAGGGCGCGAAGGGCGAACTCGGCGTCTACATCCGATCCGACGGCACCGAGAAGCCCGGCCGGTTCAAGATCCGGAGCCCGTGCTTCTCGAACCTCCAGACCCTGCCGGAGATGAGCAACGGGGAGTACATCCCCGACATGATCGCCGCGCTGGGTAGCCTGGACATCGTGCTCGGGGAGGTGGACCGGTGATCCTCCAAACGGAGAGCCCGCTGCCCGACCTGCTGGCGGACCTGCTCGGACTGAGTGGATCCGGTGTCGCCGGCGAGTTCGTCGCCGCGCTGCTCGCGGCCTTCATCGTCGGCAACGTGATGCTCGCGATGACCGGCGTCGCCGGCCCGTGGGCCAAGCGGAAGATCACCGCGAAGTTCACCGACCGCATCGCGGCCGACCGCATCGGCCCCGCCGGTATCGGGACGATCCCGGCCGACGCGCTGCGATTGCTCTCGAAGGAACTGATCGTCCCCGAAGGCGCCGATCGCCCGGCGTGGGACATCGCGCCGCTGATCGTTGCCGGCTCGGCGATGCTCGGCTTCGCGGTCATCCCGATGGGGAGCGGCATCCAGCTGGCCGACCCCGAAGTAGGGTTGGCCTACGTGTTCGCAGTCGCCTCCATCGCCAGCCTCGGCATGGTGATGGCTGGCTACGCGTCGAACAACAAGTACTCGATGCTCGGTGCGCTGCGTGCGGTCGCCCAGAACCTCGCCTACGAGATCCCGCTCGTGGTCACTGGGGTCTCGGTGGTGCTCTTCACCGGCTCGCTCCGGATGAGCGAGATCGTCGCCGCCCAGCAGGAGACGCTGATCAGCGTCGGCGGGCTCGCGATCCCCTCGTGGTTCGCGATCGTCAACCCGTTCGCGTTCGTGCTCTTCCTGGCGGCGAACGTCGCCGAAGTGGGGCGCAACCCCTTCGACATCCCGGAGGCGCCGACGGAGATCGTCGCCGGGTTCCAGACCGAGTACTCCTCGGTCTACTTCGTGCTGCTGTACCTGGGTGAGTTCCTCCACATCTTCCTCGGCGGCGCCATCACCGCGGTGCTGTTCCTCGGCGGCGCGGCCGGCCCCGGCCCGGAGAGCATCGGCTTCCTCTGGTTCGTGGTGAAGATCTGGGCGTTCTTCCTGCTTACGCAGTGGCTGCGCTCGGCGGCACCGCGGCTGCGTATCGACCAGCTGATCGAGATCGGCTGGAAGGGGATGCTCGAACTCTCCTTCCTCAATCTGGTGCTCACGGCCGTAATCGTGGGGATGGTAGCATGATCGGAATCCTGAAAGGAATGGCGACGACGATGAAGCACGCACTGGACGGCAACACCTTCACGGTGAAGTACCCGGAGGTCGCGCCCGAAGTGAGCCCGCGGTTCCGCGGGGTCCACAAGTTCAGCCAGGAGCGCTGCATCTGGTGTCGACAGTGCGAGGACGTCTGTCCGAACGACACGATCCAGATCGTGATGGACGAGCAGCGCAACGGGGAGGAGTACAACCTCCACGTCGGGCAGTGCATCTACTGCCGACTGTGTGAGGAGGTCTGCCCCGTCGACGCCATCATCCTGACCCAGAACTTCGAGTTCACGGCGGACACGAAAGACGAGTTCGCCTACAACAAGGAACAGCTGAAGAACGTCCCGTGGTACAAGGGGAGCGACCCCCTCGAAGCCCGGAACCCCGACCGATCCGCGTGGGTCGGCGAGGGCGCGGGCGAGGTCGACTACCAGTAACACAATGGTCACAGAGACAATCACGTTCGCGCTGTTCGCCGCCGTGACGGTGGGCTGTGCCCTCGGGGTCGTCCTCGTGAAGGACCCCTGGCACAGCGCACTCCTGCTCGGCGGCGCGCTGACGAGCCTGGCGGTGCACTACGTGATGCTGCAGGCCACGTTCCCGGCGACGATGCAGATCCTCGTCTACATCGGGGGCGTGCTCGTGCTCATCACGTTCGCCGTCATGCTCACGCGAACCGAGAAGCAGAAAGCGGAGGTGTACAGCTAGATGGTCAGTCGACCAGAGCTCAAGACGGACACGAACTACGTCAACGGACTGGCGGCGTCGGTCCTGTTCGTCGTCCTCGCAGCGGTGTTCCTGACCGCGAACTTCGGCGAGTCGGCGGGCTTCCCCGAGGACGCCTCGCTCGTCGCGGGGATCGGCTACGCGCTGATCGACCTGCAGGCGTCGGCGGCCGTCTCCGTCGAGGGGTTCCTCGCGTCGTTCGAGATCATCGGCCTCGTGCTGGTGGTCGCGACCGTCGCCGCCGTGACGCTGGCGCGCCGACAGGGTGACAGCGCGGGGCTGTCGACGGCGCTCACCGACGGCGGGCGCGAGGAGCCACGCTCCTCGACGACCGACGACACGGAGGTGGAGAACTGATGGTCCCCGTCGAGTACTACCTCGTGCTCTCGGCGGCCGTGTTCTCCATCGGCCTCTTCGGGCTGTTGACCCGCGAGAACGCGCTGCTGTTCCTGATGTCGGTGGAGCTGATGCTCAACGCGGCGAACATCAACTTCATCGCGTTCAGCCTCCAGTGGGGCAACCTCACCGGGCAGGTGATGAGCCTGTTCGTGATGGGGCTGGCAGCCGCCGAAGTCGCTGTCGGCATCGGCATCATCCTCGTACTGTACCGCAACTTCAAGGACGTCGACGTGACTGTCCCGCAGTCGATGAGGTGGTAAGATGGTAGGAGCATTCGACTACGCACCGGCGATCGTACTGCTACCGTTCCTCTCGTTCTGTCTCGCGGTCGGGGTCGCCCTCTCCGGGCGGGACCTGCTGCCCAAGGGCGGCGCCCTCCCGGGGATCGCGGCCACCGCCGGCTCCCTGCTGCTCTCCGCATGGGTGTTCCTCACCGTCAGCGGCGGCGAGACGTACAACGAGACGATCTACACGTGGGCTGCGGGGGCGGAAGCCACCGGCAGCCTGAGCCAGCCGCTCGAACTCACGTTCGGGCTCCTGCTCGACCCGCTGTCGGCGATGATGCTGCTCATCGTCTCGCTGGTCGCGCTGCTGGTCCACGTGTTCTCGCTCGGCTACATGAACGACGAGGGCGAGACGGGCCTCCCCCGGTACTACGCCGGGCTGGGCCTGTTCACCGCCTCGATGCTGGGGTTCGTCGTCGCCGACAACCTCCTGATGGCGTTCATGTTCTTCGAGCTGGTCGGGCTCTGCTCGTACCTGCTGATCGGCTTCTGGTTCCGCCAGTCCGGCCCGCCCAGCGCGGCGAAGAAGGCGTTCCTGGTCACCCGCTTCGGTGACTACTTCTTCCTGATCGGCGTCGTCGCCGTCTTCGCGACGTTCGGGACGGCGGCGTTCGCGGGCGAGGAATCGTTCCCGCACCTGGCCGAACAGGCGATCCAGGGCGAGGCGACGGTGAACACGTTCCTCGGCCTCGAGCCGACGGCGTGGTTCACCGTCGTCGGCCTGCTGGTGCTGGGCGGCGTGATCGGCAAGTCCGCCCAGTTCCCGCTGCACACGTGGCTGCCCGACGCGATGGAGGGTCCGACCCCCGTCTCGGCGCTGATCCACGCGGCGACGATGGTGGCGGCCGGCGTCTACCTCGTCGCCCGGATGTACGGGTTCTACGCGCTCTCGCCGACCGCGATGGCGGTCATCGCCCTCGTCGGCGCGTTCACCGCCCTGTTCGCGGCGTCGATGGGGCTGGTCAAGAGGGAGATCAAGCAGGTGCTCGCGTACTCCACCATCTCCCAGTACGGCTACATCATGCTGGGGCTGGGCGCCGGCGGCTACGTCGCCGGCACGTTCCACCTGCTCACCCACGCGTTCTTCAAGGCGCTGCTGTTCCTCGGCGCCGGTTCGGTCATCATCGCGATGCACCACAACGAGGACATGTGGGACATGGGCGGCCTGAAGGACCGGATGCCCGTGACCTACTACACGTTCCTCGCGGGCTCGCTCGCGCTCGCGGGCATCGTGCCCTTCGCCGGCTTCTGGTCCAAGGACGAGGTGCTCTACGAGGCGCTCGTCCACGGGCTCGGCACGACGAGCGGCCTCGGCACCGCGCTGCTGGTCGCCTACGGCATGGGCCTGATCGCGGTGCTGTTCACCGGCTTCTACACGTTCCGGATGGTGATGCTCACCTTCCACGGCGAGCCCCGCACCGAGACGGCTCGCGAGGCGACCGAGCCGGGTTGGAACGTCAAACTCCCGCTCGTGGTCCTGGGGATCCTGGCGACGACCGTCGGGTTCGTCAACATGGTCCCGGTCAAGGACCTGACCGGCGCGGAGATCGACTTCCTGCACAAGTGGCTCTACGGGACCGAGGGTGCCGGCTGGGCCGAAGCGCTCGGCACCAGCGGGTACAACTACCACCACCTGCTGGTGGCCGACTACGGCGCCGGCATGACGGCGGCGGCCCTGCCGTCGTACCTCGTGGGACTGCTCTCGCTGGCGCTCGCACTCTTCGGCGCCGGCGCGGCGTACGTCCTCTACGGCGGTACCGACCCCGACCCCTACACCGACAAGCTGGGGGTCCTCAAGGACGTGCTGTACAACAACTACTACCAGGACGAGTACCAGGTCTGGCTCGCCGAGGGCGTCGTGCTCCCGCTGTCGAAGGCCGCCGACGTGTTCGATCAGGCGGTCGTCGACGGCGTGGTCAACGGCGTCTCCAGCGTGAGCCTGTTCGGCGGTTCCCGGATCAAGCGGATCCAGGACGGGCTCGTGACCCACTACGCCGCGATGCTCACCCTCGGGCTGACCGTGTTACTCGTCGGCTTTGCGATCTACGGAGGGTGGTTCTGAGATGATCATCGAGACGCTCATCGGCTTCACGTTCGTCGCCGCGCTGCTCACGCTCCTCGTCCCGGACGAGGTCGCGAACCGCGTCGGCGCGGCGCTGAGCCTCGTCCCCCTCGTGGGGACGCTCTGGATGTGGGCACAGTTCGACGGGAGCGGCAACGCCCTCGCGGGCGGGACGCTATCCTTCGAGACGAAGTTCGACCTGCTGACGCTGTCGGGGTATCAGGTGCAGTGGTTCACCGGCGTCGACGGCATCAGCCTGCCGCTGGTGGTGCTGACGGCGTTCCTCACCACGCTCGCGATCGTGAGCGCGTGGACGCCGATCGACGACCGACAGTCGCAGTTCTACGGCCTGATGCTGTTCATGGAGGCGAACCTGCTGGGGATGTTCACCGCGCTGGACTTCTTCGTCTGGTTCGTCTTCTGGGAGGCGACGCTGGTGCCGATGTACTTCCTGATCGGCGTGTGGGGCGGCCCGCGCCGGAAGTACGCCGCGATCAAGTTCTTCGTCTACACGAACGTCGCGAGCCTGCTGATGTTCGTCGGCTTCGTCGCGCTCACCTTCGGCGGCCTCGGTGACAGCATCGACACGCTGTCGCTGCCGGAGGTCGCGATGGCGCTCGACGCCGGCGGCAACGTGAGCTCGTTCATGGGGCTCGCCCCCGGGACGCTGAAACTGGTCGCGTTCCTCGCGATGTTCGTCGGGTTCGCGGTGAAGGTGCCCGTCGCGCCGCTGCACACGTGGCTGCCGGACGCCCACGTCGAGGCGCCCACGCCGGCGTCGGTGATGCTGGCGGGGGTGCTGCTGAAGATGGGGACGTACGCGATGCTGCGGTTCAACTTCACGATGCTGCCCGATATCGCGTCGGATCTCGCGATCCTGATCGCCGCACTCGGCGCGTTCTCGGTGATCTACGGCGCGATCCTCGCGCTGGCACAGGAGGACCTCAAGCGCATCGTGGCCTACTCGTCGGTGTCGTCGATGGGCTACGTGCTGCTGGGCCTGATCGCCTTCACCGAGTTCGGCGTCGCGGGCGCGACGTTCCAGATGATCGCCCACGGCCTGATCTCCGGGCTGATGTTCATGGCCGTCGGCGTCATCTACAACACGACCCACACGCGGATGGTGGGCGACATGTCCGGGCTGGCCGACCGGATGCCCGTCACGGTGGGCATCTTCGTCGCCGGCGCGTTCGGCTACATGGGGCTGCCCCTGATGGCCGGCTTCGCCGGGGAGTACTTCATCTTCGTCGGCTCGTTCCACTCGACGGTGATCCCGAGCGCGCCGCTGTTCACCGCGGCGGCGATGTTCGGCATCGTCATCGTGGCGGGCTACCTGCTGCTCGCGATGCAGCGGACCCTGTTCGGGCCGTTCGACCTCGACGCCGACTACGAGGTCGGTCCCGCCCCGTTCCACGACGTGGCGCCGCTCGCGGTGCTGCTGCTGGCAGTCATCGCGCTCGGCGTCGCCCCTGACCTGTTCCTCGACATGATCCTGAACGCGATCGCCCCGCTGGTCGGAGGTGGTGCCTGATGGTGACGGCACCGCCGCTCACCCCGACCTTCCTGCTGGGGCTCACGGCGCTCGCGGTGTTGACCTACGACAGCGTCTGGCCCGACTCGACCGACGGGAGCGTCCTCACGGGCATCTCCGTCGTCGGCTCGCTGGCCTCGCTGGCCGCCGCGGGCTGGTTCCTCACCGCCGGCACCGGGCTGGCGACCGACGGCGTCTCGCTGTACGCGGACGCGGTCGTCGTCGACGGCATGTCGCTGTTCTTCACCGCGCTGTTCGCCGCGGTGACGATCCTTGTGTCGCTGGCGTCGTTCGACTACTTCGCGGGCAAGGAGAACCAGGGCGAGCTGTTCGGCCTGATGCTGCTGGCGGCGACGGGGATGTCGCTGATGGCGAGTGCGAACTCGCTGGCGACCGCCTTCGTCGCGCTGGAGCTGGTCAGCCTGCCGTCCTACGCGCTGGTCGCGTTCCTGAAGAACGATCGCGGGAGCAGCGAGGCCGGCCTGAAGTACTTCCTGATCGGCGCGCTCTCCTCGGCGATCTTCGTCTTCGGCGTCTCGCTGATCTACGGCGCCACGGGCTCGCTGCTGCTGCCCGACGTGGCGGCGGCGTTCGAGTCCGGGCTCGGTGACCGCGTCGGCATCGCCGGCGTCGGCGTGCTGATGGTCGCCGGCGGGGTCGCGTTCAAGGCCGCCGCGGTGCCGTTCCACTTCTGGGCGCCCGAGGCGTACGAGGGCGCGCCCGCGCCCGTCTCGGCGTTCCTCTCCTCGGCCTCGAAGGCCGCCGGCTTCGCGCTCGCGTTCCGCGTGTTCGTGGTCGGCTTCCCGCTCGGGCCCGCGGCGAGCGCCGGGATCGACTGGGCGCTGCTGTTCCAGGTGCTCGCGGTGGCGACGATGGTGCTGGGGAACTTCGCCGCGGCCACCCAGGACGAGGTCAAGCGCATGCTGGCGTACTCCTCGATCGGGCACGCCGGCTACGTGCTGATCGGCCTCGCCGCGCTCTCCGCGGAGGCCAGCACCAACGGCGACGTGATGGGCGCCGCGATGGCCCACCTGTTCGTCTACGGCTTCATGAACACGGGCGCGTTCCTGTTCGTGGCGCTGGCGGAGAACTGGGGCGTCGGCCGCCGGTTCGAGGACTACAACGGGCTGGGCGCCGAGAAGCCCTTCGCCGCGGTGGCGATGACGGCGTTCCTGTTCTCGCTGGCGGGCGTCCCGCCGCTGGGCGGCTTCTTCTCGAAGCTGTTCCTGTTCGCGGGCGCCGTCGAGGCCGGCCTCTGGTGGCTGGTCGTGATCGCGGTGATCAACAGCTCGCTCTCCCTGTTCTACTACTCCCGCGTCGTGCGGGCGCTGTGGTTCGAGGAGGGCGACCACGACCTGAGCGGCGCGCCGACGGCGCTGTACGCCGCGCTGGCGGTCGCGCTGATCGGGACGGTCGTGCTGCTTCCCGGCTTCGGGCCGGTGATCGAGACGGCACAGCAGGCCGCGACGGCGCTGTTCGCCTGACCGGCGACCGTTCCTTTTACTCGTGCAGGATACCCCGAACCGCCGCCGAGAGCTCCGTATCGCGATCCATCTTGATCCCGTCCGAGGTGGCGACGACGCTGGTCTCGCCGACCCGGATCCGGGTGACGTAGCCGTTCTCGAACGAGCAGACGGTCCGTCCCCCGTCCGCGAACACGGGCGACTGGCAGGACGCCCCCTCGGCCATGGCCTCGTGGACGGGCGCGTCGGCGCCGGGCGAGAGGTCGCTGCGGCGATAGAGCGTAGTGCTGTGGTCGGGGCCGTCGACGCTGACGCTCCGCAGTCGGTCGCCGACGACGCCCCGACAGGCGTGTTCGAGGGCGGTCAGCCGCTGGTCGGTCGTGTTGTCCGCCGATCGGGGCATGGTAGGAGTTAACAATACACACGGTAATGAATCTGTCGGCGCGCTCCCCGTTAGAGCCAAACCGCCCGGGATCCAGCCACGGGTATGCACGCACGCGTTACCGAGTTCGCCGACCTCGCGGCCGAGCGTCACGGACTGTCGATCGACCCGGTGGAGTTCCCCGAGGAGGGAACCCCGACGGCCGCCGACGCCGCCGAGGCGGTCGGCTGCGAGATCGGCCAGATCGTGAACAGCCTCGTCTTCGACGTGGGCGGCGATCCCGTGCTCTGTCTCACTTCGGGTGGGAACCGCGTGAGCGAGGCCGCGCTCGCTGCGTGGGCGGGGATCGACGAGGCCGACGTGTCGATGGCCTCGCCCGAACTGGTTCGGGAGGCGACGGGGTGGGCCATCGGCGGCGTCCCGCCGATCTGCCACGAGACCGACCTGGGGACGCTGTTCGATCCCGCGCTGCTAACCTACGAGACGGTCTTCGCCGCCGCGGGGACGCCCACGTCGCTGTGGGAAATCGAGCCCGAGCGCCTCCGTGAAGTGGCCGACGCCGAAGTCGTCGACGTGACTGAGTGAGCGTGTTGAACGGTCCCAGGTGCCAACGTTTTCGGCTAACCTAAATTTCGAAGCGCTTATGTCTGTTTAGGCTGCCCAAAACATGTGACGCAAAACCGACGACGATTCCTGGGACTGACTGCTGGGGCGCTGGCGGGCGGATTAGCGGGCTGTACCGGCGGCGACGGGACGCCGACGGGGAACGCGACGGACACCGACGGCGACGCGAGCTACACGGTCTCGATGGCGCCGACCGGCGAGGTGACGCTCGACTCGCCGCCGGAGACGGTCGCCCACTACTTCCCCGACTACGGCGACATGGCGGTCGCGCTCGGTCACGGCGACAGCATCGTCAGCATGGGGCTCCCCTCCCGGTTCCACACCGACCACTACGACGAACTCGAGGGCGTGAGCGTCGACGAGGAGTCGATGACCCCCCTCGTCGGCGACGCCGGGATCAGCAGGGAGGTGTTCTACGAACTGGACAGCGACCTCCACATGATCGACCCCCAGTGGCTGATCAACAACGGCGCGTTCAAGCTGAGCGAGGAGGACGTCGCCGAGGTCGAGGAGGAGGTCGCGCCCTTCCTCGGGAACGCGATCTTCCGGCGGACGGACGGCTGGCACGACTACCGGTACTACACGCTCTACGACGCGTTCCGGAAGGTCGCCGAAGTCCACGGGGAGGTCGACCGCTTCGAGGCGCTGCGGTCGTTCCACGACGAGTACGTCACCGAGATCCAGACCGACCTCCCCGCGGCGGACGACCGCCCCAACGCGCTCCTCTGCTTCGCGGGCGGCGACGAGCCGGAATCGTTCTACCCCTACCGGCTCACCGACAAGGGGAGCAACAAGAAGGCGTTCCGTGACCTCGGAATCGGCGACGCCCTCTCCGGCACGGGTATCGAGGGGCTCTCGGAGTCCGACCGCGGCACCATCGACTACGAGACGATCATGGAGGTCGACCCGGACTCGATCCTCCTGCGCGGCCACGAGGACAAGAGCCGCGAGGAGTTCGAGGACACCGTCCTGGCGTTCATGAAGGACGACGACGTGGCGGGCGAGCTCACCGCCGTCCAGAACGACATGGTGTTCCGCGGCGGCCCGATCTACCCCGGCCCGCTGCACCACCTGTTCCTCCTCGAGCGGTACGCGACCGGCTACTTCCCGGACACCTTCGCCGGCGAACTGTTCGACCGCGACGAACTGGCGTCGATCATCACCGAATGATCGCTGATGGCCAGTGAGACCGGGGAGGCGTCGCTCGGACTCCGTGACGCCCTGTCGTGGGTCGACACGCCGCTGGTGACCGTCTGTGTCGGGAGCCTGGCGGTCGTCCTCGCGGCGGGGCTCGTCCAGGTGAGCTTCGGCACGTTCACGATGCCGCTCTCGGCGGTCTGGGGGGCCGTCTTCGACCCGATCGTGTGGACGAACCCGCAGGTGCTACTGCGGCTGTTCCTCGGCGAGGGGCTCGGCACGGAAGCCGCAGGACTGCTCGGGCTGTCGACAGCCCCGGTCGATCTGCCGAAGGAGACGCTGATCGTCTGGCAGATCCGGATGCCGCGAGTCGTCGTCGCCGTCCTCGTCGGCGCCAACCTCGCGGTCTCGGGCGCCGTCTTCCAGGCGGTGACCCGGAACGAGCTCGCCTCGCCGTACATCCTGGGCGTCTCCTCAGGCGCCGGGCTGGCGATCCTGCTCACGCTGATCGTCTTCGCCGAACTCGCGTTCATGCTGCCGTTGATCGCCGCCGGCGGCGGGGCGGTCGCGTTCGCGCTGGTGTACGCCATCGCCTGGAAGGGCGGCACCACCCCGGTTCGGCTGGTCCTCGCGGGCGTCATCGTCTCCACGGTGTTCGGCTCGCTCCAGACGGCGCTGTTCTTCTTCGCCGACGACCTCGGCGTCGTCCAGACGGCCATCGCGTGGACGACCGGCTCGCTCACGGGCGTCGACTGGGAACAGGTCCGGATGGCCCTGCCGTGGACGCTGGTGACCGTGCCGGTGACCCTGGTCGGCGCGCGCCAACTCAACGTGCTGCTGCTCGGCGAGCGCACCGCGCGGTCGCTGGGGATGAGCGTCGAACGCGTCCGCTTCGCGCTCTCCGGCGTCGCCGTGCTGGCGGCGGGCACCGCCATCGCCGTCGCCGGCATCGTCGGCTTCGTCGGGCTCATCGTCCCGCACATGGTCCGCCAGCTCGTCGGCTCGGACTACAAGCGCCTGGTCGTCGGCTCCGCCTTCGCCGGGCCCGCGCTCGTCGCGCTCGCCGACGTGGGCGCGCGGCTGGCGCTCTCGCCCGCACAGCTTCCCGTCGGGATCCTCACCGGGCTCATCGGCGGGCCGTACTTCCTCTACCTGATGCGCCGCCAGGGCGCGCTGGGTGAACTATGAGCCTGTTCGGCATCGGTGCCGTCGGCGCCACGGGATCGGATCACGAGACGAACGCCGCGGCGTCGACGGCCAGCGACGGCGGCGACGAGCCGCCCGACCTCACCGTCGAGGACGTGGCGCTGTCCTACGGCGACGACGATCCGGTCGTCGAGACGGACAAGCTGGTCGTCCCCGCGGGCGAGGTGACGGCGCTGGTCGGCCCCAACGGGAGCGGGAAGTCGACGCTGCTGAAGGCGATGGACGCCGAACTAAACCCCGACCGCGGGGCGGTCCGGTTCGACGGCCGGCGCGTCGACGAGTACGGCACGAGCGAGCTCGCCACGCGGCTCGGCTTGCTCTCCCAGGAGAACACCGCCCCGGACTCGACGACCGTCCGGGAGCTGGTCACCTACGGCCGCTACCCACACCGCGGCTTCTTCGAGGGGCTGAGCGAGACTGACGAGGCGGCGATCGACCGGGCGATCGGGCGCGTCGGGATCGGCCACCTCGCCGACCGAAACGTCGGCGACCTCTCGGGCGGCCAGCGGCAGTTGGCCTGGCTCGCGATGGTGTTCGCCCAGGAGACCGACGCGCTCCTCCTCGACGAGCCGACGACGTATCTCGACCTCCACCACCAGCTCCGGGTGCTCGACGCGGCCCGGGAGCTCAACCGGGAGCGGGGCGTCACGGTCTGTGTCGTCCTCCACGACATCGGGCAGGCGGCCCGGTTCGCGGACAACCTCATCGCGCTCGAGGACGGGACTCCCTACGAGTGGGGCCCGCCCGACGAGGTGATCACGCCGGACCTGCTCGCGGAGGTGTTCGGCGTCGAGGCCGAGGTGGGCTTCGGGTCCGAGGGCCCGACCATCGTGCCGCGACGGGCGATCGACGACGACTGACCGTCGCTCGCGTTCCCACACGCCGAGACCGCCCTGCACAGTTTTCCCCGCGCACGCCCTCCCTTCGACCATGGCCGACTCCACCGACGATACCGTCCGCGTCTGGCTCGTCGAACGCACCTACTCCGACGACGAGCAGAACATCGTCATCCTCGTCTACGCGACGCCCGACGGCGAGCGCTACCTCCGGAAGGAGCGGGCGCTCACCTCCTTCGGCGACCACCGCGACACCACCGCCGGCATCGACGCCGACCCGCGGAACCTCGGCGAGACCGACGAAAAGCGCGAGCAGTACGCCGCCGAAGCGAAGCGCATGGCCGCCAAACACGACCCGGACGACCTGATCTGACCGGCCTCAGCAGCGCCAGCCGCGGTCAGTGTCGTTCAGTCGCTCACAGCCGTCCTCGGTGACGACCACCAGATCCTCGATCCTGACGCCGAACTCCCCCGGGTGGTAGATCCCGGGTTCGACGCTGAACACCATCCCGGGTTCGAGCTCCCGCTCGTTCCCGCCGACGATGTAGGGCTCCTCGTGCACGTCGAGGCCGACACCGTGGCCCGTCCGGTGGATGAACTGCTCGCCGTAGCCAGCCGCCTCGATCACCTCGCGGGCGGCGGCGTCGACGGATTCGGCGGTGACGCCGGGTTCGACCGCATCGACGCCGGCCTGTTGGGCCTCGCGAACCAGGTCGTGGACCTCGCGGACCTGCTCGCTCGCCTCGCCACCGAAGACGAGCGTCCGAGTCTGGTCGGAGGGGTAGCCGTCGACGCGGGTCCCGAAGTCGAGCACGACCGGGTCGCCCGGCCGGATCTCCCGCTCGCCGTGGTGGTGGTGCGGTTTGGCGCCGTCGGGGCCCGAGCCGACGATCGTGTCGAAGGAGACGCCCGTGCCGCCGTTCCGTTCGAGTGAGTCCTCGATCTCGGCGGCGAGTTCGGCCTCGGTCAGGCCGATCGCGTCCTCGCCCAGTTCGCGCAGGTCCCGAACCGTCTCGTCAGCGACGGCCGCCGCGCGCTCCATCGCGTCGAGTTCCGCCGCGTCCTTCCGGACCCGGAGGTCGCTCAGCACCTCCCTCGCGAGTCCGAACGTCGCCTCGGGAAGCGCCGTCCGGAGGTCCTGCGTGAACAGCGCCCACATCGTGTCGTCGACGAGCACCCGCCCCGTCCCGAGGTCGAGTTCGGCGGCGATGTCGGCGATCCGCGGGACTGGATCCTCGGTGTCGCCCCACGTGCGCACGTCGGCGACCCACGACGCCTCCCGGAGCTGATCGCCGTACAGCTCCGGGGCGAAGAAGACGGGCTCGCCCTCGGCGGGCACGAACAACAGCAGGTGGCGTTCCCCCGGCTCCTCGGCGAAGTCGGCGAGATACTGGAGGTTCCGACTGGGGAACAGCACGAGCGCGTCGTCGCCGCGCTCGCGGAGTCGCCGTTTCGCCTCGCGGACTCGACGCCGGAACGTCTCGGAGTCGGTCATGCGTGGGAGTACGGCGGCGGGGAGGAATAGCTGCCGGCTCCCGGCGACTACTGCTCGATCTCCATCAGGCGCGCGTCACAGTCCGGACACGCGTAGGTGTACACCTGCGCGCGGCGGCAGCAGGACTCGACGGTCCCCTCGCCGAGTTCCGGGGTCGCGCCGCAGTCCGGACAGCGTTCGACGAACAGGCGCAGGCCGGCGAGGATCCGGCCCTGCTCCTCGCGGTCGCGGGTTCCCCACTCGGGGTCGCGGTCGGCCAGCACCCCGACCGCGGCGAGATCCGCGAGCAACGCCGCCCGCGAGGGCCAGTCGGCGACCGCGAGCCCGCCGTCGGTCACGACCGTCGCGCCGTCGCGGACCTCGACGCCGGGGTCGGCGAGGTCGAGCACGTCGCCCGCGGCCGCCGCCGGCTCCCCGCGGACCGACTCGATCAGCTCGTGCCACTCGGTGGCGACCGAGTCGACGAGTTCGAGGTCGTCCCCCTCCGGCGGGTCCGCCAGCACGCCGGCGTCGAGCAGGTACGCCTCCACGTCGACGGTCTCCCCCGGTTCCGGGAGGTCGGGCGCCTTCCCGAACCAGCGGCGCACGCGGTCCGGGAGGTACCGCTTCGTGAGTTCGGGCGTTCCGGGGACGAGGTAGCCACGCAGGTAGATCGCCGCCAGCGCGAGCGCCAGTGCGGCCGTACCCGCGAGCGGGCTCGTGAGGACGGTGACGACGGCCGAGAGCGCCAGCGCGACGGCGACGTTGACTACGGTACAGGGGAGACACCGGTTCGACCCCGTGTACTCAGGTTGGCTGACTCGCTCGACGACGTCGCGGCCGAGAGTGGACATTCGTTCTCAGCAGATAGCCGGGGAAGATAAGGCTGGCGGCGGTGGAACGAACTTACTGTAGGCGCTTGGTGGTCTCGATCAGCGGGTGGCGCGCGTAGTCGACGACCGCCACGTCGTCGATGGAGGAGAGCCCCTCGTTCCGGGCGGTGTTCTCCATCCCCAGGGTCACGGGGTCCTCGGCCGCGACGACGATGACGTAGGCGTCCATCTCCTCGATCCCCAGTCGGTCCGCCGCGAGCGCGCGGTGGTGGCCGTCGGTCAGCAGGAGCAGTTCCTTCTCGCCGGTCGCGTTGGCGATGATCACCAGCGGTTCGGCGAGCCCGTGTTCGAGCTCGTAGCGTCGGCCCTCGAGCTCGTCGGCGTACACCCGGTCCTGCGTGGGAACGAGGTCGTCGAGGCGGACCCGGCGGCGCTCCTCGTGGACGTCGACGTCGTGGATGTGCTGGAGCGTCTCCATCAGTTCGCCCACCTTCTCGGGGGTGGCCCGCTCGATCTGGCTGCGAACCACGTCGGTGTTGGAGATGATCCCCGTGAGGTTGCCCGCGTCGTCGACGACCGGGAGCTTCTGGATCCCCGACCGGAGGATGACCCGCGCGGCGTCGATCACGTCCATCTCGGGGTGGGCGACCACGATGTCCTCGACCATCACGGTGAAGATCGGCGCGTCCTCGTCGGCCAACAGCAGGTCCCGGGCGGAGACGAACCCCTCGACCTCGCGGCCGTCGGTCACCGGAAACCCGTTGTGGTCGCTCTCGGCGATCCGTCGGGCCACGTCGTCGACCGTGTCGTCGGCGTCGACCGTCGCTACGTCCCGGGTCATGTACTCCTTGACCCGCGCTTTGGCACTCATCACCCCCGGTTGGGGCCGCCCGACGAAAAAGGGACAGGCTCAGGCGTCGTCCGTGTCGTCGCCACCTACCGGGTCGTCCGTGTCGGCGTCGGCCTCCGTGCTGCCGTTCGCGTCAGTACCTGCGTCGTTCGCACCGTCGTCGGCTTCGGCGTCGTGGTTCCCGGAGGGAACCGCGATCGACGCCGCGCCCTCGGGGGCGTAGTCGTACTCCAGCGTCTCGTCGGCCACCGGGGCGTCGGGGGCGTCCGAGAGCGCGTCGAAGAAGCGCTCGCCGACGACCTCCCGGACGATCTCCGCCAGCGAACCGGTTCGCTCCGGTCCGGCCGCGCCGAGGATCCCCAGCGGGATCTGCGCGCCGGCCATGTCGGCGTGCCCCCCGGCGTCGCCGATGGCGCCGAAGGCGTCCCGCAGCGTCTCCCCCAGGTCCAGGTCGGAGCCGCGGGAACGGCCGGAGACGTAGATCGTCTCGTCCTTGAACCCGTAGACGAGCGTGATCCGGACGCCCTCCATGTCCAGCAGGCGCTCGGCGGCCTGTGCCAGCGCGTCGCGGTCCCGGATCTCCCCGACACACGTCGACAGCGCGTGGTCCCGGACGGTCCGGTTCTCGATGGCCGACGCCAGCACCGACACCGTCTCGAGGGAGATGCTGGGCGATTCGATCCGCGAGAGCGTCTCGGCGTCCACGTCCGGGATCAGCGACGCCGCGGCCGCGAAGTCGGCCTTCGACGCCTCGCGGGTGAACTCCTTGGTGTCGATCCGGATCCCGTACAGAAGCGCCGTCGCGGTCTCCGTGTCCAGTGACACGTCGAACCGGTCGAGGTACTCCGTCAGCAGCGTGCTCGTGGCGCCGACGCCGCTGCGCAGGTCGACGAACGCACCGTCGACGGGGCCTCGCGGCGGGTGGTGGTCGACGACGATGTCGACCTCGGTGTCCTCGGGCAGGCTGTCGTTGACGCCCGGGCGGGAGTGGTCGACAAGCGCGATTCCGCCGTACTCCCCGATGTCGCCGGGGTCGAGCCGAACCAGCGGCAGATCGAGCAGGTTCACGAGCGCGCGGTTCTCCTGGTGACTGATCTCGCCGTGGTAGCAGGCCTCGGCCTCGACGCCGATCCGGTCGGCGAGCCGACAGAGTGCCACGGCGCTCGCGATGGCGTCGGGGTCGGGGTTGTCGTGTGTGACGACCGCGATCGGCTCCGCGGCGTCGAGCAGCGCACGACGCAGGCCACGCGCACGGTCGCTCTCGAAACCGACCGTGCGGTCGAGCACGCGGTCGGCGAGCTCCGTCGTGGGGTCGACGACGCGGTCGGCGACCGCCCGGATGGCGTCGACGGTCGCCGGGAGTGCGCCCTCGCCGGCGTAGGCGATCAGCATCGCGTCGGGGAACGTCTCCCGGGCGGCCTCGGCGACGGTCAGGTTTCGCTCGGGGTCGTCGCTGGCGACGAGGACGATGTCGGCATCGGGCGCGTGAGCCCGCGGGTCGGTCGGGTCGCCCTCGACGGCGGCGATGCTGGCCTCGCGGAGGCTCTCGGCGCGGGGTTCGTCGTCGGTGACGACCGTCGTCTCCCTGTCGGGCAACTGCTGGAGCAGGTCGAAGCCGACCGCGCCACAGCCCAGCACCAGCCGGGTGACCATACCGTCCGCTGTGGGTGAGTGCGGGAAAGCCTTACCGTCGACCGGTGCAAGCGGGGCGGCCGACGGCTGCTCACGCCGACTCGACCACCAACTCCGGTTCGGTGAGCCGCTCGCACTTGCACTCCGGACACCGGCTCGGCGCCGCGAGCGGGTCGTCGAACCGCGAGAAGCCACAGTCCGTACACGTCGGCGGTGCGACCAGCAGTTGCTCGTCGTCGTTCTCGAGCGACTTCGCGACGTGGCGGGCGTGATCGTAGACGACGCTCGTGGGCACGCCGAGGCGTTTCGAGAGATCGCGGGGCGTCGCCGGCCCCTCCCGGAGGGCGTCGACGATTCGCTGGCGGGTTGTCGCCTCGTCCATGCGGGCAGTTCGAACGGCTCGAACAAACCACTTTCCCGCCGTTGTGCGACGTCGATGGAAAAAGGGTTTACCGGGTCCCGGCTAACCCAGGGGCCATGAAGGCAATCGTCCTCGCGGGCGGGTACGCCACGCGGCTCTGGCCGATCACCCGCAATCGACCGAAGATGTTCCTCCCCGTCGGCGAGGGGACCGTCATCGACGACGTGTTCGCGGATCTGGAGGCCGACGACCGGGTCGAGGAGGTGTACGTCTCCACCAACGAGCGCTTCGCCGACGACTTCCACGAGTACATCGACGACAGCGGGTTCGAGAAACCCGTCGTCTCCGTCGAGGAGACCGTCGACGAGGACGAGAAGTTCGGCGTCGTGGGCGCGCTGGCCCAGCTGATCGACCGCGAGGGCATCGACGACGACCTGCTCGTCGTCGCCGGCGACAACCTCATCTCCTTCGACCTCGCGGAGTTCGGCGACTTCTTCCGGGGGAAAGGCACGCCCTGTATCGCGGCCTACGACGTCGGCTCGAAGGAGCGCGCTTCCTCGTACGGGCTGGTCGATCTGGAGGGCGACCGCATCGTCGACTTCCAGGAGAAGCCCGACGAGCCCAAGAGCACGCTGGTCTCGATCGCCTGCTACGCGTTCCCCCAGGAGACGCTGCCGGAGTTCGACACCTACCTCGACGGCGAGAACAACCCCGACGAGCCCGGATGGTTCATCCAGTGGCTCCAGTCCCGGGAAGCCGTCCACGCCTTCACCTTCGACGGCGCGTGGTTCGACATCGGGACGCCCGAGAGCTACCTCGAAGCCGTGGCGTGGAAGCTCGACGGCGAGAACCTGATCGCCGACGACGCGACCGTCGACGCCGAACTGGGGGAGAACGTCCACGTGATGTCCGGCGCGACCGTCGAGGACAGCGAACTCGACCGGAGCATCGTCTTCGAGGACGCCACGGTGGTCGACTCCACGCTCCGGGAGTCGATCGTCGACACGTCGAGCCACGTCGAGGGGCTGGACCTCTCGGGGGCGCTCGTCGGCGCCCACTCCCGGGTCGCCGATCGGGAGGAGTAGGACGCCGTTTCGACCGCTTTTCCTCCACGACCGTCCGAGTCGCGAGTCGAGTCTCCCTGCAGTCTCGACGCCGCTGGCGAATACGTTCGGGAGTACGTTCAGGGTACTGTTCCTTCCTGTATCGAGTATGTCGACGGACAGAGAGACGCCACCGTGGCAACAGCAGTTGCTGGACAGCGTCTGGCTCCTCGCGCTCGCCGCCATCATCTTCTGGATGCTGGCGTACGTCGTCTGGGGAATCGTTGACGTGCTGACGGTCCCGCTGGGGTGATCCACGATGGACTCACCACTCACCTCCCCCGACGGCGACTGGTGGAGCGAGAAGATCAATCGCCGTGAGTCCATCTGGCTGGGCATCAGCGGCGTGTGGGCGCTGACGCTGTTCGGCTGGATGCTCGGCTGGACCGAGTTCGGCGAGCAGAACCAGACCGGCCAGACCTACCAGGTCTCCACCGAGCGCCTCCGGGAGAAGGTCCAGGGGTACAAACGGTCGGCGGGCACCCTGACCGTCGACGGCGAGGAGCTGCTCGTCCCCGCCGGGAACGACGTGTACGTCGGGGCGCTCCAGTGGGGCTGGGACGGACTCCCGGCCGTGCTCAAGCCGGGGGAGACCTACCGGTTCCACCTCGGCTCCTACGACGTGCAACACGGGTTCTCCGTGCGCAACGCGGACAACCTGAGCCAGCAGATCTCGCTGCAGATCCTGCCGGGCTACGAGTGGGTGCTGGAGATGTCCTTCGACGACCCGGGCACCTACCACGTGGTCTGCAACGAGTTCTGTGGCGAGGGCCACCGCTCGATGCACGGGAAGTTCCTCGTGCGGGACTACGACGAGTCCGCCGTCTCGCCGCCGGCGGAGGGCGGCGACGGATCAAGTGGCGACGGCGGGAACGCCGACTACGGCGGCTGGTTCACCGGCGACGCCAGCGGCGGCGCAACCGGGAACTACGACGGGACGACCGTCGACGAGACCGGCTCCGACCAGGTCACCGTCACCGTCGGCGCCGAGGGCAACGGCGGCCCGTACGCCTTCGACCCGCCGGCCGTCTCGGTGTCACAGGGGACGACGGTCACGTTCGAGTGGGCGTCGAACACCCACAACGTGCTGGTCGACTCCCAGCCAGACGGCGCCGACTGGGCGGGCCACGAGTCGATCGAGAACGAGGGGTTCAGCTTCGAACACACGTTCGAGACGGGCGGCGTGTACAAGTACTACTGCGAGCCCCATCTCGGCATGGGGATGAAGGGCGTCGTGGAGGTGGTCTAGATGTTCGGCTTCAGCACCTACGAGTACGACGACGACGGGTTCCGCGAGTGTAACGTCACCGGCCTCACCATCCACAAGTCCGCCGAGGACATGGTGAAGCTGTACGGGTTGACCGCGATCCTCGCGCTCGCGATCGGGGGCGTCTTCGCGCTGGCGGTCGCGATGACCCGCTGGGAGCTGGTCGGCCTGCTCTCGGCGGGCGACTTCTACACGTACCTGAGCGTCCACGCCTGGAACCTGCTCATCTTCTGGATGGTGTTCATGGAGATCGCCATCCTCTACGTGGGCGGCCCGTTCGTGCTCGGCCGCCGACTCTCGCTGCCCAGCGTGGCGAAGGTCGGGTGGGTGATCATGGCGGCGGGCGCGGTGCTGGTGAACGCCGCCATCCTGCTGACCGAGTACCCAAACCAGGCGCCGCTGCTCACGTCGTACGTCCCGCTGCCGTCGAGTTGGCAGTTCTACCTGGGCGCGACCGTGTTCGTCCTCGGCGCCATCGTCGCCGCGGTGCCGTTCCTCGCGACGCTCTGGAACCACCAGCAGGAGCACCCGAGCGAGACGCTCCCGCTGGTCACCTTCGGCGCGTTCATCACGAGCGTCGTCGCGCTCGAAGCGCTGCTGGGCGGGCTGATCACCTACGTGCCGACGCTGCTGTGGCGCGTGGGCTACTTCGAGAGCCTCGACCCGGCGTTCTACCGACAGATGTACTGGATCATCGGCCACGGGAGCCAGCAGATCAACCTGCTGGCGATGATCACCGTCTGGTACTTCCTGACCCACGTCGTCGGCGGCGCCGTCGTCGCGAGCCAGAAGGTCTCCCGGGCGGCGTTCGTGCTCTACCTGTTCTTCATCAACATGGGGGCGGCCCACCACCTGATGTCCGACCCCGTCGTCTCCGCGGGCTGGCGGATGTGGAACACCTCCTACGCCGCCTACGGGGCGGTGGTGGCGAGCATGATCCACGCCTTCGCGATCCCGGCCGGCCTCGAGGTCGGTCGCCGTGCGAAGGGGAAAGCCGGCGGCCTGTTCGGCTGGCTCTGGAGCAGCCCCTGGGACGATCCGGGCTTCTCCGCGACGATCCTGAGCATCATCCTCTTCGGCTTCCTCGGCGGGATCACCGGCGTCATGATGGGCCAGATGCAGCTCAACATGACCTGGCACAACACGCTCGCGACGGTCGGGCACTTCCACGCGACCGTCGCCACCGGGACGACACTCGCGTTCATGGGGCTGGGCTACTACGTCCTCAGGCTGGTGTTCGGCCGGGACTGGTCGTTCGGCCCGCTCGCGAGGATCCAGCCGTTCCTCTACGGCGGCGCGATGGGGCTGACCGTCCTGATGATGATGTACACGGGCATCCTGTTCGGCGTGCCCCGGCGTCACCCCTCGGTGATGGACATCCCCGGGACGGCGTTCAGCTTCTCGCCGGCCAAACCGTTCTTCGTGGTGTTCGGCGTCGCCGCGATCCTGTCCATCCTCGGCGGCGCGCTGTTCGTCGTCGTCGCCCTCGCCTCGCTGCTGTTCGGGGAACCGTTCGAGGGCGGCCCGGTGGGCGACGTTCGACGCACGGCCGCCGACGGTGGCGAGGGGAAAGCCGCCCACGCCTACAGCATGCGCGGGACGTTCACGCTCTGTCTCGTGTTCCTCGGCGCCTTCGTCACGCTCTGGGCGCTGAACTGGTACCTGCTCTCGACGATCTGGCAGATCGGCCCCTGACACATGGATACCGAACTCCCTACCCACCTCTGGTCGCTGGTCAAACCGCGCATCGTGACGCTGCTGTCGGTCACCGGCGCGTTCTCGCTGCTGGCAGCCGGCGGCGCCTCGGTGGCGACGCTGGCCGGGTTCGTCGTCGCCGGCGCTTGCGTCGCCGCCAGCGCGGCGGCGTGGAACTGCTGGTACGACCGACACCTCGACCGGCACATGGAGCGAACCGCCGACAGGCCGCTCCCGAGCGGCCGGCTCGATCACCGCGTCGCCGCCGGGTTCGCGGCGACGCTACTGCTGATCGGGACCGCTGTCGGCCTCGCCCTACTGCCCGCGCGCGCGGTCGTGTACATGCTGCTCGGGTTCGCCGCCTACGTCGGTCTCTACACGGTGGCGCTCAAGCGACGCCACTGGCTCGGGGTCGTCCTCGGGGGCTCCGCGGGCTCGTTCCCCGTGCTCGCGGGCTGGACCGCCGTCCGCCCGCTCACGGTCGAACCGATCCTGATGGCCCTCGTCGTGTTCGCGTGGACGCCCGCCCACGCGTGGGCGCTGGGGTACGTGTACCGCGACGAGTTCGCGTCGGTCGACGTGCCGACGCTCCCGGTGGTCGTCTCGACGGCCCGGGTCCAGCGGGGGATCCGCTACGCGGTCTGGTCGACGGTCGCGACCGTCGCCGCCGTCGTTCCGTTCGCCGGCCCGCCGTACGCCGTCACCGCCGCCCTCGGGAGCGCGCTGTTCGTGGTCGGGTTCCGGCCGTTCCTCGAAGCCGGCACCGAACGCGCGGCGGTTCGCGCGTTCTTCACCTCGAACCTGTTCCTCGCCGTCCTGTTCGCGGCCTGGGGCGTCGGCGGCGTCGCCCCCGGACTGTCGCCGTGGAGTCAGCTCCTGTCGCTGGCGGCGGTGCCGGCCCTGTTCGTCGGGATGTGGACTGCACGACCGTCGCTTCGCGGCGTGCCGTCGTCGGTCGGCGGGGAGTGGCGCCCCGTGACCGACCGGCTGAGCGCCGGGATGGCGGCGTTCCGACTCCGGATGGCCCGGGAGTACGAACGGCCCGGGAAGGGTGAGTGACGATGGGTGACGCTCCCGTCGACGGCGAGGACGGGCCGAGCCCCCAGGAGCCGTCGGTCGGCGTTCGCGACCTCGTCGGCAACGCTTGGAGCTCGCTCAAGACGGTCTACTACGCCAACTCGACCAGCTGGCAGGTACTGAAAGCCGGCGGGCTGGTGTTCTTCGGCTTCTTCCTCTGGGCCGGCGCGAACCTGCTGTACTCGTACAACCCCTCGCTCGAGCTGTTGCGGTACCCGATGGCGTACGGGTTCCTGCTGATCCTCTACGGGCCGATCCACCACCTCGTGGTGCTTCCGCTCGCGTTCCGGTGGCGGCGGGCGACGGGCGTCCGTCAGCGCCTCGGGAAGCGACTGCCCAACGGCATGCTCGCCCTGTTTCTGGTCGCCGTCGTCGTGTTGGGGACGTTCCCGGCCGGACCGATGGTCGTCGACTTCCAGAGCGCGCTCGAGTCCGGCGGCGCCGACGTGAGCCCGGACCTGCTCTGTACGAAGTCGACGACGGAGAACGGGACCGCGGTCCACTGCCACCTGAGCGAGACCGACGGTGTCGACAGCATCGAGGTCCGGAGCGGCGACGACCGGCTGCTCGTCGACGACGATCCGCCCTACGAGTTCACCGTCCACGAGCGCGAGATGGAGACCGTCACCGGGGAGAAGCGGTTCACCGTCGTGCTCCAGGACGAGGACGGCGCGTTGGTCCGGCGGTACACCCGCCGGCTCGCGATGGTCGACGAAGGGTAGTTCAAGGCTCGAACTCGTCGTTTTCGAGTCCCCTCCGGACCGGCTCGTGCTCGGCGTCGGTCGGCGGCGGCGCCGTCACGAGCACGGCCTCCAGTCGCTCCTCGCCGGCTTTCACCCCGCGCTTCTCGCCGGCGGGCACCGTCACGACGGAGCCGGGGCCGACCTCGTGGGTCCGCCCGCCGTCGCGGACGACGCCGTGGCCCGAGTGGACGACGACGGTCACGTCGCTGTCGGGCGCGTGGACCGGGATGAACTGCCCGGGCTCGAAGTAGCCACAGACGGTCTTGGAGCGCTCGGTCTGGAAAAACCCACGCGCGGAGAACTGTTCGTCGTCGTACGTTCGCTCGGCGTCGACGCTGGTTGCCGGCATGCGTGACCCTCACGTCGCGGTCGACCTCCGCGTTGTGTCGAACACGTTCGTCAGCCGGCCGCCTGCGCCGTCGGTGCGGGAAGCCGGGTCCGCGACGGCTAAGTGTCCGGCACCGGTAGGGTCGGTAATGAGCGAGAAACGAGTCACGGTCACCTGCGCGGACTGTAACCTGTCCGAGACGTTCGACTCGCTGGGGACGGCTCGGGAGTTCGTCGAGGACCACCGCACCGAGACGGGCCACGAGCCGACGTGGCAGCTCCCCGAACTCGCCGCCGGCGTCCAGCGCGCCGGCGACGAGGCCGGCGTCTGCGGGCGCCCCGGCTGTACCGACACGGACTCGCCGCTGTATCGGGGCGAGGAGTAGCGAAAACCAAGTCGGGCCGACGGCGTCGCGATCGAGGCGTCGCGGATCCGCGGCCGCCCGCCACCGCGGGTCAGTCGTCCGACGGCGTCGATCGCTGATCCGTCGACGCAGCCTTCGGATCGACCCCCTTCCTTCCGGCGTCCCACTCCGAGAGCCCGTAGACGACGGCGTACAGCACGCCGACGCCGATCGGCAGCAGGATCAGCGGCGTGATCCGGGTCACGCCCCAGACCAGCAGCATCAGGATCGCGACGGTGATCACCGTCATCGCGTAGTAGATCTGGGTCCGCACGTGGTCGATGTGGTCCGCGCCGGCGAACGTCGACGAGAGGATCGTCGTGTCCGAGATCGGCGAGCAGTGGTCGCCGAAGATGGCGCCGCTGAACACCGTCCCGACCGCGACCGGCAGGAGCTCCGGCGTCGTGCCGCCGATGTTCCAGGCCAGCGGGATCGCGATCGGCGTCACGATCGCCATCGTCCCCCACGACGTACCGGTGGAGAACGCGATGATCGCGGAGGCGATCAGGATCACCACGGGCAGCAGCGTGGGACTGATGAACGCCTGGGCGGCGTTCGTGACGTAGATCCCGGTCTCGAGCGTGGTGGTGACGCCGCCGATGGTCCACGCCATGATCAGGATCGACGCCGCCGTCAGCATCATGCTGAACCCGTCGATCACCGTCTCCATCGCCTCCTCTAGACCCATCAGGCCGGCGATGGTGCCCGAGATGATCCCCATCGAGACCATCGTGAACGAGCCCCACAGCAGCGCGTCGACGAACGCGGCGTTGTCGACGATCTCGATGAACGAAGCGCCTGCGCCCGCGCCGGTGACGCCGGTGAAGGCGGCGCCGACGAAGACGACCGTGATCAGCGAGCCGACCGGGATGAGGAAGAACCGGAGGCTGGGCGTGTCGGTCACCACGTCGCCCAGGCTCTCCTCGGCGCTCTGCATCGGCGTCGCATCGTCGCGGAGCACCTTCCCGTCCTTCCAGGAGCGGTGCTCGGCGTCGAGCATCTCGCCGAAGTCACGCCGACTCAGCACGATGATCCCGACCATCACGACCGCGAAGATGCAGTACATGTTGAACGGGATGCTCTGGAGGAACACCGTGAACGAGCCCGGCGCCTGCCCGGAGATCCCCGCGGACTCGTACCCCTGGTCGATCATACTCAGCTGGTACACCACCCAACTCGAGATGCCGAACGTCGCCACCGGCGCGGCGGTGGAGTCGATGATGTAGGAGAGTTTCTCCCGGGACATCCGCATCTCGTCGGCCATGTCCCGCATCGTCGTGCCGACGATCGCGGTGTTGGAGTAGTCCCCGAAGAACCACAGCATTCCGAAGACCCACGTCGCCACCCCCACCTTGCGCTGGGAGTCGAGCCGGGAGGTGGCGGCGTTGGCGATGGCGAGTGCCCCGCCCAACCGCCAGATCATCGCGACCCCCGCGCCGAGGAACATCACGATCATCAGGATCTTGGCGTTGAACAGGCTCTCGCCGATCGACTGGGCTGTCCACGTCAGCGTCGTGACGACCCCGTGCCCCCCGGTGTAGATCACCGCACCGGACCAGACGCCGAGGAACAACGAGAGGATCGCCCGGCGAGTGATCATCGCCAGGAAGATGGCCAGCAGCGGCGGCAACAGCGAGATCGCCCCGAACTCGGAACTCTGCAGGGGTACTACCAACCCGCCGGGATCAACCATCGTGATCACCCCCGGAGCCGTACGCCGGGGAGCGGTCCCCGTAGTGTGCGGAACGATACCCGACGGCCGCGTACTCGGGTTCGGTTCGTAGCTGTGACATGTGTTACCTCAACCCGTGACAGCTTGTCCCTCCCGGGCAAGTGTATATAAACCCACCGGTGGCGAGAGATCGCGTCGGACGAAATCCCCGTCAGGTACCGACGTCCCGTCAGCCCAACCCAGTTCCGCTCACTCGAGCCGTGCGTCTTCGACGACGACGTGGCCGCGGGTGCCTTCCCACTCGGTGCCCAGCTCCATCGCGATCCGGCGGGCCATGTGGGGCCCGTCGACGACGAACGTCTCGAACTCCCCGCCCTCGCCCAGCACGTGGACGCCGTACTCCTCGTTGAGCGCACGCAGCTCCGACAACGCCTCCGCGTCGAGCGTGCGCCCCAGCCACGACTCGTCGAGGCCCGCGGCGGCGACCTGCACGATCTTGATCTCGAAGCCGGCCTCGAGCATCTCCTCGGCGAGCGTCACCGGGTCGCGCTGCCACAGCGGCGCGAACAGGTCGATGCCGAGGCGATCACAGAGTCCCTCGATCCGGGAGGTCTGGAACTCGCTCTCGACGGCGCCGGCGGTGACGCCGGTGAGATCGAACCCCGGCTCGTCGGCCAGCTGCTCGAGCGCAGCCTCCAGCGGTTCGAGTTCGGCGTCGCCCTGCGCGCCGGCGTCGACGACGTCGTCGGCGCCGAACGCCTCGGGTTCGACCTCGACGAGCGGGAGGCCGATGCTCTCGGCGGCGAGGCCCGCGAGGTGGGTCGCTGGCGTGTGGTACATGTACGAGTCCCCCGCCGGGTGGACGGTCAACAGCCGGCCGACGTCCAGTCCCTCCTGCCGGGCGCGATGGAGCGCCCACGCGGAGTCCTTCCCGCCCGAGAAGAGGCTCACCCAGGTCATGGCGGTTACCAGTCGATCCGCGGCCATACCGTCTCCGGTTCGGGACCGGTTCCAGCTCGGACCATCACGACGTTTTTCATGCGGGGGCAGTCACCTCCGAGCATGAGCCGGCCCGTCGCGACGTGCCGCGGAGGCGGGAGCGTCCGGAGGACGCTCCAGGAGCTCAAGCGCCGCGGGGCGCAGGTGCTCGTCATCGGGGACGTGCCGGAAGCCGTCTCCCGCCGAGCGACGCGTCGCCTGCTGGGCCACCCCGACGAGGAGCGCTACCGAGTGCTCGCACTCACCGACAGCGGCGTCGACGACGCCGCGTGGCTCCCGGGCGAGTACGCGCCCGAGGACGACGAGGTGGCGCTGATCGGCGAGCCAGATCTCCGCGGCGACGCGGTCGCCGATAGCCCCGTCCAGCCGGGACGCGCCGACGACACCGTCCGCCGTATCGACGCCCAGATCCGCGAGTGGGAGCCCGACGGGACGCCGTCGCCCGCCGTGCTCCGGGCCGGCGTCTACTCGCTCGAGACGCTGCTCGAGGCCCACGGGGTCGAAGCCGTCCGGACCCTCACCGCTCGGCTGACCGGTGCGGTCCGCCGTGTCCGCGGGGTCGGTCACTACCACCTGCCGCGGGCGCCGGACTCCGACGCCGTCGCCGACCTCGACTCCGTGTTCGACGCCCGGTTGGAGCTCCGGACCGCCGCGACGGACCCCGAGCAACGCTGGCACCTCCCGGGGCGAGGTACCACCAGTTGGGTCGCCCTCGGTGAACCGTGATCGAGTTCGAAACCGCCGAGCGCGGCCTGCGGGTCGTCGACACGGTCGAGGAGGTCGAGTACGTCGTCAACGCCGACGGCGTTTCGCCGGCGCCGGCGACCACCGACCAGTTCCCCGCCCCGATCGACGCCGCGGTCCACATCCGGACCGACCGCCTCTCACTGCCGACGGTGGTCGACTACCACCTCCGGGACGCCGCCGGCAGCGGACGCCGGGCGGTGGCCGGCGCGGAACAGTCCGTGACGGCGACGACGTTCGTGGAGGCGACGAACACGCCGATGAAGCTCTACCTCCGGATCGACCCCTTCGCGACGGTCGCCACCGCCGGGTCGGGCACCCGGATCAGCTTCGACGGCCCGTCGACGGTCCTCGTCGGCGCTCGCTCGCCCCACCGACGCCCCGCCGGCACCGTCACGGTGCCGAAGACGCCCGCCGGCGTGGCCCGCGGGGTCTCGCTGTTCGCCTCGGCGCTCAAGACCACGTCGCCGGAGCGCTCGTTCCCGACGCTCCGCGGGCATCCGCCCATGCTCGAGTTCGGCGAGGCGTTCGACGCCGACGGCATCGAACGGCCGGCCACGGGCATCGAGATCCGGGTCCCCGACGACTACGCGAGCGTGTTCAGCGTCGCACCCCTGTCGTACTACCTCGGCGCCGCCGTCCGGACCGGCGCCGCGATGCCGGAACTCGTCGCCGGCGACGAGACGGTCCCCCTGCGTGGCGAGTTGGGTGAGGCAGCGGCCGACACGCTCAGACACTGCTTCCTCCTCGACTGTGTCGCCCGGACGGAAGGGCTCTACCCGGTGTCGCTCCGGGAGCGGGCGGCGCTGGCCGACAGAACGGCGATCGACCCCGAGCGGTGGTACGAGATGCCGATCGACCGCCGGACCGCCGCCTACCTGTCGGTGCCGCGGGACGCCACCGAGGACCTGCTGGACTGGCACCTCACCGCGGACGTGGAGCCGGCGGCCCGGAACGCGGCGATCCTGCCGTTCGTCGCCGACGACCTCGCGATCGTCCGGTCGCCGACGCCGCTCGCGGAGCGATCCACGGCGACGACGGAACCCGACGAACTCGAGGAGTTCTTCCGGGCCGACGACGCGCGGGGGGCGCCCCGCGGGAGCCGGACCACACAGAACGCCCACGCGACAGCCGAGTCGGTTCGATCCCCGGTCGAAACGGACACGTACGGCCACGTCTGGGTGGGCGAGCAGTTCCCGATGGGCGCCTCGAAGCCGACCGTCGACGCCTACCGGCGACGGCTCGGCCGCCAGCCGACCGACGACAGCACGACGACGGTGACGCTGGTCTGTAACGACGAGGCGATGCTCGAGGAGATCGACGAGGAGCTGTACGGCTTCTTCGACATGCTCACCTTCGAGGTGCGGCGCCACAACGACCTGACCAAGCGGGAACTTCGGTCGGTGCTGCGAACGGAGACCAGCTTCCTCCACTACGTCGGTCACGTGGAGGACGAGGGGGTGCAGTGCGCCGACGGCTACCTCGACCTGGGGACCCTCTCGGGGACGGGCGTGGAGGCGTTCCTGCTCAACGGCTGTCGCTCCTACGAGCAGGGCCAGGCGCTCGTCGATGCCGGCGCCTTCGGCGGGGTGGCGACGCTCACCAGCGTGAGCAACGCGAAAGCGACCACGACCGGCCGGCACCTGGCCCGCCTGCTCGACGCCGGCTTCGACTTCCACGGGGCGCTGGACGTGATCCGCCGTATCCGGATCTCGCGGCAGAACTACGTGGTCGTCGGCGACGGGCGCGTCACGATCTCACAGTCCGACTCCGGGACGCCGCTGTTGCTCACCTGCGACGAGCGGGGGCCGGAGCGAGTGACCGTCACGTACCACGAGTACCCGACGGCGACGTACAACGTCGGCTCGATGACTCGCCCGTACATCGAGGAGAACGGCACGCAGTACCTCGCGGTGGGCGAGATGGCGACGTTCACCGTCACCTACGAGCGGCTGGTGGAGCGACTGAGCGATCACCGCATCCCCATCGTCGTCGACGGCGAACTCTGGTGGACGAACTCGGTCGATCTGTCGACGCTCAGGGACCGACAGTAGTCCCCTGGCCGGCCGCGACGATACCGCTGGCCTGCGAGAGCACCACCAGCATCGTGAACAGGACGCCGACCATCTTCGGGTGTTCCGCGAGGTACGCCGCCATGCTGGAACTGTTGGATTCCATGTTCCGTTCCTGAATTGAGGTGGTAAAAAATATACCGTTAAAATTCCTATATGAAACTGATGTGTAAAACGGCGAACAGCTATGACGGCGATCGCGGCGGTCGTGCGGTCGGTTCGCCGCGCGTTACATGTAGCCCAGGTCGCGGAGGCGCTCCATGAGGTCCTCCTTGTCCTGGGCGCGGCCGGCGCGTTCGGTGGTGTTCTCGAGGTCCTGGTGCCACGCGGGTTCCTCCTCGCTCTTCTCGGTGGAGACCTCCGAGCCGAGCGAGCGGAAGCCCGCGAAGTACTTCGGCGAGACCGGGATGTCGTCCTGCGTCAGGCCGTTGGGCAGGTCGTCGGCGTCGTCGGGGACGTAGCCGTCCTCCGGGAACCCCTCGACGGTGTCGGGCACGACGTAGTGCCAGAACGCGTCCCAGACCGCACGCTCGTCGAACTGCAGGATCGGCTGGATGCGGTCGTGGGGCGGATAGATGTCGGGGTCGTGACGCGGGCTGAAGAACGTCTCGTCGGCGCGGGCCTCCTGCTCGTCCCAGCGGACGCCGGAGACGATGCCGTCGATGTCGTACTCCTCGATGGCGTTGTTCAGCGGCACCGTCTTCAGCAGGTGGTTGCCGACGTACGTGTCGAGCAGGAACGGGAACGTGTCCTCCTCGTACTCGAGGATGTTCCGGATGTGGTGCCGGTTCTGTTCGTTGAGCGCCGAGATCTCGATGTCGTCGCCCGGCGTGAGGTCGTGTTCCTCGACGTACGCGCCCACGTCTTCGTTGCGCGCGAAGATCACGTCGAGGTCCCACTCGTCGGCCCAGCGCTCGACGAAGTCGATGAGTTCGTCGAAGTGCTGGTAGTGATCCAGGAACACCGCCGGCGGCATCTCGAGGTCGTGCCTCTCGGCGACCTCCTTCACGAAGTAGAGCGTGAGGGTGGAGTCCTTCCCGCCGGTCCACATGATCGCGGGGTTCTCGTACTCCTCGAGTCCCTGCCGCGTGACCTCGATGGCCTTCTCGATCTTGTGCTGTAGGCTCGGGTAGTCCTCCGGGGACTCGCCCTCGCCGTCCGTGTAGTCGACGTTCAGGTAATCGGGGAACTCGGTCATCGTCTAATTAGATGTAATTACGAATCATCAAAGGTCTTGTGTTCGATTCGCGGGCCGACCGACCGAGTCGGGCGGTTACCCGCCTCGCGCCGGTCCGATGCCGATCACTCGGGGGACTCGGGATCGTCGATCCAGCGGTAGCACCGGTAGTCGTCGCCGTCGTCGGTCAGCATCGACTCCGGAACGAATCCGGCGTCGCCCCGGGAGCCGACTCGTTCCCCCGAGCCGTCGTCGACGGCCATCGCCTTCGCCGAGAGGCGCAGCGTCACCGCCAGTTCGCCCTCGTCGGGGTCGAACGACGCCTCGACCGACTTCGGGCCCACGCCGAACGCGGTGTACCCCGCCTCGGTCTCGACCGCGAGGTCGTGGCTCGACAGCGCACCGGCGACGCCCTCGGCCGCCTCGCTCATCGCCTCCCGGTCGGCCTCCGCCGAGAGGTCGAACGAGCCGTCGTCGTCGATGCACCCCTCGTCGAACTCGAGGGTCGGGTACTGCAGGTCGGCTGCCGGCAGCGCGTGGTCGAGGTCGTCGCCCGCCGGGAGGTCATCCGGACTGTCCTCGTCGGTCATCGGCGTCCACCGTGGCGAACGCGGTCGACGGCGTGTTCGGTTCCGGGCGGGTCGCGGGCGATGCACATGGGGAGCGGGTCGGGTCCTCGGGGGGAGAAAGGTTCGGTTCCCGCTTGCGGCGCCGATAGGGGCTCCTCCGCGCGCCGCGTGGGGAGTCGCGAGGTTTATGCCGGCCACCTCGGGACACGAGTAACGATGGGTCGCAAGTCCGCGGACCGATTGCTCTCGCTCACGGCCGACGCCGACGAACGGCTGGCGTCGCTGCTTGGCTCACAGGGGCTCGACCCGACCGCCGCCGGCCTCCGCGTCGCTGTCGAACGCGGCGGGTGCGCGGGCCTCTCCTACCGGTTCGACCTGGTCGGATCGCCGGAGACGGACGATCTCGTCCGCGATCGTGACGGCGTGAACGTGTTCGTCGATCCGGCGGCGGTCGAGTACGTCGAGGGCGCCGAGATCGACCACACGCGGTCGGTCCACGGGACGGGATTCCGGATCGACAACCCGAACGCGAACCAGCAGTGTGGTTGCGGGCTCTCGTTTCGGTGATTACGGCCCGTGGAGACGGGTCTACGGAGTCTGGAGAAGCACTGCACAGCCGTTTCCGAGACGATTCTGCGAGTGAACTCAGTCCCCCAGCGAAACGTCGAGTTCTTCTACAGCGTCACTCCGAGATGAACTCGTTGTCCCGCCAGTTGACGCCGCCGTCCTCGCCGTTGCCCTGTCGGGGGTTCTCGACGACTTCGACGCTCGCGGGACGTTCCTCGCCTTCGACGATGCGGACCGCCTGCAGGTCGTCGTCTTTCTCCAGAACGGCGGTCAGCGTGCCCTTCTCTGAGAGCAGCGCCAGCTCGCGGAGCACGAGGAACATCGGGAACCGCAGCGCGCTGTTCTGGAGCACCGTCTCGCGGTCGCCCTTGAAGCAGGCGAACTCGACGAGTTCGGAGGGGATCTCCTCCTCTTCCTCCTCCGAGCCCCAGGTCGGGGCGGTCTTCGGCGGCTCCTCCTCGTAGACGCGGGTCTCCGAGACGCTCGCTTTGAGCTGAGCCGTCGGGGTGTACTTGCCGATGTCGGCGTCCTCCGCGACGGCTTTCAGGATCAGGGTGTTGTTCCGGCGGGTGAGTTCGACGTCGTCGAGTTCGGGCGGGAGATCCGGATCCTCCAGAAACTCTTCGAGGTCTTCGAGTGGCAGTTCGAGGGTCGAATGGAGTCGGAATACGCGACCAGTCATTTGTGGGTGTGGGATGGGATTGGTGTGGGAGTTCGGTGGGCGGCGAGTGGCGATAACCGTACGAGTACGCCGGTTCTAGGCCGTCTGTCCTTTTAGCTGTTGTTGCCCGTGGTTCAGGCGCTGGCGTGAACCGTCTCCGCGAGCTCGTCGCGCTCGTCGAGCTCCGCGAGGATGTCGCTGCCGCCGACGAACTCGCCGTCGACGTACGTCTGGGGGATCGTCTCCCAGTCGGACTTCTCCTCGAGCACGGACCGGTACTGCGGGAGCGCCGGCAGCACGTCGACGGTCTCGAACTCCGCGCGGTACTGCGAGATCAGCTGGACCGCGCGCTGGGAGTAGCCACACTGGGGCATCAGGCGGTTGCCCTTCATGAACAGGACGACTTCGTTCTCTTCGAGAACTTCCTCGACCCGCTCGCGGACTTCCTCCTCGGTAAGTTCGCTCTGGGAGCTCATGTCGGTACGAGGTAGGTGGCTTGTTCGGATAACGGTTGCGCCGCGGGGACGGTAGCCTTTAACCTCCGGCCCGTCAACCGTCGCACAACATGAGCGCGGCCGACTACGACCTCAGCGAAGACGAGCGGCAGGCCCTCGAGCTGATCCGCGAGAGCGGCGGCATCTACCAGAGCGACTTCTGGAAGGAGCTGGACATCTCCTCGCGAAAGGGCAGTCGGATCGCGGAGTCACTCGCCGAGCAGGAGCTGATCCAGCGCGAGGAAGCGGTGTACAACGGCCACAACACCTACCTGCTGAAACCGCGGACGCGCGACCTCGACTTCTCCCTGCTGATGGCCGGGGACATGCTCACTCCCTTCATCGGCGAGGAGGAGGTCGACGCCCAGTCCGACGCCTTCTCGCAGTGGTTGATGAACCTCGCCTACGAGGAGTACTGACCGATCACGGCTCGCGACCAGCCGAGACCCCCGCGTCTCGGCCGGAGAGCTTGTTGCCGTGATCGTGTTCTACCCAATCACGGCGAGCAACCTGCCGCACGCTCCGTCGTGGGGCCACGGAACCAACGCCGTAATCGTGTCTGCCCCACGACGGGGCGTCGACGACCGCACCGACTCACTCCTCGACGCGGTAGTACATCCCCCTCGAGGCGGGTGCCGTCCGTTCGAACCCCCACTGCTCGTAGAAGCCGTCCACGTCCGCCAGCAGGTTCACGTACGCCTTCGGCGGCGCGGTCCCGTCGATCCAGTCCATCAGCGCGTCCATCATCCGGCTTCCCAGCCCCTGTCCCTGGTGATCGGGGTGCACGACCATGTCGCAGACGTGGAACACCGACCCGCCGTCGCCCACGACCCGGGCCATTCCGACCGTCTCGCCCGTGCCGTCGACGACAGTCACGGCGTAGTCGCTGTTCGGGAGCCCCCGTTCGACGGCCTCGCGGGAGCGCTCGGACATCCCCGCGGCGTCCCGGAGTTCGAGAAACCGGTCGACCGTCGGCGGCGACTCGTGCAGTTCGTACGGCATCGAGAATCGAGTCGGACTACTCCCCGTCGGCTTCCTCGTCGTCCGTCGCGAGCAGGTCCTGTCTCGCCAGGTGCGTCTCGACCTCCTCGGGCGGCAGGTGGACGTACTCCCCGCTCTCGACGTCGATCGTCGCGAGGTCGACGCCGTGGGGGTCCATCTCCTCGTCGTCGTGGACCGTGAGCGCCGAGAGCGCGAGGTCGACGCCGTCCTCGAGGTTCATCCCCTCCTCGTACTCGGCCTCGAGGTGGTCGCGGATGTCGGCCCGGTTGGCGCCGACGGAGAGCGCGCGCCACTCGTAGGGCGTGCCGCTCGGGTCGCACTCGAACAGGCGCGGGCGGCCCTCGGTGACGCCGCCGACGATCAGCGAGACGCCGAACGGGCGGGCGCCGCCGTACTGCGTGTACTGCTGGATGAAGTCGGTCACCGTCTTCGCGAGCGTCTCGACGGCGATCGGTTCGCCGTAGCGCAGGTGGTTGGTCTGTGCCTCCCGCCGCGCCACGTCGATCAGCTTGCGCGCGTCGGCGACGTGGCCGGCGCTGGCGATGCCGATGTGGTCGTCGACCTTGTGGAGCTTCTCCACCGAGTCGGGTTCGATCATCTTCGAACGGCGGCGCTTGTCCGCCGCGAGCACGACGCCCTCCGGGGTTCGCACGCCGACGCTGGGCGTACCGCGTTTGACCGCCTCGCGAGCGTACTCGACCTGGTAGAGGCGCCCGTCGGGCGAGAAGATGGTGATACCGCGGTCGTAGGCCTGCTGTTGTTGTCCTTGCATGGTTACTCGGTGTCGTGGACGGTCGCGCCGACCCACCCCGTCTGGGCGTCGACGTCGACGGCGCCGTCCCGGCGTCGAGCCGGCCGATCGGCGCCGTCGAACGCGACCTCTCTCTGTGTCGAACTGGGGGCTGGATCGCCTAAATAGCTTTCCGAACAGGCGTCGACGCTGCCCGAGACGCCGGCGGTTCGCAGCCCCACGGGGTGGCCGTTCACCTCGTCGACGCAGGCGATCGCCGCGCGCGCGGCGTCGACCTCACCCCGGCGAACTCGCACGATCGCGCCGCCGCTCCCGCCCGCGACCTCGAACCGCATCAGTCGCAGGTCGGCGTCGGCACTGCCCGGGTCGCCCAGCAGGTTCTGGCCGGCGTACCAGAGCTCTCGCTGGAACGCTCGGCGCCCGATCCCGGCGTCGGGCCACGTCTCGATCGACACCGCGAGGTAGCGCCACCGCGGCTGGAGGTGTTTGGGGAGGTGCTTCATCGGTCGGCGACGAGCACCCCGTACTGGTCGCTCACGAGCGTCGCCGACGACACCGAGAAGCCCGCGTCGGTCAGCGTCTCGACCAGCACGCCGACCGTCGCTGGGTCGTCGACCTCGGGCGAGAACGCCTCCTCGCCCTCGGGGATTTCGCCCGAGAGCATCACGTCGCCGAGCACGAACCGCCGCGGGTCGAGGTCGGCGATGACCTCGATCGCCTCGCGCTTCTCGTCGTCCGCGAGGTGGTGCATCGCGAAGTTCGAGACCACCACGTCGACCGCGGCGTCGACGTTCGGCTCGCGGAACCGGCCCTCCCCGAACGCCACGTTCTCGTGGCCGGCCGCATCGGCCTTCCGGCGCGCCTCGGCGAGCATCCCCTCGCTGATGTCCCGGCCGATCACCCTCCCCGCGTCGGACGCGAGTGCGAGGGCGATCGCGCCCGTGCCGGTTCCGAGGTCGAGTACCGTCTCCTCGGGGCCGGGGTCGGCGGCGTCGATCACCATCGACGCGCAGGCGGCGTACTCGTCGCTGTCCTGCTGTTCGTCGTACTCCGCGGCGACCGCGGAGAACCGCTCGGCGTGTTCGTCGATGGATCGCTTCATTCGTCGTCCCTCCCACGTTGGACCCCCGGGGAGATGAACGACTCGGACAGTCGCTCCCGGTTGCGCGCGGCCAGTCGACCCCACTCCGCAAGCCCCTCGCGGACCGCGTCGGCGCCGAAGCCGATCTGTTCGCCCACGGCCGCGAGGTCGCGGGGCGCACGCAGGCGGAGGTGCGACGCCGCCGTCGCGCTCACGACGTACGGCGCGTCGAAGTAGTCGACCAGTTCCCGGAGCTTCCGGAGCTTCCGGAGCCGGCGGACCCGCGTGCCGCCGTCGTCGCGCAGCACGGCGCCGAGGTCGAACTCGATGCGCACGTCGTGGTCGACCGCCGCCTTCACGAGCACGTGGTTCACGTCGCCCTCGCCGTCGAAGGGACGTGCGAGCACGTCGACGCGGTCCTGCTCGACCGCGAAGCGGTTGAGCGCGTCCGTCCCGCCGCGGACCAGCACCACCGTGCACTCGCTCCGGTGGGTCCCGACGGCGCCGCTCGCGCCCTGTGGGTCCTCGGCGTCGATCTCGACGCCCCGGACCACGTCGACGCCGTAGCGATCCGCCAGCGTCCCGGGGTCGTACTCCGCCCCGCCCGTGCGGACGAGCACACCCTCGAAGCCGTACTCCGCGGCGGTCTTCACCTGGCGGCCGACCGTGGCGTCGCCCTCCGGATGGGCGTACACCGCCTCGTACGGGCCGAAATCCGCGTCACTCCCCGCGCTCCCTGCACCCCGGTCGCCGCTCGCGTCGTCGCTCACGGCTCGAACCCCTCCGGATCGTCGGCGGCGTCGGCGACGTTCACCGCGGCGACGTTCTCGGCCACGTCGTGGACGCGGACGATGTCGGCGCCGTTCGCCGCTGCCAGCGCCGAGGCCGCGACCGTGGAGTTCGGCGCGTCGCCGGCCGCCTCGCCCGTCAGTTCGAACATCGACTTGTGGGAGTGCCCGAACAGCAGCGGACAGCCCAGCGCGTCGAACTCACCCAGCCGGTCGAGCAGTTCGAACGACTCCCGCGCCGTCTTCCCGAAGCCGATCCCGGGGTCGATCACCACCTGCTCGCGGTCGACGCCGGCCTTCTCGGCGGCCAGCAGGCGCTCGCGGAGCTCCCGGATCGTCTCCTCGACCACGTCGTCGTAGTGGACCTCCGTCTCGGGGTCGACGGGGGCCTCGATCGAGTGCATCAGCACGACCGGGACGCCCGTCTCGGCGGCCACGCGGCGCATCTCCGGGTCCTGCAGCCCCGCCACGTCGTTGAGCACGCCGGCGCCGGCGTCGACGACCGCTCGAGCCACCTCGGGCCGGCGTGTATCGACCGAGACCGGCACTTCGAGGTCCGCGAGGCGCTCGACGACGGGGAGGACGCGATCGAGTTCCTCCTGGATCTCGACTGGGTCGGCGCCCGGCCGCGTGCTCTCGCCGCCCACGTCGATCAGGTCGGCGCCGGCGTCGACCATCGCCTCGGCGCGCGCGACGGCGTCCTCGACCCGCTCGTACTCGCCGCCGTCGTGGAACGAGTCCGGCGTGACGTTCAGCACGCCCATGACGGCCGTCCCGTCCTCGGGCCACGGTAGATCGCGCCGGGGCTCGTTGTGCTGGATCCCCAACTGCCGGCGGATCTCCGCGCCCAGTTCGGAGAGCCCCCAGGGCTGGCCCTGCAGTTTCTCAGCGAGGCGCTTGAACTGCGCCATCGTCCCGGAGAGCACCACGTCGTGGAGTTCGCCGCCGGACCGCAGCGCCGACGCCGAGCACTCGCCGTCCAGCGAGAGCATCTCCTGTTTGAGGTACTCGGCCTGGCGCTGCTGGACCCGGGTGTGGAGCACGCGGTGGTCGGCCTTCCCGCGCATCCGCCAGATGCCGGGCTCGGAGACCTGCGCGTTCCGCAGCACGGTCTCGGCGTCGTCGATGGAGTCCACCTGCTTGGGAACCTGGAGTCGCGTCCACGTCGCGCGCGCCTCGGCGACGGCGTACAGCGAGCCGGTCACGAGGATCGCGTCCCCGTCGGCGGCGTCCTCGCGGGCCAGCGAGAGCGCGTTCGCGACCGAGCCGGTCGATCGCACGTCGTCGTAGCCGGCGGTCTCGAACGTCCGCGCCAGCACTTCTGAGTCCTCCGCGCGGTCGGTGACGGGTTCGCAGGTCGTCACCGTCGCGCCGTCGGGCAACGCCGCCGCCATCCCGGCGGTGTCCTTGTCGTGCATCGCGGCGACGACGAGGTGGCAGTCGTCGTAGTCGAACGTCGAGAGCGTCTCGGTCACGGTCTCGCAGGCCTCGGGGTTGTGTGCGCCGTCGAGCACCGTCAACGGCGATCGCGCCATCACCTCGAACCGGCCGGGCCAGTCCGCCTTCGCGAGCCCGCGCTCAAGCGCGCCGCGGCCCACGTCGACGCCGAGTTCCGCGCCGGCCTGCCGCGCGAGGATGCAGGCGATCCCGGCGTTCATCGCCTGGTGCTCGCCGAGCAGGGGGAGCCGCGCGTCGACCGCCCAGCCGTCGCCGGCCACGCTGACCCCTGACTGCTGGTGGGTGACGCGGCCGTCGTAGGCCACCGTCACGTCCGGGTGCTCGTCCTCCGCCGTGGCTCCCTCCCCGCGCCAGTCGTCCTCGCCGACCGTGAGCACGCCGCTGGCGCCGACGCGATCAGCAACCTCCCGGACCGTCGAGAGCGCGGCGCCCTCGGTCCCGGTGACGAGCGGTCGGCCCTCGGGGGCGACGTGGGCCTTCGTCTCCGCGATCTCCTCGACCGTGTCGCCGAGGACGTTCGTGTGCTCCAGCGAGACGTTCGTGACCGCGCTCGCGATCGGATCGACCGCGGAGGTGGCGTCGAGTTCGCCGCCGAGGCCGACCTCGAGGACGGCCACGTCGACGCCGGCGCGCTCGAACCACCAGATCCCCAGCCCGGTGACGACCTCGAAGAAGGTCAGCGGCGCGCCGTCGACGGCGCGGTCGACCAGCCACGGTTTCGCCTCCTCGACGAACGCCGCGACCGCCGAGCGGGGCAGCTCCCGGCCGTCGACGCGGACGCGCTCGGTCAGGTGTTCGAGGTGGGGCGAGGTGTAGAGCCCGACCGAGCGGCCGGCCTCCCGCAGCGCCGACTCGACCATCCGCGCGGTGCTGCCCTTCCCGTTGGTGCCGGCGACTTGGACGTAGGCCGGGCCGTCGCCGGAACCCGGATCGACATCGACCGCCGCGAGCAAGTCCTGTACCGCCTCGACGCCGGGGTCCACGCCGAACCGCCGGAGGTCGAACAGGAAGTTCGCGGCCTCGTGGTAGTGCATGGGCGACGTTGTGTCCGGTGGGCGTTTGGCCGTTTCGGACGCGGGTCGCCAGCCACGCTGACCGCCTCCGGTCGCTTTATCGCCCCGCGCCCGAATCACCCACCCGTGTCAACCACCGACGACCCGCTCGCCTGGGCGCGGGAGTACACCCCCGTACTCCAGTCCCTCGGCGACGAACACGAGGACGAGGAACCGCTCGCCGGCTACACCATCGGCCTCGCGACCCACATGGAGGCCGTCTCGGGCTGTCTGGTCGAGGCGCTCAACCGGGCCGGCGCCGAGGTGCTGTTCACCGCCTCCGAGCCCCAGTCGACCCACGGCGACGTGGTCGAGTACCTCGACGACCAGCCCGGCATCACCGCCTACGTCTGGGAGGGGATGACCGACGAGGAGTTCGACGAGGCCCAGCACGAACTCCTCGAACGGGAGCCGGATTTCCTGCTCGACGACGGCTGCGAGCTCATCTCGAAGTGCCACGCCGACCACCCCGAGGTCGCCGAGAACGTCCTCGGCGGCGGCGAGCAGACCACCGCCGGGATCACCCGCGCGGAGGCGATGGACGAGGAGGGCGTGCTCGAGTTCCCCGTCTACGGCGTCAACGACACGCCGATGAAGCACTACTTCGACAACGTCCACGGCACCGGCGAGTCCGCGCTGGTGAACGTCTCCATCACGACCAACACCGTCATCACGGGCCAGAGGCTCGTCGTCGCCGGCTACGGCTACTGTGGCCGCGGCATCGCCCGCAAGGCCCGCGGCATGGGCGCCCAGACCGTCGTCACCGAGGTCGAACCGCGGAAGGCGCTTGAGGCGCACATGGACGGCCACCGCGTCATGTCGATGGACGAGGCCGCCGAGATCGGCGACGTCTTCATCACCAGCACGGGCACCCGGGACGTGATCCGACGGGAGCACTTCGAAAGGATGGGGGACGGCGCCCAACTCGCCAACGCCGGCCACTTCGACGTGGAGATCGACCTCGACGCGCTCGAGGGGTACGCTGAATCGGTCACCGAACCCAAGGAGGGGATCACCCGGTACACCACCCCCGACGGTCGCCACATCAACCTGCTCGCCGACGGGCGGCTCGTGAACCTCACCGGGCCGGCCAGCGAGGGCCACCCGGCGGAGATCATCGACACCACCCACGCGATGATGTTCGTGACCGCCTACGACCTGCTGACGCGCGACCACGGGCTCGGGCCGGGGCTGTACGCGATCCCGGACCGACTGGACCGGGACGTTGCCGAGCGAAAGCTCGACACGCTCGACATCGACATCGACGCCGTCACCGAGGCGCAGGAACAGTACGCCGAGGACTGGCGACACGAGGACAGCGCGTTCTGAGCGAGAGGGGGCGCCCTGTTCGGGCCGTTCTCAGAACGTCCCGACACCCATCGTCGACAGCGCGATCGACGCGACCGAGACGGCGACGGTGAACCCGACCGCGAGCCAGTCCCGGAACGCGAAGTCCGAGTCGCGGTAGAACGTTCGTTCGCTCCGGGTGTCGAACCCGCGGGCCTCGAGCGCCATCGACTGCGTCTCGATGTTCCGGAACGCGGTCATGAACACCGGGATCAGCAGCGGGATGAAGCTGCGGGCCCGCTCGATCGGGTTCCTCGAGGAGATCTCCAGCCCGCGGGCCTCCTGGGCCTGCCGGACCGTCCCCGCCGCGTCGAGGAACGTCGGGAACAGCCGGAGCGCGGTGCCGACCGCGAAACAGAACGCGTAGGGCAGTCCCAGCCCGCGCATCCCCCTGACGATCTCCTCGTTCGACGTGGTCGAGACGTACACCAGCCCGCCGAGGATGAACGACGTGATCCGCAGCGAGCGCCCGAGCGCGAACAGCGTCTGGCGCTCGGTCAGGTACAGCGGGCCCACGTCGACGACGACCGGGCCGCCGCGCTCGACGAACCCCGGCCAGACGACGAGGCCGACGACGAACAGCGCGACGATGATGAACCAGACCCGGCGGAGGTTCCGCAGCCCCTGGCCGATCCAGAGCCCGACCAGCGCCGCGACGAAGGGGATCGCGATGAACGCCGGCCGGCCGAACGTGTACGCCGGGACGGCCATCGCCACCAGGAGCGCCAGCTTCGCCCGCGGGTCGAGCCGGTGGAGGAAGCTGTCGGCGTCGACGTAGAGCGAGGTACTGCTCATCGGTCCGCACCCTCCGTCGCGGTCGACGCCCCGTCACCGACCGGCTCAGCGTCAGCCAGCGCGTCGGTCCCGCCGAGTGCCGTCGCGAGCTCCTCGGCGGTCAGCGCCGTCGGCTCGTCGCCCCGGACGGCGTTCGCACACGCCGCCGGATGCGGCGGCACGAGGTCGTACTCGGCGAGCGTCGCCTCGTCGCCGAACAGCTCCCGGGTCGGGAGGTCGTCGGCGACGGCGCCGTCCCGCATCACGACGGTCCGCGGGGCGTAGCGTGCGACGGTGCCCATGTCGTGGGTCACCATCACCACGGTCACCCCCTCCTCGCGGTTGAGTTCCGCGACGAGGTCCATGAACTGTCGCTGCTGGGTCGCGTCCAGCCCCGTCGTCGGCTCGTCGAAGACGATGACCTCGGGGTCGGTCGCCAGGATCCCCGCGAGGGCGACGCGCTGGCGCTGCCCCTTCGAGAACGCGAACGGGTCCGCGTCGTCGAGCCCGTCGAGCTCGACGGTCTCGAGCGCGCGATCGACCCGCCGCTCCAGTTCCTCGCCCGTCAGCCCGAAGTTCTTCGGGCCGAATGCCACCTCCTCCCTGACGGTCTCTGCGAAGATCTGGTGGTCGGGGTTCTGGAAGACGAAGCCGACCTCGCGGCCGATCTCGCCCATCCCGTACTCGGGGACGGGTCGGCCCCGATAGCTGACCGACCCGTCGTCGGCCTCGTGGAGTCCGTTGAAGTGTTTTGCCAGCGTGGTCTTGCCGCTGCCGTTGTGGCCGACCAGCGCCACCACTTCGCCCTCGCGAACCGTCAGGTCGACGCCGTCGACGGCGGTCACCGGACCGCGGTCGGTGTCGTAGGCGAACGTCACGTCGGAGAGTTCGAACAGCAGGTCGCCCGGCTCCGCGCCGGTGCCGCCCGGCGCGACGCCCGGCTCGGCGGGCGCTTCGTACTCCGCGTCGGCTGCCGCGACCCGGTCGCGGGCTTCCTCGGGCAGGAGCGGGAGGTCGTCCTCGGGCCAGCCGAGTTCGTCGAACGCCTCGACGAGCGGTGGGACGGCGACCCGGGCGGCCGTGAGCGCGTCGGTGTCGGTGAACACCTCCCGAACCGTCCCCGAGCGGAACGGGCGGCCGTCCTTCAGCAGCACTGCGTGGTCCGCGAGCAGCGCTTCCTCGATCTTGTGGGTCACCATCGCGATCGTGTCCGGCCCCGACCAGTCGCCGCCGGCCGCGTCGCCGGCCGAGAGCGTGTTCACCACGTCGACGATGTCGCGGGTCCCCCTAGGGTCGAGGTCGCTCGTCGGCTCGTCGAGCACGAGCAGTTCCGGGTGGGTCGCCGCGACGCCCGCGAACACCAACCGCTGTTTCTGGCCGCCCGAGAGGCCGGACGGCTCCCGGTGGGGTTCGAGGTCGTCGAGTCCCACGAGGTCGAGCGACTGCTCGATGCGGGGCTCGATCTCCTCGGCTGGCACCGCGAGGTTCTCGGGGCCGAAGGCGACCTCGGCCTCGACGCTGGTGCCGAACAGCTGTGACTCGTAGTCCTGGAGCACCATCCCCACGTCGCGGGCCATCTCGCTGACCCGCGTCTCGGTCGCGTCGACGCCGAGCACGTCAACCTCGCCCCGGAACGAGCCGTCGATGAAGTCCGGGATGATGGCGTTGAACGTGCGAAGTAACGTCGACTTGCCGCCCCCCGAGGCCCCCATCACGACGGTGAAGGAGTCGGCCGGCACCGACACGTCGACACCCCGGAGGACCGGCCCTTCCCGCTCGTCCGGGTCGGCCTCCCCGGTCAACTCCTCTGGCTCGGGAAGCGTCGCGTTGCGGACGTAGGAGAACACCACGTCCCGGAGGCGGACGGCGACGTCCTCGCTGTCACTCATCGGATGGACACGCGTGTCGGCCGCCGAAAGCCGTTTCCCTTCTCACGCGTCCCGGACGACGGCCGAGAAGTTCTCGCCCGCGACGTACGCCGCGGCTGCGGTGACGAGGAAGCCGACGGCACCCAGCCCGATCTGTGCGGTGGAACCGGGCGCGCCGCCGAGGACGAACACCGCGATACCGATCCAGACGAGCGGGACCACGAGGATCGCCCACGCGCCCGCCGAGTTGGCTCTATCCGGGAGGTCCTCGTTCCGGAGCACGTCGGGGTAGAGCAGTCCCATCTCCTTGACACGCGGGTACGCGAGGTAGAACAGCGGCGGGCCGAGGACGATGGCCGACACCGCGTTGTTCGTGAGGATGATCGGCCCCAGCACCGAGAACGGGACGAGCTCCAGCGCGTCGACGACCCAGGCGATGATCGCCGCACACGCCGCGGCGGCGGCGACGGCGACGGCGACGTACTCGATCAGCTGTCGGAGCCGCTGGTCGCGGAAGTCCGGCTCCTCGCCGCTGGAGAGCGGGCCGAGGTTCCCCCAGAGCTTGTAGCCGACCAGCCCGAAGAAGAAGTTCCCGACGAACCCGCCGACGCTGCCGGGACCGAACGTCCCCCCGAACACGTCGCCGATGAGGTTCCCGATCGCCGACCCCCACGCGGCGGCCGGGCCGAACGCGATCCCGAAGAACACGGGGAGGACGTTCGCCGGGCGAATGCTCGTCAGTCCCGGGAGGATGGTGAACAGCTTGAACGGTATCAGAAGCGCCGCGTACACCGCCGCGACGACGGCCACCAGCATTACCATCCGCGTGTCGCGCCACATCGTGAGTAGTTCTCGCATGGAACGGGTGGAAGGCTTGCACAGAAGGGCATAAATCCTCCGTCACCCGGCGAGAGCTATCCACGAACGTGGAAACCAGTCGAAAACGGTGTCGCAGCCCCTCAGTCGTGACGGAACGCGCGCTGCCCGGTCAGCACCATCGCCAGCCCCAGCTCGTCGGCGGCCTCGATCACGTCGTCGTCGTTCACGGAGCCGCCGGGCTGGATCACCGCCTCGACGCCGGCGTCGGCGGCCGCCTCGACGGCGTCCGGGAACGGGAAGAACGCGTCCGAGGCGACGACGGCGCCCTCGGCGGACTTCCCGTCGGCGTCCTTCTCGGCCTTCATCGCCGCCAGTTCGACGGCGTCGACGCGGGAGACCTGCCCCATCCCGACACCGACGGTTTCAGTGCCGTCGGCGATCAGGATACCGTTGGACTTGACGTGTTTGAGCACCTTCCAGGCGAACAGCATCGTCTCGAGCTGTTCCTCGGTGGGTTCGCGCTCGGTGGCGACCTCCAGATCCTCGCGGGTGATCGTGGAGCGGTCGCGCTCCTGCACGAGCCGGCCGCCCACGAGCGCCTTCTCCGTGAAGCGCTCCGTGCGGTCCGCGGGGCCGAGCGTGTTGTCCTCGGTTCGGTCGCCCACGTCGAGCACGCGGAGGTTGTCCTTCCCGGTGAGCACGTCCAGCGCGTCGTCGGTGTAGCCGGGCGCCACGACGACCTCCTTGAACGAGTCGACGATCTCCCCGGCGGTCTCGGCGTCGCACTCGCGGTTGAGCGCGACGATGCCGCCGAAGGCGGACTTGGCGTCGGTCGCGAGCGCGTCGCGGTAGGCGTCCGCCAGCGTGTCGGCGGTCGCACAGCCGGCCGGGTTGGTGTGCTTGATGACCGCCGCCGCCGGCGCCTCGAACTCCTTGATCAGGTTCAGCGCGCCGTCGGCGTCGTTGTAGTTGTTGTACGACAGCGCCTTCGCGCCCTCGTTCAACTGGGGCGCGTGGACCACACTGGGCTCCTCGCTCGCGTCGCTGGCGTAGACCGCGGCGTCCTGGTGGGGGTTCTCCCCGTAGCGCAGGTCGTCCTCGCGGCGGTTCGAGACGGTCCGGCGCGCGGGCAGGTCGCCGCGAACGTCGGTCGCGAGGTCGACGCCGACCGGGCGCCCCTGGTCGTCACGTTCGACCTCGACGGCGCCCTCGGCGAACCACCGGACTGCGCGTGGGTAGGCCTCGAACTCCGCCTCGTGGAGCACGCGCTCCTTCAGCGAGGCCTCGTCGTCGTCCTCGAACACCGGGACGGTCTCCTGGGTGACGATCGGCCCGTCGTCGACGGCCTCGGTGGCGATGTGGACCGTCGCTCCCGTCGTCCGGACGTTCGCGTCGAGGACCTGCGCGTGGGCGTCGGCGCCGGGGAACGCCGGTAGGATCGACGGGTGGACGTTGAGCACAGTGTCCACGCTGTCCAGAAATTCCGGACTCAGGACCCGCATGAACCCGTCCAGACAGACCACGTCGAACTCGTGCTCGCCGAGCGCGTCGAGGAGCCGTTCCTCGTGGGACTCGCGTGACTCGTCGTCCCCGCGCTCGACACCGACGCTCGGGATCCCGCGTTCCGCGGCGTCGTCGAGCACCGGCGCGTCCTCGCCGTTCGCGACGACGACCGAGAGCTCGGCGCCGCCGGGCGAAATGTTCGCAATGTGCAGAAGGTTTCGGCCGCGGTTGCCCGCGATACCGGCGATCTTCATGGTCGAGTTCCCGGGCGAACGGACAAAGAGCGTTGCGGTCGGGACCCGGCCGATAGGCACGTTCGAGGATAGATCGAGGGGAGAACGGGGCATATCTCGACGAACGTATACACGTGGATGCCTCACGGGCGCCGCGGCTCCGGCAGGGTTTTGTGACTGCCCGGGTGAGCCTCGGGTATGAACGATCTCCCCCGCGAGTCGCCGCTCGCGGCCGTCTCGCCGCTCGACGGCCGGTACGCCGGCAAGACCGCGGATTTGGTGCCGTACGCCAGCGAGGCCGCGCTGATCGAGGCACGCCTGCGCGTCGAGGTCGAGTACCTGCTCGCGCTCGCCGACGCCGAGGCCGTCGACTGCGAAGTCACCCCCGAGGAGCGCGCCCACCTCCGCGAGGTCGTCGACGGGTTCGACGCCGACGACGCCGCGCTGGTCAAACGAATCGAGACCGAGGGGACCGAGGAGTTCGCGGCCACCCGCCACGACGTGAAGGCCGTCGAGTACTTCCTCCGGACCGAGACGCCCGAGCGCCTCCACCCCTGGATCCACTTCGGGCTCACCAGCGAGGACGTGAACAACCTCGCGCACCGCCTGAACGCCAAGGGCGCCGTCGAGGAGGTCCTCCTGCCCGCCATCGAGGCGATCCGTGACGCGCTGACCAGGATGGCCCGGGAGTACCGGGACGTGCCGATGCTCGCGCGCACCCACGGCCAGCCGGCGACGCCGACGACGTTCGGCAAGGAGATGGCCGTCGTCGCCGCCCGCCTCGGCCGCGCTGAGGCGCGGGTGCGGGCGGCCGTGGAGGCCCTCTCCGGGAAACTCGCCGGTGCCTCGGGCACCTACGCCGCCCACGTCGCCGCCTACCCCGATGTGGACTGGCGGGCGTTCTCGGCCGCGTTCGTCGACGACCTCGGCCTCGAGCACACCCCGCTCGCGACCCAGATCAACCCCTGTGACGACCTCGCGGCGCTGTTCGACGCGCTCGCCGGCGTGAACAACGTCCTCCTCGACCTCGATCGGGACGTGTGGCGCTACGTCTCGGACCGCTACCTCGGCCAGGAGAGCGAGTCGAGCGAGACCGGGTCGTCGACGATGCCCCACAAGGTCAATCCCATCGACTTCGAGAACAGCGAGGGGAACCTCTCGAAGGCCAACTCGGACCTGACCTTCCTCCGGGACTACGTCACCTCCTCGCGGCTTCAGCGGGACCTCTCGGACTCGACGGTCAAGCGCAACGTCGGCGCCGCCTTCGCCCACTGCCTCATCGGCTACCGCAAGACGGCGACCGGGCTGGGGAAAGTCGTCCCCAACGAGCAGGTGATGCGTGAGGAACTGGAGGCCACGCCCGAGATCATCGGCGAGGCGGTGCAGACGATCCTCCGCCGCGAGGGCGACACCGAGGCCTACGAGCGCGTGAAGGAGCTGACCCGGGGGCAGCGCGTGACGCTCGCTGACTTCCGCGAGCTGTTCGACGAGCTCGACGTGGAGGAGGACGTGCGCACGGAACTGCGGGCGCTCACGCCCGCCGGCTACACCGGCGTCGCCGACGACCTCGTCGACGAACTCGACTAGCGGGCGTCGTCGCCCTCGCGGTCGTCGACGCTCCACGCCGTGTCTGCTCCCCTATCACGGTTCGCCCCCGTATCGGCTCCGTTCTCGTCGGTGTCCTTCCGCGCCGCCCGCTCGGCGTCGCCGCGGCTCATGATCCGTGTGTCGTCGGTCTCGCCGTCGATGGCGTACCAGAGGCCGATCGTCCCCGCGATCGAGAGCACGACCAGGAGGGCGAACAGCGCGCCAACGGCGGGCATGGCGGCGAGACGGTGCGGGAAGCCAAAAGTGGTTACGGGGGTAGCTTTTTGCTCGCTTCGGCCATACGGCCAGCCGTATGTGCCCTCCGACCGACGACCTGGGACGACAGGATCGCGAGGACGGCTGCCCGAAATGCGGCCACACCGAGACCGAGATCGACGAGATCGCCACCAGCGGCACCGGGCTCTCGAAGATGTTCGACGTACAGAACCGGCAGTTCGACGTGGTCTCCTGCGCCAACTGCGGCTACTCGGAGCTCTACCGGGGGCAGAGTTCGGGGAACATGGTCGACCTGTTCCTCGGGTAGCTACTTCGAGGTGGCCGTGATCACGGGGATGTCGACACACTCGTCGACGCTGTCCGGCGTCGAGCCGAACACCACGCGCTTGAGGCGGCCCTTCGTCGGCGCGCCCATCACGATCGCGTCGTAGTACGCCGACTGTTCGGCGATCGCCGAGGCCGGATCGTCCGCCTCGTAGAGCCAGGTGTCGAACTCCTCGAACTCGCCGAGGTACTGCCGCGCCTCCGCGAGGTGGCCTGCTGCTGCCGAGCGCCGGTCGGCGTCGGCGTCCGCGGGCACGACGGTGAACAGTTCGACCCACGCGTTCTCGCGCTCGGCCAGCGCACGCGCCACCCGGACCGTGAGTTCGGTGTGGGGGCCGCCCGCGACCGGAACGAGGATCGACGCCAGATCGTCCAACTCCCCGCAGCCGTTGGCGACGACGGTATCGGTCGGGCTGTTCGCGACGATGCGGTCGGTCGTCTCCCGCCGGAGGCCCGGGCCGGGCGACTCCGACGCCGGGCGCTCGACGGTCACCACGGCGGCACTCGCCTCGGCAGCCTCCTCCGCGACGACGGCGGCGGGCGAACGGCCCGTCCGGACGGCGTTCTCGGTACAGGCGAACTGGACCGGCGGCCCGTCGGCTTGGGCCGCCGTCGACGACCCCTGCGCGTCGGGCGTCCGCCCGGGCGAGAGGAGGCGTACGGGCCGGTTCCCCTCCCGCGCCAGTGCGAAGGAGAGTTCCCGTGCCTGTGTGTCCCCGGTGGGATCGAGCAGTGTCCCCAGCACTGGTCGCCCGTTCCGGAGTGCCGTCCCATCCTCTCCCATACCTCATCACTCTATCCCGGATCCACATAAGCGACCCGCAGTAATTCCTCCACGCCGGAGATAGGCCAGAAATTCCGCCAATTTCGAGCGTTTCAGCCGGTATCCGTCACAGCGCGTCCCCGAGCCCGCCGATCCGGAGCGACGCCCAGTTGCGCCACGCCCAGTAGCCGACGCCGGTCCCCATCAGCGCCGCGGAGAGCAGGTAGCCGAGCAACTGGAGGTCGAACACTTCGCCGGGCTCGGCGAGCGCATAGACGATCCCCTCCCCGCCGAACCCGACGACGAACAGCGTGCCGACGCCGGCGGCGAATGCGGCGACGAGCGCACGCACCCCGCCGCGGGACTCCTCGAACACCACGACCGCACCGAGGAAGACGGCCGCCGTCGCGGTCACGTAGATCGGCAGGCGGGTGGTCGTCCGCCGGACCGCGCCGTCGGCCAGCCCGACCAGCCCGACGAAGCTCGCGGTGAGCGCGAGCGTCGAGAGGACCACCAGCGCGAGCACGCGACCCAGCCGCGTGCCGTCGACGAACGGTGCCATGTCGCGACGAACTCGGCCGGCGACCAAAAACCCGCGTGTGGCGCTCAGCCCGACAACGACCCGTCGACACCCAGCAGGCGTTCGGTCGCCGTCCGAACCGCGGTCGCCGCCGCGCGCACCGCCGGGATCTCGACGTACTCCCGTTCCGCGTGGGCGACCGCACCTTCGTCGTCGGCGAGGTGGCCGGGACCGAACACGACCGTCGGTACCGGCGCGAAGTACGAGGCCTCGGTAGCCGCGCCGAACGGGCGAACCGCCCCGCACTCGCCCAGTCCCGCCGCCTCGCTCGCGGTCGCCGCGGCGTCGGCGAGCTCGCCGACGACCGGCTCCTCGGGATCGGTCGCGAACGCCTCCAGGAACGGCGTCTCGCGCTCGGTGAGCGACACCGAGACCGACGCGTCGGCGCTGACCGCCGTCCCGAGGTGGGTTTCGAGCGCGCGTCGGAACCCCGCGGCGGTCTCCGGCGGGACGCTCCGACGATCGACGGTGATCTCGCAGCCGGCGGGTACCTGGTTCGTCGACTTCCCGCCGTCGATCCCCGTCGGGACGAGCGTCGCCTCGCCCAACTGCGGGTGAGCGTCGACGCCGTCGAACGCCGCCAGCGCGCCGAGCAGTCGCCCCGCCGCCGAGACGGCGTTGACGCCTGACTCGGGGCTGGCGGCGTGGGCGGCGGTCCCCTCGACCGCGATCGTCCCCTCGAACCGACCGCGCGCGGCGGTGCAGACGTCGAGTCCGGTCGGCTCGCCGACGACGAACGCGTCCGGCTCCGGGCGGACTGCCGGGAGCGGATCGACGCTCGCGCCCGCCTCGCCCGGACCGCCGGGCGCCACCTCGCCGGTCATCAGCGCGTGGGCGCCCGTCGAGAGCGCCTCCTCGTCCGGGGTGACCGCGAGCGTAAGCGTGCCCTCGTCGATCTCTACCTCGAGAAACGCGGCGAGCAGTGCGGCCAGTGGGCCCTTCGCGTCGCAGGCGCCCCGGCCGCGGATCACCTCGCCGTCGCGCTCGAAGGGAACGTGGGGCGAGACGGTGTCGAGGTGGGTGTTGAAGACGAGGTGCGGGCGCCCGGATCCGCGGCTCGCGCGGACGTTCCCGGCGGCGTCGACGTCTGGGTCGTGTTCGTCGTCCCGCAGCGCGTCGAGCAACAGATCGCGGGACTCGCGCACGTCGGTCGTCGAGTCCGCCCGCACCGCGTCCGCGAGAAAGTCGATCGGGTCGAAGCTCACTGTTCGCCCCCCGGAACGGGAAGCTCCCCCTCGAAGCGCTTCTCGGCGGGGCCGCGCAGGCGCGCCGGTCCGTCGTCGGGGACCGCGACACCGAGTTCGCCCCCCGGCGGTGTCACGGTGACCCAGTTCGTCTCGCCGGCGTCGGACAGGTGGCCGAGGCGCGCCGCGGCGGCGGCGACGGCGACGGCGCCGGTGCCGCAGGCGCGGGTCTCCCCCTCGACGCCGCGCTCGAAGGTGCGCTGGCGGTAGCCGTCCCCCTCCCGAGCCGCGAACGTGACGTTCGCGCCCTCGGGGAACGTGTCGGCGTGGCGGATCGGCGGCGCGACGGCGTCGATGTCGACCGCCTCCACGTCGTCGACGAAGACGACTGCGTGGGGCACGCCGGTGTTGACCGCCGTCACCGACAGCCCCGCCGCCGGCGTTCCGTCGAGTTCGTCGAGCGTCGCGTCGATCGCGGGGTCGTCGCCCGCGAGCGGGACCGCCCCGGGATCGAACGTCGGCGTCCCCATCTCCACGGCGACCTCCTCCTCGACGACCGCGCGCCGGCGGCCCGCTGGCGTGTCGATGGCGACGGTCGACGCCCCCGATCGGTCGGCCGCCCACGCGGCCACGCAGCGCGCGCCGTTGCCGCACATCTCGGCGACGGAGCCGTCCGGCTGGACCAGGGTCATCGTCACCGTTGCTGGGTCGGTGTCGCCATCGAGTGAGAGGAAGAGGACGCCGTCGGCGCCGCGGCGCCCCCCCGCCCCGTCGACCACGCCCGTCTCCCGGTCGCAGTGAGCGCGGGCGAACGCGGCGCGGTCCTCGACGGCGCCGTCGTCTGCGTCCACCACCACGAAGTCGTTGCCCGCGCCGTCGTACTTCTCGAACGGGACGCTCATGGCTCCCTCTCGTCGCTCCGGCGGCTTGACTCCCCCGGCGCGTCGAGCCGGCTCACGTCCGCGAGCGTCTCGCGCCGGCGGAGGAGGTCGCCGTCGACAGTGACTTCCGCGGGCCGGGGCCGGGAGTTGTACGTCGACGCCATCTCGTAGCCGTACGCGCCGGCGTTCCCCACCGTGAGCAGGTCCCCGCGCTCCGGACGGGGGAGGGGGCGGTTCTCACAGAGCAGGTCCGCGGTCTCACAGACCGGGCCGGCGACGGTGACGCCGACCTGCTCGCGGCCGCTCGTGTCCCCCCCCAGGTTCCGAACCGCGTGGTACGCGTCGTACATCGCCGGCCGGAGCAGCGTCGTCATCCCGGCGTCGACGCCGGCGACGACCGTCCCGAGGGCCTCCTTCACGGTGTTCACCCGCGTCAGCAGGACGCCGGCGTCGGCGACGACGTAGCGTCCAGGTTCGATCGCGAGCGTCGCGTCGACCTCGCCCAGGGCCTCTCGGGTCGCCTCGGCGACGGCGTCGAGATCGAGCGGCGGTGCGTCCTCGCGGTAGGGGACGCCGAATCCGCCGCCCACGTCGACCGTCTCGACCGGGATGCCGTCCGCTTCGAGCTCCCGCGCCAACTCGCCCATCCGGCGGACGAGTTCGCGGTGGTCCGCGAGATCCTCGCCCGAGATCCCGGACCCGGCGTGGGCGTGGATGCCGGCGAACTCGAACGCTTCGGCCGCCCGGGCGGCGAGGTCGGGCGCGCGGTCGAGCGCGACGCCGAACTTCGGGTGGCCGCCGGTCACGACCTTCTCGTGATGGCCGGCGCCGACGCCGGGGTTCACTCGCAGGCGCAGGCGGCCGTCGAACCCGCGCTCGGCGAGGCGGTCGATCGTGTCCGCCGCTCCCGCGGTGATCGTCAGGTCGGGGTGGCTCCGCCACGCCGCGACGACGGCGTCCAGGTCCTGGGCTGGCGGGTTGACCGCGGTGTAGGTCACGTCCGCGCCCGGGATCCCGGCGTCGAGCGCACGCCGCACTTCGCCCGCCGAGGCGGACTCGATCCCCAGCCCCTCGTCGTGGACGGCTTTGAGGGTCCGGCGGGCGGTGTGGGCCTTCGCGGCGTACTGGATGTCGGCCCCGGGGAACGCGCCGTGGAGGCGCCGGCAGTTCTCCCGGACTCGCGCGGGGTCGAACGCGTACAGCGGCGTGCCGTGCTCGGCGGCGAGTTCTTCCAGGGTCTCGCGGTCCCAGTCAGCGAGTCGACGGACTGCGGGGCCGCCGTCGGGTCGCTCGTCGACGCCCGTCGGGCTGTGGTCCTCGTGGCTCATTCCCGGAGCGCGCCCTCGCGCTGGGTCGCTTCGAGCGTTTCCTGTTCCAGACCGGTGGCGACGACGGCCGGCTTGTACGCCTTCCCCGGGATGAGTTCCTCCTCGGAGACTGAGGACTCCACGTAGCGCTGGAACGCCCGGCGCTCGGGCGGCAGCCGGCCGTAGTGGACTTCGTCATCCACGAGGTCGTAGACGGGGATCCGGGGCGTCAAAAGCGTGTCCTCGGCGACGACGGCGTTCTCGCCGACGACGAAGCCGGAGGTGACCCGGCAGCCGGCGCCGAGGGAGACGCCGTCCTCGATCACCACCGGCGCCTCCTCGACCGGTTCGAGCACGCCGCCGATCAGCGTGTTCGCGCCGAGCTTGACCCCCGCACCGATCTGGGCACAGGAGCCGACCACGTCGTTGGAGTCCACGAGCGCCCCGTCGCCGACGTAGGCGCCGATGTTGACGAAACTCGGCGACATGGCGATCACGTCCTCCCCGAGGTAGGAGCCCGGGCGGAGGACGGTGCCGTCGGGCGTGTTCCGCGTGCCGCGCTCCGCGAGGTCGTCGGTCGACCGCAGCGGGAGCACGTCGTAGTAGTCGACGCCACCGTAGCTGCGGGGCCGGGTCTCGCGCAGGCCGAAGTTGAGCAGGACGCCCTGCTTGACCCACTCGACGGCTTCCCACTCCGCGGGGCCGACCTGTTCGGCGGCGCGGTACTCGCCGGCCTCCAGCGCGGCGAGGAAGGCGTCGAGTGTCTCCAGTTCACTACTGCCGGCGTCGGCGGCGGTAAGTCCGTCCTGGTAGCGGTTCCACAGGTCCGAAATCTCGGGTTCGAGGCTCATTGGTGATAGGTAGTGAGTTGGGGGGCAATCAATCCCGGAGCAGGTCGGCGAACTCGTAGCGGCCGGGCTCGCGGTCGGCGACGGCGACGGCGGCGTCCAGCGCGCCCTCGGCGAACACCCCGCGGTCGCCCGCACGGTGGGAGAGCGAGACCGTCTCGCGGTTGCCCGCGAACAGCACCTCGTGCTCGCCGGTCACGTCGCCGGCGCGGCGGGCGTGGACGCCGATCTCCTCAGGTTCGCGGGGCTGCTCGCCCTCGCGGCCGTGCTGGCGCTCGGTCAGGTCCGAGCGCTCGGCCTCGATATCCTCGGCGAGCGTGAGCGCGGTGCCGCTCGGGGCGTCACGCTTCCCGTCGTGGTGGGTCTCGGTGACCTCCACGTCGTAGCCCGGGAGCGAGGCCGCGGCCTCGCGGATCGCCCCGCGGAGTGTGGCGATCCCCCGCGAGAAGTTGCTGGCGTGGAGAACCGGAACCGACTCGCTGGCGGCGTCGAGTGCGGTCACGGGGTCGGCCTCGTGGCCCGCCAATCCGGTCGTCCCGGTGACGAACGCGACGCCGTGCTCGGCGGCGATGGCGGCGTACTCGGCAGTCGCCTCGGGCGCGGTGAAGTCGACCACGGCGTCGACGTGGTCCTCGTCGGCGAGCGTGGCGTCGAGGTGCGTGCCGACCGCCGCCTCGGCGGTGACGGACCCGGGCGTCCGGGAGACGGCGGCGACGATCAGCACGTCGCTGCGGTCGCCGGCAGCGTCGATCAGTTCCTCGCCCATCCGCCCCGAGGCGCCGGTGACGACGATCCGGGTCGGCTCGCCCGTCATCAGGCAGTCACCTCCGGCGTGGGCTCGTCGGCCAGGTCGTCGAGCGCCTCGCGGAGTTCGTCGCGTCGCTCCGCGGAGAGGCGCGTCAGCGGCGAGCGAACGTGCGGCGGGTGGTCCTCGCGGATCGCCATCGCCTCCTTCACCGGGATGGGGTTGGTCTCGACGAACAGCTCGCGGATCAGCGGGGCGAGCTCGTAGTGCAGGTCGCGGGCGCGGCCCATGTCGTCCTCGGCGACGGCGCCGATCATCGCGCCCGTGCGCTCGGGTTCGACGTTGGCCACGACGCTGATCGTTCCCGTTCCGCCGAGCGAGCAGATGGGCAGCGTGAGCCCGTCGTCGCCCGAGAGCACGGAGAACTGCTGGTCGCTCGTGCGCTCGATCACCTCGGAGACGCGGCCGAGATCGCCGCTGGCGGCCTTGTACCCCCGGATGTTCTGGTGCTCGGCGAGTTCGGCGACCACGTCGACGGGGACGTTCCGGCCAGTGCGCGAGGGCACGTTGTAGACGATCCCCGGCAGGTCGACGGCGTCGGCGATCGTACGGTAGTGCTCCAGATAGCCCGCGGCCTCGGGCTTGTTGTAGTACGGCGAGATCAGCAGGACGGCGTCGGCGCCCGCGGCCTCGGCGTCCTCGGCGAGGCTGACGGCCTCGTGGGTCGCGTTCGATCCCGCGCCGGCGATGACCGGCACGTCGTCGACGGCGTCGACGACCGTCTCGACGACCTGTGCGTGTTCGTCGTGGGTCAGCGTCGCGGACTCGCCGGTGGAGCCGACGGGGACGAGCCCGTCGACGCCGGCGGCTTCGAGTCGCCGGGCGTCGGCGGCGAGTCGGTCGTGGGCGATACTCTCGTCCTCCCGGAAGGGAGTGGTCATGGCGGGGTAGACCCCGCTGAACGGTGTCGTCATCGGTGTGTCGTGGGTCGGAGCGTTGGCGGTCGCTGCGCGATGCAGTCTGGAGTCCACCGGCGACCGGGCGCGACACCGGCCGGCAGCGGGAGAATCAGCGTTTACTGCGTTTACCGCGGGCGAAGACGACGGCCGTGGCTCGGCGGGGAGCGGCGCCGCGGAGTCCGGCCGTTCGGGTCACGACTGAGACCGAGGGTCCGACGACCATAACGGTTCTGCTCCGTCGACGCCGCGGGGAGACGGCATTTTTTAACCGACGACGGGAAACGAACGGCCAATGACCGAGATCCACGAGGGCCAGCGCGTCGCGGTGCTCGCCGACGCGCAGAACCTCTACCACACGGCCCAGAGCCTCTACTCCCGGAACATCGACTACTCCGCGCTGCTGGAGAAGGCGGTGATGGACCGCGAACTCGTCCGGGCGCTGGCGTACGTCATCCGCGCGGACTCGCCCGAGGAGGAGTCCTTCTTCGAGGCGCTGGAGGACATCGGCTTCGAGCGCAAGATCAAGGAGATCAAGACCTTCGGCGACGGCTCCCAGAAGGCCGACTGGGACGTGGGCATCGTCCTCGACGCGGTGACGCTGGCCGAGAAGGTCGACACGCTTGTGCTCGCCTCCGGCGACGGCGACTTCGCGCGGCTCTGCTCGCACCTGCGCCACGAGGGCGTCCGCGTCGAGGTGTTCTGTTTCGAGAGTTCGACCGCCGAGGAGCTGATCGACGCCGCCGACGCGTTCCACGACATGGCCGAGCGCGAGGAGGAGTTCTTACTCTGACCAGCCACGGCGAGTGGCCTGTCGCGAGTTCCGGCTCGCGGCGGCGGAGCCCACGCCGTGGCTGTGTGTAGCCGACTCGCCCCCGGGCTTCGAGACGCTTTTCCGCCGAGCGGGCGCTACGGGAGGTATGGCCAAGACCTCGCGTGCGGACCTGCGGACCACGGCCGACTACCAGTTCGGCCGCGGCGCCGGCGACGCGCTGTTCCCCGCGGAGGCCCACCTCGAGATCGACTACTCCACCGGCGGCCGCCCCAGCCAGATCCACGCCCCCGACGGCCGGCTGGCGTCGATGGGCACCGACGGGCGGTTCACGCTCGGGTTCGCGGGCGGGCGCCGCCTCCACGACCACCTCGACGCCCCCGCCTACCGCGTCTACGTCGGCGACGAGTCCGAGCCGTTCGTCCGCGACGGCGAGAACACGTTCGCGAAGTTCGTCGACCGCTCCGGGCCGGAGATCCGGCCGGGCGACGAGGTGCTGGTGGTTCACGAGGACGGCGAACTGCTGGGCGTCGGCCGCGCGGAGCTCTCCGCGGGGGGGATGCAGGACTTCCGGACCGGGATGGCGGTGATGGTCCGCGAGGGCGTCGACGAGTACGTGGGTTCGGGAGGGTAGCCGGTTTCCGGGGCAGTTACAGCCCCAGCGCCGTCAGGATCGGCACGCCAGCGACGACCGACCCAACGAGGTAGCCGCCGATGGCGCCGCCGTTGAGCAGCGGCAGGCCCGCGTGGGCGCGCCCCGCGAACACCATCCGGAGCAGGACGAACAGCCCGAGGAAGGTCCCGACCATCGCCGTCAGCGCGGGGAGGTTCACTGCGAGGTCGATCCCGAGGTCGATCGGCGCCGCGGGCGAGAAGTGGGCGGCGCTGGCGACGAGCACAGTGGGCATCACGGCGTCGCCCAGCCCGATGAAGAAGGCGTCGCGGTCGGCCACGCCGGGGCCCTCGCCATCCACGGCCGCCTCGTCGGCCGGGGAGGACGCCTCGGTCTCGTCGCTCCCTCCCTCGTCAGTCTCGTTCTCGCCATCGTCACTCCCGCTCTCGGCCCCTGCTTCCCCGTCGTCGTCCGGCAGGATCGAGAACCCCAGCGTGAGCGGGATCACCAGCACGACCGGGACCCGGAGGTCCATGACGCCCTCCGCGAGGTCGAGCATGTGCTCGGTGCCGTAGACGGAGATCGCGTCGTACACCGCCAGCACCGCGAGCAGGACGATCGCCGGCAGGACGCCGAAGCTGATGCCGAACAGGCCGGCGGCGCCGGCGCCCATCACCACCCCGGCGACGTCGATGACGTACCACTCTGGGTACACCCAGAGCGCGACCGCGATCAGCGCCGACAGCGGGATCGCGACGAGGGCCGGCAGGAACACGCCGAGGACGTACCACGCGAGCAGGCCGCTGGTGAACACGACGAACGCCCGCACCACCCAGTCGAAGTCGTACCTGAACGCCGCGAGCATCAGCGCCGTCATCACGAGGATCAGGACGATGTATATCAGGCTGTTCGTGGGGTTCTGGGGGTTCTCGAACTGCTGGTAGCCGCTGGCCTCGAAGGAGGGAACGAGCGCCAGCGCGCCCAGTTGGACGAGCAGGAAGACGAGGGCCGCGAACGCCGTCCCGCGGAACGCACGAGAGGTCATTGCCGGCCGTTCACTCGCGGGAGGTTTGGCGGTTGTGGTCCGGTTCAGCTACCGGGCGTAGAGCTTCTGGCCCACTAACGCGGCGAGTCCGTCCCGGTTCGATGGCGAGACCGCGACGTACGGCTGGGAGACGGGGCCGAACACGTCGACGACGCGCCCGACCGTGTCGAGGCTCTCGTCGACGACTGGCCGGCCGATGTCTGGGTGGTCGCCGTCCGGACAGCGCACGATCGCGAGTCCCTGTGCGGTCCGGGAGACCGTGCCGACTCGCTCCATCAGTCCCGGAGGATCGCGACGTAGGCCGCGATCGCCTGCACGAGGTCGTTCTTCGAGGCGTCGTCGGCGCCCTGGACGAGCACGCGCCCGCGTGACTCGAACTCCCGTGAGTAGCTCTTGTCGCGTTCGACGACCGCGTCGTAGCCCACCTGCTGCACCGCCTTCGCGATCTCGTCGACCGTGGGGTCCTCGACGGCCTCGTCGAGCGGCACCCGCCGGCCCTCCGAGCGGCTGTAGTCCGCGTCCAAATACGCGGGGTAGACGACGTTCTCGATCATGCGAAAGAAGAGGCCGTCGTCGGGGATATCGGTTTTGGTGCCGCTCAGTCGCGCCGGGCGAGCAGCGCCGCGCCCGCGCCGAGGGCGGCGACGGCGGCGACGCCGCCGAAGCCGGGCCCTTCAGTCGTCGTCGGCTGCTCTGGCGTCGGCGTCGACTCGGTCATCGCCTCGGTCGGGGTTGCGGTCGCCGTTTCAGTCCCGACGCTCACCTCGGACTTCGCGGTCCACTCCGCGCTCGCGGCCGCCTCGGGGTGGAACCCTTCGGTCAGGTTCCGCGTCGAGTACACGACCGAGCGCGGGGCGGGCTGGCTCAGGTAGTTCGGGTCGACGACCACGCTCGCGTTGTTCTCGCCGGCGGTCGTCGACGCGTAGGGTTCCTGGGTGATCAGACCCGTAAGCCCCTCCTGCAGCACCAGCACCTCGGGGTTCAGTTCGAGGATCGTCTCGTCGGAGACCTGGTAGGGGTAGGAGGTGTTGAACGCCTCGACGGCGAGGTTCGTGGCACCGCCGGCCTCGACCATCGCGTTGATGAACGTGCCGCCGCCGACCAGCGAGCCGCCGCTGAGGGGCACCAGCACCTCGGGCGACTCCGTGTCGGCCGTGACCTCCTGTGCGGTCTCGACGTTCGCGTTCATCCACGCGTTCGCCTCGGCGGCGCCCTCACAGTTCCCGGTGAGCTTGCCGATCAGCGTGGTCTTGTTCGCCACGTCCTCGATCGAGGTGGCCGCCTCGAACTGGTACACGGTCATGCCGGCGTCACGCAGCGCGGTCACGGTCTCCGCGGGCACGATGTTGGCCGCGAGCACCAGATCCGCCTCCGTCCCGACCACCGCCTCGGTGCTGTAGCCGAAGCCGCTGGCGGAGACGTTGGTCCGGCTCCCGGCGTCGGCGAGGTAGGCGGCGTTACTGCTGAGCCCGACGACCTGCTCCTTGCCGCCGATCTCCCACATCGTCTGGGCCGCGCTGGCCCCGAGGGTCGTCACCGTCTCGGGCCTCTCCTCGACGGTCACCTCGGTCCCCGTCGCGTCCGTCGACGTGAAGGGGAACGTGCAGTCAGGAACCTCCTGCTGAACCGCCGCGTCGGCGTCGACGGCCGCCTGGGCCGTCGACGCGTCGGGCGCGCCGACCGCGCCGGCCGGCGCGACGGCCGCAAGAAGCGTACACAGTACGATCAACAGCGTCGTTCGCGTTCGCATCGCCTCCACCTCGCGTCTAGTGCAACAAGTATTTGTCTAACGCAACTCAGCTTTGAGTACATGAGCGTCGCGAGACGCGCCACCGGCTGGTCGGCAAGCTTAGCCGTCGCCCTCGCCGGCGTCGTCGTCCTCAGCGCCGGGATCGGTCCCGTTGCGGTCCCCGCCGGGACGGCGTTCAAGGCCGTGCTCGAAGCGGTCGCGGTGCCGACCCTCGCCGGGGGCGAGTTCGCCTGGCGCCACCCCTTCGAGTTCTCGCTGCGGGAGTCCCACCGCGCGATCGTGATGCGCATCCGGCTGCCGCGGATCCTGCTGGGCGCGCTGGTGGGGTTCGCCCTCGGCGCCGCCGGGACGGTGATGCAGGGGTTCTTCCGCAACCCGATGGCCGATCCCTCGATCATCGGCGTCTCCTCGGGCGCGGCGGTGGGCGCCGTCGCGTCGATCGTCGCCCCCGCGGCGGTCCCGTTCGGGCTGGGGCTGGAGCCCGCAGCCTTCGCCGGCGCGCTGCTCACCGCCTTCGGCGTCTACGCCATCGCGACCGAGAACGGACGGACGCCGGTGGCGACGCTGCTCCTGGCCGGGGTTGCAGTCCAGACGTTCCTCGGCGCAGTCACCTCGTTCCTCCTGTTGCAGTCGGGCGAGAGCATGCGTCGCGTCGTCTACTGGCTGATGGGTCACCTCGACAACGCCGGCTGGGCGGACTTCGTCCCCGTGGCGGGCGTGCCGCTGCTCCCGCTGTTCGTCCTCGGCTGCTTCCTCGTCCTGCTGGCCTACGCGCGGGACCTGAACGTCATGCTGCTCGGCGAGGAGGAGGCCGCCGGCCTCGGGATCGAGGTCGAGCGAACCAAGCGCCTGCTGCTCGCTGTCTCGGCCGTCGTGACCGGCGCCGGCGTCGCCGTCTCGGGCGTGATCGGCTTCGTCGGCCTGATCGTCCCCCACGTGATGCGACTCGTCGTCGGCCCGGACCACCGGATCCTGCTGCCGACGGCGGCGCTCGCTGGCTCGGCGTTCCTCGTGGCCGCGGACACGGCCGCCCGGAGCGCCCCCCAGGAGCTCCCCGTCGGGATCGTCACCGCCGCGGTCGGCGCGCCCTTCTTCCTGTTCCTGCTGCGCAAGCGGAGGGTTCACGAGCTATGACGGGCGACCCCACCGAGACAGCGGTACCGACCCCCACCGACGACCCGGTGCTGTCGATCGACGACCTCTCGGTCACGCTCGGGGAGACCGACGTTCTCGACGGCGTGAGCCTTGAGGTGGAACGCGGCGAACTCGTGGGGCTCGTCGGCCCCAACGGCGCGGGGAAGACGACGCTCCTGCGGACCGCCCGCGGGACGCTCTCGCCCGATTCCGGCCAGGTTCGGGTCGCGGGCGATCCCGTCGCCGACCTTCCCGCGAGAGCCGTGGGGCGCCGTGTCGCGACGGTCCCACAGGACACCTCGCTCTCCTTCGCGTTCTCCGTCCGGGAGATCGTCGCGATGGGCCGGACGCCCCACGTCCCACGGTTCAGCGCGATGGACGAGGCCGACCACGCGGCCGTCGAGCGCGCGATGGAGCGGACTGAGGTTACCGAGTTCGCCGAGCGCCCCGTGCCGGCGGTCTCCGGCGGCGAGCGCTCGCGGGTGCTGCTGGCCCGCGCGCTCGCCCAGGACACCCCGCTGCTGCTCCTCGACGAGCCGACCGCCAGCCTCGACCCGAACCACCGGCTCCGAACGTTCGAGACGGTCGCCGAACTGGCCGGGGAGGGGCGAGCGGCGATCGCGGCGATCCACGACCTCGACACTGCGGCGCGGTACTGCGACCGGATCGTCGTCGTCGCCGACGGCGGGATCGTCGCCGACGGGCCGCCCGAGTCGGTGCTCACCGGCTCGACCGTCGGCCACGCGTTCGACGTGGACGCGGTCGTGACCCCCGACCCCGTCACCGAGCGTCCACGCGTGACCGCCCTGCCGGACGTGGAACCCGCCGACGACGCCCCGGAGATCCCGCCCGTCGACCGCGTCCACGTCGTCGCCGGCGGCGGGCGTGCGGGCCCCTTGCTGACCCGTCTCGATCGCGCCGGCCTCGAGGCGACGGTCGGCCCCCTCTCCGCGGGCGACAGCGACGCCGCGGTCGCCGACGCGCTGGGGATGTCGACGCTCGAAGTCGGCGCGCTCGACGGCGTCGACGACGCGACGCTCGACCGCCTGCGAACGCTGGTCGAGCGGGCCGACGCGGTCGTCGTCGCCGACGTGGACCTCACTGCGGGGTTGGCGCCGGTGCTGTCGGCGGTCGCCGACAGCGGGACGCCGGCGTACTGCATCGAGGAGCGGCCGACGAACGAGCGGACGGTTGCCGAGGCGGCCGCGGCGGCGTATCGACGGCTCCGCGTGGGCGAGGCGGGCGTCGCGGCGTCGACCCCGGAGCTGCTCGACGTGCTCGCGTAGCGCTCGCCGGCCACGGCCGGCGGGCGAGGACGCGAACTCCCTTTCGTCATCCTTACTCCCGCCGGGCGCCGAGGTCGGGTATGGATCGGCCCTGCGTCGTCGTCGCCCGCGAGTCGGGCGAGGCGACCCGACAGCGTCTCGCCGAAGCCGACCTGATCGACCGGGAGTTCGGCATCGAGGTCGCGGACGGCAACCTGTACATCCCCGTGACGGACCCCGACGCGGTTCCCGAGGACCTGCTGGTCACCCCGCGGGACGTGCCCGCACGCACACCACAGCGCACGCCCGCGGACCTGCTCGGCTACGAACCGACGTACGAGCGACTGGGGGACGTGGTACTCGTCGACGAGGACGACCCCGAGCGCGCCGACGAGATCGCCGAGGCCGTCGTCGAGTCGGACATCCCGGTCCGGAGCGTGCTCAACCGTGACTCGAAGGTGAAAGGCGAGACCCGCGTCCGTGACTGGGAGGTGCTGGCCGACGAGGACGGCGACCGATCGCCGACCGAGACGGTCCACCGGGAGTACGGCCACGAGTTCCTCGTCGACGTCGACGAGGTGTACTTCTCCCCGCGACTCGCCACCGAGCGCAACCGCGTCGTCGAGCAGGTCGCCCCCGGCGAGCACGCGCTGGACATGTTCGCCGGCGTCGGGCCGTACGCCGTCCCCATGGCCAGCGCGGGCGCCGAGGTGGTGGCCTGCGACATCAACCCCGACGCCATCGCGTACCTCGAGGAGAACGCCGAGCGCAACGGCGTCGCCGACCGCATCACCACCCGCGTCGGCGACGTACGGGCGCTGACCGACGAGTACGCCGACTGGGCGGATCGGCTGGTGATGAACCTCCCCCACACCGCCGCGGAGTTCGCCGACGCCGCGGTGGCGTTCGCCGGGGAGTCGTGTGTCGTCCACCTCTACGACATCCAGCACGAGGACGATCCCTTCGAGCGGGCGACGACGGCGCTCGAGGATGCGGCCGGCGACGAGTACGCAGTGACGGTGCTTGAGGAGCGCGTCGTTCGGTCGTACGCCCCCCACGAACTGAACGTCTGTCTGGACGCGCGGCTGGACCGGATCGACTGACTGCGCCGGGTTTCGGAACCCTTATGTCCGCGTTGCCGGTACGTGGGGGTAGACGCGCCGGGGTAGCTCAGCTGGCAGAGCGATTCCTTCGTAAGGAATAGGTCGAGGGTTCAAATCCCTCCTCCGGCTCTCTACTCTTTGTTCAAAGCCGTTCGTCGAAACGGGGAGTCGCATTGCTACCCGGAGGTGGCCGTACGAGCCGCGGTCGCTTCCCGCAGTTCAACGCCGCGGCGCGATCCTTCCTCGAGGCAGATGTCGGGCCCGTCGATCCCGCCGTTTCCTATGGAGTGGGAGCCTGTGACGAAGATGCTGTCTACCGCGTTCCGTGGCACTCCGTCGGCGGCGACATCGCGTACTGCGGCTACCACCTCGCTCGGTATCGCGAGCACCATCCCGATCTATGGAAGCGCGTTCAGGCCGCCGTCGACGATGATCTGACCGCACACGCGACGCGCGGGGCGCGGGTTCTCGGCTTGAGGACATCTAAGAGTCTCTCACCCGTATCGTCTCACACGATGGCGACCAATCCGACCCATTCGGTCGGCGGCGACCTCCCAGAGGACCTCCTCCCACCGGATAGTGTCCTCAGCCTCGACGAGTACTTGGCTATGTACGCCGCCGTCGGCCACCGGACTCGGTACGGAATCCTCTACCGGCTCGTCCACACTGGCGAAACGAGTCCGCAGAGCTGGAAGCTGCGATAGACGTCGACGACAGCACCCTCCACGACCACCTCCACGAACTCGTCGACCTCGGCCTGATCGAAAAGCGCCAACGGACCGAACGGGGACGGGACGGCCTCGACACGTACTACCGGGCAACCGTGTACGGCGAAGTAACGCTTACCGACGGCGTCGACGAACTCGTCCGGGGCGAACAGGAGTTCGAAGAAATGTACGACAGTACGAGTGACAGCTAGCGTCCGTCTCGATATTTTCGGTTCTGCTGCAACTCTATTGGACAGACACGATCTCCGGTAAAACAGCCGCTGCGGTTAGGTTGCGAACCCTCCGTGGAGGTATATTTCCAAAAGGGGTCAGGTAGGGGGTACCGAATACCGGCCATATGGATGTGATACGTAGCGGGATCACTGTATAAGGGACTGGAACCAGGTTCAGAGGGCGTATACGTCGTTGGAAAACTTTACCGGAGGCTGATAAACACAGACCAGAGTAACAATGGGAATAATTGATCCGCTATTTGTAGTTTTATTTTCAGTTATAGGCTGCCCTGACGATAAGAACGACCTTCGCGCAGGCCTCGCTCGCTGTAACGTATTAGAGATACTTCTTGCTCCACATCAGTGATTCGCGCTCTCCAAACGATGAATAATGCCGTGTTCAGTCCCAATACAACAGGGTTCAAATAGACTCATCCAGTGAATGACAGTATGACGCAGATCGAGGCGGTCCTCTTTGACCTCGATAATACGTTAGTGGAGTACGAGAGATCCCCCGGAGACGTGTTACAGGTGGCGTTCGATACGATAGGGAGCGAACCACTATTCTCGGTTGAGGAGTATTATGCTCGCTACGACGAGTTCGCGGAGAAGTGTGATTCGATGGATGAACTTCGGTCCGAATGTTTCGCAGCACTCGCTGCGGCGAACGGGTACGAACGACACCGGGGCCGAGCTGTTGCGGACGCGTTCAGTAAGGAGCGTGATCAGACGCGAATTGAGTTACTCCCCGCTGTAGAGGACGTGTTGAGCGAACTCAGTCGAGAGTACCGAATCGGTATTGTGACCAACGGAGCCCCGGATGCGCAACAGCAGAAAATCGACGCTGTGAACCTCACACAGTGGGTTGATGAAATCATCGTTGCGAGTCACGAAGTCCCGCCGAAACCTGACCCAGAACCGTTCGAACGAGCGATGCAATCGCTCAACGCAACCCCCCCGTCCACGATACACGTCGGTGATTCACCAGAAACTGATGTCGCTGGTGCAACTGCTGCCGGGATCGACTCCGTACTGATCGCCGACGCCAACGAGAGTGAACAATATTCCGCGACGCATCACATCAAGTCTCTTGACAGTCTTCTGTCTCTCCCGGGGACGAAAGGGTCCGCATCTAGTATCTTGTGATGCGGTCGTGAAGAATCCTACAAGTAGAGGACGCGACGAGGATGGAAACCGGGAACGACGATTTACCTGTCGGGAGTGCGTCACGAACGGACAGTGACCTTCTAACTGGTCTGTACTGCCTTTCTGAGTCGTATTCTCACTATGTCCTCTGTGTCAATCACAGTGTAGAACCGCTCTCCGCATCGACCTCAATCTATTTCTCGCCAACCGCGACCCGAGACGGCTCGGCCGTCGGCGGCGCCGACGCTATCAGCAACTCGGTTCCCCCACTGGCGGATCGCTTGATGCGAGCGTTCTCCGCCGATTAGTCGGAGAATTTTCTTTCCAAGTATTCGCGCACGCGCGGGAAGAACTCATAAGCCTCCATCCCCTACTCGGGGTAATCAATGGCTCGTGCCCGCGGCGCCGCCCTCGTGATGGCCATCCTCCTCGTGCTCGCCGGGATGCCCGGACTGACCGCCGGGACGATCCCCGACAACCGTGTGACGATCACCGATGCGACCGTCTCGTCGGGGACGCCCACGGCTGGCGCCCCGACGACCGTCTCCGCGACGGTCCGGCTCTCGGCCGGCAGCGCCTCCGCAGCGACACTCGAACGCGTCGAGATCGTTGATGGCGACGGCGAGAGCCTCGGCACGGCGACGGATCTCGGCTCGCTCTCGCCCGGTGAGACGCTCTCGGTCCCCGTGACCGTCCGCTTCCCCGATCCGGGCGCGCGGAACCTCACCGTTCTCGCGACCGTCTCCGACGCCGACGACGAGCGCACGACCGTCCGCCGGCCGCTGTCGGTCGTCGTCGAGTCCGGCGCGCCACAGGTCGAGACCGACCTCGACGGGCTCGTCGCCGGCGTCGACTCCGCTGCCAGCGTGACAGTCGCGAACCCCACCACTGCCGCCCTCCGGAACATCTCCGTCGCCGTCGCAGGCGTCGACGGCGACCGGACCCGGCGGACGATCCCCACCCTCGCCGCCGGGGGGAGCGAGACGCTGAACTTCAGCCTCCGGGCCGACACCGACGGCGAGCGCGACCTCGCGGTCGAAGTCACGTATACGACCGCCGTCGGGACGCAGGTGACGGAGCGCTGGGAGCGCTCCGTCGACGTCGCGACACTGTCCGACGACGTGGGCGTCCGCGTCGAGCGGGCAAGCGCCGATGGCGCGGCGGCGGCTGACGGCGGTGGCGCCGGCGGGATCGCCGGCCTCGCGGGCGCGCTCGGCGGCGGCAACACGCTCCAGTCCGACAGCGGGAGCGACGACGGCGGGCAGCAGGCGGGTGCGGTGAGCGTGACGGTGACGAACTTCGGCAACGCGCCGATCGAGAACGCGGTGCTCGTCCCCCGACTCCCCAACGGAAGCGCGGCGGCGGAACTGGGTCGGATCGCCCTCGCCGACGCTATCGCCCCCGGTGACGCCGAGAGCGTGACAGTCGATCTCTCGGGTATCGGGGCCGCGTCAGTCGAGTTCGCGGTCAGCTACGAACTCGACGCCGAGAAGCGCGAGGTGACCCGACAGTACGCGCTCGACCGGGAGACGGGCGCGGTGTCGGTCACGGGGTTGAACGTCAGCCTCGACGGCGACCGGCTGCGGCTGTCGGGCAACCTCGGCAACGTCGGCGACGGCGAAGTGAGCGGTGTCGTCCTCGGGGTCGCCGAGAGCGAGTACGTCGCCCCGGCGTATCCCAGCCGGGACCAGTTCCTCGGCACCGTCGGCCCCAGCGAGTTCGCACCGTTCGAACTGACCGCGCGGGTCGACGCCGCGAACGCGACGAGCGTCCCCGTCGAGGTCACCTACACGACCGCCGGGGAGCGCCGGACGACGACCGTCGACGTGGTGCTGCCGGCTGACACCGGCCGGAACGGGAGCGGCCTCCTCGGCGGGCTCGGCGGGACCGTCGTCGGCGTCGCCCTCGGAGTGGTGGTCACCGTCCCGCTGATCGTCTTCAGCGCCAGGCGGTACCGATGAGCGGCGACCGCGAGGCCGCAGGCGGGGCAGCCCACGCCACGGCACCCGACGGCGATCCACCTCCGCTCAGGCTCGACGGCGTCACCAAACAGTACGCCGGGGGCGGCGGCACCGTCACCGCACTCGAGGACGTGAGTTTCACCGTCGAACGCGGCGAGGTCACGGCGGTCATGGGCCCCTCGGGTTCGGGGAAATCGACGATGCTGAACATGCTCGGGCTGCTCGACGACCCGACAACCGGTAGCGTCGAACTGCTCGGCGAGCCGGTAGCCGGCCTCTCGGCGGCCGAGCGGACCGACGTGCGCCGCGAGCGCGTTGGCTTCGTCTTCCAGGACTTCCACCTGATCCCGACGCTGTCGGCCGTCGAGAACGTCCGGCTGCCGACGCGCTTTCTCGACGCCGACTACACCGACCGCGCGGTCGACCTGCTCACGCGGGTCGGGCTCGGCGATCGGCTACGACACACGCCCGACGAGCTCTCGGGCGGGCAGAAACAGCGCGTCGCGATCGCCCGCTCGCTGATCAACGAGCCCGACGTGTTGCTCGCCGACGAGCCGACCGGGAACCTCGACCGGGACACCGGCGAGGCCGTACTGGGCGAGATCAACACTATCGCCGACGGCGGCGTCGGCGTGGTCGCGGTCACCCACGACGAACTCGTCGGGGAGTACGCCGACCGCACCGTCGAACTGATCGACGGGAAGCTCCATGACTGAGACCGACCAGTCGGGGGACGATCCCGGCGTCCGCGTCCCGGAGACCGAGCCGACAGCGGCGGCCGATCCCGCCCTCGGAGACCGGCTGGCCCGGCGGTTCCCGGCCGCATCGCTCGCGCTCCGGAACCTCTCCCGACAGCGACTGCGAGCTGGCCTGGCGACGCTCGGCATCGTCATCGGCGTGTTCGCCGTCGTCACGCTGGGGATGTTGGGGACCGCCCTCCAGACCGCCGCGCTGGCCGAACTCGGCGGGCTCGGCAATCAGGTGATCGTCAGCCCCGCCGACGGCGGCGACGGGCTCGGTGCCCGCGAACTCGGGGGAATCCGGCAGGCGGCCGCCGGCCGCGGGACGGTCGTCCCGCTGAAGTCCGGCGGGGCGAGCGTCGCCGGGCCGGACGGGCAGTCCTTCGCCCAACTCTACGGGACGACCCAGCCCGCCGCCCTGTTCGGCGTCGACGGCGTCCCCGAGTACCTCCGTCAGGGCGCCGTCGTCGGCGACGAACTCGCGGAGGGGCTGGGTGCACGGGTCGGCTCGACCGTCGAGATCGAGGGGAACCGCTACCGGGTCGTCGCCATCATCGACTCCGAGGGGACGTTCTCGCCGATCCGACCCGGCTCGGCGGTCGTGCTCCCGCCCGGGGAGTTCGTCGCCGACAGCTACTCGCAGGTGGTGGTGCAGGCCAACTCCGCCGACGACGCGCGGGCGATCGCCGACGGCGTCCGCGAGCGGCTGAACACCCGGGAGGAGCGGGTGTCGGTGCTCTCGCTGACGAGCGTGCTCTCCCGGATCACGGAGTTCTTCGCGCTGCTCAACGGGTTCCTGCTCGCGGTGGCGGGCATCTCGCTGGTCGTCGCCGGCGTCTCGATTTTCAACGTCATGCTGATGACGGTCTCCGAGCGCCGCGGCGAGATCGGGGTGCTCCGAGCGGTTGGGATCCACCGCAACGAGGTGTTGCGGACGCTGCTCGTGGAGGCGACGCTGCTCGGCGTCGGCGGCGGCGCGCTGGGGAGCGTTCTCGGTGCAGCCGTCGTCGTCGGGATCGCGCTGCACACCCGGCTCCCCCTGTCGGCGGTGTTCGTGCCGACCAACGGGCTCGTCGCCCTCGGCGCGTTCGGCTTCGGGGTGCTGATCGCGCTCGTCGGTGGACTCTACCCCGCCTACCGCGCGGCGTGGGAGCCGCCGGTGGAGTCGCTCCGGGGATGAGTGCGCACTCCCTGGGTCGTCCGCAGTTCGCTCGGCACGGCTCTCGTATACTGACGTGCGAACAGCGCAGCCACGGCTCCGGCCGGGCGGTCGGTAACTGGCGGTCACCTGCGTTCTCGCGAGCCCACGAGAAGCCACCGGCGTCATCCTTATTTGTCGACTGCGAACAGGCTCCCAACGGGAGACTCAGCCGGCGACGACCTCGGGCAGGCGTTGGAGGCGGCTGCCAAGCCACCCGTCTTTTTGCGTCCGCGGCGGCGACCGAGCGTATGACCGAACGGAACGTCCGCGGCGGGGAACTGGCGACCTGCAGCACCGACCCGACCACCGGCTTCGAGCGCGACGGCTGCTGTGGCACGCATCCGGGCGATCGTGGCCGGCACGAACTCTGTGCGGTGATGACCGAGGCGTTCCTCACGTTCAGCAAGCGCCGTGGGAACGACCTCGTCACCCCGCGCCCGTCGATGGGGTTCCCGGGGCTCGAGCCGGGGGATCGATGGTGTCTCTGTCTCGGTCGCTGGATCGAGGCCCTGGAGGCGACGCGACAGGAACGGCTGCCGGAGACGACGGTCCCGCCGGTGGTGCTCGAAGCGACCAACGAGGCCGTCCTCGACTCGGTCGAGTTAGCGACACTCGAAACCCACGCGTACGACGACTGAGCAATGCGTACGGTCCGAACCCACCGTCATCAGCGTGTCGCCTCCTGCCGCTCGACGATCGTGTTGGTGATGGCCGCCGTCGTCGACGAGTCGGCCGGCCGGCGGCGTCGGATCGCCTCGAGGTACGGTTGGACGAGCCGGGGCGACGCCTCGGAGATCGCTTCGAGGCCGGCGAGGGCGTGGCGTTCGAGCAGCCTGTCCTTCGTGTCCGGCGCCGCGTGACAGCCTTCGGCGGCTCGCCGACGACACGCCGGGAAGCGCATCCCGAGCCTGCCGAGGCCGCTCGATGCACGCCAGCCGGCGCTTTCGGCGGGCGACAGCCTCGGCGTCGATATCGAGCTCCGCGAGCGCGACTGCGCGTGCCCGGTCACGGGGGCCGCCCTCCACTAGTTCGAGCGCCCGGTCGTGGGTCGCGATCGGCGTCGAGCAGGAACCAGTCGCTGTAGAACTCCCTGAACTGTGGCTTCTCGGGCATGTCGTGGATCGTGGTGTCGTTGACTCCGACCCACCAGTCGACGTATTCGTGCCGAGAGAGCCAGCGGTCGCGAGCATCCTCGCGGACTCGAGCGCCACACGCGATCCCGTACCGGTCGAGCAACCCTTGGTCCTTGTCGCCGAGGCCGCACCGTGCGCCGGCGAAGCGAACCGGCCAGGCACCGAACCCCGGCGTAGCGATCAGGTCAGATCGGTCAACACAGTCGTGAGTATCGTCCGCAACCAGTTCACCGGCTCTTTCCTACTGATTCATCAGGGAACGGACCACATCGTCGGGTATGAAGACAATTCACCGGTTCGGGTCGGCAGTTGGATTCGTGGTATTATAAAGAGCGAGGAGAATATCCGCGCCTTTAGGCACGAGATGAATCCGACACTCTGACAGGCACCCCACCGACGGCACTCCAGCCGGATATTCAACGCCCGGTCGTTGATTTCAACTCATAACTGATTATGAAACACAGAACGATGCTGGAGACGACCCGCACTTACGTCGCTCGCATCACGAACCACTCGCAGGTTCGTGATGATCTCGACCAGTGTGGGTTCTCTGCATCCAAACTGTGGAACGTCGGGCGCTACTACATCCAACAACGGTGGGACGGCGACGGTGAGATACCCGCCGAATCCGAACTGAAATCGGAGTTGAAAGACCACGAACGCTACAGAACACATCGTTGAGCGGTGTGTCCAAGAAGGTGTGGAGAAGATCGCAGTTGGCGACCTTGGCGACATCCGCGAGGATGAGAACGGCGATTCGCGGAACTGGGGTGGGTCGGGGAACAAGAAACTCCACGGATGGGAGTTCGACCGATTCGCCCGTCTCCTCGAATACAAGGCCGAGGAACACGGCATCCTCGTTGACCGTGTTGATGAGGAGAACACGTCGAAGACGTGTTCGTGTTGCGGGCAGATTCGGGGCAGCAACCGCGTGGAACGTGGTCTGTACGTCTGTTCGTCGTGCGAGACGACGATGAACGCAGACGTGAACGGTGCGGTGAACATTCGGAGAAAGATACCTCAGAGTCCCCCGACAAGGGATATGAGTAACGGCTGTCTGGCACAGCCCGGGGTCTTCCTGTTCGACCGCGAGAGCGGACGGTTCACACCGAGAGAACAGGGAGACTGCAAACCCTAATATCCCAACGCTCGGGATTCATCCGGCTTTAGCCGGAGGAGGATGTCAATTATCACCGACGGTAGTAGTCTGGCGTTGATGGCGTCGCAGCACGCCGACTTTGTTCGCGACCCTCGCCGCTAAGTCCTGGAATGCTTCCGCGGACTTCGCGTCGTCCTGACGAACGATCGGCTCGCCGTCGTCGGCGCCGGCACGAACCGCTGGATCCAGCGGAAGCGAGCCGAGGTAGGGGACGTCGACTTCGCCGGCCAGCGATCGGCCACCGTCTTCACCGAAGATCTCGTGGGCGTCTCCGCAAGTAGGGCAGACGAAGCCGCTCATGTTTTCGACGACACCCAACACGTTGGTCTGGTACTCACCGAACATCTCGATACCCCGACGGGTGTCGCCGACGGCGACGGACTGCGGTGTCGTGACCACGACAGTCCCCGTGACGGGTAAGTGCTGTAGCACCGTCAGCTGGACATCCCCAGTCCCAGGCGGGAGATCCACGACGAGGTAGTCGAGCGTTCCCCACGAAACGTCGCCAAACAGGTCGGTGAGTGTGTCCTGTGCGACCGGACCGCGCCAGACGACCGGGTCGTCCTCCTCGATCATCAGTCCGACGCTCATCAGCTTGAGCCCGTGGGCGGTGGGCGGTTCGATTCGGTCTTCGCCGTCGACGGTCCTCACGTCGGGATCGGTGTCGGTGCCGAGCATCTGCGGGACGTTCGGCCCGTACACGTCAGCGTCGAACAGCCCGACGTTCGCCCCGCGATCGGCGAGGCCGGCGGCGAGGTTGACGGCGACGGTGCTTTTGCCGACGCCGCCCTTTCCGGAGGCGACGGCAATCACGTTCTTGACGCCGGGCAGAACCGACGACTCGGCGGAATCGAACAGCGGCACGTTCGCCGAGAGCTCGACGTCGATCCCCGCTTCGTCGGCAACCTCACGGACGCGCTCCGCGATGGCGGACTCGTCCGGAGCGTGCGGCGCACCGAGTGCGAGCTCGATGGCGGCGGTTCCGTCGTTGACGGTGATCTCGTTGACGAGTCCGGCAGTGACGATGTCTGTATCGAGCGCCGGGTCGTCGACGGCGCGGAGGCGATCACGGAGGTCGGCGTCTGAGATATCTGTGGTTGTCATTGGTCGGGTAGGTCTGCGGATGTGGTTTCGGACGGCTGCAGATCAGTCTGTACGGCTTCTTGCGCGTCCCATGCGGTGAACGTCCGTGTGAGACGAGCGATTGCGGCGAAGACGCCTTCGACCGTGTCGCTGCTCGCAACGGCCTCTTCGAACCGGTCGATCCAACCCAGGCGGGAGAGCATCTGGGCCTGAAGCCCGCGGACTGCGTCGAGGTCCGCTTCAGTTCCGTCGTTTTCGAGGAGAGCCGCCTCTCGCTCGCAGAGCGCACGCATGAACTCGAAGCATGCAGCGATGTGGTCGGGGATGTCGTCGCCGCGCTCCGGCGTAAACTCGGCGGCGGCGTACAGCTGTGCCATATCGGCGGCTGGATCGCCGAGGAGTTCGCCGGCCTCCCCGGCGGTGTGATACCTGGAGTCCGACTCGAACGCCTCGCTCGGATCGATCGCGTGAGCGGACGCGAACGGCGGGACGTAGTGGGTCCCAGGAACGACGAACAGGTTGTCGTAGCCGATGGCCAGCGAGTCAGCGTCGTAGTCGTCGCCACGTAGGTCAGCCGTCTCGATGTCGATCGGGAATACCTCGGCAACGGCCGCGAAGACCCCTCGATCGAGCGCGGCAGCGGTCGTCTCGGCCTCGCCGTCGAAGGTCGCAGCTAACAGCCCGTACAGCCGTGCCCGGGCCGTCGCCACCGCCACCTCGTCGCGGTCGTCGTCTGTGTGCGTGGGCATCTCTGATCACCTCAGCTCCACGTCGACGAAGGCGTCGTACTGCGCGTTGCTTCCACCAACAAGGTCCGAGAGTCCGGTATCGCCGAGCTCCTCATCTAACGGCTGGACGTGATTGATCGCAAAGCCGGCGTCGCGCCCCTTCGCGTACCCGGCCTCCTCGGTCATCGGCTCGTCGAACTGGTAGTCGCTGTGTCCGTCGGCCTCGACCGCCGGCCGCGTTTCGCCGTCGATCGTCTCGGCCGTCGCACCGTCTCCCGTCCGACCCCATCCCCACATCGAACCGACGACGCCGGGGCGGATACCGCTCGTGACCATCGCAACCGCGTCGACGCTCTTGCGTCCTGCATCGAGGACGATGTCGTCCCCGTTCTCGATCCCGCGCTCCTCGGCGTCGTGGGGGTTGATCCACACGGGGTTCTCCGGGCGCGTCTCGCGGAGCCACGGGCTGTTCTGGGTACGGTGCATCCCCTGCGTCCGCGGCTTCCAGTTGATCAGCCGGAGCGGGCGCTCTCGGTTGTCGTCGCCGCTCACCGCGGCCTGAACGGTCCCGTCGTAGTGCTCGACGTCGTCGACCTTCGGAAGCGGGTCGAACCGCTCGCCGGTAAAGGAGTGTTTCCCGTTCGGGACGACCTCGCTGTAGAAGTCGACCCGCGACTCGAGCTTGTACCGCATGTGCTCGCCGTCGTAGGCGTTCGAGTCGTCTCCGCGCTCGGCGTAGTCGTACCCGTGACCGTGCTCTGCGAACGCTTCGTCGTAGCCCTCGGTCGGCTCCTCGAAGCGGCCGCCCCGGTTCAACACCGTGACGACCTTCGGCCATTCCTCGTCGGTGACGGCCGCCCGCCAGCGATCGAGGGCGAACTGATCGCCGAGGCCGTTCTCGTGGCTCTCGCGGAACACCCGCAGTTCGTCCTCGCTCGCGTCCGCGACGGGATCGCGACTGTACGCGATGTTCGCCGCGAGCTTCAGGTAGAAGTCTTCCGCCTGTTCGAGGGGCCACAGGTCGCCGTCCGCGTCGGGGATGGCGTCCTTGCCGACGCCCGGCAGGTCCAGCTCCGACCACAGCTCGATGAGCACGTCTTCGAACGGACGCGCGTTGGGAACGACAGAGACGGCTGGCTGGCTGATCTTCTCGTCGGCCAGCCGCTTGTTCGGGTACGTCCCGAAGTTCTCCCATCGTTCGAGGTAGGTCGGCTCGGGCAGGATGTAGTCGGCGTACTGGCTCGTCTCGCCGATGACCGTGTCCGAGGCGACGATCAGCGGGATCGTGTCGGTGTCTTTGAGGATCGCCGGGATCTCGTCGCCGCCGGCAATCGCCATCACGTGATTGTTCGAGTACGGCCGGATGAACAGCGCCTCGACGCCGTACGGGTACTCGTCGGCGGCGCTACCGTAGAGCTCTTGGGTCGCCTGCGGCGGCGCGACGGGGAACCACGGCCGCTTCGCCGGGTAGCCGTCGTCGCGGTCGAACAGCGAGGTGTCCTCGTAGTTGACGCCGCCGCGGAGCAGGGGGATCCCCCACGGGGAGCGCCCGTCCGGGACCGATCCGAGCTCGTATCGCCCGGACATGGTGTCGTAGCCCGCGTATGGCGTGATCTGGCCGCCCTTCCAGTCGTAGTTCCCGATGAGGTGTTGCAGGGTGGCGATCGCCCGCGTGTTGTAGAACCCGTTGGTGTGTTTCGCCGGGCCGCGGTAGGCCATGATCGCCGCCTGCTTGCCGTGACTGGTGAACTCGTCGGCGATCTCGGCGATCTTTTCGGCCGACACGCCGGCCATCTCGGCGTACTCCTCGATCGTGTGTTCGAAGACGCGCTCGCGGTACTGGCTCCAGACGCTTCGAACCGCCGTTCCGTCGATGGTCACGTCGACGTCGAGAACCGCCGTGTCGACCTCGCTCGCGGGGCGCGGCTCGCCCGTCGCGGCGTCGACGGCGACGAAGTCGTCCGCGGCGTCGGCGTCCTCCGGAACGAGCCCGAGATCGCTAGCTCGCGCCTTCGGCCCCGCCTCCTCGTCGACGAGGACGAGGTGCGACGCGTCGCTCCAGGTGGGCTCGTCGTCGTCGCTCGCGGCCGACTGTGAGGGGTTCTGGAGGTACGTCAGGTCGTGGCGGCCGTTCTCGATGATCCACCGCGCCATCCCGAGCGCCAGCGCTCCGTCCGCGCCGGGTTCGACGGGGACCCACGTGTCGGCCTTCTCGGCAGTCTTCGACAGGCGCGGGTCGACCACATCCATCCGCATCCCGTCCTCGATGGCGTTCGTCAGCTTCGGGGCGAGCCACGTCGGCCCCTTGTTGGCGACCATCGGGTTGGTCCCCCAGACGATGAGGTACTCGCAGTTCTCGATGTCGGGGTACTGCCGCTTCTTTTGGGCGGCGTGCGAGCGCACGTTGCCCATCACGCTCGAGACGCCGCAGGTTCCGGCGTGGTGGATGCTGTTTATCGATCCCAACCCTTGGTGCCAGAGCCGGTTCCGGATGAAGTTCCGGCGGAACCCGCCGATATCGACGATCTGGTTGGTCTTCGGGCCGAGGTCGGGGTGGTCGGTGTCGATGAGGTCGTCGGCGTACTTCTCGTCGAACGCCGACTTGGACAGCTCGCCGTTCTGGACGGCCTCCCAGTCGCTCATCACCGTCTCCTGTGGGGCGTATCCCCGGATGTCCTTGAGTCCGGGGTGGCCGAGGTCGTCGTCGCCCTCGACGATGTCTCGAATCACCTGGTCCCACGAGACGGTCTTCCACTCGCCCGAGCCGCGCGGACCGACCCGTTTCATCGGTTGGCGGACACGGTAGCTGTCGAAGGCCGTCTGGATCCCTGCCTGCCCTTTCAGGCATATCCGGCCGCCCGAGAGCGACCAGCGGTCGGTGTCAACGTCGCCGCTCCCCTCGACGTCGCCCATCGCCACGTCCGCCGGATCGCTCTCGTAGGGCACCTGTGAGAACGGCTGCGTGTTGAGGAACGAGTACGGGTTCCCGGCGAGCTTCCGGACGAGCGAGCTGTACTCGCCGGTACCGCTCCCGTCCGCGAGCTGGACCTTGATCGGACAGAACGTGTTACACTGTCCACAGGTGGTGTGGATCACGTCGCTCGCACCGTACTCCCCGTAGTCGTCCCCGACGTAGTGCTGCTCGTCGTCGGTCCACAGGTCGTCGAGGTCAACGTCAACCGCGGCGTTGCTCGCCGCCGCGATGACTCCGATACTCCCGGCCGCTTTGACGAAGTCACGACGCGATACGCCTGCGCCGTCCTCGCCTGAATCATCAGCACTCATTAGTGGTCACCTCCGGTAAGTGGCGTCAACGGCAGCGTCTCCGCACCGAGCGTGTACAACAGCAGGCCGACACCGATCATACCGATACTCGTCCCCCACTCGACCAGCGTCGGGAAGTACGCCCCGTGGGGGAGCCCCTCCATCACCGGCATGATCTGTGCCGGGACGACGATATTGAACCGAACCGCGATGATCCCGATGACGACGCTCAGTCCGGCGAGTACCATCACCGACGGCGTGCGCCGCCACGCTTTCTTGGTCAGCAAGACCATCGGGAATACCCAGCTGAATCCAACCATGAACCACCAGAACGACCACGACATCGGGCCGTACATGATGACCTGCCAGGTCTCGATCTCGTGAGGGTGGACGCTGGCGATCGCGATGAACGTCTCGATGGCGGTCAGGGCGGCGTCGACGATAATGAAGCCGATCAACAGCTGTGCGAGTCGATCCAGCAGGTCCGGGTCGACCGAGTCGCCGTCGAACAGCCGGGTCCGAAGCACGTAGACCACCATCACGAGCGCGGTCCCGCTGAGCAGCGCCGAGATGACGAAGATAACCGGGAACAGCCCGCTGTTCCAGTACGGACGGGCCTTCGAGACGGCGAACAGCACGCCGGTCCCGCCGTGGACCATGAAGATCGCCAATGGGATCCCGACGATGCCGGCCCGCTTGAGCCAGCGCTGGTCGAACGACCGGGACCCCTCGCTCGTGTCCAGTCGGCCGAGCGCGAGCGCCGTGTAGAACGTCTGTCGAAGTCCCGAGGTGCGCTCGGCGATCCGTGCGAGGTCGATCCGCATCGAGAAATACAGCTCCGTGACCAGAATCCCGATATAGGCCACGTAGGCGTGCACTTCCCACGAGAGTGCGGAGGTCAGTTGGCGCCAGATAAACGGGAAGTACATCCGGTCCATCCGTCCGAGGTCGATCCAGACGAACAGCAGCGCCACCGCCATGCTGATGATGGCCGCAAACAGCGCGTCGCGATCGATCCTGTGCATCCCCTCGACCTCGAAGACGTTGGCCATCGTACTCACGAGGAACGCACCGGCGGAGAGGCCGACGAAGTAGATGTAGAAGGCGACCCACGCCCCCCACGGGACGATACTCGTGAGGTTCGTGGTTGCCATCCCCCCCGTGATCCTGAGATACGTCGCGTAGGCGCCGACAGCGACGAGTACGCCGACGACCGCGTACCAGGCGACGCGTAGCCGGTCGTCTTCGAACCCCGGATCGAACTCGAACCGTGAACTCTGTGTCGACATCGGTCTATTTGAGGTAGTAGACGTTGGGGTCAGTCCCTTCGTCTTCTTTCAGTTGGAACGCGCGTGACGAATCGGCCATCTGTGCGACGTCGCTGTCGGGGTTCTCGAGGTCGCCCATGTTCCGGGCGTCGCCGACGCACGTCTCGACGCACGCCGGCTCTTCGCCGCGCTCTAACCGATGGGTGCAGAAACTGCACTTGCGAACGTTGCCGATCGGCGATTTTCCCTCCTCGCGCGGTCCGCGGTCGACGCCGTACTCGGGGCTGGTCAGTTCGCCGGCCTCGTCGACCTCGTCGTCGTAGTTTTCGCCGAAGTCGAAGTACCGCGCGCCGTACGGGCAAGCAATGATGCAGTATCGACAACCGATACACCGGTCGTAGTCGATGTTGACCACGCCGTCGTCCATCTTGTACGTCGCCGAGACCGGACACACCTGTACACAAGGCGGGTTATCGCACTGCATACACGGCCGAGGCACGTTCGTCCGCGTGACGTTCGGGAACTCGCCGTGTTCTTCTTCCATCACGACGTTGTACGAAACGCCGGGTGGCGTCCGGTTTTCGGACTTACACGCGACCGTACACGAGTCACAGCCGACGCATTTCTGGAGGTCGATCACCATCCCCCACTTCTCGTCGCCCGCGCCGATCCCACCGTCGGGCTCCTCCCCTTCAACCTGCGCGGACTCCGCCGCAACGGTGTCCATCGAACCGACCGCACAGCTCAACGACTCGGCCGTCCCCGTCGAGACAGTCTGGTCGCCGGCGTCAACCGCGGGGTTCGGCGTCTCCTGATACGCCTCGCCGAACTCGTCGGCCGCGGCTTCATCGTACTTTTCCCAGTACTGGTCGCCGGTGAGTTCACCGCGTGCGACGCGCTGTGCGTCCTCGGCCATCGCGACGCCGAGATCCGTGTCCGCCTCGACGTCTGCGAGCTCCTCTCGTGGATCGGGTCGCTCGTTCTCGACCATCGCGTCGAGATCAGCTTTCCCGACGTTCGGAATACCGGGAAGCGTGTCGTCGTCTGTGGTGCTCATCGCCACCACCCGTCACCGATCGTCTCGTCGACGACCACTTGCTCCCACGTCGGTCGGTTAGTCCTGGAGTTCATACACGTATTCGTACGTGGTCCCCCGTGGAGAGGGTGATACCAATATACTCTGAACCGGGCCGAACCCGGAGAGATACCCCATATTTCGGGTACCAATACTGTTTGGGTCGGGCTCGGTTGGGGGGAAATCGGGGCGCGTCTCAAGCGAAACACCGACCACAGGGATTATTCAAAGAGACCAGTTACCTTCGACTATGACCTGGTCGAGTCGAAGTCGACGACTGCCCCGCGGCCGAGGGTCCCTCAGCTGTCGGAGGCAGACACGGACCGTATGAACTGGATTATTGCCCTCTCGATCGGACTGCGACTGCTAGGCGTCGGTTATTCGATTCTACTACTCGCTCGCACCCGCGATCGCCGCTTCGGCTTCCTGATGCTACTGTTTGCCTTTATGACGCTTCGACAACTGCTCACCGTACAGACGGCGAGCACTGGGCTTGAAGAGCTTCCCGGCCTCGTTGTAAGCGCGCTCACGTTGCTGACAGTGTACTACCTCTCAGAGTACGTCAGCGACGAAGACGCCCTCAAGACGGAGCTTCGGACGGTAAACGAGCGCCTCCAGAGCTTTCGGAAGGCGATCGAACACGCCGGTCACGCGATTTTTATCACCGACTCCGACGGCACGATCGAGTACGCAAACCCGGCTGTCGAGTCGGTCACTGGGTACGAGCGGGACGAGGTGATCGGAGAGAATCCTCGGCTCTGGCAATCCGGGAAACACGGCGACGATTTTTATGCGGACCTCTGGGGACAAATCACGTCAGGGTCAGTCTGGGAAGGCGAACTGACGAACCGCCGGAAATCGGGAGAATTACTCTGGATAGACGCGACGATCGCTCCGATCACCGAGGACGGAGAGGTGAATCGCTACGTCGCGATCGAGCGCGATATCACCGAACGAAAGGAGCACGAAATGCGTATCGAGGACCAGAACAAGCGATTGACGGTACTGAACAACACTAATCAAGTGCTTCGCGATATCAACCGCGAACTTGTCGCCGCCTCGACACGCGAGGAGATCGAGGCTGCCGTCTGTGAGCAGTTCGCTTCGTCGGACCTCTTCGATGTGGCTTGGATCGGTAGTCAAGGACTCGTCGACGGCACGGTTAGCCCGAACTCTTGGGCCGGCAGCGATATGGGGTCGCTCGAGAACCATGTCGAAGAGATGTGTAAGGCGGATCCGACACCGGTCGAGCAGGCACTAGAGGAACAGAGTCCAGTGTTTACCGACGTTGAGGCCGATCAATTGGAGACAGTCGACAAACAACGGTGTGTCGTCGTTCCGCTCACCTACCACGAGGCGGAGTATGGCGTCCTCGGCGTCGTCACCAGCGACCCCCACGCGTTCGACCTCATCGAACGGGACGTGTTCATCGAACTCGGTCAAACGATCGCAGACGCCATCAGCGCCGTCGAGAGCAAGCAAACACTCATCTCCGACAGCGTAACCGAATTGGAGTTCCGGTTGACAGCAGTCGACGAACCGCTTGCAACGATGGCAGCACAGCTCGATTGTACGGTCACAGTAGAGGACGTCGTCGACGACGGGAACGAGAACCGAATCCAGTACGTTACCATCACCCAGCCTGAGCCGGATGTCGTCACCGAGTACGCGGCCGATACCGAGGCTATCAGTACCGTACAGCACGTTCACACGTACGAAGACAGGGCGCTTTACCGGTTATCGGTCGACGAGCCGTCGATCGTCACGACGTTAGCGCAGTACGGAGTAAGCATCGAGTCGTTTTCGATTACTGGAACCACTGGGCATCTGGTTGCACAGGTAGCTAGTTCGAACGATATTCGAAGTGTTGTCAACGCGCTTCGGACGACCTACGATGGGTTGACGCTGATCGCACAGCGAGAGCACGAGCGGGAGGTACAGACTGAAGCCGCCTTCCGAAAACAGCTTACAGCCGCGTTGACGGAGCGACAACGAGAGGCAGTCCGGACCGCCCATTTTGCAGGGTTCTTCGATTGGCCCCGTGAGCACAGCGGAGAGGAAGTCGCGTCGATGATGGATATCTCACAGACGACGTTTACCCAGCACCTTCGGGCAGCGGAAAAGAAACTCTTCGAGGCACTGTTCGACGGAACCGTAGCCACTTAGTTGAGTGAACGTCGCTACGCTGGTTCATACTCGCCGGTTTGCTGTTGTGGCTTATCACTGACAAGTGAGAAACGATGTCAGTCGCTGATCCGCGTTCGCACGGCACACAGTTCGGCCTGCGTGTTCGTGTTCGAGACCGAACGGGTCAGCGGGACACGGTCGGGGGCGTCTTGGTCCTGCACGACCGTCGCATCGAGTTCGGACACGAGCCGCTGGAGGCGGAGGTCGGAAGGTTGCTGCGAACAGTACCGTTCCAGCGCCCGACAGTCGTACACTGCGTGCAAGGGGTGGTGGCCGGCGTGGTTCGCCGGGATGATCGCGGCGCCGGGTCGGCTTGCGTATTCGCCGACGAGCCACTCGACCGCGCAGGGATCGAGTTGCGGCATATCACATCCGCAGACGAACACGGGGTCCGTCTCGACCGCACCGATCGCTCCCGCGATCCCCGCGAGCGGGCCGCGTCCCCACTCGACATCGTACCGATAGCGGACTGACGACGAGAGGGCCGGGTCGACGACGGACTGCTTCTCCGGATCCCCGACGGCGACGACCGGCGTCCGACCGGTCGCGGCATGCACCGCGTCGACGATGCGAGCGATCATCGGCTGATCTTGGACCGTCGCCAGCGATTTCGGCACGGGCCCGAAGCGCTCACTCCCGCCGCCAGCGAGCACGATGGGCGTGACCGACACGGCCCGACAGTCGCGACCGTTCTGGTTGTGCTCGTCGCTCATTCGTACTCGGGGTTGTCGAGGGTCACTGTTTCGTACCGGTCCGGATCAGCATCCGCCGGGAGGCTGAGCAGGTCGACCCGGTGGATCCCTTTCACCAGTCGCTCGCCGTCGATATCGCCGGCCAGGAACCGCAGACCGTACGGCCGCGTCTCCCGGAGCTGTTCGCCGTCGCGTTCGAACGCGACGACCCCGTCGAGTGCATCGGCGACCGGGACACAGATGGCGTAGCCGTCTTCGCTTTCGACCCGGAAGTGCGTCGTCTCCGCCGGGGCGTCAACGATATTCAGCAGGTCGGTCACCGGGATGCCGGTCCAGGTGGCGGTCGTCCGCTCGCCGGTCGCACAGCGGATCGTGTACTCGCGGGTGACGGTCGACCGGTCGGCGCAGGCGGCGGCGTCAACCGCACGCTGCTCACCGTCGCTGGCGATGACAAAGCTCGTCGGCGCGTCCGCAAGCTCGTTGGGGCCGTCACCGTCAAAGACGATACCGCCATCCATCAGGCGTCACCTCGCACGACCTCAGTCGCCGCCTCGTCGTCCGACAATTCACCGCGCGAGACCCGTTGTGGGTCCTCGGTTATCTCGAGCCCCAGCTCCGTGTCGTCGTCGGTCTTTTCGAGTCCCTCTTGCGGATTTGTCAGCTCCGCATCAACCCTCGTGTTCAACTCATTCGTTCCGATGTCGGGGATACCGAGAGGCCATTCGTCGGTACTACTCACGGCTAAGCACCTCCTTTCACACCTGCAGCGATTGTCAACATACACGTAGGGATACGCGATCCCGGTTGTTGAGCGTACGTCCAATACTGTTGGGGACAGATACGACGAGGCGTTCGGGGTATCGTTCGGGTACCAATACTGTTTGGGATCCTGAGATCCCCCGTCGTCTGAGTGACGCCTCGACGCTGATCCCGGCGCGGGCGAGAGTCCTAGCGGTCGAAACCGAGGAGGCAGTTCTATCGACTATGACGCCCGTTCATTCGAACAAGATGTTCTGAATGTTTTTCTCCGGGCGGCACCTCCCCCTTGATCTCTGGGAATCCAGGGATAGGTTCAGTATAGCCTTGGATTTCTGTATCGATGGCTCCGGTGACTCCGCCTGTGTTTCGGACAGTCACATCGATTGTGACGTGGTCCCCTCTTACGATTGGGTCATTCTGTAGTTCATTATTGGCTACTTCGATTTGAGCTGGTTCAGGTGTCGGAGTGTTTGTCGAGGAACATCCCGCCGTCATGAGAATTAGACCAGGTCCGATGGAGGCCAGTATTTGCCTCCGATCCATGTGGAGTTAGGGGTTTGATACAAGGGCAAATGTTTGGCTTACTACCGAATCCATCTACAACATCGAAGCGGGTTCTCACCCGGGTCTAGAGTGAAACAGCCGGTAAGTAGGTGTGTGAATGGAGCCTGTTTGTTTTTATATTCCTACTGCTATGGGACGAGACCGCCGCCTCAAGCATCCGCAGAGATCATCTTCAACTGATCGAGAAGAAGCCCGTTGAAGTACTTGAGCTTCCTCGCTGGTCCATTATCTGGTCGAATTCGTCTCTTGCAAGGTGTTCGTATGTCGGGTCCTCCAGGGTTCCGCTGACCCTGAGTGGTTCGTCCCAGCCCTGGTGGTCCATGACCTGTTTGAAGGCTCTGGCGGTGTACTCGAACTGTTCTGCCTACTCTCTTCGTCGGGTTGTTGATGAAGTCCTGGACGCTTCTGCCGAAGCTGTCCTCGACCACGAGTCGGACCGCTGGCTCGGGGATCTCGTGGGCGACGATGTCGCTGAGGATGCCTCGCTCGGCACGGAGTTCCCGCGTCGTTTCCGACGGGGCGAAGTAGATCGTCTCGGTGCCTTCCCGGGACCGCCGTCATCCTCGTAGACGATCTCGAGCCCGCCACGCCCGGAGTCCTTCTTCCCTCGGTAGGCGACGCCGCCGGCTCACCCGACGATCGGCGGCCGCTCCACCGTCACGTAGTCCTCGAACACGCGGCCCCCGTCCCGGAGCGCCACCACCTCGACGGCGCCGGGCATCGACCCCTCGGGGATCTGCCACGCCGCCGTCAGCGTCCCCGAGCTACCGGGTTCGATCGAGCCCGTACTCGAGACGCCGTCGATACGCTCCCCGTCGCGCAGACGTACGTGTCGCGTCCGGATTTCGACCGTGGCGTCGGTGTCGTTCTCCACCTCGACGCCGAAGACGTACGTCCGGGACGACTCCTCCGCACGGATCTCCGACGTGGTGATCGTCTCGCTAGCCGCGGTCTCGGGCAGCAGTTCGTCGCCGACCCCGACCGCGTCCGGCCGGTCCGTCGGCGTCGCCGTGCCCGTCTCGGTCGGGTCATCGTCGTCGCCACCGAGCAGTTCGGCGTCGATGATGTTGGCGAACGTCAGCACTTCGACGACGACGGGGATGCCGAAGGCGATCAGGGCGATCCAGCGGATCAGTCGGCGCCGGTCGATCTCCTCGTCGTCGGCCGGCGGCGCTGTGGGCTCGTCGGGATCAGTCGGTTCGTCGGTGTCCGGTGGGGAATCACTCATAGAGGGCGGAGAGGGAGCGCCGCTACTCCGGGAACGGGACGCTACCGGGCCAGAGGATCCCGTCGGCGACCATGTCGTACAGCGGGATGCCGTAGGCCAGCAGCACCAGCGCGATCGCGATCGCGGTCCAGAGCTTCAGGTTGTCGAGCACGCGCGGCGACTCCTCGGCGCCGGAGAGCGGCTCGGGGATCGAGCCGTTGACACGGAGTTGGCTGTTGGGCTTGCCGAGCGCCCAAGTACCGGCCATCACGGCGAGGAACATCATCGCGCCGACGAACAGCAGCGTGCCGCCGATGGCGATCTGGATCCGCATCTCGCCGACCGTCCCGACGACGGCGTCGAAGGTGACCTGGTCGTACTGGGGTTCGGCGGTCCGCCGGGGGATCCCGGCGAGGCCGCCGCGGTGCATCGCGTTCGACATCAGCACCATCCCGACGAACCAGACGAACGGCTGGATCGCCGCCATCCCGCGGAACTGCAGGCGCTTCCCGGTGAGCTGGGGCACCAGCCAGTAGGCGATGGCCATCAGCGTCAGCGCGTACGCCGTCCCCACGGTGAGGTGGAAGTGGCCGGGCACCCAGATGGTGTTGTGGATGAGGTAGTTGATGTTCATCCCGGCGTTGATCATCCCGGAGAACCCGCCGGCGGCGAACATGATCCCCGCGAGCGCGACGCCGGAGAACTCGGGGCGCTCCCACGGGAGGTCCTTGAGCCACGCGAGGTACCCCTTCGCCCCCTGCTGGCGCGCCCCGTGTTCCATGCTCGCGACGACGGTGAACAGCGTCAACAGCGACGGCAACAGCAGGAAGAACGTGTTGGTCATCGCGACCAACTTGTAGCCCGAGGCGATCCCGGGGTCGGTGTACTGGTGGTGGAACCCGACCGGCGTCGACAGCAACAGGAACAGCACGAACGTCACTCGCGCGAGCGGGTCACTGAACAGCCGGCCGCCCGCGAGCTTCGGCAGGACGGTGTACCAGACAACGTACGCCGGCAGCAGCCAGAAGTACACCACCGGGTGGCCGAAGTACCAGAACAGCGTCCGGGTCAGCAGCGGGTCGACCTGGCTGATCAGCCCGAGCGACCACGGGATGAGGAAGAACACCACCTCGATGGCCACCCCCGCGGAGGAGAGGTACCACATCAGCATCGTCGTCATCACCATGAACGACTGCAGCGGGATGCGGGCGTCGGGGTTGTGCGAGCGCCACTCACGGTACTGCAGGAACCAGTCGAGTCCCGCGCCCCACGAGCCGACGATCAGCAACGCGGCGCCGATGTAGAACAGCGGGTGGGCCTCGAGCGGCGCGTAGAACGTGTACAACACGTCCGCGCTCGCCGGGATCCAGTCGAACAGCCCGCCGACGATCGTCCCCGCGGCGAGCAGGGTACCGATCGACATCGTCCAGAGCCAGCCCTGCGTCAGCCGCCGACTCGTCGGCGAGACGCCGAGGCTGCGGGTGTTCGCCCAGTGGAACAGCCCCGCGATCCCGAACGTGGTGAACACCAGCGCCAGCAGCACGCCGTGCCCCGTCAGGATCGTGTAGTAGTCCGACGACGGGATGATCCGCAGCGTGTTCGTCCGGTGCAGTGCCTGAATCAGCCCGAACAGCGCGCCGACGCCGAAGGCCGCGAAGGCGATCCACAGGCAGATCCGGGCGGTCCGGGCCGCCTCGGGGAACCGGTCGACGAACGCCAGTCGGCGGCGCGTCCCGTCCTCGGTTTCGACGTACTCCTGCTCGGTCTCGAACCCCGTCTCGGTGCCGTGTTCAGTAGCCATCAGTTCTCACCTCCCTCGAACTCCGACTGCTCGACGACGACGACCTGCCCCTCCATCGTGTGGTGGCCGCTGCCGCAGTACTCGTGGCAGACGATGCCGTGTTCGCCCGTCTCCTCGAACGTGACGGAGAACTCCGCGACCTGTCCGGGGATCACCATCGTGTTCACGTTCGTCCCCGCGAGGTTGAACCCGTGTGTCACGTCGGGCGAGGTGACGTGGAACGATATCGGCTCGCCCGCCGGCACTCGGATCGGCTCCGTGGTCCCCGGCTGGAAGAAGTACTGTCGCGCGATGACGTACACTTCGACGCCGTCCTCGGTGTCGTAGACGCCGGGTTCCCGGAAGTTGTTCGTCTGCTCGTAGTTGCCGTCGGCGATGACCGACGGCTCGACGGTACCGCCGCTGTCGTCGACCATCGCGATCCCGGGACCGACCGCACCGTAGATGATGGTCCCGATGAACGCGACGATCAGGACGAGCGATACGCCGAACCAGAGTCTCTCGAATCGATGAACGTGCATAGTTAGCCAGTGATCGTGGGACCGCCGATGAACTCGACGAAGTACATGAACACCCACAGCAGTACGATCAGGACGAAGTACCCCGCGACGAGCGCCGCCGTCCCCAGCGGGTCGTAGTCACCGTCGATCTCCTCGACCGGCTCCTGCTCGACCGCCTCGGTGGCCTGCTCGCCGACGTACGCCTGTTCGGAGGCCGCGTGGTCGCGGTAGGCCGCGTAGGACTCGGCCCCGAGGACGGTGGTCACCGCGACCCCGAGACTGCCGCCGATCACGAGCGCGAACCAGCCGACGAAGTCCGAGGGGACGGGGATCAAGCTGCCGCCGCCCGTCTCCCCTTCCGCCGGTGTCTCCTGACCGCCGTCGCCGCCGTCGCCGCCACCGCCGCTGATGTTGCCGACGACGATGGCGCCCTTCATGCCGAGCGCCTCGTGGGGGATACAGACGTACTTGTACGTGCCCTCGTTCTCGAAGGTGTGGCTGAAGGTGTGGCCGGCTTCCCCGACGAGCTCGGACTCGAAGGAGCCGTCCTCCGCGACGACGTTGTGCGAACCACCCCTGCCGGTCCACTCCCAGACGACCGTGGTCCCCGGGTCGATCCGGACCGCCGGCGGGCCGAACCCGTAGGGCTGCCCGCCGTTGTCGACGCCGACCTCGACGGTGACTTCCGAGTTCCCGCGCTCGTCGACGGTCTCCTCGTAGTTGTCGACGTCGTCGAACCAGCCGTCGTAGTCCGGCTCGGAGACACCGCCGCCCCCGCCGCCGCCGACGACGATGGCGCCCTTCATGCCGAGCGCCTCGTGGGGGATACAGACGTACTTGAACGTCCCCTCGCTCTCGAAGGTGTGACTGAAGGTGTGGCCGGCTTCCCCGACGAGCTCGGACTCGAAGGAGCCGTCCTCCGCGACGACGTTGTGCGAACCACCCCTGCCGGTCCACTCCCAGACGACAGTCGCTCCCGGATCGATCCTGACCGCCGGCGGGCCGAACCCGTAGGGCTGCCCGCCGTTGTCGACGCCGACCTCGACGGTCACCTCGGACTCTCCCGTGCGGTCGACGACGCCGTCGTAGTTGTCGACGTCGTCGAACCACCCGTCGAAATCGCTCGACTGCGCAGCCGCCGGCGCAGTCGCGCCGAGGAGCGCCCCCGTCGCGACCGTACCACCGGCGGCGAGGAGCCGTCGCCGTGTCGGCCGTGGCTGTCTGTCCCTGTTCGGTGCCATGGGGCCGCCTTATCCCCCAACCCATTAACCGATCCCGGCAGTTCCCACGGGGTAGGAATCGGCACAGGACAGTACATCCCGGAACGCGTACCGGCGTCCAATGTCTGCACGAAAACTGATCGCCATCGGGCTCGCGGCGCTGATCCCGGTCTGGGTGTACGCACTCGGCGTCAGCGGCGGGATCGTCGTCGGCCTCGCGTCGACAGCGTGCGTGCTGCTGATCCTGGCGGGGCTGTACATGATGTTCGGGCCCCACGAGACGCCCGACGCAAGCGGCATCTGAGCGATGCACCGACGCGGTAGCGCCCGCGCGGTCCGACCGGGGGTGGCGTGACCGTGAGCGACGGCTGCACGCTCTGTGGGCTCACGACGCCGCCCGACCCCGTGACCGACGAGGGCGTCGACGGCGAGTTCTGCTGTCGGGGCTGTCTCGAAGTCGCCCGGAGCCTCGACGACCCGGCAACGATGGACGCCGCCGACGCCCGCGAGTCGGTCCGGGAGCCCGAAGCATCCATCCCGGAGGACGCCGAGACCGCCTACCTCCAGGTCGACGGGATGCACTGCGCCAGTTGCGAGGCGTTCCTCGAAGGCCGGGCGGCCGACAGCGACGGCGTCGCCGCGGCGGACGCGAACTTCCCCGCGGACGCGATGCGGGTCCACTACGACGCCGACGCGACCGACCCGAGCGCGGTCGCCGACGCCGTCTCGGGCGTCGGCTACCGGGCCGAACCGACCGCCGAGGACGGCAGCCCGGGCGACGACGACGGGACGGTCGGACGCCTGCTCGTCGGCGGCTTCTTCGGGATGATGGCGATGCTGTGGTACGTCCTCTTCCTCTACCCCGTCTACTTCGGGCTCCCACCGGACGCGCTGCTGTTCGATCTCGGCGACGGCGCCGGGCGGTTCCTGCTCGCGAACGTCTGGCTCTCGGCGACGGTCGTGCTGGGCTACACCGGCGCCCCCCTCCTCCGGGGCGCCTACGTCGCGGTCCGGACGCGCCAGCCCAACATGGACCTGCTCGTCGCGCTCGCGGCGACGACGGCCTACCTCTACAGCGCGCTCGCGGTGGCCGCCGGCCGGATCGAGGTGTACTTCGACGTGACGATCGTGGTCATCATGGCCGTCACCGTCGGGAGCTACTACGAGGAGCGGATCAAGCAGCGTGCGGTCGGCGAACTCACCGACCTCACGCGCGACCGCGTCTCCGAGGCGCGGATCCGGACGGGCGAGGGAACCGAGACCGTCCCGGTCGAGGCGGTCGACGGCGGCGACGAACTGGTCGTTCGCGCGGGCGAACGCGTGCCGGTCGACGGCGAGGTTATCGAGGGGACCGCGGCCGTCGACGAGTCACTGGTCACCGGCGAGTCCCTGCCCGTCCGGCGCAGGGAGGGCGACGAGGTGCGCGGCGGGACGGTCGTCTCGGACGGCCGGCTCGTGATCCGGGCCGCCGACGGCGCCGAGCGGACGCTCGACCGCGTGGTCTCGCTGCTCTGGGACGTGCGCGGCGAGGGCGCCCCCCAGCGGCTGGCCGACGCGCTGGCGACGGTGTTCGTCCCACTGGTGCTCGTCCTCGGCGTCGTTGCCTTCGCCGTCCACCTGTTCCTCGGCGCCCCGCTCACCGGGGCGCTGCTGACGGGGCTCGCGGTCCTCGTGGTGTCCTGTCCCTGTGCGCTGGGACTGGCGACGCCGCTGGCCATCGCCGCCGGCACGCGCTCGCTGCTCGCGGACGGCGTCGTGTTGACCGACGGGAGCGCCGTCGAGACCGCGAGACGGGTCGACGTGGTCGCGCTGGACAAGACCGGGACGCTCACGACCGGCGAGATGGCGCTGCACGAGGTCGAAGCCGCCGACGGGGCCGACCGCGAGACGGTGTTGGGTCACGCGGCGGCGGTCGAGGCGCGCTCGGACCACCCCATCGCGGCCGCGATCGTCGAGGCGGCCGACGACGCCGGCACGCGAGTCGGCCCGGACACGACGGTGACCGACTACGAGACCCATCCCGGCCGCGGCGTCGCGGGGCGGGTCGCCGGGAAACGCCGGGTCACCGTCGGCGACGAGTCGCTGTTCGAGGACGCCACGGTCCCCGACGACCTCCGCGAACGCTACGCGAGCGCCGAGTCCGCGGGCCGCCTCGCCGCCTTCGTGGGCTGGGACGAACGCGTCCGGGGCGTGCTGGTCGCCGGCGACGACCCGCGTCCCGGGTGGCGCGAAGCGGTCGAGCGACTGAGCGAGGACCGCCGCGTCGTCGTCCTCACGGGCGACCAGGGCCCCGCCGCCGACCGGTTCCGCGACGTCCCGGGGATCGACGAGGTGTACGCCGGCCTGCCCCCGGCGGGCAAGACCGAGACCGTCCGGCGGCTCAGCTCGGAGGGCACCGTCGCGATGGTCGGCGACGGCAGCAACGACGCCCCCGCGCTGGCCGCCGCGGACCTGGGGGTCGCGGTCGCCTCGGGCACGGAACTCGCCGCCGACGCCGCGGACGCGGTGCTCGTGGGGCGGGACCTCTCGGCGGTCGACCGCGCGCTCGACACGCTCGCCGCCACGCGGCGGCGCGTCCGCGAGAACCTCGCCTGGGCGTTCCTCTACAACGCGGTCGCCGTCCCCGCGGCCGTCCTGGGCGTCATCACGCCGCTGATCGCCGCCGTCGCCATGGCGGCGTCGAGCCTGCTCGTGGTCGGCAACACGACCCGACCGCTCGGGCCGCAGTCGGGGGGCGACGAACCCACGTCGGCGAGCGAGCCCCCGCGCGCAACCCCGGACGCGGCCGTCGCCGACGGCGGCCGGACCGCGGCGACGGAGCCGGCTGAACGTAGCGACGACGGCGGTGATAACGCGTGACCCGGACCGTCAGCGCGCCGGCGTGGTCGGTCCCCGCGCCGCTCCGGACCGCGGTGCTGGCACTCGGCGTCCAGTCGGCGCTGGCGCTGGCCTACCTCGGACTGACTGACGCCGGGCTGACGGCGCCGACGATGCTCGCGGTGCCGTTCGTCTGGGTCACCGTCGCTGTGGTCGCCGTCCGCCACGCCGACCGGCCGCGGGTCGGGCGAGTCAGTCGCTGGATCGCCGGTGGGATCGGCGCCGCCTACGCCCTCGGCCTCGGGTGGCTGACCGGCGCCGTGGGGGCGGCGGCGAACGCCGGGACGAGCGCCGACCTCCTGCTGCTGCCGCCCGGCTGGGGGCCGCTTTTCCGCTACAGCGGCTCGCAAGTCGCGCTCACGCTGATCCCCTACCGACTGGTTGGCATCGTCGCCCTGGGCTACCTGGTCTCGCTGGCCCTCCGCGACGTGGTCGACGAGGGACTCTCCGTCGGCGTCGGCGGGGTGGTGGCGCTGGGGTCGTGTGCGAGCTGTGCGCTCCCGCTGGTCGCGAGTGCCGCGGGCGCGCTCGGCGGCGCGGGCCTCGGCGTCGGCGCGGCGCCGACGGTCGGCGGCGGGACCTACCTGCTCGGCACGGCGGCGTTCGTGCTGGCCGCGTGGGTGCTCGCTGCGCGGCCGCTCCGTCGCTACACCTGGCGGTAGACGCCGCTCATCGTGGTCTCCTCGACGGTCAGCATCACGGTGTCGCCCTCGGCGGCGGCCTCGCGGGCGACGATCGTCACCGGTTCGATCGGTTCCCGGCGGAGCATCGCCCACGCGAGTTCGAAGATCGACGGGTGGCCGCCGCGCCGACAGACGAGGACGTGGCGGGCCTCCGCCAGCGACCGGAGCTCCGGGTCGAGATCGTGCTCGCCCAGCTCCGTCGGCGGGATCGCGTACAGCACTTCGCCTTCGATACGCTCGGTCACAGGCGTCACACGGGCCGGAGTCGAAAGCCGGTGTCGGTCGCGGGCGTCGGCCAAGCGAGCTCCGCCGTCGGTCCAGCCTCAGTCGCCACGGGGTTCCAGCGCGTCGACCATCGCGTCGCCGACGACGTTGAACGCGAACACCGTCGCCGACAGGAGGAGCAGCGGGATCCCCGCGAGCCACCACGAGGCCGGTAAGCCGACAGTGAACAGCGAACTGTAGATCAGCTGCCCCCACGAGAAGTTCGAGGGGTCCCCGAGCGTCGTCGTCCCCGTCGAGACCGGGATCTGGATGAACGCGATGCTCGCCTCGACGAGGATGAACAGCGGGATCTGAAGCGTGACGTTCGAGAGCACCGCCGGCATGACGTTGGGGAGGAGGTGCCGACCCAGCAGCCGGCGGTCGCCGACGCCGCCGAGGCGGGCCGCCTGCGCGTACTGCTCGTTCTGTCGCACCCGGAGCTCGTCGCGCACCAGCCGGGCAAGCCCGCCCCAGCCCACGAGTCCGAGCGCGCCGATCAGGATGCGGAGCCGCCCCTCGACGATCCAGTAGAACAGTACGAAGTAGATCAGCACGGCGGGGAACGACTGGAGCTGTTCGGCCAGCCACATCAGCGCCGCCTCGACCCGGCCGCCGAACCGGACCGCCGCGACGCCGACGCCGACGCCCGCCGGGACCACCAGCGTGGCGGCGCCGAGGGCGACGCTCAGACTCGTCCGCGTGGCCAGCACCAGCAGCGCGATCAGGTCCTTCCCGTCGATCGCGGTCGTGCCAAGCGGGTACTGCCACGAGCCGTGGCACCGCCCGTCGACGACCTCGCCCGCACAGGAGGGGACGTACATCGTGTCGATGCTGCCCCAGACCGGCGGCTGCGAGGAGTAGAGCACGTTCACTTCGGGCTCGCTCGCCACGAGCGGGCCGAACAGCCCGACGCCGACGAACGCGGTCAGGAAGGCCAGACACGCGACGGCGACCGGGTCGGTCCGGAACTGGCTCCAGTAGTGGGCGATCTGTTGGGGCGCGCTCAGGAGGGCCGCGAGCGCCAGCGAGCCGAACGTGTAGAGCCCCACCACCAGCAGCCAGTCGAGGCCGTCCATCGCGATCGGGAGCCCCTCGGGAGAGAGGTAGTCGTACCCGAACGCGGCGAGGAGGACGACGGCGCCGGCCGGAAGCCATCGGGGGATCGCCGGCACGCCAGCCGCCGCGTCGAACTCGTCCCAGTCGACGGTCGCGAAACGCCCGGCGTCCGGGGGGGAGGGATCGCTCATTGCGGGGAGGACACGCCGACAACTGGTCAGCAAGAACTAATAAATTGTGACTACGTGTCATTATCAATTCGCCGATGGCTCTCCCTCCACCCCTGACGACGACGCCGAACAGGCCCGCCGATCGACGGCAGTCAGCCGGTCCGGATGCGTAGCCTGCTGTTGGCGCTCGGTCGCCGGTTCGGGCGCGTGGCGGTGACGCTGTGGGTCGTGTTCACCGGCGTGTTCGTCGCGCTGGCGTACGTGCCGAACCCACACACCGCGACGGTCGCCTACCAGCCCCGGCTGTTCCGCGGAATCCACCGGGAGCCGCGGTTCGCGGCCCAGTCCGAACCGCTGGTCGCCCAGTACGCCGACTGGCTGGTGCGGATCGTGACCCTCGATCTGGGGCGGATCGGCTTCGGCGACGAGGCGGTCGTCGTCCGCGAGGTCGTCGCCGAGGCGGTCACGGTCACCCTGATCCACCTCGTGCCCGCGATGCTGCTCGCGATCGTCCTGGGGACGCTGATCCAGCTGCTGGCCGTCGCCGTCGAGTACGGCGACGCCAGCGCGACGTCGAAACTGGTCGGCGCGGCCGCCATCTCGATCCCGGTGTTCCTAGTCGCGTACCTGCTGCAGATCTACCTCCCGGGGTTCGTGATCGAGACCTCGGGCCAGATCACCGACCTGGGGTACGACGAATCCACGGGGCCGTTCTCCCGGGCGAACCTCGAGGCCGCGGTCTGGCCGAGCGTGACGATGGGGCTGTACCTGTTCGCGATCCAGTTCCGCGCGGCCGGGGCGGATCTGGAGCAGTACGCGGACGAGGCGTTCGTCAAGACCGCCCGGGCGAAGGGCGTCGGACTGTTGGGGATCTGCCGGCACGTGTTCCCCCACTCCGCGGCGCGCCTGCTGACCGTGCTCACCTCCGAGATGCTCGGGATGGTGCTCGTGGGGCTGTACGCGGTCGAATGGGTCACGAGGACGCCGGGCTTCGGCGCCCTCACCATCGACGCCGCCGGGAGCCGCGGGCCGGGGCTGATCTTCGCCGCGGTGTTGCTCCCCGTCCTCGTGGTCACCGTCGTCAACACGGCCCGGGAGACGTACTACTCGCTGTTCGACCCGCGGGTGGAGACGGGCGACTAGTCGCTGCGGGGCTCCAGCGCGTCGACCATCGCGTCGCCGACGACGTTGAACGCGAACACCGTCAGGAAAAGGAGGAGCAGCGGGAACCCCGCGAGCCACCACGCGGCGGGCGCGCCGACCGAGAAGAGCGCGTTGTAGATCTGCTCGCCCCACGAGAAGTTCGTCGGATCGCCGAGCGTCGTCGTGCCGCCCGCCAGCGCGATCACGATGAAGGAGACCGACACCTCGATCAGCACGAACAGCGGCACCTGCAGGGTGACGTTCGTCAGCACCGAGGGCGCGATGTTGGGGAGCAGGTGGCGGCCGAGCAGGCGTCGGTCGTCGACGCCGCCGAGGCGGGCCGCCTGGACGTACTGCTCGTTGCGCCGGACCCGGATCTCGTTTCTGACGAGGCGGGCCAGCCCGCCCCAACTGACGAAGCCAAGGACGGCGATCAGCAGGCGGAGCCGCCCCTCGACCATCCAGAAGAACAGGAGGAAGTAGATCAGGATGGCGGGGAACGTCTGCAGCTGTTCGGCCAGCCACATCAGCACCGTCTCGACGCGCCCGCCGATGGACTCGGCGACGACGCCGACGCCGACGCCGGTCGGGACGACGATCGCCGCGGCGCCGAGGACGACGCTCAGACTGGTTCGCGTCCCGAGCACCAGCAGCGTCACCACGTCCTTCCCCGCGATCGCGTTCGTGCCGAGCGGGAAGTCCCACGTCCCCTGACACCGGCCGTCGACGATCGGGCCGTAGCAGCGCGGGACGAACATGGGGTCGATGCTCCCCCACACCGGCGGCTGGGAGGAGTAGAGCACGTGGAGTCGCGGGTCGTTGAAGTAGAACGGACCGAACAGGCCGACGAGGAAGAACAGGCCCAGATAGCCAAGCGCGGCGACCGCGAGGCGGTCCTGTCGGAACTGCGCCCAGTAGGTGCCGACCTGCTCGGGGCTCTGGGTGGCCGGGATCACGATCAGCGAGCCGAGGACGAACAGCCCCGCGATCAACAGCCAGTCGAGGCCGGTGATCTCGAGGGGGACCCCTTCGACGGTGAGGTAGTCGTAGGCGAACGCGACGACCAGTAGCGCCGCCGTCGCCGGCAGCCACCGGGGGACCCCGACCGTCGTGTCGTCGGCGTCGAACTCGCTCCAGTCGATGCTTTCGAACCGATCGGCGTCCGTGGAGGGCTCGTCACTCATCGGAGCAGTGTCTATGTCGTCGCGAGCCGACACGACTAATAGCTTGGGTGTTTCCAACACGGAACAGATGCCCCGCCCGCAGCGGTCTCCCCTCCCGGTGCCCACACAGCAAGCCGACAGCCGCGAACGACGCGCCGATGGATAGCGCCCTCACGCTCCTCCGGCGCGGGGGTCGTACGGTGCTGTCGATGGCGATCGCCTTCGTCGTCGCCTTCCTGGCGATGGCGTTCACCAAGAACCCCAACGCCACGCCGATGGGCTACGTCCCCCGGTCGTTCGTCTCCACCTACCCGGAGCCGCGCTTCGCCGCACAGGCCGAGCCGCTGTTCTCGCAGTTCACCGAGTGGACGGTCCGCGTGCTCACGCTCGATCTGGGTAGCATCCGGACGAACGAGGGCGTGGTCCCCGTGACCTCGCTGCTGGTTGACTCGATCGTGGTGACGCTGATCTACCTGCTCCCCGCGGCGATCATCGCCGTCGTCGCCGGCACGGTCGTCCAGCTGCTCGCCGTCGCGGTCGAGCGCCGCGACCTCACCAAGAAGACGACGCTGCTGGGCGCGGCCGCGGTCGCGACCCCGGTCTTCCTGTTCGCGTACCTGGTCCACATCTACCTCCCGGTGTTCGTGTTCCGGCTGGCCGGCCGGATCGTGGACCTGGGATACAACACCCGCGAAACCCCGTTCTCGACGCGGAACCTCCGGGCGGCGCTGTGGCCGTTCCTCACGATGACGTTCTACCTGTTCGCGATCCAACTCCGGGCGGCCGGGACGGATCTGGAGCAGTACGCGGGCGAGCCGTTCGTCAAGACCGCCCGGGCGAAGGGCGTGGGGCTGCTCGGGATCTGCCGGCACGTGTTTCCCCACTCCGCGGCGCGCCTGCTGACCGTGCTCTCCTCGGAGATGCTCGGGATCGTGCTCGTCGGACTGTACGCCGTGGAGTGGGTGACCCGCACGCCGGGGTTCGGCACGCTGACCATCGACGCCGTCGGGAGCCGGATCCCGGGGCTGATCTTCGGCGTGGTCCTGCTTCCGGTCGCGCTCGTCGTGGCGGTGAACTTCCTCCAGGACGCCTACTACGAACTGTTCGACCCGCGGGTCGACCGCGCCGAGTAGTCAGCGCCCGGAACCGTCGCGGTCTCCCTCGTCGTCGTCGACGGGATCGGTCCGGTCCGGCGCGTCCCAGACCGGCCCTGGATCGTCGGACTGGACGGCGTCCCCCGTCGAGTCGGTGTCGTCGCCCGATCCGGCCCTCTCGCTCGCTCGCTCGCCGGTTTCGTCCGATTCGCTCTCCTCGGTATCGTCCGGTTCCCTCCCGTCGGCGTCGTCCGACTCACCGGCGTCAGCCTCGTCCGATCTCGCCTCCCCGTTGACGGCGGCATAATTGTCGCGGTAGCGCCCCAGCTTCCGGTAGAGCAGGTAGAAGAACGTCCCGTCGAAGGCGACGACGAAGAGGAGGTACCACCAGTTCGGGGGCGAGAACAGCGCCGGGACGTAGGTCACCGTCGTGTTGTAGCCGCCGTGGAGCAACGCGGCGATCAGCAGCCCCTTGACCACGATGGGGCCACGGTTCTCGCGGTTGAACTTCGCCAGCCCGAGGTAGTAGCCCGCCCACGCCGAGTAGATGACGTGGCCCGGCCCCGCGAGCGCCCGCGAGGTCGCCGTGCCGATCGCGGCGCCGATCGCCTGCGTGGCGCCGGCCTCCTGTGCCCGCAGGAACCCCTGGACGACGTAGAGGGTGTTCTCGATGGTCGCGAAGCCGAGGCCGGCGACGGCGCCGTACACCGCGCCGTCGATGACGGCGTCGAACTCCGGCCGGCGGTAGGCGTGGAGGCGGACCGCGAGCCACTTCACCGCCTCCTCGACCGGCGCGACGACGAGGAAGAAGAACAGCCCCATCCCCACCAGCGGGATCATCCGGAAGGTGCCCTGGAGGAGCGTGTTCGCCGTCGCCGCGAAGCTCGCGAACAGCACCGAGAGGACGAACGTCACCGCCAGCGTGTCGATCGGCTCCTTCTCGACCACGTCCTGCCGCCAGACGAACGCCACGAGCACGAGCGCCGGCAGCGCCGACAGCAGCGCGACCGCGCCGACGGTCGGGTTCCGACTCGCCAGCCACACGACGCCGCCGACCTGGATCAGGAACACGAACGCCGCGAGCAGGACGACCGACAGCCGTGCCACCCCCGACAGCGCGCCGTGGAGGCGCACCGCCGTCCGGTCGAGAACGGTCCGTGGCTCCCACGTCGCGATATCGTAGAGGTCCCGCCCGTCCGACGCGGCCTCCTCGACTGGGTCTGAATCGCTCATACACTCCCCTGTCGGCCCGAGGTACGTATTCCTTGCCGCCGTGTCACCCGCAGTCGATGGACACCGCTTTGGGTCGTGCTCCCCCAGAACCGCCCATGCTCACGTTCATCGGACTGGGGCTCTACGACGAGCGGTCGATCACCGTCGAGGGGCGGGAGGCGCTCGCTGGGGCCGATCGCGCGTTCGCGGAGTTCTACACCAGCCGCCTCGTCGGGACGACCGTCGAGGCCCTCGAGTCGTTCCACGACATCGGGATCGACGTGCGGGACCGCGCGGGCGTCGAGCGCGATCCGGCGCCGATCCTCGACGCCGCCGAGGACGAGGACGTTGCCTTCCTCACTGCCGGGGACACGATGATCTCGACGACCCACGTGGATCTGCGCCTGCGCGCTCACGAACGCGGGATCGAGACGCGCGTGATCCACGGCGTCTCCGCCCAGTCGGCCGCCGCGGGGCTGACGGGCCTGCAGAACTACCGGTTCGGGAAGGCGACGACGCTACCGTTCCCGGGCGCCCACGGCGGCGGCGACGTGCCCGACAGCGTGATCGAGACGATCGAGGCCAACCGCGAGCGCGACCTGCACACGCTGGTCTACCTCGACATCAAGGTCGACGACCCCACCGCCGACGCGGCCGGGCTCGGCGAGGACGAGCGCTACATGACCGGCGACTACGCCGCCGGCCTGCTCGCGGAGCACTGGGCCGACGAACTCGGCGTCGTCGTCGCCCGGGCGGGCAGCCCGGAGCCGGTCGTGGCGGCCGATCGGCTCTCGGAACTGGCGGATCGGGAGTTCGGCGGGCCCCTGCACCTGCTCGTGGTGCCGGCTGCGCCGCACCACCTGGAGGCCGAGGCGCTCGAGGAGTTGGCCGGCGCGCCGACGGCGTTACTGGACGAGAACTGAGTTCGCTCGTCAGTCGTCGCTGGCCTGGAACTGCGACGCCGCCGGGCTCCGCGGCAGGTCCAGCGCGGTCGAGAGGTCGTACTCCTCGTTGGTCACCATGTACAGCACGTCCTCGATGATCGTGAGGATCTCCGGGAGCTCCCGGACCACGAGGTAGGTGACGCCGACCAGCGCGACGACTGCGAGCAGTTGGCTGATGATGCGGTCCGAGACGTACCACGAGACGCGGTAGGGGTCCGAGCCCCCGAACATCGTCAGCACCAGGTCGGGGTAGATATGCAGTAGCTGCTCGCCGAAGGCGATCCCGATGAACGTGGTACGGACGAGGTTCAGCCCGTAAATGATGGGGACGGCGACGCTCAGCGCGCGGAGCTTCCGGCGCAGCGGCGCGCGGACGGCGGCGATGAGCCCCGCGAAGATCGCGATGCTGCCCAGCCCCGTACACGCGAGCACGACGGAGAAGTGGAGGATCTGCCCGTCGCTGGCGACGAACTCGTAGGTGTTCTGGTAGCCCTGCGGGCCCACGATCAGTTCGGGGTGGGCGCCGAACAGGTCCATCAGCCAGCCCGTCTGGGTGGTGACGATCTCGATCAGCACCTGCCGCGGCGCGGGGATCCGCAGCCCCGCCACCTCGACGGCGGGGATCGTCTCGAAGGGGAGGTAGATCAGCCCCATGATCGCCGTCGCACGGGAGAGCAGGAACAGCGTGTCGCGGCCCTGCCAGAGCAGGTAGCCCGCGTAGAGGCTGGCGGGCACCGCGATCAGCGCCAGCACGCCCTCGACGTAGCTCTTGTGGACGAACGCGAAGTGGGGGAACAGCAGCAGCCAGAACAGCCCGAACAGCCCCCACGCGCCGGTGGAGACGCGCCGCGCGTGCTCGAGACGGCGGCGGCCGTCGCCGACGACGGCCGCGAGCGACCCATCGGCCGCGTCGTTCCGGCGGCGGGCGGTGATCTCGAGCACCGCGCCGAGGGCGAACGCGCCGATGACGACCCACGCGAGGACGTCTGTCACGTCCAGCAGCCACGGCGGGACAGCGTCTGCGATACCGGCCATACTGGAGCGAGACGGTCCGCGGGTAAATCCCTTACCGTTGTGGGTATCGCCGGCGGACAGCCGTCGCTGCTCGGTGTAGCGTTCGAAAGAAGTGAAACCGGAGGACCGGCGCGAAGCCGGTAGTTAGTTACTGGGAGTCGCGAGAGTCAGTTACTCTCGGCGACCGGCCAGCAGCGCCGCGGCGAGGAGTGCGACCAGCGCGACAGCGACGCCGAAGCCGGGCGTCGTCGTCGTGGTGGTGTCGTCCTCGGGCGTCTCCGTGTCCGGTTCGGGCGTCGCCGTCTCCGTGTCCGGTTCGGGCGTCGCCGTCTCCGTGTCCGGTTCGGGCGTCGCCGTCTCCGTGTCCGGTTCGGGCGTCGCCGTCTCCGTGTCCGGTTCGGGCGTCGCCGTCGGCGTCGCCTCGGTCGTGCTCTCGACGACGTTACCGTCAGCGTCGAAGTAGCTGCCTGCACTCACGCTGAAGGTGTCACCGGTGGACTGCTCGTCGAAGTCCATGGTGATGTTCCAGGTACCGTCGTCCTGGACCGTCGCGGTCGGGTTGTTGTAGAACCGCGGCGAGGTGTCGTCCGTGCTCTGGACGGTCACCTGAATCTCGGTGCCCGGCGCGAGCGTGGACGTACCAGAGATCGTCTGGTTCGTCTCAGCCGTCACGTTCACCGGGGTCTCGTCGAGGGAAGCCGTCCCCGCGACGACCTCGAAGGTCGCGTTCACGGACTCGTGGTCCGAATCACTCGTGCCTCCGACGAGCTTCTCGTCGTAGACAGTGAAGGTCGAGATGAACTCCTCATCGGTGCTGGCAGAGAGACCGTCTGCCGTGACGGTATCACTACTGTCCACTCGCTCGAATGCGTCCGTGGACGTGTCCAGCGCGATGTAGTAGGAGTCGTTCTCCGCGTCGGCGATCAACTTGAGGTCGCCGTCTTCCGTCGCCTCAGTGACGTCGAGCGTCTTGGGCTGACGGTTCTGTCGCGTGGTCTCCTCGGTCTGCTCAACCGTGACGTTCACACCATTGTCGAGCGCATCCGAGAGGCCACCCTCCGAGTCAACGAGACCATCAAGACCCGTCGCGGAGACCTGATGGACGACCCAGTCCCCACTAGCGATGGTGGAGTCTTCGGTGACACTGGTCAGCAGCTCGTCAGCGTCCGCCGAGCTGGGAGCGGTCCAGAGGACCATCTCGTCAGTCGAGCGGGGGTTGATGCCGAGCGAGCTGAAGTCAGATTCGCCACTGTTGAAGACCTTGGTACCGTTGCTCTCATGACCCGCGACGGCGGCAAGGTCGTAGCCACCCTCAGCGAGCAGATCGTTGGAACCGAGGTCAGTGTGGGTGTGCAGCGTCGCCGTGTCTTCGCCTGCAGCGTTGACGACTTCGGCGTTCTGGTTACCAGCCTCGTAGCTGTTGAACTGGATAGTGACTTCGCCGTCCTCGTCCTCGTCGACGAAGGTCACGTTAGCCTGGTAGCCCGAGTTCTGGTTCTGCCCGATAACGAGCGAACCCTCGGTCGTACCCACGACGTCAAGGGTGATGTTCGCGATGCCACCCTGCGGGACGACGTAGGTGTCGTTAGTGAACGTGACTGCGCCCTCGGCGGCCGCAGTGACGTTAACGTCGGTCGTCGCCTCGACGCCGGTGTTCACGTCCGTTGCGACAACCGTGTAGTTGCCGGCACTCTGGTTGGCCAGGGTGAAGTCGGCGTTACCGCTCGAACCAAGGTTCACCTGGGTGCTGTCGACGACATCGTCGTCACTGTCGACCAGCGCGACGTCGATCGGTCGGTTGATGTCGTCAGCCTCAACGGTCCCGGTGACGTCCGTGTCGCTTTTGACGTCGTCAGCCGAGACGGAAAGACCCAGGGTTTCCATGGAGATCTTGGCGTTAACGTCGCCGTCATCCTGGGTGTCAACCTCAATGAGCCCTTCGCTAAAGTCGTCCGTGTCAATCACGAAGACCTTGCTGTGGTCCCCAGTTCCACGCGTCGGGGAGTATACATTACCGCTGAAGTCGAAGGACTTGTCCACCTTATCGGAACGAACGACGACGTTCGATCCAATGTAGGCCGACGTGTTACTCACGTCCGAATTCTTGTTCGAGGCGTCGACAGTCACCGGTGCGTAGGTGACATCAACGTCGACATCGCTATCGGTCCCAACCGCCTCGTGGGGAACCGTAACGCTCTCAGTGGAGCTGTTGAGTTCGTCGACCGTTAGAACGACTCGGCCGTCATCTGTCTGTTCGTAATCAGTCTCGGTGACGTTCTCAGTCGTACCATCCGCGAAGTTGACTACGAAGTCCTGTCCACCGGAGAGGTCAACGTAGCTCTCGAACGCGATCTCGATGACAGGCGTTACACTATCGGACGTATCGTTGTCAAAGTGAACTGCGCTGTTAGCGGACACATCCGACGGCGTACCGGCACCACCGGATGTTGCCTCCGTCACCTCAAGATCGGCACTGGCCGAATCTCCAGTGTACGAAGACTGCGGGGAGACGACGATATGACCCGTATACGTGGCGTCATCACTCGGGTTCTGGAACTGCGAGTTCTCGACCGTGATGGTGATCGTGTCACCCTCGTCAAGCGTGGCCGAGGAATCCAGAGTGACGTCGAGCGTCGCTCCTTCGTTACTTACCTCAACGGAATTGACGTTCTTCCCGTCAAGCGAAGCACCGGTGGAAGACACAGTCACGTCCCCCGAACCGATGTCGGACGCGAATCCGTTGTCGAAGTTGCTTGCTCCGGAGAATGTGATCCGGAACTCTTGGTGGTCGTTGTTATCTACGTCGTCAGAATCGACGGTGAACGATGCCTCAAGGTTCGTGTCAGCGCCTTGCTCCGAACTATCCGGAGTGGCGAACGAACCGTTACCAGCCGCAGCAGCAGTTCCGGCGAACGCAACAGTGCCAGCGAAGACGCTGAACACCATCAGCGCAGCCAGAACGATGCTGCGGATCTTGTCTGAGTTGTCTGTCATTGTGTGTTAGGGTTCTGCACTGCAGTCGGCGGCGCCAACTTCCACGCCGAACCGAACGGCGATACTCGCTGTTGCCACCATGGGTAGGGGTATCGGAAACAAGCACAGCTGGTTATAAATGTCTTGTGGGTACCCGAGTGGCGTGTTACACCGTCACAACCCCGGGAACGGCCGCGAGAGCGGTCCTACCCGGACACCCCGCTTAAGTACTTTCTGCCGGTCCACCCCTCCTTTATCCGTGGCGTGCGGTGAGCCCGTCGTCGACGCCGATTGAGCGATCGCCCGCGCGCTCACGTGCGAAGAGCCAAGGAGAAAGAACGAGTGCCGGCGGTACTCCGTCACGACTTCGACTTCGTGGCCGTCGAAGGGCTTCGTGAACGCGTAGTTGAAGTCACACGACTCGGGATCGCGGTAGTCCTCGGCCTCCCGGGTCATCAGCGTCCCCCAGAACTTCTCGAGGTTGTTACACCATACCGTGAGGTAGCCCAAGGCGTCGCCGAGGTAGTGTGAGAACTACCGAGAAGACACGGCCCTCCTACGTAGGAAACCGTGAAGTATCTCGAAAGCGTAGTCGGCAGCATGTCCAGCGACGATTTCGCTCGTGAAGGCGGCGGTGAGTTCAGCGAGTCCGCCAGCCGGCAGGATATCCTGCTGGTCTTCGACCGCCTCGCCGACGAGGAGCCACTTACCACCGCGGAGGTTGCCGAGGAACTGCCCATTGGACGACGGGCACTCCACGATCGACTCGAGAAGATGCACCGTGACGGGGACTTAGGCAAGAAGGACTTCGGCAACCGCGTGGTCTGGTGGGCCGAGGTCGCCCCGGAACTCGACCCGGAGCTCGCTGACGAACTGGACGCGACTGCCGACGAGGACGAGTACCTCTCGATGGACGAACTGGATGATCGACTCCACGAATGACGGAGGTGCGGATTTCGGAGCAAGCCGCGGACTGGCTGGCCGACGCTGAACCGGACGTACGCGAAGGCATCACGGAGAAGCTCCACTCGATTACCGATTTTCCGGACCACTACTTGAAGCGCCTCTCCGGGTCGACCCTGTATCGACTCCGGGTCGGCGACTACCGCGTCATCATCGACTGGGACAAGGAAGCGGGCGTACTGCGCGTTCGCCGTATCGGCAAACGCGATAGCGTCTACGACCGATAGTCGCGAGAGAACGCTGGGGCTCGCTTACTCCGTCACGACTTCGACTTCGTGGCCGTCGAACGTCTTCGTGAAGGCGTAGTTGTAGTCACACGACTCCGGATCGCGGTAGTCCTCGGCCTCGCGAGTCATCAGCGTCCCCCAGAACTCCTCCAGGTCCTCGCACTCGACTGCCAGGTGCCCCCAGGCGTCGCCGAGGTCGTACGTGCGCCCGTCGTAGTTGTACGTGAGCTCGACGGACATCGCCTCCTCGGCGGCGTCCTCGGGGGCGAGGAAGTAGTTCGCGAACGTGTCGGCCTCCCAGCGCCCGGTCGTCTCGTAGCCCATCTTCCGGGTCCACCAGCCGAGCGAGGCGTCGGCGTCCTCGACGCGGATCATCGTGTGGTCGATGCTCCAGCGGGCGCCGTGGTCGCGCTCGACGATCTCGATCTCGTGGCCGTCGGGGTCCGTGACGAACGCGTAGCCGGGGTTGTCCTCGGGGCGGCGGTAGTCCTCGACGCCCTCGTCCATCAGCTCGTAGTAGGCCTCGTTCACGTCCTCGACGCGGACGGCGATGTGGCCCCAGGCGTCGCCCAGCTCGTAGGAGCGCCCGTCGTGGTTGTAGGTGAGCTCCAGCAGCGCGCCGTCGTCGTGAACGTCCTCGGGCCCGAGGAAGACGTTGGTGAAGGTGTCCGCCTCCCAGCGACCCTTCTCCTCGTAGTCGAGGTGGGTCGTGTACCACTCCAGCGACTCGTCCAGGTCCTCGACCCGCATCATCACGTGATCCAGCGTGTGGCTCATACGCGAGTATCTGGGGTCGACGGAGCGAAAAGGCTACCGAAGACGGTGATCCCGTGCCCCGAGTCGACGCCGACGGACGTACCGGGGTGGCACAGTACACCCCCGGCGTGAGTCCTGTCATGACGGTCGCCACAGGTCACGCGCCGTAGTTGGCTCTGCACAGTCACGGCCTCAAGTTCTGTGGTGGCGACACGGCGGTCGCCACAGGTCACTCGCCGTGACTGGCTCGGAAGGAACAGGTTTAACGACGCCGACGGCGGATTTTCGCCCGATGGGACTCGAGGAGGAGATAGAGGAGCTCCGCGAGGAGATCGCCGAGACGCCCTACAACAAGTCCACGGAGGCACATATCGGGCGTCTGAAGGCGAAGCTCGCGGAGAAAAAGGAGAAGCTGGAGAACCAGTCCTCCTCCGGCGGCGGCCACGGCTACGCCGTCGAGAAGACCGGCGACGCCACCGTCGCCCTCGTCGGCTTCCCCAGCGTCGGCAAGTCGACGCTGATCAACGCGCTCACCAACGCCGAATCGGAGACCGGCGAGTACGAGTTCACCACGCTCGACGTGAACCCCGGGATGCTCAAACACCGCGGCGCGAACATCCAGATCCTCGACGTCCCGGGGCTGATCGAGGGCGCCGCCAGCGGCCGCGGTGGCGGCCAGGAGGTGCTCTCGGTCGTCCGGACCGCCGACCTCGTGGTGTTCATGCTCTCGGTGTTTGAGATCGACCAGTACGAACGCCTCCGCCACGAGCTCTACCAGAACAAGATCCGGCTCGACACCGAGCCCGCGAGCATCTCGATCACGAAATCCCACACCGGCGGGCTGCAGGTCACCACCAGCGACTCGGTCTCCATGGACGAGGAGACGATCAAGGACGTGCTCCGCGAGCACGGCTACGTCAACGCCGAGGTGACCGTCCGCGGCGACCCCTCGATCGACGAACTCATCGACGCGATCATGGACAACCGCGTCTACCTCCCCTCGATCGTCACGGTCAACAAGGCCGACCTGATCGACGCCGACTACCTCCCCACCGTCGAGGAGAACCTCCGGGAGCACGACATCGACCCCGAGGAGGCCATCTTCATCTCCGCCGAGGAGGAGCGGGGCCTGGAGGGACTCAAAGAGGAGATCTGGGAGGAGTTGGGCCTGATCCGGGTCTACATGGACAAACCCGGCCGGGGCGTCGACTACGAGGAACCCCTGGTGCTGCCGCCGGGTTCCACCGTCGAGGACGCCTGCCTGGACATCGGCGGCGACGAGTTCCTGAACCGATTCCGGTTCGCCCGCGTGCGCGGTGATTCAGCCAAACACGACGACCAGCAGGTCGGGCTCCAGCACGAACTCGAGGACGAGGACGAGCTCCGCATCATCGTCCGGAAGTAGCCAACCGCGGCGGCGACGACGCCCCGTCACACCGTCGGGTGCGGTTCCAAAGCAGTTATGCCGAGTGGGCATGACTGACACACAACCGCGATGGATTCGCTGCTTCTGGCCCACGTCGGTATCTTCGCCGTCTCCGCGGTCGCCTGTCTCCTGAGTCTCCCGCGCGCGTTCCGGATCAAGCATCCGGGGACCCGACGGGGCCTCATCGGGCTCCTGCTCGCGGTCGCCCTGTGGTCGCTGGGCTACGTCGGCTACCTGGTCGCCCCGACCGACAGCCTCCGGTTGACGGCCTACACCGTCGGGTTCATCTTCGCCTTCGTCGCCGTCGCGGCCTGGACCTACTTCTGTGCAGCCTACACCGGACGCCGCCCGCGCCAGGCGCCGTACCGACGGGCCATGGTCGGCGTGTTCCTCCTGTTCGTCGGCCTCAAACTCACCAACCCGCTGCACCACCTCTACTTCACGACCGAGTGGACGACCGACCCGTTCCCCCACCTCGCGATCCAGCACGGGCTTCTCTACTGGGTCACGCTGGGACTGTCCTACGCGGTCATCGCCGTCGGCTTCTTCATGCTGCTCGACCGGTTCTACCACACCGGGACCGACAGCCGCCCGCTGATCGCGCTCGCGGTCGTGACCGGCCTGCCGGCGGTCGCGACCATCCTCGGCGAGCAGGTCGACTGGCTGCTCCCGCTGATGTACGAGCCGCCGGGCGTCGCCGTCTTCGCCGTCGGGACGCTGTTCGTCTACGTCCGGCGGTTCGAGGCCGTCCAGCTCACCGGCGGCAGCGACGCCCCCGCCGTCTTCCTCGACCGCGACGAGCGCGTGCGGGACTTCAACCAGGCCGCCGCGACGCTGTTCCCGGCACTCCGGAACTCGATCGGCCAGCCGGTCGACGCCGTCGATCCCGAGTTCGCGGCCCGACTCGACGATCCGGGGGTGTTCGCGACCGGGCCCGAGGGCGAACGCCGCTACTACCAGCTATCGGTCTCCCCGTTCACCTCCGGCAGCGTCACGACCGGGCAGCTGGTGACGATCAACGACGTGACCGAACAGGAGGCGTACCGCCGCCGCCTCGAGGAGAAGACCGAACAGCTCGAGGCGCTGAACCGCGTCGTGCGCCACGACATCCGCAACGACATGGCCGTGATCCGCGGGTGGGCCGAGACGCTGTCGCCCCACGTCGACGAGGAGGGACGGGACGCGCTCGATCGCGTGCTCCGGAAGTCCGACCACGTGATCGAGCTCACCGAGACCGTCCGCGAGTTCGTCGAGTCGCTCTCGGGTGAACACGCCCCCGAACCCGCACCGACCGATCTGCGGCGCCACCTCGAGACGGAACTGGAGGCCGTCCGGGAGACGTTCCCCGACGCCGAGTTCCGCGTCGCCGGCGACATCCCGACCGCGTCGGTGCTGGGCGGCGAGATGCTCTCCTCGGTGTTCCGGAACCTCCTCGGGAACGCCGTTCGCCACAACGACTCGTCGGCGCCCGAGGTCACCGTCGAGGCGACCGAGCACGCCGATACCGTCGAGGTTCGCGTCGCCGACAACGGCCCGGGCGTCCCCGACGACCAGAAAGAGCGAATCTTCGGCAAGGGCGAAAAGGGGCTCGACAGCCCCGGCTCCGGGATCGGGCTCTACCTCGTCCACACCCTGACCGAGCAGTTCGGCGGGGAGGTCCGGATCGAGGACAACGAGCCGCGAGGCGCCGTGTTCGTCGTCGAACTGGTGAAAGCCGACGCGGGAGCCTGAGCCTGCGACCGCCGATCGGCTCCCGCGGGCGGAGCATCCGGCCATAGATTGAACACGACGCACGCCGAACGGTGGTGTATGCACCTTCGAGTCGCACGGGAGACCGATATCCCCGGGATCAGGGACGTGGCGAACCGCTCACTCGCTGCCTCCTACGACGACGTACTCGACGACGAGAGCCGCCGGATGGCGGTCGAATCGTGGTACGGGACCGAGGAGTCCTCTCCCGGCACGATCGCCGAGGAGCTCGCCGACGACCACACGATCGTGATCGTCGCCGAGGACGACGGCGAGATCGTCGGCTTCGTGCAGGCGTTCGTCGCGGGCGAGTCGCCCCGCGTCGGCCAGATCGAGTGGCTCCACGTCCGGCCGGACCGGCGTGGCGAGGGCGCCGCCGACCGGTTACTCGACCGGATCGAGTCGGCGCTGCACGACGCCGGCGCCGAACGGATCGAGGCCCGCGTGATCGAGGCGAACGAGGCGGGGGTGGCGTTCTACGAACAGTACGGGTACGACCCCGAACACACGCGATACGTGCGCCTCGCGGACGACCGCGTGGTCGAGGTGACGCTCGTCGGCGAACGCGGGCCGGCAGCGGCCGACGACGACATCGAGCGCGTGGAGACCGACGACGGCGAGACGGTCCTGATCGCCTACGACGAGAGCGAACGCGGCTCGGACGGCCCGTTCCACCCGACCTACCTCGACGAGGAACGAGAGGAACACTACGGCTGGTACTGCAGCGTCTGTGGCAGCCTCGACGTGAACGTCGGCACGATGGACGAGTTCGTCTGTGACGACTGCGGGAACCGTCGGCGAGCGATGCGCTGGGACGCCGTCTACGGCGGCTAACCCTCACCCGGTGTCGATCCGGCGGCGCCGGCCGCAGGCACAAACCGTATCTACCTCTCTCCCGCAGGTTGGGGTAGTGATCGACGCCGACGACCTGGCGCGTAACTGGATGGACCTGGGCGAAGGCTGGCAGGCGGTCCTGTTGGGGCTCCTGCTCGTCGCTGCGGTTCGACTCGGGCTCACGATCCCGTGGTGATCGTGTCCCGAACGCTCCTTCCCGGTCTCGCGCTCCTTCTGGGACTCGGCCTCGTCGCCCGCGTACTGGGCGCCGTCTTCCCGCTGAACCACCTCGTCGTGGCGATCTTGCTCGGCGCCGCGGTGGGCAATACGGTCGGGGTTCCCGACCTCACCCGTGCGGGCGTCGGCACCCACAAGCTCTGGCTCAAAACCGGCATCGTCCTCACGGGCGCGAGCGTCGCGCTCGACCGCGTGGTCGCGGCGGGGCCGCGGGTGCTGGTGCTCGTCGTCGGGGTCGTGGCCGCGACGATCCTGCTCGTCGAAGCCCTGGCCCGACTCGCGTTCCGGATCGACGGGGAGACGGGGTCGCTGCTCGCCGCGGGCTCGGGCATCTGTGGGGTCTCGGCGGTCGTCGCCGTCGCCGAGAGCATCGACGCCGACGAGACGGCCGTCGCCTACGCCGCGACCACGATCCTGCTGTTCGACGCGGTGACGCTCGTCGCCTACCCCGCCGTGAGTGCCGTTCTCGGCCTCCCTGACCGCGTTTTCGGGATCTGGGCCGGGCTCACGATGTTCAGCACCGGCCCCGTGACCGCCGCCGGCTTCGCGGTATCGGAGACCGCCGGCGAGTGGGCGGTGCTGGTGAAGCTGACGCGCAACGCCGCCATCGGGATCGTCGCCGTCGCCTACGCGGTGATCTACGCACGCGAACGTACGGCCGGGGAGCGCGGCGGGGACGAACCCGGCCCCCTGGGGCGGCTCTGGGCACCGTTCCCGAAGTTCGTCGTCGGTTTCGTCGCGGTCGTCGCGATCGCCAACCTCGGCCTGCTCGGCGCGGGGGAGATCGGCTCGCTCGCGAACGCGGCCGACTGGCTGTTCCTGCTGGCGTTCGTGGGGCTGGGACTGGAGATCCGGCTCTCGGAACTCCGCGAAACGGGGTATCGCCCGGTGTTGGTCGTACTGGCCGCGCTGCTCGCGGTCTCCTCGGTCACCCTCGCGGTGGTGCAAGCCACCTTCTGAGCAGTAGCTATTCCTCGGCGTCGACACAACCGCCGGTCGATGGCCGCAGGTGAGGACGACCCGACAGTCAGGGATCAGTTCAGACAGTTCTTCGCGCTGGAGCGGGACGTGCTGACCCTCTCGCTGGCGATGTTCGCGTTCAGCCTCGGCTTCCAGATGACCAGCCGGTACCTCCCCGAGTACATGGCCGCCCTCGGTGCCTCGGGGTTCGTCATCGGGCTGTACGGCACGGTCGGGAACGTGATCTCCGCGGTCTACCCCTACCCCGGCGGCGCCGTCTCGGATCGACTCGGTTCGCGGTACGCGCTCACGCTGTTCGGACTGCTCTCGACGCTGGGGTTCGGGATCTGGTTCGTCGCCTCCAGCCTCGGCACGATCGAACTCGCCGGCCGCACGATCCAGCCCTGGCTCTGGATCTTCGTCGGCCTGCTGCTCGCACAGGCCTGGAAGTCGTTCGGCCTCGGCGCGACGTTCGCCGTCGTGAAGCAGGCGACGGCCCCCTCCCGACTGGCGGCGGGGTTCGCCAGCACCGAGACGTTCCGCCGGACCGCCTTCTTCGCCGGCCCGGTGCTCGCGGCGGTGCTGATCGGGCTCGATCCCCAGTTCACGGTCAGCTTCCGATACGTGCTCGCGGTCGCAGTAGTCTTCGGCGCCGTCGGCACGGTCGTCCAACACGTCCTCTACGACGCGACCGAGGACAGCATCGGCGGCTCCTTTACCGGCCTCGAACAGGTCCGGGCGGACCTCCGGGAGATGCCGAGCGAGCTCCGGCCGCTGCTCGTCGGCGACACGCTCGTCCGGTTCGCCAACGGGATGGTGTACGTCTTCTTCGTGCTGGTGGTCACGCAGTTCTACGAGATCGGGTTCGACGCCACCGTGGCGCTGGCGGGGACCACGTACGGCGTCGACCTCTCCCCCGCGGCCTTCTTCGGCTACCTGCTGGGCGTCGAGATGCTGGTCGCGCTGGCGACGATGATGCCCGCCGCGAAGTTGGCCGAGCGCGTCGGCCTCAAGCCCATCGTCGGCCTGGGGTTTCTCGTCTACGGGACGTTCCCCGTCGTCCTGATCTACGGGCCCGACGTGCTCGCACCCGCCGTGTCACTCCAGTGGGCGATGGTACTGCTGTTCGCGTTCTCGGGGCTCCGGTTCGCGGGGCTACCCTCCCACAAGGCGCTCATCGTCGGGCCGGCCGAGCGGGGCGCCGGCGGGCGCGTCACGGGGACGTACTACCTCCTCAGGAACACGATCGTGATCCCCAGCGCCGCGATCGGCGGCTACCTGTGGGAGTTCGTGAGCCCGGAGCTCGCGTTCACCGTCGCGGCCGTCATCGGCGTCGCCGGTACTGGTTACTTCCTCGTCATGGGCGAGGAGTTCGAGGCCTACCGGTAGCGCTCTACTCGCCGACGGCGTCGGCGACGCGCTGGCGATCGAACAGTTGATCCTCGGCCGGGATCTCCGGGTACGGCTCGCCGTAGGTATACCCCGGCCACTCGCCGAACTGCTCGGGGTAGAGCTGCTTCGCCGTCATCTCCAGTTGGAACAGGTTCATCAGGGGCCCCTGAACCGGATGGGCGCCGGCGTAGACCCGATCGTTCTCCACCGCCGATAGCTCCGCGCCGGCGGGGTCGTCCGCGATCGTCTCCCGGATCTCGCCGACGTCGTAGTGGGAGTCGATCCCGTAGCGGTGGAGGATCACGTCCGGATCGACTTCCAGCAGCTGCTCGTAGTCGTAGGACGTCTCGAAGGTCACGTCGTCGCCGGCGAACGCGTCGTCGGCGCCCAGCGGCCGGATGTGGGCGTTGCTGAACCCCGCGGTGTCGGTCCGTGCGGGGTAGAACGTCCCCTGCATGAAGATGACCGAGGCGACCGTCGGGCGCTCGCCCTCGGCCGGAAGCCCGGACTCGATGGTCGCCAGCAGGTCGTCCCTGACCGCCCCGAGTTCCTCGAACGTCGACTGCGCGCGGAACACGTCGACGACGTTCTCGCCGATCTCCCAGAGCGTGTAGTACTCGTAGTCGTCCTGGCACCCTCGGGCGGGTCGCTCCGCCGCCGGCTGAAGGCGTTACCGAACCACGGGCCGACGGTCTCCCGGGCCTCATCGACGTCCTCGCGCTCCCAGCCGTCGAAGGACTGGACCAGACAGGGGTCGACGAGGTGGAGGTCGGAGTCGAGTTCGTAGAACAGCTCCCTGTCGATGGTGACGCCCCCGGAGTTCAGCTGTTCGAGGTCCGCGTGGTCGAACGAGACCCCCGGCTGCCGCTCGTAGTAGGCGTCGAGGGTGTTCCCGCCGGCCTCGGCGCTGAAGCCGAGGGAGTTCACCGCGTCGCCGTGGCCGTAGGCGACGGCCATGTCGGCGTACAGTAGGCTGTACACCATCACGTTCTCGGGGACGGCGGTGAACTCGACCTCGCCCACGGGCGCCATTGACGCCGTGTACCTGTCCGGCGTCCCGGTCCCGTCGGACGACGGGGTCGGGCTGTCCGTCCCGTCGCCGGCCGGCGCCGTTTCAGTTCCCCCGCCGCCGGAGCAGCCGGCCAGGAGGCCGCTGGCACCGATCGCAGTTCCGTACGTGAGATACTTCCGTCGCGTCAGATCGTGATCGTTGTCGGTCATAGAGAATCGTCGTCTCAGTCGTCAGTCGCAGCGGATTCCTCGCGTTCGGCCTCGATCTCGCGGGCCGCTTCGACCACGAGGTCGTCGTCGATGTGGTCGAGGAGGCGCCGTTGGCCCGCAGTCGCGCGCCGCTCGGCCTCCTCCTCGGAGATGTACATGTCGAACCGGCGGTCGATTTCCCGCTCCCTGATCTCGGCAACCCGGTTCGGGGAGAGCTCGTGGTCGTCGGGGAACCGGTTCTCGAAGAACTCCCGCCACCGGTCGCGGTCGCTCCACTCGCCAGTGCGCTCGCTCTCCGGACGCACCCAGTCGTAGTAGTCAGCCACCGAGTCGGGGTAGCCCTGCTCCCGCCGGACCGCCTCGACGACGGCGACGCCGACCCGTGCGCCGTGACCCGCGGCCATGATCGCTTGCGGGCTCGTTTCGGCGTACGGCGAAGCGATGAACAGTCCATCGACGGGCGTGGTCCCGTCGCTCTCGGCGTACTGTTTGTCGAAGTACTCCTCGGTCTCGCCGTCGTACTCGTGGGTCTCGAACATCGCGTCCTCGTCGTCGAGCCCGCGCAGGTATTCGCCGCCGTAGCGCGTGGCAGCGATCACCCGCCGGGCCGTCACTGGTTCACCAGTCTGTGGCTCCACCAGGAACCCATCGTCGTCGGCGCGTTCGACTGACTCGACCAGATCCGGAACGATCGCACATCCCGCGGATTCGGCCTGGTCGTGAATCAGGTCGCCGAACGTCGCGACGTCGATGCCGCCGGGGAACCCGAGATAGTTCTCCAGGTGCGCACACTGCTGGATCGACGAGCGTCCGCGGTCGAAGATCTCCGTCTCCAGCCCGTACCGCGCCGTGAACACGCCGGCTGCACAGCCCGCGGGCCCCCCACCGACGACGACCACGTCGTGATCGAACGCTTCCTCCCCAGACTGGTTCGCCATACGGATTAGGCCAGCCTAAACAAGTAAAGCCGTTACGATCGTTCGTCGCCACCGCCGTAATAGCCGCCCGGGGAGTTCTGTATCGCTCTATGCCGTTTACTCGCCGACCTGCTCCTGGATCGAGGCCACCACGTCCGGGTTCCGGAGCGTCGACGTGTCGCCGAGTTCCTCGCCGTTGGCGATGTCCTCGAGCAGTCGGCGCATGATCTTCCCCGAGCGCGTCTTGGGCAGTTCGGGCGTGAAGATCACCTGTTCGGGGCGGGCGATCGGGCCGATCGCGTCCTCAACGCCCTGAACGATGGCGTCGCGGAGCGTCTCGTCGCCGTCGTAGCCGTCCTCGGTGATGACGTAGGCGTAGACGGCCTCGCCTTTCACGTCGTGGTCGCCGCCGACCACGGCGGCCTCGGCGACGCCTTCGACGCCGACGATCGCGGACTCGATCTCCATCGTCCCGAGTCGGTGCCCGGAGACGTTGAGCACGTCGTCGACGCGGCCGAGTACGGTGATGTAGTCGTCCTCGTCGATCTTCGCCCCGTCCTCCGGGAAGTAGGTCCAGTCCTCGGGGTCGTCGCTCTCGATGTCGGAGTACTCGCGCCAGTACTCGTCGATAAAGCGCTCGTCGTTCTGGTAGAGGGTCCGGAGCATCCCCGGCCAGGGCTTCTGGATCGTCAGATAGCCCGCCCGTCCGGGGTCGACCTGCTCGCCGTTCGTGTCGAGGATCTCGGCGTCGACGCCCGGGAGCGCCGGCCCTGCGGAGCCGGGCTTCATGTCTTTGACCCCTGGCAGCGTGGTGACCATCATCCCGCCCGTCTCGGTCTGCCACCACGTGTCCACGACCGGGCAGGACTCGTCGCCGATGTGCTTGTAGTACCACTTCCAGGCGCGGGGGTTGATCGGCTCGCCCACGGTACCCAAGAGGCGCAGACTCGACAGATCGTGCGCGTCGGGGTACTCCGTCCCCCACTTCATGAACGCCCGGATCGCCGTCGGTGCCGTGTAGAGTTGCGTGGCCTCGTACTCTTCGACGATCTCCCAGAGGCGGTCGCGCTCGGGGTAATCCGGGGTTCCCTCGTACATCATCGTCGTCGTCCCGAGCGCGAGCGGGCCGTAGACGATGTAGGAGTGG
>NZ_FOXI01000007.1 GCF_900115675.1 Halolamina pelagica | reverse complement strand
CCAGAACTGCTGACCATTGATTCGGATCACCGTTTCGTCGAGCGCAACGTGATCCGGACTGGCATCGTCGGCCGGCTGTAGATCGGCCTTCTGCACCCAATCATGCACGGCTTTCCGTGACCGATTGACACCGAACTTCTCAATTTCTCGAATGGTATTCGAAAGTGATAGTCCAGACAGATGAAGCCGAATACCGAGTTTCATCAGCTCACTCGGAGTCCGCTCTCGCTCCACAAAATCTAACTCAATCCAGTCGCTATGACCGCTGAGGCGTGTGATTTCTGCCATAGATCAGCACAAAATCACCACGCCTCACTCTTCATGCTTAACTAAACACGACCGCCCGAACCGGCCGAACGCTTACTTCGGCCCGGCGCCATCCCCGAAACGTGATACCTGAGTCTCACGTCGACGTCTTCGAGTCGGAGTCGTTCGCGCACGTCTCCACGGTCGGTCCCGACGGCTTCCCCCACGTCACGCCGGTCTGGGTCGACCACGAGGACCGGGAGTACGTGCTGATCAACACCGCCCGCGGGCGCCGGAAGGAGAAGAACGTCCGGCACAACCCGAAGGTCGCGGTCTCGGTCTGTGACCCGGACGACCCGTACCGCTACGTCGCGGTGCGCGGCGAGGCCGAACTCACCGAGGAGGGCGCGAAAGAACACATCGACGAACTCGCCCAGCGGTACTTCGACGTCGAGGAGTACCCACACCACGGCGAGGAGTCGGGCCCGCGGGTGCTGATCAAGATCCCGACCGAGCGGATCATGACCAGCGGGTGAGCGGCCGAGGCTTCGACGCGTCTCGCCGGCGTCGGCGCCTTCGCCAAGCAGTACGGTTTTAGTGTTCGGCACGTGACTCCCGATAGCGTGAAGGGAAAGGAGTGGTACCAGGCCGACGACGTCGCCGAGGAGTACGACGCCAAGCGGTTCTCCCGCGGCGGCCGCCTGATCGACCGCCGGGAGAAGCAGGCGGTGCTCGACGCCGTGGGTCCCGTCGAGGACCGGAGCGTACTGGAGATCGCCTGCGGGACCGGCCGGTTCACCGTGATGCTGGCCGAACGCGGCGCGGATATCGTCGGGCTGGACATCTCCGACGCGATGCTGGCCCAGGGCCGCGAGAAGGCCCGACAGGCCGGCGTCGACGACCGCGTGGAGTTCATGCGCGGCGACGCCGCACGGCTCCCCTTCCCCGACGATCACTTCGACGCGGTGGTCGCGATGCGGTTCTTCCACCTCGCGCCCACCCCCCGGAAGTTCATGGCGGAGATGGCCCGCGTCTCGAAGGACCAGGTGTTCTTCGACACGTTCAACGACTTCAGCACGCGCGTGCTCTACAACCGACTGCTGCCGATGGGGTCACACCTCTACGGCCGCGACGAGGTCGAAGACCTCCTCGGCTCGGCGGACCTTGAGCTCGCCGACGCGGACCACGACTTCGTGCTCCCCTACGGGTTCTACCGGAAGATCCCCGACGCGATGGCGGGGCAGTTCCGGAAGCTGGACACGGCGATCGGAAGCTCGCCGCTGGGCGAGAAGCTCTGCTCGGTCAGCTGGTGGAACGCCCAGGTCGGGTAGCTACTCCTCGATGATCTCCCCGACGGCGAAGTTCGACTTCACCTCGGAGACCTCGATCTTCACTCGCTCGCCCACGTCGGCACCGGGGACGATGATCACGTACCCCCGCTCGACGCGGGCGATCCCGTCGCCCTGCTTGCCGATGTCCTCCACCTCGACGTAGCGCACTTCGCCCTTCTCGACGGGTGGCTGGGGCTCGCCCTCGCCGCCCGTATGCTGGGTGGTTGAGGTCGTCGTCCCGCCGCCGCCGTCGCCGTCCCCGTCGATCAGGGCGACGCGGTAGGTGTCGCCCGACTCGAGCGAGCCGCGCTCGATCTCGCGTTTGGGCACTTCGACGACGTACCGGTCGCCCTCCTCGCGGACTGTAGCACTGAACAGACAGAGTAGTTCGTCGGAGATCTCCATAGCTGAGACTCGAGTACGACCAGTCGGGCCTCCGTAATATGTGTACCGCTCTCACGGGGCGGTGAACTCGCGTTCACTCGGCCCGCTCGATCGAGGTTCCGTCCGCGTGTTTCGCGCCTTCGGAGTCGTGAACCACCACCTCGCCGTCGCCGACGTCGACCGGGTCGTACTGCTCCCGTAGCGCGATCGCCTCCTCCAGTTCCCTGACGGCGCGCTCTTTCAGCGCCGCGGCGAGGTCCTCGGCGTCGTCGCGGCTGATCTCCCGGCCCAGCCCTTCGCACTCGTGGGCGCGGACGAGCCCCTCGGCGTCGACGGGGTCGCCGGCCGGTTCGGCGGTGCCGTCGAGCGCGACGCTGAAGGGGTAGGTCTCACAGATCAGCGGCCGGTCCGCGTGCACCGTACAGGCCCCCAGGCCGTCCTCCTCCTCGTAGAAGGTGCAGTCGCCGCAGGCGTCGGTCTGGAGCGCCCACTCGAACGTCTCCCCCTCGGCGCCGTCGTCGCCCTCGGAGAGCCCGTAGGGCATCGGCCGCGCCACGTCGCGCCACTCGCGGTCGGCGTCGCCGGCCCGCTGGAGCGTCCGAACCTCGTCGGGGAACACGGTCGCCGTGTGCGGTTCGGTCTCGCCGTCGGGGGTCTCCTCCCGGGTACAGCAGGCGCCACACCGCGTGCACTCGAAGCCGAGGGACTCGACGGCGTCGGCGAGGTCGGCGGTGTCGAGCCCGCGGGCACGGTCGAGCTCGTCTTCTAGAGACACACCCGGGTTCGGTGACCGCGGGGGAAAACGTCGTCGGCGCGCTGTGGCCTCACTCCGGCCGGACGCGGCCGCTCTCGCGGTTCCAGTCCACCCGACCCTCGACAGCCAGTTTCTCGACGTGGGCCCGGACGGTCGCCTTCGCGAGGTCGCGCACGCCGGCGAGGTCCTTGTCGTAGGCGGCGTCGACGACCGAACCGAGGTCGCTCGCGCCGTTCCGAACCGCGTCGAGGACGGACCGCTCGCGATCCAGTCGGTGGCCGATCAGCCGGTCGAGGCTCGCCCGCGGCGCCGGCTCGCCGTCCATCGCCGGCCCGTGGCCCGGCAGCAGCCGGTCGGGATCACGTGCCCGGAGCCGGCGCAGCGAGGTGAGGTATGCCCGCAGGTCGCCCTCCGGCGCGCCGACGACGACGCTGCCCTCGGCGACCGCGAGGTCGCCGCAGAGCACGGTCCCGCCGAGTTCGAACGCGACGTGGTCGACGGCGTGACCCGGCGTGTCGAGCACCGTCACCGTGCCGGCGCCGGTCTCGATCTCGCTTCCCTCGGTGATCTGTCGGTCGGGGTCGACGCCCGTCGCGTCAGCGAAGCGTTCGGGGCGCCGGGCGAGCAGGGCCGCCCCGGTCTCGGCGGCGTACTCCGCGACGGCGCCGACGTGATCCGGGTGGGTGTGGGTGACCGCGACCGCGCCGATCTCGCGCTCGGCGACGAGCGAGTCGAGGCGACCCGTACGCCCCGCGGGATCGACGAGCAGCGCCGGCGAGTCGCCGACGACGTAGGCGTTGGTCGTACCGGTCGGCGCGCGCGTTTCAACTGGTACCGGGACGCGCTCGACGGGGAACTCCCCGACCATCAGTCCGCGCGACTGCCGGGGTCGAACGTTCGGGTCACGTCCACGTCGGCGTCGTCCGCGGTCGCGAACAGCGAGAGGTCCACGTCCGCGGCGTCGGTGGCCTCCTCGATCGAGTCGTAGGGGCGGGAGACGACGATGTCGCCCGCGCGGCCGTCGCTGACGCCCGGGATCGTCGCGAGTTCGTCCATCGACGCCGCGTTCACGTCGAGCGGGTACGGGACGCCCGTCACCGAGCGGTAGCCGTGGTCGACGATCGCCACGTCGATCGCTCGGCCGAGCTCCCGTTCGCCCGGGATCCCCACGAGCAGCGGGTAGGTGCCGAGCTGGCGGCCGAACGTCTTGCCGTCCTCGTGGTACTCCAGATGCACGTCGGGCAGCACCGTCCCGGGCGGGACGACGCGCTGGAGCATCGGGTTGTCGACCTGCTCGCGGACCTCGCGCTTGTACTCCTGGAACTGCTCCTTGTGCTCCTTGGCGATGTCCGCGCCCGTGTCGCCCATCTCCGTGCCGGCGAACGCCATCACCTGCCGGATGTTGATCCGGCGGAGCATCAGCCCCTCGTCGTACACCTGCCGCAGGAACCGTCGGTTGTGGTCGTACGTCTCCGGGCGCTCGCCCGCCAGCCCGTGGACGAGGTTGATCCCCGGCAGCAGTTTGGGGAGGCGGTTCTCGTCCGGCCGCCAGCCGCCGGCCTCGTTCACCACCCGCACTGCCTCCAGACACTCGTCGGCGGTGACGAGCAGGTTGTTCTGCTCCTGCACGACGGGGTCCGCCGACTCCAGGCCGAACGCGGCGGTGTCGCCGGGCGTGTTGTGCTCGGCGATGATCTCGATCGCCTCCCGCGACGCCTCGGGGTAGTCCGTGATCGTCACGGGGTTCATGTTGTCGAGGTGGAGCGTCTGCAGGTCCGGCGCCACCTCGCGGATCCCGCCGTAGAGCTCCTGGAGCGCGTCGGGGTTGGGCGCCTCGCCGTCGCCGCCGAACGCGAGGATGTCGGCCTGTCGGCCGAGCCGGAAGTGTTCGACGCCGTGGTCCGAGAGCCGGTCGACCTCCTCGACGACCGAGTCCGGCGTCCGGAACGCGGGGTTGCCGTAGAGCGGTTCGGTACAGAACGAGCAGCGGTAGGCACAGCCCCGCGAGGTCTCCATCTCCGCGATCAGGTAGTCGGGGTGGTTGGGGTGCTGTTCGACGACGAACGCGCCCTCGGCGGCCCAGCGGTCGAGTTCCGCGTTGTCGCGCATCCGGTCGTTGAACCCCTCCAGCCCGGAGTCGACGAGGTCGTACGCCGCGGCCTCGATGTCGCCCTTGGCGACGAACTCGTAGTCGAGGTCCTTGCGCTCCATCTCCTGGGCGCCGGCGTTCTCCTCGCCGACGCCGAAGCGGACGGGGCCGCCGAGCAGCGTGGTCCCCTTCGCGGTCCAGGCGAGTTCCTTCACCTCGTCGGGTTCGGCGGGAGTCCCGCCGACGTACTTGCCGGGGACGGTCATCCCGCCCACGTAGACGAACAGGTCGGCGGTCGACACGTCGCCCCACTTCATCCGGTCGTCCCGGAGTTCGTCGATCGTGTGGTAGGTGATCTGCTCGCGGGGGACGCCGGCGTCGACGAGCGCGCCGGCGGTGAACCGGGGGTAGGTGGAGACGTACGGCGGCACCCCGAAGTGGGCCGGCTCGTCGACGTAGCCGTCGACGATGGTGACGGAGAGCGTCTCGGGGTCGGTCATACCTCGGGTTGTCGGCCGAGGGGTAAAACGCGTGTGGTGCGGGGCGTGAGGGGGTCTCGGTGGGGTCGAGCGACTCAGTCCGCGCTCGCGGCCGTCGTGCCGTCGTCGGCGCCGACCGACGCCAGCGCGCCCTGCGAGTCCAGCGCCTCCTCCAGCAGTTCGGCCACGTCGACGATCTCGAGGTCGTCCTCGAAGCCGCCGGTCTTGCGGCCGTCCTCGAACATCGTCGTACACATCGGACAGGCGACGACGAACTTCTCGATCTCGCCGCCCGCGGCGGTGTCCTCGACGCCCTCGCGCAGGCGCTCCTCGCTGGGTTTGGGTTCGTCGTCGAACTCCATCCAGAGGCCGCCGCCGCCGCCGCCACAGCAGAACGAGTCCTCGCGGCTCCGGGGCATCTCGTGGAGCTCACAGCCCGTGGCCTCGATGAGTTGGCGGGGCGCCTCGTACTCGCCGTTGTACCGGCCGAGGTGGCACGGGTCGTGGTAGGTGACGGTGTAGTCCAGATCCGCGCCCGAGAGGTCGAGTCGCCCGGCGTCGACGAGGTCCGAGACGACCTGCGTCCAGTGGAACACGCCGATCTCGCCGTCGGCGTTCCACTCCTCGTCGTACTCGAACGGCATCACGGGGTCGTCGGCGAACTCCGCGAAGTCGATCTCGGGGTACTCGTTCTTGATCGTGTTGAACGAGTGGGGGTCGGTGCAGACGATCTGGTCGAACTCACACTCCTCGAAGGACTCGACGTGGTGGCCCGCGAGTTCGAGGTAGAGGAACTCCTCGCCGACGCGGCGGATGTCGTTGCCGTCGTGCTTCTCGTCGTCGAACAGGATCCCGTAGCTCACGTCCGCGGCCTCGAACACCCGGGCCAGCGCGCGGGCGACCTTCTTGTTGCGGTCGTCGAAGCTGGGGTAGTCGCCGACGTACCAGAGGTACTCGACCTCCTCCTCGCGGGCGTCGGTCACGTCGAACTCCAGGTCGTCCGACCAGTCGCCGCGCTTGCGGTTGGGGTCGCCGAACGTGTTGCCCTTCTGCATCACGTCCTGAAAGACGTCCTGCATCTCGGAGTTCACCTGGCCCGTGTCGACGAGCTGGCGGTTCATCTTCGTGAAGCTGGTCAGGTGCTCGATGTCGACGGGGCAGGCGTCCATGCAGGCCATACAGGAGAGGCAGGACTCCATCGTCTCGGCGGCGATCACCGACTCGCCGCCGTCGGCGACGATGTCGATCTCCTCGCCGCCGGCGTCGACCTCCTCGCGGTAGCTCTTCAGGTCGAGGATCACGTCACGCGGATCGAGGTTCCGGCCGGACGCGTTCGCGGGACAGACCGAGGAACAGCGCCCACATTTCGTGCAGGCGTCCTGGTCCAGCGTCTCGCTCCAGGTGAAGGAGTCGATGGACTCGGCGCCGGTGTCGGCGTCGAGGTCGGCCGGGACGGAGGGAAGGCGTGCGCCGGCCTTGTCGTCGCTGACGACCACGTTCGCGAAACTGGAGATCATGTGGAACGGCTTGGCGTAGGGGACGAAGGCGACGAAGCCGAAGGCGATCAGCGAGTGGGACCACCAGCCCCACCAGTAGAGCGCCTCGGCGCCGGCGGCGTCGATGCCGACGCCCTCGATCACCATCGCGACGAAGTAGCCGACGAAGCTCACGGTCTCGAAGTCGGGAAAGCCCGTCCCGCGAATGCGCAGGCCTTCGAGCAGGTAGCCGCCGATCCCGAGCGCGAACAGCGTCCAGACGAACGCGTCGTCCTCCAGGCTCGTGTGTCTGCCCCAGAGGCGCCCCTCGCGCTGGCTGTAGCGCTTGTAGATGGCCATGCCGACGCCGACGACGAACAGCAGCCCCATCGCGTCCATCACCAGCGAGTACGCGAGGTAGAAGTCGCCCTTGAAGAACGAGGCGCCGGTTACGATCTGGTACACGTCCATGTCGAACCCGAGGATGGTCGTCCCGATGAGCAGCGTCAGGAACCCCCACAGGATGAACGCGTGCATCAGCCCGGCGTACAGGTCACGGTCGAACTGGTTCCGGTTCGAGAGCACCGTGGTCGCGGCGTCGACGACGCGGCCCGGCAGGTCGTCCAGCCGCGGGAACGGGTCCTCCTTCGCCCGTGCGTAGCGCCGGAAGCGCTCGTAGACGCCGACGGCGAACACGAGGATCGCCGCCGCCGCGAGGAAGTAGAAGGCCGCCTTCCCCGTCGGCGAAATCGTCCAGAACGTCTCGCGCGTCTGTGCAAGCATACCCTGTGTGCTGCGGTGCCGTCACCTAAATGGTGCCGACTGCGAGCGACTGCCGGCGGCGATTCAGACCAACACGGACGCCGCCAACCCCGCCGCCAGCGCCAGCGCCGGCGCGTCGACGGCCCGGAACCGGATCCGCGGCAGCGTCGCGTTCCACGAGAAACACCGGGCTGAGAGCGCCATCGCGAGCCGGTCCGCCCGCGCGAACGCCCGGCGGAGCCCGGCCGCGCCGACGGTTTGGAGTCGTTCACGGGTGGGCCGCTCGTCGCCCAAGCGAGCCCGCTCGGCGTCGCGGATCGCCGCCAGATCCCGGCGAAGGAGGGGCAGGAACCGGAAGACGAGCCCCACGCCCGCACCCAGCAGTCGCCCCGGTTTCCCGGGGATCGCCCACTGCACCGCCGCGCGGGACTCGCGGGCCGCGGTCGTCCGGACGTAGCCGGCGGCGACGGCGACGATGAGCAGCGTCCGGTAGCTCGCGAGCAGCGGGTCGACGGCCGCCGCGAGATCGAGCCACGGCGGGCCGAGCGTCACCAGCTCGAACAGCACCGCGGCCGCGAGCAGCGGGAGGAGGAAGCGGTAGCCCCAGAGCACCGCGACGGGGGAGAGCCGGGCGCTCGCGAGTGCGCCGGCCGTAACGACGGTCAGCACCGCCAGCCCGCGCGGGTCGGTGTGGGCGAACGCGGCGACGGCGAAGGTCAACTGGACCGCCAACTTCGTCCGGGGATCGAGACGATGAGCGAGCGAGTCGCCGTGTTGGTAGCCGAGCATCGCTCAGCGATCCGGTACGCGCACGCCGTACTCGGTCAGTTCCTCGGTCGCTGCCTCCGGCCCCGCGTCGACGACCACCTCGCCGTCGGCGAGACAGACCACGCGGTCGGCGTCGTGGAGCACGTCCCGGAGGTCGTGCGTGACGACGATCAATCCCGTGCCGTCGGCGTGGAGGTCGCGCAGGCGGGCGAGCAGGCGCTCGCGGGCGGGCGAATCGAGGCCGGTGAAGGGTTCGTCCAGCACGAGGTGGTTCGGTTCCATCGCCAGCGCGCCCGCGACCGCGAGGCGCTCGCGCTCGCCGCCGGAGAGCGTCTCGATCCGGTCGTCCTCGCGGCCGTCGAGGCCGACCGCCTCGATCGCGGCCTCGACCCGGCGGTCGATCTCGTCGTGGGAGAGCCCGAGGTTCTCGGGGCCGAAGGCCACGTCGCCGCCGACGGTCGCGGCGACGAACTGGTCCCGGGGCTCCTGAAACGCCATCCCGACGGTGGTTCGGGCGGCGACGGGGTCCTCGCTCGCGACGGTTCCGTCGACGAGCACCTCGCCCGCATCCGGTTCGAGCAGGCCGTTCAGGTGGCGGACGAGCGTCGACTTCCCGGAGCCGTTCGGGCCACAGAGCACGAGGAACTCGCCGTCCGGGATCGTCAGGGAGACGCCGTCGACGGCGCGGGCGCCGTCGTACTCGTGGGTCAGGCCGTCCAGTTCGAGCACGTCAGGTCGCCTGCACCTCGTCGGAGCGTACGATGCCGATCGCGGCGGCCATCTTCACCGCCTCCGCCGGGACGAACACGAGGCCGGCGCCGACGATCGCGGCGACGAGGCTGGTGTCGAGGTAGTACCAGTAGACGGCGATCCCGAGCGCGTAGATCACGACCGTGCCGGCGGTCATCGCGCCGACCAGCCGCGGGAGCGAGACGCCCTCCGGATCGACGAGGCCGTTGACGCCGTGGACGACGGCGCCGATCAGTGCGGCCGCGAACGGGTAGGAGAGCAGGTACCCCCCGGTCGGGCCGAAGATCTCTGCCAGCCCGGCGCTGGCGCCGGAGAAGACGGGGGCGCCCAGCACGCCGGCCAGTACGTACAGCGCCATCGCGAACCCGCCCCACGCGGGCCCGAGGTAGATCCCGGCGAGGAACACGCCCAGCACCTGGGCGGTGACGGGGACGGCCGGGTTCAACGGGTTGGGGAACGAGACGAACGCGAACGCGCCCATCAGCGCTGCCAGCAGTGCGGCGCGGACGAGGTTGACGGCCACCTCGTCGCCGACGAGATCGACGGAGTCGGTTGCGGTAGACACGTCCGACGCTTCTCGTAAACTCACCTTAACGCTACGGTTTACGACCGGTTACCGTCGGCTACCCAACCCTTATTCGCGCTGGTCCCGTCGTTCCGGCAGTATGGACGAACAAACCGAGGAGCTCCGGGACCTGTTCGTCGAGACCACCGGCGAGGAGACGGTCACGGAGGATCAGTCCGAGGACCGCGGCGACCTCGGCGACGCGGTTTCGGCCGAGGAGGCCGAGGCGCGGGTCCGGGAACTGGTCGGCCGGATGCGCGAGCGCTACGAGTTCCAGTCGGGGCTCGACGACGGCGACCTGGTCCGGGTCGTGACGGGCTTCCACGCCGGCGAGGGCGACGCCGAGATCGCGGACGCCCTCGAAACCGACGAGGGGACGGTCGCCCTCGCGCGGCTGGACCTCCACCTCGTCCGGGAGGGGGACCGCGAGGCGCCGCTGTCGATGGACGACCTGCGGGAGCTCATCGTCGCCGACGTGCCCCTCGAGGAGCGTGTCGACCGGCTCGACGCGGACGCGGAGGCGGTCGAGCGCTACTCGCGGGTGATCGAGGCCGAGCGCCGCGCGACCCGCGCGAACCACCGGTTCACCGACGAGTTCGCCGAGCTACTGACCGACGCCGATCTCCGGGACAGCCACGCCGCCGACGCCCGCGAGTCCGGCCTGGAGGAGGCGGCCGAGGACATCGAGACCAACACCCAACTGTAGCCCGTTTTTGAAGTGCGATGGCGGGACCACCCCTCCCGTGTCCCGCGTCGCCGCCAGCGACCTCGGTCGCGCCGCGTACTGCCCGCGTCAACTCTACTACGCCCGGCAGTCGGACGACCGCGGGCCGCCCGCCGACGTCCGAGCCCGCCGCGAACTCGCCTTCCGGTACCCCGAACTCCGGGACGCGACCCGCGCCGATCTCGCCGACCGCCCGCTCGCTGTTCCGCCCGAGGAGTACCGCGAGAACCTCGACGCGCTCGCGGCCGGCGACCGCTGGGACCGCCTCGTCGATCCGGCCGTGCGCGACGCCACGCTGACCGGACAGGACTGTCGCGGCGTCGCGCACAAACTGCTCGCGGGGGACGCGAACGAGCCACCGATCCCGGTGCTCGTCTCGGGCGGCGTCCCGCCGCCGGAGGGGGTCTGGGAGCCCCACTCGGTCCGCGCCGTCGCGCTGGCGAAGGCGCTCGCGTGGGAGCGCGAGCGCGAGGTCCCCCGCGCGCTCGTGGAGTACCCCGCCGTCGGCGTCGTGCGGCGGGTCCGGCTGACCACCCGGAAGAAGGCGCGCTACCGGGAACTGCTTCGGACGGTCCGGAGCCTCGACGGGCCGCCGCCGCGGCTCGACGACGACGCCAAGTGCGAGTCCTGCGAGTACCGTGCGGACTGCGGGGTGAGAACGCGGTCGCTCCGGTCGCTACTCGGCCGCTAGTGCTCGGCCAGCCACGCTTCGACCGCGTCGGCTCCCCGGCCGCGCCGGTGGATCTCGTCGGCCCCGGGATCGACGACCGTGCTCTCGCCGCCCGGGAGCTCGCCGCCGTTGACGACGGCGCCGACGCCCTCGCGGATCGCGTCGTCGAGGTCGTCGGGGTGGGTGGCGTTCGCCTCGCCGCTGCGGTTCGCGCTGGTGGCGGTGACGGGGGCGAACTCATCGAGCAGCTCGAGGGCGAGTTCGTGATCCGGGATCCGGATGCCGACGCGGTCCCGCCCGGCGGTCAGCGCGTCCGGGACGTGGCCCTGCCGTTCGAGCACGACCGTGACCGGGCCGGGGAGGAACTCGCGCATGAACGCCTCCTCGCGCTCGGTCGCGACCACGTGTTCGAGCGCTTCGTCCACGTCGGGCACCGCCATCGAGAGCGGGTCGTCCCGCGATCGGCCCTTCAACTCGTAGACCCGTTCGACGGCGTCGGCGGCGATGGCGTCGGCGCCGAGCCCGTAGACGGTGTCGGTCGGGTAGACCGCCAGCTCGCCCATCGCGAGCATGCTGGTGGCCTGAACCAGGTCGTCGCGCATACCCGGAGTCGGGAGACGCGGGCGAAAAAAGCGCGCGGTCGAACACGATGCCGCCGTCGTCGACGCTACACGTCCTCGATCGCGGCCTCGACGGCGTCGTAGTCGGGGAAGTCGGGCCACTCGCTGGCGACCCACGCGTACTCGACGGTGCGGTCCTCGTCGAGCAGGAAGATCGCGGGCCGGTGCTCGGTGATCCCGGCCATGCCGTCGAGGTCGTGTTCGATGCCGTACTGCTCGGCGACGCCGGCGCCGGGGTCGGAGAACAGGCGCGCGCCGTCGGCGCGCTCGTCGAGCAGGCTGCCGTGCTCGTACGGCGTCGAGATGGAGAGGCCGACCACGTCGACCGCATCGGCCCACTCGCGGTCGTCGATCTCGTTCCAGACGTACGTGGCCGGGAACGCGCCGTCCATGGGGTGGGCGACGAGCAGGACGGGCCCCTCCGCGGTGAGTGACGAGAGCGAGCGGCCCTCCCAGAACGCCTCGTTCACCAGCGGGCGGGTGAAGTCGGGCGCGGTGTCGCCGACTTCGGGGTGGTCGGCCTCGGGGAGCTCGACGACGTCGAACTCCATCAGGCCTCACCCCCGTAGGTCTTCTCGAGGTACTCGACGATGTTGCCCGACTCCGACATCGTGAGCCCGGCGTTCTCGTCGACGATCGCCGGCACCGAGCGCTTGCCGCTGATGCGTTTGACCACGTCGCGCTCCGAGTGCATCGGTTCGACGAACCGGGAGCGGTAGTCGAGCCCGTACTCGTCGAGTTTCCGGACCACCCGTTCACAGAACGGGCAGGCCTGCAGCCGGTAGAGCGTGATCGGCGGTTCGTCGGACATACCCCGCCGTTTGGGTGCCCAGCGCCTAAAGTCGTCGGCGACGACACGTGGATGCCGGGGGAGCCCGCTGAACGACTGCAGAGCCCGCGTATGCCGCCGAGAGGGGAACGCTTAATCCGGACGCCGAACTACCCCGACGCGAAATGGGCTTGCTTCCCACGGTCATCCCCGCCCTTAGCAGGGGCGTTCTGCAAACCGCCTCGCAGGATGCCGACCCGCTCACCACCGCGTTAGGTGTGGGTATTCTGATCGTCCTCATCGGGTTCTCCGCGTTCTTCTCCTCCTCGGAGATCGCGATGTTCGGACTCGAGAGCCATCGGGTGGACTCCCTCGTCGACGAGGGGGTCCCCGGTGCCTCCTTGGTCCAGGACCTCCTCGACGATCCCCACCGCCTGCTGGTGACCATTCTCGTCGGCAACAACATCGCCAACGTGGCGATGTCCTCGATCGCGACGTGGCTGTTCGGCTTCTACCTCTCGGAGGGACAGGCCGTGCTGGCCGCGACGTTCGGGATCACGACGGTCGTCCTGCTGTTCGGCGAGAGCGCGCCGAAGTCCTACGCCGTCGAGCACACCGAGTCGTGGTCGCTCCGCATCGCCCGGCCGCTGAAGTGGGCCGAGCGCCTGCTCCTGCCGCTGATCATCGTCTTCGACTACCTCACCCAGACGATCAACCGCATCACCGGCGGCGGGTCGGCGATCGAGGACTCCTACGTCACCCGCGACGAGATCCAGAACATGATTCAGACCGGGGAGCGCGAGGGGGTCATCGACGAGGAGGAACGCGAGATGCTCCAGCGCATCTTCCGGTTCAACCAGACCATCGCCAAGGAGGTGATGACGCCCCGACTGGACATGACTGCCGTCCCGAAGGACGCCACCGTCGAGGAGGCCATCGAGGAGTGTGTCCAGTCGGACCACGAACGCGTCCCCGTCTACGAGGGGAACCTCGACAACATCATCGGCGTCGTGAACATCCGGGACCTGGTGCGAGCGGCCCACTACGGCGAGGGGGAGCCGACGCTGGACGACCTGGTGCAGCCGACGCTCCACGTTCCGGAGTCGAAGAACGTCGACGAACTGCTGGAGGAGATCCAGGACAACCGCCTCCGGATGGTGATCGTCATCGACGAGTTCGGTACCACGGAGGGGCTGATCACGATGGAGGACATGGTCGAGGAGATCGTCGGCGACATCCTCGAGGGCGACGAGGAGCAGGCGATCGAGTTCGTCGACGAGGACACCGCCCTCGTCCGCGGCGAGGTCAACATCGACGAGGTCAACGAGGCGCTGGGGATCGACCTGCCGGAGGGCGAGGAGTTCGAGACCCTCGCCGGCTTCATCTTCAACCGGGCTGGCCGGTTGGTCGAGGAGGGGGAGTCTATCGAGTACGACGGGATCCGCATCCGCGTCGAGCAGGTCGATACAACCCGGATCAAGCGCGCCCGGATCACGGTGACCGAGGAGTACTACACCGACGACGACGTCGAGGAGGAAGCGGAGTCTACCGACGCTGCCGACGTGGAGTAGGACTCTCGGGTCGACCGCGCGCGAAAAGCGGCGGTTCCCTCCGCGAGGTTCGTCGAGTCGCTCGGTGACTGCGGGACCGAGCCCCGCCGAAAAGGCCCTCTCAGGGCGAGAGGCGCTGGCGGTTCCGCGAAAACCGTCCCGCATCTCGCCAGGTCTTCGTCCTCCGGACCCAGACGCTGGCGATCTCGCGGGAACAGCGTCAGGCACACACCGGTCGCCTGTGGCTCCCGCTCGACAGTTGCTCCTTCGCCTAGGGGCTTAGTCGCTGCCTGTCCCGCGGGAACAGCACGGCTTCGCGGATGTTCTCCAGGCCGAGCATCGTCATCACGAGGCGCTCGCCACCCATCCCCCAGCCGGCGTGGGGCGGCATGCCGTACTTGAACATCTTGGTGTAGTACTCGAACTGCTCGGGGTCGAGCCCCTGCTGCTCGAACCCTTCGACCAGCTTCTCGTGGCGGTGCTCGCGCTGGCCGCCCGAGACCAGCTCCATCCGGGGGTGCATCATGTCGAACCCGGTCGAGAGCGTCTCGTCGTCGTCCTGGTCCTTGATGTAGAACGGCTTGATCTCGCTGGGCCAGCCGGTGATGAAGTAGAAGGTTCCCACGTCCTCGCCCAGCGCGCGCTCGGCCTCCGTCGAGAGGTCGTCGCCGAAGACGAGCTGCTCGTCGAGTTCGCCCGTGGCGTTGATGCGCTCGATGGCCTCCTCGTAGCTCAGGCGCGGGAAGTCGCCCTCGGGAACGTCGAAGTCGTCGTAGCCGAGCAGGTCGAGCTGCTCCTCGCAGTTCTCGGCGACGGCCTCGTAGACGGAGACGACGATCTCCTCGGCGGCGTCCATCGCCTCGTGGTGGTCGGCGAAGGCCGACTCGAAGTCGATCGAGGTCGCCTCGTTGAGGTGCCGCGGCGTGTTGTGCTCCTCGGCCCGGAAGATGGGGCCGATCTCGAACACCGTCTCGAGGCCGGAGCCGGCCATCAGCTGCTTGAACAGCTGGGGGCTCTGGTTCATGAAGGCCTCCTCGCCGAAGTAGGTGATCGGGAACAGCTCCGTGCCGCCCTCGGTGCCGGTGGCGACGATCTTCGGCGTGTTGATCTCGGTGGCGTTCAGGTCGCGGAACGTCTCCCGGGCGGCGCGCATGACCTCCGCGCGGATCTCGAAGATGGCCTTGACCTCGGGCTTGCGGAGGTCGAGCGTGCGGTTGTCCAGTCGGGTCGGGAGTTCGGCGTCGACCTTCCCGGAGGGGTCGAGCGGGAGCTCGGGGTCGGCCTCGGCGACGACCTCGATCGATTCGGGGACGAGTTCGAAGCCCGTCGGCGCCCGGGGCTCCTCCTTCACGTCGCCGGTGACGTTGATCACGGACTCGCGGTGGACGCCGAGGCCGGTCTCGACCAGCTCGTCGTCCATCTCGTCCTTCTCGAGTTTGATCTGGAGCTTCCCGCTCTTGTCCCGGAGGATGAGGAAGGCGATGCCGCCGAGGTCGCGGATCTCGTGGACCCAGCCGGCCACGGTGGCCGACTCGCCGGCGTCCACGTCCGCCGCGTAGGTTCGATCCTGCATGGGCGGTGGTTCGCTCGGGGCATCTTTAAACGCGGTGTTTCGCCGGCGAACGGCTGGCTCGGGCGGGATACGCGTTTCGGCAGTGTGCGACGAACTGGCGCACGCCTCCCCCGAAAGCGACAGAAGACATATGCCGTCGCCCCGAGATCGTCCGGGCGTGTCCCTCCACCGACGCGGTGCCCTCTCGATAGCGGCCTCGCTGCTCGCCGGGGGCTGTCTCGGCGGCATCGGCAACGACGACTGTACCAGCGGCGTCTACGTCGACGCCGAACCGTTCGACCCGGTTGCGGCGCTCGAGGACCGACTCCGTGAGCAGGAACGGGGCGTCGGCGCCGAGGCCGTCGAGAACGACGGCGCGCGCCGCACGACCTACGCGGGGGTGCCGTTCCGCGAGCCGACGCTGTTCCCCCACGGCGGCGCCTTCTACCGGATCAGCCGGGAGACCGTCGAATCGGTCGACGTGCCCGCCTTCGAACTCGACGCCGAGTGGGAGGAGGGCCAGTCGGCGCCGGCCGGGACCGAGGTGGTCCCGTTCGCCGACCTGCCTGAGAACGACCGTCGGGCGTTCCGGCTCGCGATGCCCGAGGAGAAGGGCGGGCAGTTCCCGGAGGGGTTCTCGGTCGGGATTTACCCCGCGCCGTACCCCGACGGCGGCGAGGGCTCGCGACTGATCGGCGAGACGACGTGGGTCGAGTGGGAGGACCGAGCGGTTCGGGTCGAGGTCGCGGGCGAGCGGACGGGCACGACCGAGCGCGTCACGTACGCGTTCGCGGCCGAACGCGTCGCCGCCGACGCCGCGGGGTTCCGGGCGTTCCTCGCCGATGCGTACCTCGTCGATCTCGCCGACGCTCCCGAGGCGCAACTGGAGATCCTGCGGAACGCCCGGGGCGAGGGGAGCTACGAGGAGTGTCTGCCGGCTTCGGACGCGCTCGCGGCGCTGCGTGACCGGTTGGACGACGAGGAGAAACTGCCCGAACCGTACCGGAACGACTGGTACGTCGCGTTCGAGGGTGAGCGCTCCCGGCTCTCGGTGTCCGAGTGGGTGGCCTAGGCGTCCTTGGCGCCGTCGACGGTCTCCGCCACCGCGTCGACACCCTCGTCGTGGAGCAGGTCGCCGACGACGACCGTGTCGGCGTGGTCGCCCATCTCCCGGGCGCTGCCGTAGTCGTGGATGCCGCCGCCGTAGAACAGCGTCGCGTCGTCGAGTTCCTCGGCCGCGGCGGCGACGACCTCGGGGTCGCCGTAGGTGCCGGAGTACTCCAGATAGACGATCTCCTGGCCGAACATGCGCTCGGCGACGCCCGCGTAGGCCGCCACGTCGTCGGCGGTCAGGTCGCAGTCGGCGTCGGTGTACTCCGCGACCGAGGCGTCGGGGTTGAGGACGACGTACGCCTCGGTGTGGGTGTTCGCCCAGTCGAGATCGCCGTCGATGCGGGCCCACTCCTTGTGGGCGCCGGTGATCCAGAACGGGTCGCCCGCGTTCAGCACCGTGGGGACGAGGTAGCCCGACAGCGCCTCGTGGTCGATCACGACGCCGGGGTTGGAGGGCTCCTGGTAGATCGGCACGTCGTGGGCCGCACAGGCGTCGACGACCCGCTCCATCTTCTCGCTCGTCATGTCCATCGTGCCGCCGATCTCGAGGGCGTCGGTGCCCGTCGCGGCCACGTCGTCGAACGTCTCGTCGTCCAGCAGCTCCTTGTCGGGGTCCACCTTCAGGACGTGGTCCCACTGCGCCCACGGGCCGGTCATGGGGTGCGAATCTTCGGTCCGCGGGTAAAAAGGGCGCGGACCGCCCCGGTCGCGGGCGGTGTGGGACCAGTTCGCTTATCTACGTGCCGGCGAACGGACAGGTATGCGACGACCCTCCCGCGCCGTGCTCGCCGGCGGCGCGACGACGGTGCTCTGGATCGGCGGCGTGCTCCTGACCCACGCGTCGGGCACGTCGTCGATCATCGAGGCGCTCAACACGCTCGAACAGGTGTCGGGGCTGCTGCTGACCGCGGGGATCCCCGGCGGCCTCGTCACGGGCGTGCTGGCCGACGAGTACGCGCCGCTGATGAAGGAAGGCTTCCTGGCCAGCGTCGGCGGCGCGGCGGCGGTCGTCGTCGCCGTCGGCGTCTACGGGATCGTGCTGTCGATGGTGCTGGGGTACGGCGCCGACTCGCTGCTCTCCTTCATGTTCACGGGACCGTCGATGTTCACGTTCTTCCTGCTGCTGCCGCTGCTGGCGATGGAGGGCGTGGTGTTCGCGCTGCTGTCGAACGCGGTCTGGGGGCGGTTGCGGCAGGGGGCGGTGGCGTAGTTAGGCGACGTCCACCGATCAGTCAGCCTTCGCCTGCCAGTCCCGCACCGACCCGGCACTGACCCCGTCCACGCTCGCCGCGAGGTCGTCCGGGTCGGCCTCCTTCAGCCCGGACACGTCCTCGATGCCGGCTTCCTCGAGCTTCTCGGCGGTCTTCTCGCCGATGCCCTCGACGGTCTCCAGCTCCGAGTTCGCCTCGCGGGCCTGGAACTCCCGGTAGTTACAGATCGGACAGCCCAGCTCCCACGGCTCGTCGTCGTCGCCGTGGACGACCAGGTGGGGGAGGTCGTGCTCCTCGCAGACCTCGTCGGTGACCTCGATCTCCCCGCGCCGGGGCAGCGGCAGCGAGTAGTCACAGTCCGGGTAGCGCGTACAGCCCACGAGCCGCGAGCCCGAGCGCAGTTGCTTGATCGCCAGTTCGCCGCCCTCCTCCTCCCCACATTCCGGACAGTCGCCGATGATCCGGTCCGCCTCCGCGTCGGCCTCCTCGGCCTTGCAGAGCGGACAGCCGTGGACGAACGTCTTCCGCCCGGCGAGCATCTTCACGTGGTTGAGCCCGTGCTCCTCGCATTCCTCGTCGAGGATCAGCGGCTTGCCCGTGGAGGGCAGGGGCAGCGTGTACTCGCAGTCGGGGTAGCCGTCACAGCCGACGAAGTAGCTGCCGTAGCGGGATTTCCGGACGAGCAGGTCCTCGCCACACTCCGGACAGGGACCCAGGATCTTGTCGGCCTTCATCGACTTGCGCAGGTGGTCGCCCACCTCCTCGCGGGACTCCCGGAGCTCCTCGAACACCGCGTCGAGCATCTCGCGGGACTCTTCGGTCACCTCGTCGAACCCCTTCTCGCCGGCGGCGATGGCGCGCATGTCCGCCTCCAACTGCGCGGTCATCTCCTCGCTCACGATGCGGTCGGCGAACTCCTCGGCGGCCTCGACGACCGCGTGGGCTAACTGCGTCGGCCGGGGTGGGTCGCTCTCGACATAGTTTCTATCGTACAGCTTTTCTATGGTATTATGTCTCGTGCTTTTCGTGCCGATCCCCATCTCCTCCATCGTCTCGATCAGCCGCGACTGGCCGTAGCGCCGCGGCGGTTGGGTCTGCTTGGCGTCGAGGTGCACGTCGCTGACCGCCAGCGCCTCGCCGCGCTCAACGTCCGGCACGACCGTCTCGTCGGCCGAGGAGTACGGGTACACCGAGTGGTACCCCTCCTCCAGCAGGCGCTTCCCGTTGGCCTTCAGCGAGAGGCCGCGCTCGCCGCCCGAGGGCAGCGAGACGTCGCCCTCAACACCGGCGACCACGCGCAGGTGCTCCCACGTCGCCGCGGGCGCACAGGTCGCGAAGAAGCGCCGCACGACCAGTTCGTACACCTCCCACTCGTCGTCGTCCAGATCCGTCGGCATCTCGCCGGTCGGGTGGATCGGCGGGTGGTCGGTGGTCTCCTCGTCGCCCTCGGTGGGCTCGATCTCCTCTTGCTCCAGCAGTTCCGCGACGCTCTCGCCGAAGAACGTCTCCGAGAACGCGTTCAGCAGCTCCTCGGGGTCCAGATCGTCCGGGTAGACGGTGTTGTCCGTCCGGGGGTAGGTGATGTAGCCAGCCGTGTAGAGGTCCTCGGCGATGCTCATCGCGCGCTGGGCCGAGTACCCCAGCGAACTCGCCGCGCGGATGAACTGCGTGGTGTTGAACGGCGCCGGGGGCTCGTCGGTCCGGGTCCGGCGGTTCACCTCCTCGACGGCGGCGTCGCCGGCCGACGCGAGCGCCTCGTGGGCGTCGTCGGCCGCCGATTCGTCCCAGATGCGCCGGGCCTCGTTGCCGTCGTCGTCGAGGTAGAAGTACTGCGCCTCGAACCCCGCGCCGCCCTCCTTCGTGAGGTCGGCGAACAGCTCCCAGTAGTCGTCGGGATCGAACGCCTGGATCTCGCGCTCGCGGTCGACCAGCAGCTTCAGCGTCGGCCCCTGCACCCGGCCGACGGAGATGAAGTCCTCGCCGAGCTGGCCCGCGGAGAGCGAGAGGAACCGCGTCAGGGCAGCGCCCCACACGAGGTCGACGGTCTGGCGCGCCTCCCCCGCCGCGGCGAGGTCGAAGTCGAGCTCGCCGGGGTTGTCGAACGCCTCCGTCACCTCGCGCTCGGTGATGGAGGAGAACCGCGCGCGCTCGATGGGGACCGAGTCGTCCACGTCCCGGACGATGTCGAACGCCTCCTTCCCGATCAGTTCGCCCTCGCGGTCGTAGTCGGTCGCGATGACGACGCGGTCGGCGTCCCGTGCCAGCCGGCGGAGCGCGGCGACGATGGCCTCCTGGGTCGGTTCGGTGTCGATCGGCGCGTCGATGAGTTCGTGGGGCTCCACGTCCCGCCAGTCGTCGTACTCCGGCGGGAAGTCGACGCCGACGACGTGGCCCGAGAGGCCGATGACGCGCGTGCCTCCCCAGCCGTAGACGTTGACGCCGTTGACCCGGTCGGCGTCGGCGGTCCCGTCGCTGAGGATGTCGGCGATGCGACGGGCCGCGTTGTCCTTCTCGGTGACGATGAGTTCCATTCGGTACCGGCGATAGGCCGCTCCTCGGCCTAAACGTTTCGCGCTCCGGGACCGGAAGGCAGTTCCCCGACGGCTTCCCACGCTCGCGTATGCGCGAACACGACCCCTCTCGCCGGACGATCCTCCGCCGCGGCGCCGCGGCGCTGGCGGCGACGACGGCGCTCGCCGGCTGCGCCGGCGGCGACGCCGCGACCGAGACCGGGAACTTCGACGGCGAAGTCGTCGAGGTCGGCCCGGACGGCCGGAACGTCTTCTCCCCCGGCACGAACGACCCGCTCCGCGTCGACGCCGGCACCAGCGTGCGCTGGGTCTGGCGCTCGGCTAACCACAACATCGCGGTCCGCGGGCAGCCCGCCGACGCGAACTGGGGCGGCGAGCCGGACATCCACCACACCGACCACACCCACGAGCACACCTTCGAGGTGCCCGGCGAGTACCACTACGTCTGTGAACCGCACGAGGGGATGGGGATGGTCGCCGACCTCGTCGTGGAGTGACGCTCCCCCGCCGCCTCCCTCGCCTCGGCGCGGTCGACCGGGAGTCCTACTGGGGCTGGGTGGCGGCGGCGCTGTTCCTCCTCCTGCCGGTCGACCTGCTCACGACGCTTCTGTGTGCGGCGGTCGTCGGCGCCGACGCCGAGGCGAACCCGTGGATGGCGTGGCTGTTGACCCAGCCGCTGTCGGTGCTGATCGCCGTCCACGTCGCCGTCGGTGCGACCGCCGTCGCGGGCTTCGCCGCCTACGAGGCGATCTCCCGGCGCTCCGAGCGCTTCGGCGACGTGATGCTCCACGCGGCGCGGGTGTATCTGGTCCTGCTGGTCGCGGTGGGCTTCCTCGTCTTCTGGAACAACCTCGCCGTGCTTCTCTTCCGCCGGAGCCTGTTCGCGATGGCCGGCCTGTGAGGTCGCCCGGTCCACTCCGGCCGACGCCGACCTACTGCTTCCCCAGCCGCCACCGGTCGATCAGCAGCGACACCTCGCCGTCCTCGACGCGGAACTCGACCGGCTCGCGTCGACCCGCGGAATCGACCGTCTCGTACCGATACGCCGCGTCGGCGCGCTCGTTCTCCCCCTCCTCGGGCGCCGGGAACAGCACCGTCTCGCCGTCTTTCAAGGGGTGGTCGAAGTCGACCCGGAGCGAACCGCCGTCCCGTTCGACGGTCGCGCTCATCACGCCCTCGTACGCCGCGTACTCGCCCGCGAGCCGCCGGTGGCGCCGACGCAGGCGGACGAACGGCACCGACTCGGGGTCCTCGCCCAGCACCGCCGCCAGGACGCCCTCGCCGACGGCGCCAAGCGGGAACGCCGGCGAGGTGTTCGACGCCAGCGCGACGCCGACCTGTTCGTCGGGGAGGAAGCCGAGATACGCCGAGGAGACGGTGATCGACCCCGAGTGCCCCAGCAGCGTGCGGTCGCCGAGGAACCCCTCGTCGCGGAACCAGCCGTAGCCGTACTGGCGGTCCGCCCCTTCGGTGTCGGGCGAGCGCCCCGGCACGTCGACGTACCCCTCGTGCGCTCGGGCGAGCGTGTCCGCGTCGAGCAGGCGCTCGCCCGCGGCCTCGCCGCCGTTCAGGTGGAGCCGGAGGTAGCCGGCCAACTCCGAGACCGACGCGAGGATCCCGCCGGTCGCCTGCCCGATGTCCCGCGTCGGGAGCGACGACGCCATCAGCCCCTCGTCAGTCTGCCGGTACTGGGTCATGTGGTCGTCGGCCATCGAGAACTCGTGGTCGTCGAACGTCGACCGGTCCATCCCCAGCGGCTCGAACACGTGTTCGGTCACGTACTCGTCGAACGGTTTGCCCGTCATTGACTCGACGGCTTCACCGAGCAGGGCGTAGCCCGTGTTGCAGTACGCGAAGCGCTCGCCCGGCGGGTCGACGCGCTCGGCGCCGGCGGCGTTCACGTGGGCGTAGAAGTCGTCGACGTCCCCCATCGCGATCCCGGGGTCCGGGAGGCGGAGTCGGCGAGCCAGCAGCGTCTCGCTCACGCCCAGCGAGGGGAGCCCCGAGGAGTGAGTCAGCAGGTGGTGGATGGTGGGTTCGGGCTCGTCGAACTCGACGGGGAGGTACGCCGAGATGGGGTCGTCGAGGTCGCAGATGCCGCTCTCGACCAACTGCAGGACCGCGACGCCGGCGAACGATTTCGTACAGGAGGCGATCCCGTACAGCGTCTCGGGGGTCGCGGGGCGGTTCCCGGCCAGGTCCCGGGAGCCGAACCCTTCGGCGTACACGGTACCGTCGGCGTCGGTGACGGCGACGCTCAACCCCGGCAGGGTCTCGTCGCGCACGACCCGGCGACAGAGCCGGGCGATCTCGCTGGCGTCGTCGGCGATGGACATACCGGCGATGGGGGCGCCGGGGCGAAGAAGGTGCGGGAGCGCGCCCCGATCGCCCGTTCCCGTAGTTCTTTGCCCCGTCGCACCCCACGCTGTCCCATGCCCGAGACCGACGACGACCTGGTGACGATGACGTGGGAGGACGCCGAGGACGCGTTCGAGGACGCCGATGCGGCCCTCCTCGGGACAGGGAGCGTCGAACAGCACTCCGTCCACCTGCCCGTCTCGGTGGACACCCTCCGCGCCGAGCACCTGACGGAGGAGCTGGTCGACGCCGCCGACGAGCACGACCTGCGGTTCGTCCGCCTGCCCACGCTCCCCTACGGGATGAGCGAGCACCACATGAACTTCCCCGGGACGATCACGCTCGACCCGCTGACCTACGAGGACGCGATCGTCCAGATCGGCGAGAGCCTCGCCCGCCACGGCGTCGAGCGGTTCGTGATCGTCAACTGCCACGGCGGCAACCGCGAGCCGCTCTCGAACGCTGCGGACCGGCTCGTCCGGGAGTACGGCCTCGCGACCCACTTCGTCCACTGGACGGACTTCGCCCGGGAGCGCCTGGAGGATGTGTTCGGCGAGGGCTGGGGCCACGCCGGCGACCACGAGACCAGCGTGATCGAGCACTACCGCCCCGATCTGGTGAAGGACGGAAAGAAGGAGCCGCAGGGCGCGAAGGAGATGCCCGAGACCGCCAGCTACGGCTACTTCGACCGGGTGACTGACCTCGGTGGACTGGGCGATCCGACCAACGCCGACCCCGAGGCGATGGCCGAGGTCATCGACCACGGCACCGAGCAGATCCTCGAAGCGTTGCAGGACGACATCGACGCCGGCTGGTAACCGATCACACGCCGGGCGAACCCTTAGGCGAGCACCCGCCGGAGCGGCTGTATGGTCACCGATCGCTCGGACCACCCGACCCCCGCGGAGCTGTACGACTGCCGGTTTCAGGACGACCCGCGCGACGACGTGTCGTTCTACCGCGACCTCGCCGTCGACGCCGGCGGCGCGGTGTTGGAGCTGGCCTGCGGCACCGGCCGCGTCCACCTGCCGCTCCTCGATGCGGGCGTCGACGCCACGGGAATCGACCTCGACACCGGCCGCCTCGCCCGCCTGCGCGAGCGAGCGACCGCTCGCGGCCTCGACGCCGACGTGCGGGAGGCGGACATGCTCGACTTCGAGCCGCGGCGGGCGTACGACCTCGTCCTCTGCCCGTTCAACACGGTGCAGCACGCCCGCAGCGTCGACGACCAGCGAACGTTGCTCGCGCAGGTCCACGACGCGCTCGCGCCCGGCGGCCAGTTCGTCTTCGACACGTTCGTCCCCTCCTTCGACGTGATCTGTGAGACCGACGGCGAGTGGCAGGAAGAGCCAGTCCAGTACGGGGGCCGCACGTACACCCACAGGTCGCGTTCGCGAGTGGTCGACAGCGTCGAACAGCAGTTCGAGGTCGAAACCGAGACCGAGGCGCCCCACGGTGCGGTCGTCCACGAGTCGTCCTACCGGCTCTCGATGCTCCCGAAGCAGCAGGTCGAACTGCTCGCTCGGGACTCGCCGTTCGATTCGTGGTCGGTCGAGTCCGGGTTCGACGGCGGCGACCCCGACCCGGCGGCGTCAGTGAGGCCTGGACGCTCCAGAAGCTGACGTAGCCCGATCCTGCGGTGTGTTTACAAGGGGTGGCGGGAAACCACCAGGCGATGGAGGGCGTCCTGTGGTACGTGCTCGCAAGCTCCCGGGGCGGCCACACGCGGGTCCGCGTCCTGCGGGCCATCGACGAGCGACCGCGGAACGCCAACCAGCTCGCGGACGCGCTCGACCTCGACTACACGACCGTTCGTCACCACCTCGACGTGCTCCAGGAGAACAACGTGGTGCGCAAGAGCGGCGACGAGTACGCCGCCGTATACCTGTTCACCGACCGCGTCCGGTCGAACTGGGACACCGTCGAGGAGATATTCGACACCGTCGATCCGGACGGCGACGACGCGGCCACTGGGGACCCCTGATTATGGACGAAATTCGGAACAAACGTATGTCGATGGAGAACCTCTGGAGGGACGCATGAGCCGCTGGCTCGACGTGGCCCGGATCGCCGCGGGCGTGAACGTCGTCCTGCTGCTGGGGCTGGGGAACGTCTGGCTCCGGAACTACCGGCGCCACGGCGCCAGCCACACGCTCGGGCTGCTGGTCGTCGGGGGGTTTCTCCTGCTCGAGAACCTCCTCTGGGTCGGGCTCTACGTGTTCCACGACGGCTTCGTGGGCTGGTTCGTCGCCACCACGCCGGACGTACAGATCGGGATGACGCTGCTCTGTGGGCTGGAACTGATCGCGCTGGTGGTCCTCGCACGGCTCACCTGGACCTGACCGGAACGGGCCCCGATCGGGGCGGTCGTCGAACCGCCCCGTTTGGGGAGGAATTTCGGACGGAGTTCGGAAAACCGCCATATCCCTCCCCTGAGACAGTGTAACACGCCCATGGACGTATCCAGACGAACACTGCTCGGAACCGTCGCTGTCGGGACCGTACTGACCGCCGGCTGTACCGGGAACTCGTCCCCGCCGGGCGGGGACCGAATGACGACCGAAACGGAGTCGCCGACGGCGACGGTGCAGGTCCGCTCCCACCCCGAGCTCGGCGGCGTGTTGGTCGGCCCCGAGGGGATGACCCTCTACGCGTTCGATCAGGACACACAGGGATCGGGGGAGAGCACCTGCTCCGGTGGCTGCCTGGAGAACTGGCCGGCACTGACAGTCGACGGCGAGCCCTCGGCGGGACGCGACGTGACGGCCGCGCTCTCGACGTTCGAGCGGGACGACGGGACGACGCAGGTGGCCGCGAACGGCTGGCCGCTCTACTACTTCACGCCCGACGAGGAGCCCGGCGACGCGACTGGGCAGGGCGCCAGCGACGCCTGGTGGGTGCTCCGTCCCGACGGCAGCCCGGTTCGGTCGACCGGAACCGACACGGGGAGCGGGGGGTCGGAGGACACGGCGACGCCGACGGACAGTCGCTATTGAGATCGCTCAGACGTGCTCCTCCAGGAACGCCGCGATGCGCTCGAACTCCTCGATCAGGTTCTCCCGGTCGGTCGTGTGGTGCCCCTCGTCCTCGAAGATGCACGTCTCGACGGGGATCCCGCGCTCCTCGACGGCCTCGGCGATCTGCTCGGCCTCGCCGACGGGGACGCGCGGGTCGTTCGCGCCGTGCTGGATGAACAGCGGACACTGGATCTCGTCCACGTCGTGGATCGGCGAGATGCGTTCGAGCAGTTCGGGGTCGTCGAGGCTCCCGTACTCCGCGGCGCGGTGCTCGCGGCGCCACTCGCCGGTGTTCTCGAGGAACGTCTGGAAGTCGGCGATGCCGACGAAATCCACCGCCGCGGCCCAGAGGTCGGGGTACTGCGTGATGGCCGAGAGCACCATGAACCCGCCGTAGGAGCGCCCGTAGACGACGAGGCGGTCGGTGTCGGCGACCGGCTGCTCTTCCAGCCACTCGGTCGCGTACTTGACGTCCTTCACCGAGTCGAGCCGCTTCTCCTGGTCGTCGAGGTGGGTGTACTCCTTCCCGTAGCCCGAGGAGCCGCGGACGTTGGGTTCGAGCACGGCGTACCCCTGGTTCAGGAAGTACTGCTTGGTCGGGTAGAACCACGGCCGGCGCTGGTGTTCGGGGCCGCCGTGGATGTCGACCATCACCGGGACTTCCTCGTCGTCGTCCTCGTCGACGCCAGGGGGGAGCGTCCAGTAGGCCGGGATCTCCCGCCCGTCGAACGTCTCGTAGCGGACCGTCTCCGAACGCAGGAAGCGGTCCTCCGGGATGCCGAGCGTGCCGGGGGTGGTCCAGCGCTCGGCGTCGCCGAATTCGGCGCTGGCGACGTAGACGGAGTGCGGGTGGTCGTCGGCGCTGAACTCGATCGCCGCCCGCTCGCCGTCGGGGTCGAGTTCGACGCCGGCGACGACGCCCTCGGGGAGGTCCGGCTCCACGGCGTCGACGACGGCGGTGCCGTCGTCGGAGAGGGAGCCGAGATACGTCTCCGAGTAGCCGTCGACGTTCAGCGTGTACGCGACCCGCCCGGTTTCGGCGTCGATCCCGAGCGCGTCGACGTTCCACTCCTCGTGGCCCGCCTCGATCGTCTCGACGCCATCGCCACGCCCGGACACGTCCAGCCGACCGACGTAGGCCGTCTCGGCGCCGTAGTCCGTGACTGCGTAGAGGTCGCCGTCCGGCCCGAAGTTCACGTGGTGGTAGCGCGCTTCCTCGTCGGCGTCGGTGATCCGCTCGGTGGTGCCGGACTCGATGTCCAGCCAGTAGAGCACCTGATCCGCGCTGGAGTTCGACTCCTGCAGGACCAGCGCGTCGCCGTCGGGGTGCCACGCGGCGACGCCGACGAAGCCGCCCGGCCCCTCCCAGACGAGGTCGGCCCCTTCGCCATCGCGGCCCTGCACGTACACGTCGAACGTGTCCCCCTGCCGCCGGTTCGCGGCGAAGGCGAACCGGTCGCCGTCCGGTCCCCAACCGCCCCAGAGGTGCTTTGACTCGGGCTGATCGGTGAGTTGGTGCTCCTCGCCGGTTTCGAGGTCGTAGCGGTAGAGCTGGTCGCGCTCGTTGCTCCCCTCGTCCATGCCGAACATCAGTTCGTCGCGGGTGGGGGAGGTGTCGACGAAGGAGACGCGCTCGTCGTGGGCGGTCAGGCGCTCGGGCCACGCGCCCGGCGAACCGAGCCGGTAGACCTGCGGCGTGCCGGTGGTGTCCGCGAGGAACGCGAGGTCGCCGTCGGGCGTGAACGTTGGCGTGTCGGTGCTGTCGATGCCGATGTAGCGGGCGACGCCGTAACTCATGAGGGTGTGTGGTGGTGGTTCCGGGAAAGGCGTTCGGGCACGGGCCGAGACTGCCGGGACGCGTCGTCGACGCACGCCCGCGATGCCGTCACCGTGACCGACCGAAACCCCACCAGCCCGACCGCAACGGCGGGATTTATCGGCGCCCGTCTCCACCCCCACGGCGTGAGCGGGAACGATTCGCGCGTCGACATGACCACCGGCGCGATCACGCCGAAGCTGTTCGCGCTGTCGTGGCCGCTGGTGCTGGGCAACCTCGTCCAGACGCTCTACAACCTCGCGGACATGTTCTGGGTCGGCCGCGTCAACGCCGAGGCCGTCGCCGCCGTCTCGCTGATGTTCCCCACCTCGTGGATGTTCGTCTCGGTCGCGATGGGGATCACCGCGGCGGCGGTGGCGCTGGTCTCACAGTACGTGGGCGCCGGCGAGCAGCGGAAAGCCGACCACGCGGTCGGGCAGACGGTGCTGCTGACGGTGGCTGTCGGCCTCCTGCTGGCGACGATCGGCTTCCTGATCCGCTACCCGCTGGTGAGTCTGATCGGCGCGCAGGGGCAGGTGTTCACCTACTCGATGGACTACCTCGAACCGATCCTCGCGGCGATCCCCTTCACCTTCCTCTTCTTCGCGTTCCGCGCGGTCCTCCGGGCGGCCGGGGACGTGCGGACGGCGATGTGGCTGGTGGTGATCTCCGCGGGCGTGAACGTGATCCTCGACCCGTTCCTGATCCTCGGCTGGACGCTCGTCGAGGGCGCGCCGATCGTCGGCACGATCACGTTCCCGGCGATGGGCGTCCGCGGGGCGGGGATCGCGACGATGATCTCCCGCGTGCTCGCCGCGCTGATCGGCCTGCTCGTCCTGCTGGACGGCCGCTGGGGCGTCCGCCTGCGGATCCCGGACCTCCGGCCGGATCGGGAGGTACTGACCGACCTGGTGCGCATCGGCGCCCCCGGCACCGGCGACGGCCTCGCGCGCTCGTTCGCGGCCGTCTTCTTCGCCGCGCTGGTCGCCCGGTTCGGCCCGATCGCCACGGCGGCGTACGGGATCGGCGTCCGGCTGATGTCGGTCTCGTGGACCGTCTCCGGCGCCGTCGGGCAGGCGACGGCGACCGGCGTCGGCCAGAACCTCGGCGCCGACACGCCCGACCGCGCCGCGGAGGTGACGTGGAAGGCGACCGCGGCGACGATGGCGTTCCTGTTCGCGACGGGGGCGGTGGTCTTCGTCTACCCCGCGACGGCGGTCGGCATCTTCGTCGACGAGCAGCCCGTGATCGACGCCGGCGTCGTCCTCCTGCGGATCATCGCGCCGTTCTGGGCGTTCCTCGGCGGGCTGATGGTGATCCAGGGCGGCTTCCGCGGCGCCGGCCAGACGGCGCAGGCGATGGCGCTCTCGCTGGCCTCGCGCTGGCTCTTCCGAGTGCCCGTCGCCGCGCTGCTCGCGTACTACCTCGCGTGGGACGAGAACGGGCTCTGGTGGGCGATGGCGTTCTCGGGCGTCATCACGTTCGTCATCGGCGCGGCGTGGTTCAACCTCGGCAACTGGCGGGAGGGCGTCGTCGACACGGGGCCTGACGTGGCCGCGGGCGACGATTAACTGCTCGCGACGGCAGCACGCGGGACTGGGTTTTTGCGACGCGCGGCACTGGGCCGACGTATGCGCCCGCCAACGCGGCGCGAACTGACGATCGCGCTCGCGCTCATGCTCGTGGCGGTGCCGATCTGGGCGCCGCCGCTGGACGTGACGGGACCTGACTACCGCTACGAGGTGGCGGAACTCTCGAGCGAGGACGGGAAACTGGCCGTCGACCTCCCCGAGGGCGGCTACGTCGCCGACGTCGACGGGATCGACTGCGTCGATCGCTCCTTCGACTTCCCGCGACGGTGTCTCTACGACGGCGGCGCGATCGACGGTAACGTCACCGGGGTGAACCCCGCGATCATTGCCGTCTCCGGGCCGTCGGCGGGCGACGAACTCACTCGCCGGGCGGGCGACGAGTACGTCGTCCTCGGCGACGAAGTCTACCGCCGGTCGGCGACGTACGTCGGCACGAACGAGTCCGTCGGCATGGTCGTCGAACTCGGCGTCGAGCGCGTCGACGCCGCCACGGCCCTGGAAGACGTGGCGCGGGACCGGCAGCACGTCTCGGACCCGGCCCAGCGGGCGATCCGGGAGGGGACGATCACGACGGACGAGCCGATCGACGACGCGAACGCGGTGCTCGCCGTCGACGACGGCTACTACGTCGTCTATCGGGACGGTCGGCCAACGTCGATTTCGGCGAAACCCGGCGTCGAGCGCGCGCTCGAAGCCGTCTCGGTCGCCGCGGGGGCCGGGCTCCTGCTCCGGAGCCGGCGCTAAGCGAGCTCCTCCCGCAGTAGTTGGTTCACCTGTCCCGGGTCCGCGGAGCCGCCGGTCTTTCCCATCACCTGCCCGACGAGGAAGTTGAGCGCGCCGTCGTCGCCGGACTCGTAGTCCGCGACGGCGTCGGGGTTCTCCTCGATCGCTTCCGCGACGGCCTGCTCGACCTCGCCGCCGCTGGCTTTCCCGAGGTCCTCCTCCTCGATGATCGCCTCGGGGCTCTCGCCCTCGTCGAGCATCCGGCGCAGCACGACCTCCTCGGCGTTCTTCGCGGTGAGCTCGTCCTCCGCGACCAGCCGGATCACGTACTCGATCTCGTCGAGGCGGTCGGTGATGTCGGCGACGACCATGTCGCGGTAGTTGAGTTCGCCCAGCAGGTTGTCGGCGACCCACGTCGCCGCGAGGTCGGGCTCGAACTCCGCGGCCAACTGTTCGTAGAGGTCGGCGACGGACTTCCGGGAGGTGAGCTTCGAGGCGGCCTCCTCGCTCAGGCCGTACTCCGCGCGGAAGCGCTCCCGGCGGTCGTCCGGGAGTTCGGGGATCGGGATGCGCTCCTTCCAGTCCGAAACTTGGAGGGGCGGCAGGTCGGCCTCCCGGAAGTAGCGGTAGTCCTTCTCCGCCTCCTTCGAGCGCATCGAGACGGTGACGCCGCGGCTCTCGTCCCAGTGGCGGGTCTCCTGTTCGACCTCGCGGCCGCGCTTGACGGCGTTCTTCTGTCGGGTGACCTCGTAGGCCAGCGCCTGCTCGGCACCCTTGTGGCTGGAGATGTTCTTGACCTCCGTACGGTTGGCGTCCTCGAGCGTGTCCTCGGAGATGTCGCCGTCGTCGCCGACCTCGTCGGCCGGCACCAGCGAGATGTTGGCGTCGACGCGCAGGCTGCCGTCCCGGGTGGCGTCGAAGACGCCGAGGTACTCGAGCACTTCCTCCAGTTTCGCGAGGAAGGCGCGGGTCTCGGCGGGCGAACGGAAGTCCGGCCGGGTGACGATCTCCATCAGCGGCGTGCCGGCGCGGTTGTAGTTGACGAGGGTGTAGTCGGCGGTGTCGATGTTGCCCCCCTCGTGCTGGATGCTGCCGGGGTCCTCCTCGAGGTGAGCGCGGCGGACGCCGATCTCGCGGCGCTCGCCCTCGACGCGCACTTCGAGTTCGCCGTCGGCACAGATCGGCGCGTCGTACTGGGTGAGTTGGAACCCCTTCGGCAGGTCGGGGTAGAAGTAGTTCTTCCGGTGGAACGTGGTCTCCTCGGGGATGTCGGCGTCCAGCGCCTTCCCGATCTTGACCGCCGACTCGACGGCCGCCTCGTTCAGCACCGGCAGCGCGCCCGGCAGCCCCAGACAGACGGGGCAGGTGCGGCTGTTGGGCTCCTCGTCGTCGGCGGCGTCGGTCGAGCAGTTGCAGAAGATCTTGGTGTCGGTCTCCAGTTGGACGTGGACCTCCAGCCCGATGACGGCCGCGAGCTCCCGGTCCGCGAGCGCCTGACTCATTACGTCCAGATTTCGGTGGTTCGTGGTTAAGCGTGTCGGGACGGTAGGGAGGCCGTCGTCGGCTCCCGTGCCCCGGCGTGCTCAGTACACCAGCTCGCCGGAGATGAACTTCCGCGTGCGCTCGTCGCTGGGATCCTCGAAGATCCGTTCCGTCGGCCCGATCTCCGTGAACCCGTCGCCGAGCAGCACGCCCACGCGGTCGGCGATGCGCTCGGCCTGGTGCATGTCGTGGGTCGCGACGACGACGCCGATGCCGCGGTCCCGGGCCTCGCCGATCGCCGCCTCGATCAGCCCCGTGTTCCGCGGGTCGAGGTCGGAGGTCGGCTCGTCGAGCAGCAGGTAGTCCGGCTCGTACGCGAGCGCTCGCGCGAAGGAGACGCGTTGGGCCTCGCCGCCTGAAAGCGAGCGAGCCTGCTGGTCGAGCTTGTGGTCCAACCCGACGACGCCGAGCGCGTCCGTCACTGCCTCGGGCGGTTCGGTCGTCCCGACGAGCGAGCGGACGCGGGCCTGCAGCGGATCCCGGAGGCCGACCGCGTCGAGTCCGCGACCGACCGGGCCCGGGAGGCGCCGCGCGGCCACGAGCGAGCGGAGCTGGTCCCGCAGGCGCTCGCGCCACGGCTGCCGGACCCGGAGGCCGTACTCGACGTTCCGGGCGACGGTCGCGTCGAACAGGCTGGCGTCCTGGAACACCATCCCGACCTGCCGGCGGAGCGCCAGCCGCTCGTCCTCGTCGGCCTCCCACACCGCGTCGCCGTCGAGTTCGACGGTCCCGGCGTCCGGTTCGAGGAACAACGAGAGCAGCCGGAGCAGCGTGGTCTTCCCCACGCCCGAGGGACCGATGACGCCGACGACCTCGCCCTGGTCGATCGAGAGCGACACGTCGTCGACGACGGCCTCGTCACCGTAGCTGTGCGAGAGGTTTCGGAGCCGCATCATCGGTTCATCGACCCCGCGTCGCCGAACCGGACGACGATCGCGTTGACTGTCAGTACGAGCACCACCAGCACCGCGCCGAGCAGCATCGCCGTGTCGTACTGGCCCTGCCGGGCCTCCAGTTGGATGGCCGTCGTCAGCGTCCGGGTCTGGGAGATGCCGTCGGCGCTGGTGATGTTCCCGCCGACGATGAGCACCGACCCGACCTCGCTGATCGCGCGGCCGAAGCCGGCGAGGACGGCGGTCGCGATCCCGTATCGGGCCTCCTTGATCACGACCAGCGCAACGTCCAGCCGGGTCCCGCCCAGCGCGCGGGCGGCCTCGCGGACGTTCTCGTCGACGCCGGTGACGGCGGCGAGGCTGATCGCGGTGATCGGCGGCGTCGCGAGTACGAACTGGGAGATGATCATCGCCTCCTTGGTGAAGATGAGGTTCATCGCGCCGAGGGGGCCCTGGTTCGAGACGGCGAACAGCACCAGCAGCCCCACGACGACGCTGGGGAACCCCATCCCGGTGTTGATGACCGACTTCACGAACTGCTTGCCCGGGAACTCGGTGAACCCCATCACGAGCGCGACGGGGATGCTGAACAGCGTGCTCAGCACGACCGCGGTACAGCTCACGTACAGCGAGACGTAGACGATGCTCCGGACGTACCCGTCCCGGAAGGGGAACTCGACGAACAGCGGGAGTAGCGGTGCGACCGGATCGAGCGGCACGGTTACTCGCTGTCGGAGTCGCTACTCCAACCTTCCGGAACGTACTGCTGGAAGTCCGGGTCCTCCGAGAGCGCCCGCGGGTAGAACAGCTGCTCGCCGTTCATCTCGTAGTCCGCGATGGCGTCCTGCGCGCCGGGGCCGGTGATCCAGCCGATGTACGCCATCGCGAGGTCGTAGTTCGCGTTCTCGTGGACGCCGGGGTTGACCGCCAGGATCCCGTACGGGTTGGCGAGGATCTCGGGCCCGCCCTCGATCGGCCCCTGCACGAGGATCGTGAGGTCGATCTCCGAGCGCTGGGAGATGAAGGTCCCGCGGTCCGAGAGCGTGTAGGCGTCCTGCTGGTTCGCGTTGTTGAGCGCCTCGCCCATCCCGGCGCCGATCTCCTGGTACCAGTCGCCGCCGGGCTCGACGCCGGCGGCCGCCCAGAGGTTCAGTTCCTTGGTGTGGGTGCCGGAGTTGTCCCCGCGGGAGACGAACGTCGATTCCGACTCGGCGATCGCTCGGAGGGCCTCGGTCGCGGAGTCCGTCCCCTGGATGCCCGCCGGATCGTCCCCGGGGCCGACGATGACGAAGTCGTTGAACATCAGGTCCCGCCGGTTGATCCCGTAGCCGTTGCGCATGAACTCGTCCTCGAGCCCGCGGGCGTGGACCATCACGACGTCCGAGTCGCCGTTGCGGGCGGTCTCCAGCGCGGCACCGGTCCCCTGCGCGACGGCGTCGACGGTAACGCCGTACATCTCCTCGAAGTCGGGGTGGATCTCGTCGAGCAGCCCCGTGTCGTACGTACTCGTCGTCGTGGTGAGCGTCAGCGTCTCGCCGGCGACGCCGACGCTGGACTCGGTCTCGCCACTGCCGAGCTGGGTACAGCCGGCCGTGCTCGCGATCGCAGCGAGGCCGACCCCCTGCAGGAACGTTCGGCGTTGCATCGTGTTCGGCATAACGCTCACCGGGGAAAAGTGTTCGCTTCCCGGAGTAACTTCTAGAGGTTACGCGACCGTCGCATACAGCTGAATCATCGCCATTCGTGGCCGAAGACAGTTGCATCCCGAATCGGGAACGCAGGGGACGATACCCGCCTAGGCCGTCGACGGCCGGAGTGAGAACTCCTATAACGCGCCTGTGCAAACCCTCGGGCGACTACTGATGCCACTCGATCCCGTTCCTCCGGTCTGTCGTCCGTCGGTGGGGTGGTCGCCGTGACCGAGTCACGGCTGCTCGTCCCCGTCGACGAGTCGGCCAGCCTCCGGAACACGGTCGCCCACGCCGTCGAGGAAGCGCTGGATCGTGCCGGCGAGAGCGGATCGCCGGCAGCAGTCCACTTCGTCTACCCCCTGGCCGAGCGGATCTCCTTCCGGAGCAGTTCGACCCGGGCCGAGTCAGCCCGGTCGCTGCTCGACCGCGTGGCGTCGTGGGCCGAGGAGGACGCAAACGGCGCGGACGTGACCATCGAGACCGCGCTCGTGGCCACCCACGAGTACCTCTCGACGCCGAACGACTACGCCGACGTGCTCGTTCGCTACGCCAACGAGCACGACCTCGGGCTGGCGGTGTTCGACCCGCGGTACGACCCGATCGGGTCGACGCCGCTGCTCCCCTCGCTGGAGGCGGAGGTGCGCCGGGCCGGCCTCGGCGTCGAGGAGGCGCCGCGGAACGCCGAACAGTCCTCCCAGCCCCTGGTCCGGCGGGGGACGCTCACCCAGTTCTTCGCGCTCTTTGCGGCCTCGTTCGGGTTCTACCTGCTGCTCGCGGGATCGGTCGCTCCGTTCGAACTCGCGACCGGCGCAATCAGCGCGGGCATCGTCGCCGTCGCGCTGTGGCGCGTGTCGCTCACTTCGCCGGTCGCGCCGCCGGACACGGTCAAACGCCTCGTGCGCTTCTGCCTGTACGTCCCGTTCCTGCTCTGGGAGATCGTGAAGGCCAACGTCGAGATCGCGTACATCGTGCTCCACCCCGACCTGCCGATCGACCCGGAGATGGTGGAGTTCGACGCCGCGGTCTGGTCGGCGCTGCCGGTCACGACGCTCGCCAACAGCATCACGCTCACGCCCGGAACGCTCACCGTCGACGTGGAGCGCCAGCACCTGATCATCCACACGCTCACCGCGAGCGCACGCGAGGACCTGTTCGCGGGGACGCTCGAACGGGCGGTCCGGTTCGTGTTCTACGGCCGCGCGGCCGCCCGGATCCCCAGCCCGTTCGAGCGCCGCGAGGAGGAGGAGTCATGATCGAGCGGGTCCTGCTGGGCGCGGCGACGGTGTTCATCCTCGTCTCGCTGGTCGGTGTCTACCGGACGATCGTCGGGCCGACGACGCCGGACCGCGTGATCGCGATCAACTTCGTCGGCTCCAACGTGGTGATCGTGATCGCGCTGATCGCGGCCGCGATCGGCGAACCCGGCGCGCTCGACATCGCGCTGGTCTACGCCCTGCTGAACTTCCTGCTCAGCATCTCCATCTCGAAGTTCCAGGTCGAACGCGGGGGGGTGCTATGACGCCCCGCGAGATCGCCGTGGTGGTGCTGATCGCCGGCGGCGTCTTCTTCGCCGTCGTCGCCGCCGTCGGGCTGATCCGCCTGCCGGACGTGTACGCCCGAGCCCACAGCACCTCCAAGAGCGAGACGCTCGGGGCCGTACTCACGCTCGGTGCGGTCGCCGCCAGCTACGGGATCGGCTTCAACACGTTGAAAGTCGTGCTCCTGCTGCTCTTCATGTTCCTGACGAACCCCACTGCCGCCCACGCGATCACGCGGGCGGCGCACGAACTGGGCATCGAACCGTGGACCGGCGAGGAGGGTGAGGACGAGCCATGACGCCGCTCGAACTCTCCGTGCTCGCGCTGATCGTCGGCGCCGCGTTCGCGACGGCGGCGCTGAAGAGCGTGCTGAACTCGGTCGTCGCCTTCGGCGCGTACAGCCTCTCGATCGCGATCATCTGGGTGTTCCTCCGTGCGCCCGACGTGGGACTGACGGAGGCCGCCGTCGGTGCCGGCATCATGACCGTGCTCTTCCTGCTCACGATCGTGAAAACCGCACATCCCGACGTGGAACGGACGTTCGAACGTATCGACCTCAAGGCTGCCGGGGTGGCACTCGCGCTCGTGCTGGTGCTCTCGTCGACGCTGTTCGCGCTGCCGGCGGTCGGCGACGCGAACTCCGCGGTCGCCGACGACGAGGTCACCGAGTACTACCTCGAGAACGCCTACGGGGAGACCGACGTGAAGAACGCGGTGACGGCCGTGCTCGCGGCCTACCGCGGGTTCGACACCATGGGGGAGGCCGCGGTGGTCTACTCCGCGGGCGTCGGACTGTTGGTGGTGCTCAACAGGGAGGTGTTCGGATGAGCGACAGCGAACGCCGGGTCGCACGCGGCGGCCCCTACGTCGGCAGCCCGATCATCATGGCCACGGTGCGCGTGGTGATGCCGTTCGTGTTCACGTTCGGCCTGTTCGTGATGTTCCACGGCGCCGACTCCTCCGGCGGCGGGTTCCAGGGCGGCGTCATCGTCGGCACCGTCGTCCTGATGCTGGGGATCGCGTTCGGCATCGAGACGACGCGGGACTGGATCGGCACGCGCCTCCCGGTCGCCCTGATCGGGCTCGGCATGCTCGCGTTCCTGTTCACCGGGATCGGGAGCGTCCTGCTCGGCGCCGGCTTCCTCGAGTACGCGGTGTACGGCGACCTCGGGATCCCCCACGCCAGCAAGTACGGGATCGAGTTCGTCGAACTCGCGATCGGGCTGATCGTCGCCGGCATCGTCACCGGCCTCTTCTTCGCCATCGCGGCGGGGACCAAGGGGGGTGAGTCGGCGTGATCGACCTGCTGGCCACCCGGGGCTACTTCCTCGTCGCCTTCCTGCTGATGGGCGTGGGGACGTACATGTTGATCGGCAGCCCGAACCTGATCAAGAAGGTGATCGGGATGAACGTGTTCCAGACGGGCATCTTCCTCTTCTTCATCAGCTCGGCGTTCGTCCAAGGGGCGAGCCCGCCCCTGCTGTCGGCGCCGGCACCGTACGTCAGCCCGCTGCCGCACGTGCTGATCCTGACCGCCATCGTCGTCGGCGTCAGCCTCACCGCGGTGGCGCTGGGGCTGATCGTCCGCGTCTACGACGAGTACGGCTCGCTCCGCGAGGGGGAGATCCGGGAGGTGGCCGCCGATGAGTAGCCTCCCGGCGCTCCTGGTGGCGGCGCCGCTGCTGGGTTCGGTGCTGGCGCTGCTGGCCGGGCTGGTCCGTTCGGAGACGGGGTGGCCGGTCGCGCTCGTGACCGCGGCCGTGCAGGTCGCCGGCGCCGGCGTGCTCGCCTCGCGGGCGTTCGACGGCACCGTCAGCTACGTCGTCGGCGGCTTCACCGCGCCCTTCGGCATCGAGCTCGTCGTCGACGGGCTGTCGGCGACGATCGCGCTGCTGGTCGCCGTGGTCTCGCTGGCGGTGCTCGCGTACTCCCGCGTGGCGGGGCCACGGACGAACGCGTTCTACGCCGTCTACCTGCTGCTCGTCGCCGGGCTGACCGGGATGAGCATCACCGGCGACGTGTTCAACATGTACGTGTTCCTCGAGATCACGGGGCTGGCGGCGTACGCGCTGGTCGCGAGCGGCGAGGGCGGGCGCTCCGCCCGCGCGGCGCTGAAGTACCTGATCGTGGGCACCGTCGGCGCCAGCCTGTTCCTGCTCGGGATCGGCTACGCGTTCGTCGCGACCGGGACGCTCAACATGGCCGACCTCTCGACGCAGTTGGCCGCGGTCGGGTACACCGAACCGCTGGTCCAGGCGGCGTTCGCGCTGCTGGTCGTCGGCTTGTTCGTGAAGGTCGCGGTGTTCCCGTTGCACGCCTGGCAGCCCGACGCCTACGCCGGCTCGCCGGACTCGGTGAGCGCGCTGATCTCGGCGCTGGTGTCGACGGTCGCCGCCTACGCGCTGATCCGGATCGTGTTCACGGTGTTCACCGTCGACTTCCTGCAGGCCAACCCCGTCGCGCGTTCGCTGCTCGTGGCGGGGGCGATAGTCAGCATCGTGTTCGGGAGCGTGCTGGCGGTGTCCCAGACCGAGATCAAGCGGATGCTCGCGTACTCCTCGGTCTCGCAGTTCGGCCTCGTCGTCGGCGCCGTCGCCGTCGCCAACGAGACGGCGCTGATCGGCGCCACGGTCCACCTGGTCGGCCACGCGGTGATGAAGGGCGGCCTGTTCCTCACCGCCGGCCTGATCGCCACCGCCACGGGCGCTCAGACCGTCGACGACTACGAGGGACTGATCCAGCGGCTCCCCCTCGGCGCGGGCGCGTTCGGCCTGCTCGCGCTGGCGATGGTCGGCGTCCCGCCGGCGGTGGGCTTCGTCGGCAAGTGGTACATCGCGCTGGGCGCCGTCGAGGCCGCGGCGTGGCCGCTCGCGGTGGTGATCCTGCTGAGTACGCTGCTGACGCTGGCGTACTTCGCGCGGATCCTCGAGCGGATGTTCTTCCGTGACGCGAGTGGCGAGCGCGTCGCCGTCGACGGCGTCTCGCCCGGGATGACCGGCGTCGTCGTCGCCGCGGCACTCGCGGCGGTCGTCCTCGGCATGCTCGCCTTCGAGTACGGACAGCTCCTCGAACCGACGGTTCAGGCACTACTCTCATGACGGAGATACCCTCACTCAGACCTCTCGCAGCGGTGCTCGTCCCGGCAGTCGCCATCGTCCCGATCCTCGCCTCGCGCGGGCGCCCGAACCTCCGCGAGGGCTGGACGGTGGCCGCCGCGCTGTCGGCGCTCGGCGTCGTCGCCAGCATGGTGCCGGGCGTGCTCGCCGGCGACACGTACGTCAGCCGCGCCGGCACGCTCGTCCCGGGCGTCGAGTTCGCGGTGCAGGCCGACGCGCTGGGCGTGCTGTTCGGCCTGCTCGCCAGCCTGCTCTGGGTGGTGACGAGCTTCTACAGCATCGGCTACATGCGCGGCCTCGACGAACACGACCAGACGCGCTACTTCGCGGCCTTCGCCGGCAGCGTCGCGGCGGCGCTGGGCGTCGCGTTCGCGTCGAACCTGCTCGTGCTGTTCGTGTTCTACGAACTGCTCACGGTCGCGACCTACCCCCTCGTCAGTCACGACGAGACCGACGAGGCCCGCGCCGCCGGTCGGAAGTACCTCACCTACACGTTCGGCGGCGGCGTCGCCGTGCTCGCGGGCTCGGTGCTCGTCTACCTGCTCGCGGGGACGACCGCGTTCGCGCCCGGCGGCATCGCCGAGCTCGCGGCCGCCGACCCGATGCTCGCTCGGGCGGCGTTCGCCCTGCTGATCACGGGCTTCGGCGTGAAGGCGGCGCTGATGCCGCTGCACTCCTGGCTCCCCGACGCGATGGTGGCGCCGACGCCGGTCTCGGGGCTGCTGCACGCGGTGGCGGTCGTGAAGTCCGGCGTCTTCGGGATCGCGCGGGTGATCCTCGAGGTGTTCGGCCCCGAGGCCGTCGCCGACATCGGGATGGGCCTGCCGCTGGCCGCCATCGCCGCGTTCACCCTCGTCACCGCGAGCGTGATCGCGCTCCGGCAGGACAACCTCAAGCGCCGGCTGGCGTTCTCGACGGTGAGCCAGCTCTCCTACATCGTGCTCGGGCTGGCCGTCGGCGCCGCCGTCGCGCCGGGCCGGGCGTCGGCGTACGCGCTCGTCGGCGGACTGTTGCACATCCCCGCCCACGCGTTCATGAAGCTCACCCTGTTCTTCTGTGCGGGCGCGATCCACGTCGAGACCCACACCGACGACATCAGCGACATGGCGGGCATCGGCGAGCGGATGCCGCTGACGATGACCGCCTTCGGCATCGCCGCGCTGGGGATGGCGGGCATCCCCCTCATCGCCGGCTTCGTGAGCAAGTACTTCCTGCTGATCGGCACGGTCTCGGCCGGCCAGCTCGCCTTCACGGGCGCGCTGCTGGTCTCGGGCGTGCTCAACATCGCGTACTTCTGGCCGGTCGTCTACGCCGCCTTCTTCGAGTCGAAGGGCGAGGCGGACTCGAAACCGCTCGTCGAGGGCCCCCTCGGCGGTCGCTTCGGCGACGACGAACTGGCGACCGACGGGGGCGATGCCGACGGCGCCGATGCCGTCGACGGCGAGCACGACGAACACGGCTACGCCGACGATCACGAGGGTGACCACGGGCACGGCCACCACGGCGCCTGGGAGGCCCGTGGCTGGCTCGGCGACGAGTCGACGTGGTTCATGCTCGGGCCGATCCTGTTCGCGGCCACGGGGTCGGTCGTGCTCGGGATCGTCCCCGACACGGCAGTGTTCCTCCGGATCGTGCGTAGCATCGTCGCCGCGGTCACGGGGGTGAGCGTCTGATGGAACCGCTCGTCCCGCCGTTCGTTCCGGTGATCGTCGCCGCGCTCCTGTTGCCGTTCCTCGGCCGGAAGGCCGGCCACGCGCTGGCGGCAGTGCTCACGGGCGCGGTCGTGCCGTACGTCTGGCTGGTCGACGCGGGCGCGCACTTCACCGAGTTCAACCTGTTCGGCTTCGAGACGGTGATCTTCAACGTCGACCCGTTCTCGACGCTGATGGGGCTGATCTTCGCGTTCATCGGCGCCGTCGGCGTGGTGTACTCCTACTACAGCGAGGCCGCTCCCCTGCAGACCGCGTTCGCGCTCTCCTACGTCGCGTCCAGCCTCGGCGCCGTCTTCGGCGGCGACTGGCTCACGCTGATCTTCTTCTGGGAGCTGATGGCCGTCACCAGCACGCTGCTTGTCTGGCACTACGGCGGCAAGGCGGTGCGGGCGGGCTTCCGCTACGCCGTGCTCCACGGCATCGGCGGCACGCTCTTCTTGGGCGCCGTGATCTGGCACTTCGCGGAGACGGGCACCTTCCTGTTCGCGAGCGTGCCCGGCGGCCCCGAGACCGCGGGACTGGCTGGTTCTGTCGCCCCCGTGCTCGCGGCGCTGGGCGTCGGCGTCAACGTCGGCTTCGTCGGCCTGCACGCGTGGCTGCCCGACACGTACCCGCGCCCGCACATCGCGGCCAGCGTGTTCCTCTGTGTGTACACCACCAAGACCGGCGTCTACGGCATGTACCGCGTGTTCCCGCAGGACGGCAACGTCGCCGTCGCCTACATGGGCGGGATCATGGCCGTCTTCGGCGCGACGATGGCGCTGTTCCAGAACGACATGCGCCGCCTGCTCTCCTACCACATCCAGTCGCAGGTGGGCTACATGATCGCCGGCGTCGGCATCGGCTCCGCGCTGGCCCAGGCCGGCGCGTTCGCCCACGTGTTCAACCACATCCTCTACAAGGGGCTGCTGTTCATGACCGCCGGCGTCGTCGTCTACCGCACCGGCGAGGAGAGCCTGAAGAAGCTGGGCGGGCTGGCCCGCGAGATGCCGATCACCGCGGGGGCGTTCACCGTCGCGGCGCTCTCGATCGCCGGCTTCCCCGGGTTCAACGGGTTCGTGAGCAAGGGGATCGTGATATCGGCGAGCCACTACGACTTCGTGAAGGGACCCCTCGCGTTCGGCGACTTCTACACGCTGGAACTGCTGCTGCTGCTCGGCGGCGTCGGCACGTTCATGTCGTTCATCAAGTTCGGCTACTACGCCTTCTTCCACGGCGAGTACGACGGCGAGGTCCGGGACGCCAACCGCGGCCAGTCGGTCGCGATGGTGCTCGTCGCGGCGCTGTGTGTGTTCTACGGCGTCTTCGACGGCGCGCTGTTCAGCCTGCTGCCGTTCGACGTGACCGACGGGGCGGTCGTCTCGCACGTCTACCACACCTACACTGTCACCCACGTCGTCGAGGGCGTCGTGCTCGCGGTGCTGGGGCTGGTCGGCTTCCGCCTCGTGAAGAAGCCGCTCTCGGGGCTGGGCAAGGTGCCCGACGTGGATAGCCTCTACAACCCCGGGTCGCTGTACGGCAGCCGTGCCCTCGTGGTCGGCGTGACCGAACTCTACGCCCGCGTCGACGACGCCGCGGTCGCGCTGGCGGAACTCTCGGTCCGGACGGCGAAGCACCCCGACGCGGCCATCGCGCGGGTGACCGGCCGCGAGGAGGTGCGGACGAAGGCCGGCATCGACCGCAGTCTGCTGCTCGTGCTGGCGGTGCTGGTGGCGGCGCTGGCGCTGCTGCTGGCGTAGCGGCTCCCCTTTTCCGGATCTCCTCGGGCGACCGATCCCCCGTCAGTCGGCCGCCTGCCCGCCGTCAACCGCCAGCGTCTGCCCGGTGATGTACGAGGCGTCGTCCGAGCAGAGGAAGGCCACGGGGCCGGCGATCTCCTCGGGGTCGGCGATGCGGTCCATCGGCACCTCCCGCATCGCGGACGTGTCGTAGTCCGCCCGGAGCGTGCGGACGGTCATCCGGAGCAGTTCGACCGCCGTCCGGATGCGGTCCAGGAGCGACGACGACCCGGGCGTGCTACCGAGTACGCCCGACTGGATGTTCGTCTCCGTCGGCCCGGGGGCGACGGCGTTCACCCGGACGCCCCGCGTGGCGTACTCAAGCGCGACCGACTTGGTCAGGCCGACGACGCCGTGCTTGCTCGCGGAGTAGCTCGACAGCCCGCCGATGCCGACCAGCCCGGCCTCGGATGCCGTATTGACGATCCGGCCGCCGCCCTCCTCGACCATCACGGGGAGTTCGGCCTTCATACACGCCCAGACGCCCTTCAGGTTGATGTCGACGATGCGGTCCCACTGGGCCTCCTCGATGCCGGTGGTCTCGACGAAGCCGGTGAGGATGCCGGCGTTGTTGTGCGCGATGTCGAGGCTCCCGTACGTTTCGACCGCCACCTCGACCATCCGCTCGACGGAGGCGGTGTCGGACACGTCGACCTCGGCGAACGTCGCGTCGCCGCCGGCGTCCTCGATCAGTTCCACCGTCTCGCGTCCGCCGTCGGCGTCGACGTCGGCGACGACGACGTTCGCACCCTCCTCGGCGAACCGGAGCGCCGACGCCCGGCCGATCCCCGACGATGCACCCGTCACGACCGCCGTCTCGCCCTCGAACTCGTTCATACGTTGACTCGTCGCGCGATGCGCATAGCTGTTCGCCCCGGATGACGCGTGCCGTGACCGTCCGGTGGATTCACTATCCCGTCATGCGATTTATCAACGCCCCTCCCGCTCGTCCGTGGCTTTATACGAGTGGCCTCGGTAATCCGCCCATGAGCAACCGAGCGGACGATCTCGAGTCACAAGTCGCCGAGCTACAGGCAGCGGTCGACGGGCTGACCGAGGAACTGGTCGAGACCAAGGAGCGGGTCCGCCAACTCGAGGAGACGACCGAGGACCTGGAGGCGGACGCGAGCGAGCCGGCCCGCACCGGGAACGACGACGGCCGCACCACCGCCGAGGAGCAGGCGCAGGCGCGGGGCACCGACGAGCGCCGTGACGCCGAGCTCGTGGCCAACGACGGGGTCGACGAGGAACCCCCCGCCGAGGAGGTCGAGGCGGAGGACGACTCCGACGACGACGGCGACGACATCATCGTCGCGTAAGGCCGCATGCACATTCAGGAACTCGTTCTGGACGACTTCAAGAGCTTCGGGCGCGAGACTCACATCCCGTTCTACGAGGACTTCACCGTCATCACCGGCCCCAACGGCTCCGGGAAATCGAACATCATCGACGGCGTCCTGTTCGCCCTGGGACTGGCTCGCACGAGAGGCATCCGCGCCGAGAAGCTGACCGACCTGATCTACAACCCCGGCGGCGAGGACGGCGAGCAGAGCGGGCCCCGGGAGGCGTCGGTGACGGTCGTCCTGGACAACTCTGACGGCACCCTCACGCGCTCGCAGGTGGCCACCGCCGCCGGCAGCGACAACGTCGGCGACGTGGACGAGATCACCGTCAAGCGCCGGGTGAAGGAGACCGAGGACAACTACTACTCCTACTACTACCTCAACGGCCGGTCGACCAACCTCTCGGACATCCAGGACCTGCTGGCCCAGGCCGGGATCACGCCGGAGGGGTACAACGTCGTCATGCAGGGCGACGTGACCGAGATCATCAACATGACCCCCTACCAGCGCCGGGGGATCATCGACGAGATCGCGGGCGTCGCCGAGTTCGACGCGAAGAAGGAGTCCGCCCGCGAGGAGTTGGAGGTCGTCGAGGACCGGATCAACGAGGCGGACCTCCGCATCGAGGAGAAGGAGAACCGCCTCGAGCAGTTGGCCGACGAGCGAGAGACCGCCCTCGAGTACCAGAAACTGCGCGACGAGCGCGAGGAGTACGAGGGCTACCTCCGGGCGGCCGAACTCGAGGACAAACGCGAGGACCTCGAGCGGACCGAGGCCAAGACCGAGTCCGCCGAGGCCGACCTCGAGGAGAAACGCGCCGCGCTCGACGAGGCCGAGGGGAAGCTCTCGCGGCTGGAGGACGAGCTCGACGAGCTCGACGCCGAGATCGAGCGCACCGGCGAGGACGAACAGCTCCGGGTCAAAAGCGAGATCGAGGAGGTCAAAGGCGAGATCGCCCGGCTCGAGGACCGCATCGAGGCCAACGAGGAGCGCATCGAGGAGGCCGAAGCGGAGCGCCGGAGCGCCTTCGTCGACATCGACCGGAAGGAGGAGGAGATCGAGGAACTGGACGACGAGATCCGGGACCTGAAAGTCGAGAAGGCAAACGTCAAGAGCGACATCGTCTCGAAGGAGACCGACCTCCAGGAGGTCGAAACCGAGATCGAGAACGTCGACACCGCGTTCGACGAACTCAAGGCCGAACTCGAACGCGAGAAGGAGGCCCTGGAGTCGCTGCGCGAGCAGAAAAACGAGAAACAGCGTGAGAAGGACCGCCTGCTCGACGAGGCGCGGCGGCGCTCGAACCGCGTCAGCGACCGCGAGGACGAACTCGAGGACGTCCGTGAATCGTTGCCCGACCTCCGAGCCCGGGTGTCGAACCTCCACTCGGAACTGGACAAGGCCGAGAAGAACGAGTCCAAGGCCGAGTCGATGGTCGCCGACCTCAAGGAGCGCAAACAGGAGCTCAACGGCGACCTCTCGGACGTCGACGAGGAGCTGCGCGAGCTCCGCAACGAGTACGCGGAACTGGAGGCCAAGGCCAGCGACACCGGCGACAGCTCCTGGCCCCGCGCGGTGACGACGATCAAGAACGCCGGGATGAGCGGCGTCCACGGTCCCGTGGGCGAACTCGCCTCGGTCCCGCGGGAGTACGCCGAGGCGTGTGAGACCGCCGCTGGCGGCCGGCTCGCCAACGTCGTCGTCGACGACGACGGCGTCGGCTCGTCCTGCATCGACTACCTGAAGTCCCGGAACGCGGGCCGGGCGACGTTCCTCCCGATGACGGAGATGGACGACCGGAGTCTCCCCCGCGAGCCGAGCGACCCCGGCGTCGTCGGCTTCGCCCGCGACCTCGTCGACTACGACGACCGGTACTCGGGCATCTTCTCGTACGTCCTCGGGTCGACGCTGGTCGTCGAGGACATGGAGACCGCCCGCCACTTCATGGGCGACTACCGGATGGTCACCCTCGACGGCGACCTCGTGGAGAAGTCGGGCGCCATGACCGGCGGCTCCGGCGGCGGCTCCCGGTACTCCTTCTCGAAGTCCGGCGGCGGCCGGCTGGAGCGGCTGGCCGAGCAGATCCACGACCTCGAGGAGGAGCGCCAGTCGATCCAGGACGACATCGACGCGGTCGAAGCCGACCTGACCGACGCCCGCGAGCGCAAGAGCGCGGCCGCCGAGAAGGTCCGCGAGATCGAGGCCGACATCGACGACGCCGAGGAGGACGTCGACGACGCCGAGAACCGCGTCGAGGAGATCGAGGCGGAACTGGCCGAACTCCGCGAGGAGCGCGAGGACGTCGACGCGCAGATGACCGACCTCGACGAGGAGATCGGAGACCTCGACGAGCGCATCGCGGCCGCGGAGGACTCGATCGCGGAGATCGAGGCCGAGATGGCCGACTCGAAGATCCCCGAACTCTCCGCGCGGGCCGAGGAGATCCGCGAGGAGATCGACGACCTGGAGGACCGCAGCGACGCCCTCGACGCCGAGATCGCCGATCGCCGGCGCGAGAAGGAGTACGCCGAGGAGTCGCTGGAGGACCTCCACGACACCGTCGAATCCGCCCAGAACAGGAAGGCCGAGCTCGAGGCGGAGGTCGAGGAGTTCGAGGCCGAGATCGAGGAGAAGGAGGCGGCGCTCGAGGAGAAACACGAGACGGTCGCCGAACTCGAGGAGCAGCTCGCCGAGCTCAAGGAGGAACGCGAGGCGCTCAAAGCCGAGGTCCGCGAGGCCCGCAGCGAGCGCAACGACCGGAAGGACGAGGCCGACCGCGTGGAGAACCGGCTCGACTCGCTCAAGCGCAGCGCGGTCGCGCTCAGCGAGGAGATCTCCGAACTCGAGAGCCAGGTCGGCGAGTACGACGCCGACGAGATCCCGGACCACGACGAGGTCGAGGCCGAGATCGAGCGCCTGACCGAGGCGATGGAGGAGCTCGAACCGGTGAACATGCTCGCCATCGACGAGTACGACGAGGTCGAGTCCGACCTCGACGAGCTCCAGGAGCAGCGCGAGGTGCTGGTCGAGGAGCGCGACGGGATCGAGGAGCGCATCGAGGGGTTCGAGGAGCAGAAGGTCCGGACGTTCATGGACGCCTTCGAGGCCATCGACGAGCAGTTCCAGCGCATCTTCTCGCGGCTCTCGGACGGTACCGGGGAACTCGTGCTCGAGGACCCCGAGAACCCGTTCGAGGAGGGGCTGACGATGAAGGCCCAGCCCGCGGACAAGCCCGTCCAGCGACTCGACGCGATGAGCGGCGGGGAGAAGTCACTGACCGCGCTCGCGTTCATCTTCGCGATCCAGCGGCACAACCCCGCGCCGTTCTACGCGCTGGACGAGATCGACGCGTTCCTCGACGCGGTCAACGCCGAGCGCGTCGGCGAGATGGTCGACGACCTCGCGGGCGACGCGCAGTTCGTCGTCGTCAGCCACCGCTCGGCGCTGCTCGACCGCTCCGAGCGCGCCATCGGCGTCACGATGCAGGAGAACAACGTCTCCGCCGTCACGGGGATCGACCTCGCGGAGGGCGAGCCGCCGGATGCGGAGGTGGCCACCGACGATGACTGACGCGCGATGCGGGAACACGCGAGGCGGGAAAACGCGAGGGAGCCCCGCGACCGAGCGGGGAACCGCCCCGGGAGGCCGACCATGAGCGACGAGGAGTTCTCGCTCGACCTCTCGTCGGACCGCTCGGCGCCGGAGCGAGGCGAGCCGGGCGTCGACGACGACCTCGTGAGCGACGATCGTGCGCCGACCGACGCCGACGAGGGCGAGGTCGAGCCGGTCGAGGTGCTCGTCTCGCTCGCCGAGGAGGGGGAGATCGACCCGTGGGACATCGACATCGTCGCCGTCACCGACGCCTTCCTCGACGAACTCGACGAGGCCGACCTCCGGGCGTCGGGGCGGGCGCTGTTCTACGCCTCGGTCCTGCTCCGGATGAAGTCCGACGCGATGCTGAGCGACGACGAACCCGAGGAGCCCGGCCCCGAACCCTGGGAGGTTGCGATGGCGGACGAGACGCCCCCGCCCGGCGCCGACGACGGGTTCGACCCCGTCGACCAACTCGAGGCCGAGATGGACCGCCGGCTCGAGCGGAAGTCCACCCGCGGCACGCCCGAGACGCTGGACGAGCTCGTCCGGGAGCTCCGGGACGCCGAGCGCGGGAGCTGGTGGAAGGAGTCCCGGAGCTACGACACGACCGACTCCCCGTCGGGCTACTCGCGGGGGCCCCAGACGCTCGACTACCACGCCGGCGACGACTTCCGCCGGGACGAGGAGCCGACCGAGGACGACGTCACCGGCACCACCCACACCGAGGACATCGACGAGGTGATCGCCGACGTGGACGCCGCGCTCGACGAGCGGTACGGCCGCGGCCGCGACGAGGTGCTGTTCGCGGAGGTCCGCGGGGCGGGCGGGCGGCCGGTGATGACGTACCTCGCCCTCCTCTTCCTCTCGAACCGCGGCGACGTGCGGCTGAACCAGGACGACCTGTTCGGCGACCTCTGGGTGCAGGACCCCGACGCCGTCGACGCCGAGGAGCCGGGCGGGGCCGGCGTCGTCGAGTCCGAAGACGATGAGGCTGCTGCGGATCCCGATCCGGCGACTGACGGCGACGAGGCCGACGCGGACCCAGCGGAGTCCGCCGGCGAGGCCGTCGAGCCGGCGGAGTCCGTCGCGGGGAGCGACTCGGCGGCAGCGGAGGACTAGGCCCCCGCCGAAACGCCTAACCGACCGCCGGGAGAACCCCGCGTATGATCGCTCCAGCGAACGTCGTGGGCGAGGCGCTCGATTTCCTCGTCGCAAACCCACTGTTCACGGTGGTGCTCGTCGGGATGCTGGGGTTCGTCTTCTTCATGTACCTACTAGTACGCCGGACGCTGCTCGGACTGCGCGAAGGCTACGACAGCGGGAAAGGTCGATGACGGAGGGAACGTGGTAGATCCGCTCACGATCGGGACGGCGCTCGTCGCCGCGGTCGCCAGCCTGTTCATGGCGTGGGCCATCGGCGCCGGCTCGTCGGGGTCGACGCCCTTCGCGCCCGCCGTCGGCGCCAACGCCATCTCGGTGATGCGGGCCGGCCTGATCGTCGGCGTCCTCGGCTTCGCCGGCGCGGTGTTGCAGGGCCAGAGCGTCACCGAGGCGGTCGGCTCCGAACTCGTCGGCGGCGTCGCGCTGACCGCACTCGCCGCCACGGTCGCGCTGCTGATCGCGGCCGTGCTGGTCGCGCTGGGCGTGTTCAAGGGCTACCCCATTGCGACTGCCTTCACCGTGACCGGCGCCGTCGTCGGCGTCGGTCTCGCGATGGGCGGCGACCCGGCGTGGGCGAAGTACCGCGAGATCGTCGCGCTGTGGGTGCTCACCCCCTTCGTCGGCGGCGGGATCGCCTACGGGACCGCCCGCCTGCTGCGCTCGGAACACGTCCCCGAGCGGTTGCTGGTCCCCACGCTCGCGGGACTGGTCGGCGTCATCGTCGCCAACATCGGGTTCGCGCTGCTGGGGCCGGCCGACGGCACCGGCTCGATCGCCGGCGAGATCGCGGGCTCGCTGGGCGGCGACGGGGCGCTCGCCCGCGGCGCGGTCACGCTCGCGCTGGCGGTCGGGATCGGCCTCGCGCTCGCGGCCGACACGCGCCGCGACGCCGACGGCGCCCAGCGTCGCTTCCTGCTCGCGCTGGGCGGGCTGGTGGCGTTCTCCGCCGGCGGCTCGCAGGTCGGGCTGGCGATCGGCCCGCTGGTGCCGCTTCTGGACACGTTCCAGTCGATCCCCATCGTCGCCCTCCTCGTCGGCGGGGGGGTGGGGCTGCTCGCGGGCTCGTGGACCGGCGCGCCCCGGATGATCAAGGCGTTGGCACAGGACTACTCCAGTCTGGGCCCGCGGCGCTCGATCGCGGCGCTGATCCCGAGCTTCGCCATCGCCCAGACCGCCGTCGCCTTCGGCATCCCCGTCTCGTTCAACGAGATCATCGTCTCCGCCATCGTCGGCTCGGGCTACGCCGCCGGCGGCGCCGGGGTGAGCCGGAAGAAGATGCTGTTCACGGTGCTGGCGTGGATCGGCTCGCTGGCGCTGTCGCTGCTGCTGAGCTACGGCGTGATGAGCGCGGTCGAGTCGCTCTAACTCGCTCCCAGTTCCGAGAGGTCCTCCGTCACCACGCCCTCCGGCAGTTCCTCCAGCGCTTGTGCCGGCCAGTCGTCGTGGCCCAGCGTGAAGGTCGTCCCCGGGTTGGCCGCCGCGAGCGCGGCGACGCCGTCGGCGGCGGCGACGTACGCGGCGTCCTCCATCCTGTCGGGCGTTTCCGCGTGTAGTGGGTACGTCTCCGAGAGCGACGGCGGGAACGGCCCGAAGGGCGGTTCGACCCGCCAGACCGCGTCGTGGTCGTGGTCCGTGGGCTCGCCGAACTCCGTCAGCAGCACCCTCTCGGGCGTTTCGAGGCGCTGGAGGCGTTCGTGGTGGCGGAGCACTTCCGGCCGCCGAGCGCTCTCGGGAGAGGTGTAGAAGAACGTCCCCTTCGAGACGCGGTCGCTCCGTTCGAGTTGGTCGGCGTGATCGAGCAGCGCCTTGTAGCCGTCGGCGCTGGCGGGGTGGGCGCGGGCGCGCTCCTCGACCAGTTCCAGCAGGCTCCCCTCCCGGATCGCCTGCCGGACCCGGCGGATCTCCGCGAACGTGACGTGGAGGTTGTGCTCCGCGAGCGCGTTCTCCCGCTCGCGCTCGTCGAGGGCACGCAGCGAGTCGGGGTCGTGCTCGGTACAGACCGGGCACGGACAGGGGAGATAGGAGAGGTCCTCGAGCTGTTCGGTGCCCCGGACCGTCAGGTACCGGCCGTCGCGGGCGTACAGCGCGTACGCGGCGGAGTCGAACAGGTCACAGCCCATGGCCGCCGCGAGCGCGAACATCATGGGATGACCGGCGCCGAACAGGTGGACCGGGCAGTCCGCGCCCAGGCCGCGCTTGGCGGCGGCGGCCACGTCGATCATGTCGTCGTAGCGGTAGCTGTTGAGCAGGGGGACGACGGCGCCGACGGGGAACACGTCGAGGTCCGTGCCCGCGGCGTGGGCGCCCGCCTGCTCGCGCAGGTCGGTGTACGTCGAGCCCTGCACGGGCGCGTTGACCAGCATCTCGCCGGTGTCGACGGCCTCGGCGTCGGCGAGCGCCTCCTCGGTGGCGGCGAGTTCCTCCTCGGCCCGTTCGCGGGAGACGTCCGGCGGCGTCGGGACGTCGACGGGGGTCCCGACGTCGGAGCCGATCTCGTGCTGGAACCGCAGGATCTCGGTGGTGGTGGTGTCGATCTCGCCGTACTCCGCGAGCTGGAAGGAGCCGGAGTCGGTGACGATGGCGCCCGGGAAGTCGAGCATCTCGTGGAGGCCCTGCTCCTCGGCGCGCTCCCGGAGGTCGTCGGTGTTGCGGATGATGTAGGAGTTGGTGATCAGGATCTCGGCGCCGAACTCGTCGTGGAGTCGGCGCGGCGAGATCGTCTGGAGGTTGGGGTTGACCACCGGCATCAGCGCCGGCGTCTCGACGGTGACGCCCGCGCGGGGCACCGTCAGTCGGCCGACGCGGGCCAGCCCGTCGCTGGCCCGGATCTCGAAGGCGTCGCGCATGGGCCGAGGTGCGGCGTCCCGGCGTAAGGGGGTTCCGTTGTCAGGGCAGCGCGGCGACGACCGCCGCGACGGCGGTGCCGCTCTCCTCGACGGTGCCGGTCGCGACGAGGTACAGCGAGAGGAAGATGATCGCGTTGTACGTGCCGTGGACCAGGATGGGGACGACGAGGTTCCGGGTGTACTCGTAGATCCCGCCGAGGATCAGGCTCGGGCCCATCAGGACGCCGACGGTCACCAGTATCGCCGACGGGTCGGCGGCGACCAGCGAGCCGACGTGGATCGCGGCGAAGATGGCGCTGGCGATGATCACGCCCGGCACCGGCGAGAACGCCTCGCGGATGCGGTTCTGGACGACGCCCCGGAAGAGCAGTTCCTCGCCCGGGCCGATCAGGAGGTACGCGCCCGGCAGGAGGTACAGCACGATCTCGGGGTTCTGCATCGCCATGTCGGCGACCTGGTTCTCGGCGGCCTCGGTCCCGGTCGCGGAGAGCAGTTGGCTCACGGCGATCAGGTAGACGAACGAGAGCACGAGCGCGCCGATCACGATCCCGAACTCCGTGATCGAGGGGAGCCGGAGGCCGATCGACCGGACGGGGATCCCGCGGTTGCGGAGGTAGAGGTAGCCGACGCCGAGGAAGGCGACGCCCTGCGTGAGCAGCAGCGAGAGCACGATGCTGAGGACGGGCGTGATCGTCACGCCGAGGGCGCCGAGGAGGAAGGCACTCAGCAGCACGAGCACCAGCGCCGCGGCGATGCCGGCGATGCCGACGCCGACGCCGACGCCGACCGCACGGAGACGGGAGTTCATACGGCAACACCGACGCCCTCGCCCAAAGTCGTTGCCCTCGTCAGTCGAGTTCGTGGCGAGCAACCGCCAGCGCCGCCCGGCCGTCGCGGATCTCGCCGTCGCGAACTGCCGCCACGAGGTCGTCGTAGCCGACCGTCAGGGTGCGGATGCTCTCGTCGTCGTCGAGGTCCTGTTCGGCCGCCGGCTCACACCCGTGGGCGACGAACGTGTGGTGCGTCGAGTTCGCGATGCCGTTGACCGGTTCGGTCGTACAGAGGTGGGCCATCGAGTCGGCGACGTAGCCCGTCTCCTCCCGGAGTTCCCGACGGGCGGCGGCTTCGAGGTCGTCCTCGTCGGGTTCGACGCCGCCGGCGGGGAGGCCACGGTTGACCCGGCCGACCGCCTGCCGCCACTCCTCGATCAGTACCACCTCGTCGTCGCCCGGGAGGAACGGGAGGACGACCACGGTCTCGACCTCCTCGACGGAGTGGTAGTCGGTCACGCTGCCGTCGGGGAGCGCAACGTCGTCGCGGCGGACGGCGAAGCCGGGACAGCGGTAGTCGATCTCGGAGTCGAGCGTCTCCCACGCGAGGTCGTCGGTCATGGGCGGGAGGGCGTCCCGGCCGCGCAAAAACGGGTCGGTCCGATCGCGGCGTCGTCGACGCTACCGCGACCGCCAGAGGTCCCGGGCGCCGACGCCGGCGACGCCGACCGAGACGAGCGTCAGTCCGAGTTGGGCGCCGTTGAACCAGAACGGCAGCCACGGGAACACGCCGGGCAGCAGCGCCGCGGCGTCCGAGAGCAGCGGGATGCCGCCGCCTGCGCCTTGGTTCGGCGACTCGCCGACGTACCACTCGCCCTCGGGCGGTTCGCCGTAGGGCTCGCGGTCGGCCTCGTAGGGGATGCGCTCGGTCGAGATGGACCAGACGACCGTGCCGTTGGGCGTGATCTCGAAGACGCGCGTGTTGAGCGTGTCCGTCACCAGCGTGTTGCCGTTCGCGAGGCGGTCGGCGTCGCGGGGCCAGTCGAGTTCGATGCCGCCGGCGCGTTCGAGCGTCCACGCGACCTCCCACTCGCCGTCGTCGCGGTGGAGTTCGACGACGCGGTCGTTGTCGCTGTCGGCGACGAGGACGGCCGCCTCGCCGTCGCCGGTCGGATCGCCGCCCAGCCACTGCGGGTTGTGCTGGTGGTCGAGCACTTCGGGGTCGCCACAGCGCACGTCGCCGTCGCCGTCGGTGTCGGCGAGCTGGCCGTCGTGGGTGCAGGCGCCGTCGTCGCCGCCGCGGTCCGCGTTGATCGTCTCGACGACCCCGTCCTGGCGGTCGATCACGAGGATCTGGTTGGCGTTGCGGACCGAGACGAGGAACTGGTCGTCGCCGATCACGTCCACGTCGTTGATGTGGAGCCAGTCGATTCGGGTGGGATCCTCGGGGGCGTCGTAGTAGCTGCTGGCGTTCCACTCCCAGACCACGTCGTCGTTTTTCACCACCAACAGGCGCTCGCCGTCCATGTCGGTCATCAGGAACTCGCCGCCACCGAGTTGCTCGACGTCGTGGACCTCGCTGTTGCTGCTGCTCCGAACCGGGAAGGAGTACTCGTACTCGATCGACTCGGTCTCGGGATCGAGGATGCGGAAGCCGGTGTGGGTACAGGGCGACTCGTAGGGGCCACAGTCCTCGTAGCCGCCGTCCATGAACCCGGCCATCACGCTGCCGTTGTCGAGTTCGGTCACGTCGAAGTAGCTGTCCGTGTCGTCGAGGCGCCACGCCAGGTCGTTGCCCTCGTAGGCGGCGACGCTGCCGTACTGGTGCCAGCCCACGCCGCCGCCCTGGATCCCGACCAGGGTTCGGCGTTCGTCGTCGGTGCCGGCCACGGCGGTGTCGGGTGCGAGCGCCGCGCTCGCACCCATCGTCACGAGGAGGAGGGCGACGGCGCCGACCACGAGGACGGCGCCGCGTGTCTTCGTGTCCATTACCGTACTCTCGATAGGCGCCGGGGGATAACGTTTGCGAGGAAGCGGGACGTACGAGGGAGTCCCGCGTTCGCCGCGCTCAGGCGGTGGCGGCGGCGCGGAACGCCTCGTCGACGGCGTCCAGCGTCTCCGAGAGCGAGCCCGAGTTGTCGACGACGACGTGGTCGTCGCGTTCGATGGGTTCGAACTCCGCCTTGAGCTGGTTGTACACCGAGAAGTCGGCGTCGCTCTCGTCGTCCTCGTGGCGCTGGCGCTCGCGGATGCGCTCGCGGACGACCGACTCCGCACACGTGACGCGGACGAGTCGGTGTTCGGTGTCGGTCTCGGCGGCGACCGTGGCCGCGCGCTCGCGGCGCTCTCGTCGCCGGAACGTGGCGTCGAGGACGACGTGCTCGTCCTCGTCGAGTCGGTCACGCGCCCGCTCGAACAGTTCGTCGTACACCGCTTCGGACTCTGAGGCCGCGTACGTCGGCTCGGGGAACAGTTCCTTCCGCACCACGTCGGTCCGCAGCAGGCGCGCCGGGAGCAGCTCGGCGATGCGCTCGGCCACCGTCGATTTGCCGGTGCCGGGGAGCCCGCAGACCAGGACGAGCATTCGGTCCGAGAACCGTGGGGAGCGCACTAATAGTCAGCGCTTCGGGGGTGGTGGAGAACGCTGCGACGGTACTGCGAGCCGTGAGGTCGATGGAGACCACGCCGCCGACCGCTCGCTCACGCTGACGGGGTTACCGGAACGCCGGGGGCTCGTCGATGCAGAATGCGGGAAGTGGGCCGGCGCGAACGTCGAACGCCGCGGGACTCGCTACGCTCGTCCCGCGTGCCCGAATTCGCTTGGCGACACGACTTCCCGCACTCGGAACGCCTCGCTGTCGCTCGGCGTTCGGTGAGTGCGGGAAAGGTAGTGGGCCGGCGCGAATTCGAATCGCGGTTACGGCCACCCGAAGGCCGAAGGATACCAAGCTACCCCACCGGCCCGCAGGCGAAACGACGGACCCGTCGAGGTTAAGGGTTACCATTCAGTGCCCGGCGAGGGCGTCGACGCCGCCCGATCAGGCGTAATCGAAGCCCGAGTCGTCGTCGAGCCGCTCGACGCCGTCGTCCTCCGTCTCGGTCGTCGTCGCCGCCGACTCGCCCGAGAGCTGCTGGTAGGCCGCGACCAGCACCGCGATCGAGAAGATGCTCACGAACCCGGAGACGACGTAGTTCAGCACCGTCCCCACCATCGGACTCACGAACGCCACGACGGCGGTGGGGATGCTGGCCAGCAGGCTGATCACGAACAGCACCACGCCCAGGCCGAACAGCGGGAACCGGTTCCCCTTCGCCAGCGACCAACTCGAGGAGAGCGCCTCGAAGGGCCCCTCGCCCTCGACGGCGACGAACACCTGCGTGAAGATCAGGCTCACGAGGAGGAACAGGCCGGGGATGATCAGCAGGACGAAGCCGAGCCCGATCGCGATCCCCTGCACGATCAGCGCGATCACGAGGAACACCCACGTCTTCAGCATGTCGTCGGCGACCCCGGCGGGGATCGAGCCGAGCTCGGCGGCGTCGTGGGTGACCGCCCGCAGCACCACGACCGTCAGCGCGACGTTGAGGATCCCGCCCAGCGTCGCCAGCGCGGCGCCGCCGGCGACGCCGATCGGGAGCGCCAGCGTCGGCGTCGCCATCCCCGAGGTTCCCGCGGGGGTCTCGACGGTGGCGATCGCCGAGTTGGTCCCGAGTGCGGTCAGGAACTGGAGGGCGATGTAGACAACGGCCAACTGGATCCCGGCCGTCGTCGTCAACTTCTCCGCGCCGGTCGAGAGGGCGTCGCCGATGTTCAGGGACATGACAGTCTGTGGCGAGAGATAGTTAAAAACGGTTTTGATAGCGGTACGCTACCACCGCCGCCCCGGCTGGCGTCGACGCCCGGCCGCGCCGGTGACGCGAGCACGGAATTACTTATGTGACCGGCCAGTAGCCACTCCCGATGGAAGAGGAGCAGCCCCAATCACTCCCGACCGAACTGGATCGCTGGCTCGACGATCGGGCCGCTGAGACCGGCCGGGAACGGGGCGAGGTGCTCGCTCGCGCCGTCGCGACCCACCGAGTTCTCACCGACGCCGAGGACGCGACGGACGTGCCGCCGCTGGAGCAGCAGCTCGCGGAGCTCGCCGACCGGATCGACGAGCTGGAGGGGGAGACCGACGACCGGATCGAGGACGTGCGGGACCGGGTCGTTCAGGTGATGCAGGTCGCCCAGTCGCGGGCGAAAGCCGACCACGACCACCCCGACCTCGCCGACCGGATCGACGAGGTCGAGCGCGCCGAGGCCGACGAGATCGCCATCCTCCGCCGGGCGCTCGCGTCCCTCGACCGGCGGGTCGAGGGCGGGTTCGACAACTACGAGGCGGTGCTCGCCTCGCTGGCCGACCGCGCCGACGACGCCGAGGGGAAACTCGACCGGCTCGCGAGCGCGGTGGTCGACCTGCGAAAGCGGGTCACCGAACTCGAGGCCGCCGACGCCCGGCGCGAGGCCGTCGAGGAGTTACAGGCCGACGCCAACCGCCGAAACGTCGGGACGGCCGACTGCGAGAACTGCGGCAAGCGGGTCCACGTGGGCCTGCTGTCGGAGCCACGCTGCCCCCACTGCGGGGAGTCGTTCGTCGACGTGGAGCCCGGCAGCCGGTTCCTCGGCTCGGCGACGCTCGTGACCGGCGACCAGCCGGCGCTGACGGGCGAGTCGTTCGACCCCGCGCCAGCCGAGGAGGTGTTCTCCGACGATGGGTGAGGACCGCGAAGCGAACGGCGAGGGGGTCCCCGAGGAGTACGCCGGAGCCGACCGGGAGGCGCACGACACCGCCGAGGACAACGACACTAGCGAGTACGAGGGAGCCGACGACGCCGAGGGGGACGTCCCGCTCTCGGCGCTTCGCGAGCGCATCGAGGCCGAGCGCGAGGCGGCCGCCGACACGGACGCCGACCCGTTCGCGGGGGTCGACGAGGGCGAGCCCGTCAGCGAAGCCGAGGCCACGGAGCTGTTCGAGGAGGTCGAGGTCGGCGACATCGACGCCGAGGCGGTCTGGGACGCCGTCGTCGAGGGCGACGCCGAGGTTACGGACCTGCTGGGCGAGGAGCCGGGCGTCGAACCGACGGTCGAGCCGACCGGGACGCCCGACGAGCACGTCGTCGACAAGCGGGAGTACTGCCAGCGGTGTGAGTTCTTCGCTGAGCCGCCGGCCGCGACCTGCACCAACGAGGGCACCGAGATCGTCGAACTCGTCGACGACGGCCACTTCCGGGTGCGGGGCTGTCCGAAGGTCGCCGCCGACGACGAGGCGCTGCCGGGGTTCGTCAGCGAGGAGTGAACAGGCTTTCCCGCGCGGCCCCCCGTGCTCCGGTATGCAGTTCTGCGACGACTGCGGCTCGATGATGGTCGCGGAGGGCGACCGGATGGTCTGCACCGAGTGCGACGCCAGCCAGCCCCGCGACGAGGCGGCCGAGGAAGCGTTCGTCTCCACCGACGAACAGACCCACGGCGACCTGATCGAGGCCGACGACGAGGCCGAGTACGAGGGCAAACCAACGGCCTCGGACGTGACCTGCGAGGAGTGTGGCCACGGCGAGGCGTGGTACGAGATCCGCCAGACCGCCTCCGCCGACGAGCCCCCGACCCGGTTCCTGCGCTGCAAGGAGTGCGACAACACCTGGCGCGAGTACAACTGAACCGGCGGCACGCTTTTCTCCCGGCCGGTCGACTTTCGGCGTAATGCCCCTCCAGGATCGGTTCGAACGGTGGCACCTCCTCCTCTTCGCAGCGTTTCTGGTGGGGGCTGGCGGCTCGCTATCCGGTGCGACGGCGATCCACGTCCCGGCGCTGCTCGCCGCCGTCCTCAGCGGCCTGCTCTGGGCGTTCGCCGTCTACGTCTTCGTCGCCACGTTCCGGAACTACGTCGCGAGCTACGCCGAGACCGGCGGCTCGCTGTGGAGTCCCCGCTTTCTCGCGCCGTTCGCCGTCGGCGCCGTCGCCGCGGTCGGGATCTACGTCTGGGAACCGATCGAGCGGGCGTCGACCGGCGCGCTGGTCGCCGACGCGCTCACGGTCGGCTTCTGGGCGTTCGTGCTCACGATGGTCCTGAGCCTCACCGGGAGCTACGTCGTCGCGGGCTACCGCGAAGGGGCGCAGTAGCTCAGAGCGAGTCCAGCAGGAACTCGCCGAGAGCGTCGCCTGCCTCTTCGATCCGTCCGACGAAGAGGTGGCCCGCCGACAGCCCCGTCGTCGGCCAGCCGAGCTCCTCGGCGCGCTCCACGACCGGCTCCCAGTCCGCGATGTCGTCGCGCTCGCCGTAGACGACCGTCGCGGGGGCGTCGATGCGCGCCATCGCGGGGAGCGCGTGCAGGTCGTCGTTCAGCCGACTCGGCGGCGCGAGCGCGGCGACGGCGGCGAGATCCGGCGTCGCGGCCGCGGTGCCGTCGACGGCGGTCCCCGCCGCCGCGAGCAGGGTGAGACAGCCCCCGAAGCTGAACCCCGTCAGCCCGACCGTCTCGTAGCGTTCGCTCGCCCACTCGATCGCGGCGTAGGTGTCGCCGAGTTCGCCGTACCCCTCGTCCCAGTCGCCGTAGTCGAAGCGCAGGCAGTCGACGCCGGCCTCGGTCAGGCGGTCGCTGATGGCGACGAGTCGCCCGTCGCCGCGGTGGCCGCGATGCTGTGGGTGGGGCGGGCAGGCGACGACACAGGCGTCGGCTGGGGTGCCTTCGTCGGCGCCCGCCCGACCGTCGCCGGGCGCCGTGTCGAGGCTCGCCCGCACGTCCCGCGCGCTCGGGACGACGACCGGTTCGCTGTCGCTCATGGCTCCGGGTGGGAGAGCCACTCCAAAGCACCTTCCGCTCGCGGCTACTGGTCACTCGCGGGAGGTTTTAAGGCGCTGACGGCCCCATACACCGGTATGGGAATCCTCTCGCGTGCCTCCTACATCGTGCGGTCGAAGCTGAACTCGGTGCTCAACCGGGCCGAGGACCCGAACGAGACCCTCGACTACTCCTACGAGCAGATGCGCGACCAGCTCCAGGAGGTCAAGCAGGGCATCGCCGACCTCACGACCCAGAAGAAACGGCTGGAGATCCAGAAGCGCCGGCTGGAGGAGAACGTCGAGAAGCACAACGAGCAGGCCCGCGAGGCGGTCCGGCAGGACCGCGACGACCTCGCCCGCGAGGCCTTGGAGAAGAAGAAGTCGAAGATGAACGAGATCGAGGACCTGGAGGCCCAGATCGCCGACCTCCAGCAGTCCCAGGACCGACTCGTCGAGAAGAAGGACGAACTCCAGAGCCAGATCGAGGAGTTCCGCACCCGCAAGGAGACGCTGAAGGCGCGCCACGACGCCGCCGAGGCCGAGACCCGCGTCTCCGAGGCGATGACGGGCGCCGGCGACGAGATGAGCGACGTGACTCGGGCGATCGAACGCTCCGAGGAGCGCACCGAGGAGATGGAGGCCCGCGCGGAGGCGATGGACGAACTCGAGGAGACGGGCGCCTTCGAGAACGCCCTCTCCGACGAGGACCGCATCGACCGCGAACTCGAACAGGGCCGGACCGACGCCGAGGTCGAGTCCGAACTCGCGACGCTGAAGGGCGAACTCGGCGAGGAGGTGGCGGCCAACGGTGCCGACGAACCGAGCGAGGCCGAAACCGAACCCGCCGACGCCGAGACCGGCGCGGATGCCGAGGCCGGCGCGGATGCCGAGGCCGACCCCGAAATCGAGAGCGAACTCGAGGAGCTCCGGGACGAGGAGTGACCCTCCGACAGTTTTCCGGCGGTGAGCGGCCGTGAGCACGCCCGAATCGCCTGGCGAGACCCAGGACACGATCCGGGAGCGTGCGGAGGTAAGCACCGCCAAGCTCTGGTTGTACATGGGCGCGGACCGCCGACTGGTCGCGCTGGGCGTCGTCAGCGCGCTCTTTCTCGGCGTCGTCGCTGGCGGGATCGCCCGCCCGGACTCCGTCTATCCGCTACTCACCGACGGCGACCCGATGGAGACGCTGGCGCAGGCGCTCATCGGGTCGACGGTGACCGGCGTGACACTGGTGCTGACGCTCTCGCAGTTGGTGCTCTCCCAGGAGCAGGGCGCCGTCGGTGACCAGCGCGGCCGGATGGAGGAGGCGACGAGGTTCCGATCGGACGTGGGCGACCTGCTGGAGGACCCCATCAGCCCGACCGAGCCGTCGGCGTTTCTCCGGTCGCTCGTGGGCGCGACCGAGCAGCGCGCCGAGGACGTGGCGTCGGCCGTCGAGGACCTCGAGGACGACGAACTCCGCGGCCGGATCATCGAGTTCGTCGACGCCATCCGGGAGAACAGCGAGGGGGTGCGTTCGGACCTCGAGGGCGCCCGATTCGGCGAGTTCGAGGTCATCTCGGCGGCGCTGAACTTCAACTACTCCTGGAAGCTCTACACCGCGAACCGGCTCCAGGTCGAGTACGCAGATAGCTTGAGCGACCAGGCGAGCGACCGGCTGGCGGCGCTGGCGAGCGTGCTCGAACTGTTCGGCCCCGCCCGCGAGCACTTCAAGACGCTCTACTTCCAGTGGGAGTTGATCGACCTCTCGCGCAGCATCCTCTGGACGTCGCTGCCGTCGTTGTTGGTGTCGACGTGGGCGCTACTGTTCTTCGACCCGGCCCCGGGCGGCGTCGCCGGCGTCCCGTTCGCGCTGCTGCAGGCCGCGGCCGTCGTCGCCGTCGCGCTGCTGCCGTTCGCGGTGCTGCTCTCGTACATCCTCCGGATCGTCACCGTCACCAAGCGCACGCTCTCCATCGGCCCGTTCATCCTCCGGGAGACGGACCGGGACGTGGCGCTCGAGGAGTGATCGCGGCTCACTCCCCCGAGAGCGTCCGGACGCCGACGGACCGCGGGAGGCGAGCCCGAGGATACAGCCGTCGAAGACGGCGACGAGCCCCCAGTGGCGCACGGGTTTGGGGCGGTCCGTCCCGGCGGCCACAGCCGGATATCCGTCGCGAGCGTCGCCAGCAGGCTCGCGATGGTCACCGCTGCTGCCGTCGCGCCAACCCCGAACGGGACCGCCGGTGGCGCCGCCATCTCGGTACTGGTCGCGTTCGACACCGGAAATAGCTACAGGTCGGCGGGATGACCGCGCGAACCGACTACTCCGTTCGCGCGCCGGTGCCGGGCAGCCCCAGTTCCGCCAGCCGCATCTCTCCCGCGACGAGGTCGACGCCAGCGTAGGGATCGGAGTCGAGCAGCAGCGAGCCGTCGAGGTCGGCGTAGTCCAGCAGCGGGCCGAGGTGGACCCCCGCGGCGATGCTGGCGTTGCTCTCGATCATGCAGCCGAGCATCACTTCCAGCCCCTCGGCGCGGGCGGCGTGGACCATCCGTTTCGCCTCCAGCAGGCCGCCACACTTCATCAGCTTCAGGTTCGCGATATCGCACTTGTCAGCGATCTCGGGGACGTCCTCGAGCGTGATGCAGGACTCGTCGGCGGCGATGGGGAGCTCGCTCCGCTCGTAGGCGAACTTGAGCCCCTCGGGGTCCTCGGCGGGCACGGGCTGTTCGATGAACTCCACGTCGTGCTCGGCGAGCCAGCGGGAGTTCTGGACGGTCTCGCGGGGCGTCCACGCCTCGTTGGCGTCGACGCGCAGCGTCGCCTCGGGCGCCTCCTCGCGGATCGCCTCGATGATCTCCCGGTCGCGGTCGGTGCCGAGTTTGACCTTCAGCGTCGAGTAGCCGGCGTCGACGGCGTCGGCGGTCTTCTCGCGGATGCGCCCGGTCGTGTCGAGGCCGATCGTGAACGAACTCGTCGGCGTCTCGCTGGGGTCGAGCCCCCACATCCGGTAGAGCGGCAGCCCGGTGCGCTTGGCCGCGAGGTCGTGCAGCGCGATCGAGACCGCACACCGCGCCGCGGGGTTGCGTTCGACGGTGTGGCGCATGCGCTCCTCGATGGTCGTCAGCGCGTGGGGGTCGCCCACCTCCTCGACCACGTCGAGCAGGTCCGGCAGGACCGCCTCGACCGTATCCGCCGTCTCGCCGTAGTGCGACGAGGGCGCGGCGCCGCCGACGCCCGTCATCCCGCCCTCGTCGGTGATCTTGACGATCACGTTCTCGGCGGTCTCCTGGGTGCCCCGCGAGATGGTGAACGCGTTCGCCAGCGGGAGCGAGACGCGCTCGAACTCGGTGTCGAGGCTCATCGCTCCCCCACGATCTCGTCGACGATCTCCGCGGGATCGAACCGGACGGGGTCGGTGGCGGCGCCGCCGAGCTCGTCGCCGAACGCCTCGACGGCCTCCCGGGCCGCGTCGTCGTCGTCGATCTCCTTCGTGTTGAGCGCGCCGGCGACGACCTCGGCCTCGTGGACCGGCGCCGCGAGCGACTCGTAGAGGTCGACGTACTCCGGGATCGGCGGCAGCTCGGTGTCCTCGTAGCCGTGGACGACCTCGCGGCCGGCCTCGTGACAGAGCACCAGTTTGTCGGCCATCGAGCCGTGCAGGATGCCGCAGGTGACCGCGGAGTAGGCGGGGTGGACGATGCTCCCCTGCCCCTCGACGAACAGCACGTCGTGCTCGTCGCCCTTCTCGAGCAGCATCTCCTCGACGGCGCCGGCGGTGAAGTCCGAGACCACACGGTCCACGGGGTTTCCCCAGCCGGCGATCATGATCCCGGTCTGCCCGGTGGGGACGAAACCGGCGTCGATGCCGGCCTCCCGGGCGGCGTCGACCAGTTCGCAGGTGGCGGTCATCTTCCCGACCGAGCAGTCGGTCCCGACCGTGAGGACGACTTCGGCGTCGATCTCGTCTGACTTCCCCTCCGCGACGCCGATCCCGGGGTGGGGTTCGCGCACGTCGTGGATCTCCGCGCCGTGTTCGGCCGCGAGCGTCGCGAACTCCTCGTCCTCGTTGAGGAAGTAGTGCAGGCCGGCGACCACGTCGACGCCGGCTTCCAGCGCCGCGGTCACGTCCGGGCGCCAGGACTCGTCGAAGCCGCCGCCGATCGGGGCGATGCCGATCAGGAGCGCGTCGACCTCGTCGTCGATCTCCGAAAAGGAGCCGACGATGGGGGCGTCCGGCACGGTGTCGGTGTGGTCGTGGACCCGGCTCCCCGCGGCGTCGCGGTCGATGACGGCGACGGTCTCGTCGTCGCTGTAGCGCATCACGCCGAGTGCGGTCTTCGCGCGGTCGGGGAACTTCTCGTGGGCGAGGATCGCGAGTCGTCGCTGGTCGGGCATGGTGTGGGGATGGAGGAGGGAGGGTATAAATCGGTGGCTCGCGGAAACTCAGAGCCCGCGGACGCCGACGCTCCAGAAGTCCGAGAACGCGTGTTCGAGCGCCGCCTCCGGGTCGCCGGTGGCGTCGACGCGGGCGGTCGCGTCCGCGAGCTCGCGCAGCTCCCCGAGCACGCTGCGCTCGCCGACGACCACCACGCGGTCCGCGTCGGTCGCGCGGTTCTCGATCGACTCGGCGGCCTTCTCGAGGTGGTCGTCGATCTGGTTGTCCCGGCGGCGCTCGAAGCGGTCCTGGGAGAACCCGCCCTTGGAGTGCTCGTCCATCACGTCGCTCTCGAACCCCTCGAACTCGACGCGGTCGCCGTCCTCGTACACCCCGAGGGCGAACGTGTCCGAGCGCACGAGCGCGAAGCAGAGTCGGCCGGTCGGCCGCACCCACGCGGGATCGACGCGGAACCCGTCGTCCCACTCGACGAACGGGTCCGGTTCGATCGGGAGCGAGAGCGCGGCGGCGACGAGGCCGGCGTCGTCGGCACAGACCAGACAGGGCGCGGCCCGCGAGACCAGCGGCGCTCGGTCGCCGAGGGTCTCCCGGACCGGTTCGGGGACCGCATCGTCGTCGTCGACGAACGCGGTCAGTGCGCCCTCGCGCCCGGCGTCGACGCTGCGCAGGCGGTCGGCGACGGCGCCGACGCGGTCGCCGCGGCAGGTCTCCTCGTACCGGAAGGCCAGGTCGAGTTCGGCGTCGCCCTCGGCGCGTTCGAGACGATCCTCGAGTTCGGTGATCCGGTCCTCCAGCCGGTTGACCTCGCGTTCGGCCTCCTGGCGCGCGCTGACGGCGTCGGCGCGGCTCTCCTTGGCTGATTCGGCCCGAGCCTGGAGGCTCTCACACTCCGCTTCGAGTTCGGCGATGCGCTCTTTCAGGTGGCGCCGGCCCAGCAGGCGGTCGAGCATACCGAACCCGCGGGCGGGGAGGGGTTTGTAGCTTCGGGGCTCGGCTTCGCCGCGTCGCCGGGGAGGGCTCAGCCGTCGTCGAGGTGGAGGTGCTGCAGCGTCTCGCGGATGTGGTACCGTACCTCCCGGTTCTCGGCGGCGTCGAGCGCTTCCAGCAGCTGTTCCTCGACCCTGTCGTTCGAGCGTTGACCCGTGGCCATAGCTGGAGAGTTGGAGTACACGGATAAAGTAACGCGGTGCTTGTTGGTCCGTTAGGCGGTGCCTTCGCCCCGACGAGCGGTGCTTACGCGGCGTCCGGCGGCTGCCAGCCGCCGTACTTGAGCAGTTGGCCGGCGCGCTCCGGGCGAGCGAGCAGCACCTCCCGACGCGCGGGCAGGTCGTCGTCGGCCAGCGACTCGGGCACCGTCAGCGTGCCCGTCGGGACCCCCTCCTCGCCCCGGACCGGGAAGTGTGTGCCGTCGAGCTTCATCACGAGCGGGGAGTCGAGCCGCTCGATCCCCTCGCTGTCGCCGTAGAGCTGGCGGTTGACCGCCTCGTGATCCTCGACGTTGAGGGCGGCCTCCGCCGCCCCCGGTTGGACGTACAACACCCCCAGGTAGTAGCCGCTGGAGAACTGCTCGAACATGCTGTGCGTGTCAACCTCTGGCACGGATAGGGATAAGCTTTGCCGGCAACGCTTATGTGGAGCGCAATCAGCGTACTCGCGTCGCTGAGGAGGGTGGAAGATCGCAGAACGGCGGCGGCGCAGTTCGCGGCGGTACACAGTCACGGCGTCGAGGCCCTCAGCCGCGACACGGCGGTCGCGGCGGGTCACGAGCCGCGACTGCCTTCCTCGTCGACGTCGCCGGACTTCGGCCGGCGGGCAGACGAGAGCGCTTATTCGGCGCTCTCGTCGATGTCGACGGACTCGAGCTTCGCCTCGACCTGGGGCTGGTCGTTCCGGTCGGTCGGGACCGAGCCGAGGTCCTCAACCACGTCCATCCCGTCGATGACGCGGCCGAAGACGGCGTGCTTGCCGTCGAGGTGGGGCTGGGCGTCGAGTGTGATGAAGAACTGCGAGCCGTTGGTGTCCGGGCCGGAGTTGGCCATCGAGAGGATCCCGGCGCCGTCGTGGGTCAGGTCCTCGTGGAACTCGTCGTCGAACTGGTAGCCGGGGCCGCCGCGACCGGTCTCGGACGGGTCGCCGCCCTGGATCATGAAGTCGGAGATGATGCGGTGGAAGGCGACGTCGTCGTAGAGGGGGTCGACGCGCTTCTCGCCGTCGTCCTCCCAGGCCTCGCCCTCGGGGCCGATCTCGGCGTCCTCGTAGTCCTCGGCGTGGGTCGCCAGCGTGACGAAGTTCCGCACCGTCGTCGGCGCGCGCTGCTCGAACAGTTCCACGACGATGTCGCCGTGGGTGGTGTGGATCGTCGCGACGGGGTTCTCGGGGTTCTCCATCTCGTCCTCGTAGCTCATGGCGAAGAATCGGGCCGGGCGACGGTTAACCTTGCTGACTCCGGCCGCATCGCGGCGTCGGCGCCGATAGCCGCCTTTACTTACGCCGACCGCGTGGCTCCGGGAACCATGAACGTCGCTGCCGTCGTCGCGGCGCTGGCGGTCGGAATCATCACCGGTGCGCTGTTCACGTTCCTCCGGCTCCCCATCCCGGCGCCGCCGGCGCTGCCGGGTGTCGTCGCCATCGTCGGGATCTACGTGGGCTACTACGTGATGGCGCACCTCGGCTGGGGGTTCGATCTGCTGGACGCGCTGGGGGTCTGAGCGCCCGCGGAAGCGGTGCGGCGTGACATCCTCCGCGCCGTGAACGGCGGGATTCTCTCGCTGAATCAAGATAGCCACCCTCTTAATCCTGCACGCCCTCCCAGGGAGGGGATGCTGCTCACCGGAACCGTCGTCGTCGACGCCGGGACGGTCCTCGAGGACGGCGCCGTCGTCACCTCGGGCGACCGCATCGAGGCCGTCGGGGCCGCCGCGGACCTCCGCGACCGGTTCCCGGGCCACGAGCGCCGCGAGTTCGACATCGTCGCCCCCGGGCTCGTCGGCGCGCACGTCCATTCCGTCCAGTCGCTGGGGCGCGGCGTCGCCGACGACGCGGAACTGCTCGACTGGCTGTTCGACTACGTCCTCCCGATGGAGGCCGACCTCGACGCCGAGGGGATGCGCCTCGCGGCCGACCTCGGCTACCTCGAGTGTCTGGCCTCCGGCACGACCACCGTCGTCGACCATCTCTCGGTCCACCACGCCGGCGAGGCGTTCGCGGCCGCCCGGGAGCGCGGGATCCGGGCCCGGATGGGGAAGGTGCTGATGGACAAGGACTGCCCCGACGGGTTGGAGGAACCCACCGAGCGCGCGCTGCGGGACAGCGAGGCGCTGATCCGGCAGTACCACGACACCGCGAACGGCCGGATCCAGTACGCCGTCACGCCCCGATTTGCGGTCTCCTGTACCGAGGCGTGCCTGCGCGGCGCCCGCGACCTCGCGGACCGCTACGACGGCGTCGTCATCCACACCCACGCCAGCGAGAACGAGGACGAGATCGCGACCGTCGAGTCCGAGACCGGGATGCGCAACGTCCACTGGCTCGACGAGGTGGGCCTGACCGGGGAGGACGTGGTGCTGGCCCACTGCGTCCACACCGACGAGGCCGAGCGCGAGGTGCTCGCGGAGACTGGCACCCACGTCACCCACTGCCCGTCCTCGAACATGAAGCTCGCCTCCGGCGTCGCGCCCGTCGAGGACTACCGGCGCCGGGGGATCAACGTCGCGCTGGGCAACGACGGCCCGCCCTGCAACAACACCCTCGACGCGTTCACCGAGATGCGCCAGGCCAGCCTGCTGGGGAAGGTCAGCGAGACCGACCCCACCGCGATCAGCGCTGAGGCCGCCTTCGAGATGGCGACGGTCAACGGCGCCGACGCCGCGGGCTTCGAGTGCGTCGGCGCGCTCCGAGCGGGCTGGAAGGCCGACGTCGTCGGGCTCACCACCGACACCGAGCGCGCGACGCCGATCCACGATCCCGTCTCGCATCTCGTCTTCGCGGCGCACGGCGACGACGTGCGGTTCACGATGGTCGACGGCCGCGTGCGCTACGCGGGCGGCGAGCACGTCGGCGTCGACGCCGCCGCGATCCGGGAGCGCGCGCAGGCGTACGCCGAGGAACTGTTCGCGGAACAGTGAGGCCGTTCGCAGCGCAGTGATGCGTTCGTGAGTTGGTCGCTGGCAGTCCCCAGCCGCCGCCAACTCCGTCCGCGGTCGATGCCCGGTGCCCCCCGCCAGCGCCCCTCCGAAATCGTTATCCCGAGTCGACGGGGATGGTCGGTATGCCGACGGACCCGCAGCGCTACGACCCCGACCTCGGACGGAAGTTCGTGTTCGTCACCGGCGGGGTGATGTCCGGCCTCGGCAAGGGCATCACCGCCGCGAGCACCGGGCGCCTCCTCTCGAACGCCGGCTTCGACGTGACCGCAGTCAAGATCGACCCCTACCTCAACGTCGACGCCGGGACGATGAACCCCTACCAGCACGGCGAGGTGTACGTGCTGAAGGACGGCGGCGAGGTCGACTTGGACCTCGGGAACTACGAGCGGTTCCTCGGGGTCGACATGACCTCCGACCACAACGTCACCACGGGGAAAGTGTACCAGAACGTCATCGAGAGCGAGCGTGCCGGCGACTACCTGGGCGAGACGGTCCAGGTCATCCCCCACATCACCAACGACATCAAGCGGCGCATCCGCGAGGCCGCGGAGGGAAGCGACGTGTGTCTGGTCGAGATCGGCGGCACCGTCGGGGACATCGAGGGGATGCCCTACCTCGAAGCCCTGCGGCAGTTCGCCCACGAGCAGGACGACGAGGACATCCTCTTCACCCACGTCACGCTGGTCCCCTACTCGAAGAACGGCGAGCAGAAGACCAAGCCGACCCAGCACTCCGTGAAGGAACTCCGCTCGATCGGGCTCCAGCCCGACATCCTCGTCGGGCGCTCGGAGGACGAACTCGACGCCAAGACGAAGGAGAAAATCGCGCTGTTCTGTGACGTGCCCACCGACGCCGTCTTCTCGAACCCCGACGTGGAGGACGTGTATCACGTCCCGCTGATGGTCGAGGAGGAGGGGCTCGACGAGTACGTGATGCAGGAACTCGACTTGCAGGACGAGGCGCTCCCGCCCGAGGAGCGGTCGACGGAGTGGCGCGACCTCGTGACCCGCGAGCGCACCGAGACCGTCGACGTGGCGCTGGTCGGGAAGTACGACCTCGAGGACGCCTACATGTCGGTTCACGAGGCGCTGAAACACGCCGGCATCCAGCGCGGCGTCGAAGTGAACGTCTCGTGGGTCGACGCCGACGACATGGACGACCACCACGCCGACCGGCTGGAGAACGCCGACGGCGTCGTCGTTCCCGGCGGGTTCGGCTCCCGCGGCACCGAGGGGAAGGTCGAGGCGGTGCGGTACGCCCGCGAGAACGACGTCCCCTTCCTGGGGCTCTGTCTGGGCTTCCAGATGGCGGTCATCGAGCACGCCCGCAACGTCGTCGGCCTCGAGGGCGCGGACAGCACCGAGATCGACCCCGACACGCCCCACCCCGTCATCGACCTGCTGCCCGAGCAGTACGAGACCGAGGAGATGGGCGGCACGATGCGGCTGGGGACCCACGAGACCCGGATCGACGAGGGGACGCTCGCGGCGGCGGTGTACGGCGACACGTCCTGCACCGAGCGCCACCGCCACCGCTACGAGGTGAACCCTGAGTACATCCCCCAGCTCGAAGCCGACGGGCTGACGTTCTCGGGGCACGCCGACAACCGTATGGAGATCGTCGAACGCGCCGACCACCCGTACTTCATCGGCACGCAGTTCCATCCGGAGTTCCGCTCCCGCCCCGACCGGGCGAGTCCCCCCTTCGTCGGCCTGCTCGACGCGATCCTGGACGAGACGGGCGACGAAACGGTCGACGAGACGGAGGTGAGCGCCTGATGGTCGACGCCCAGTCGTTCATCGACGAGAAGGTCGAGGAGATCCGCGACGAAGTCGGTGACGGGAAGGCGATCATCGCCCTCTCGGGCGGCGTCGACTCCTCAGTCGCGGCCGCGCTGGCCTACGAGGCCATCGGGGACCGCCTCGTCCCGGTCTACGTCGACACGGGGCTGATGCGGAAAGGCGAGACCGAGAGCATCCGCGAGACGTTCGACTTCATGGACTCGCTGACGGTCGTCGAGGCCGAGGAGCGGTTCCTCGTGGAGCTCGCCGGCGTCACCGACCCCGAGGAGAAGCGCCACGTCATCGGCGAGCAGTTCATCCGCGAGTTCGAACGCGAGGCGCGTGAGGCCGACGCCGACTACCTCGTGCAGGGGACCATCTACCCCGACCGCATCGAGAGCGAGGGGAACATCAAGTCCCACCACAACGTCGGCGGCCTGCCCGAGGCGGTCGACTTCGAGGGGATCGTCGAACCCGTCCGCGACCTCTACAAGGACGAGGTCCGCGAGGTGGCCCGCGAACTCGGTCTGGAGGAGGTTATCTCCGAGCGCATGCCGTTCCCCGGGCCGGGGCTGGCGGTCCGCATCGTCGGCGAAGTGACGAAGGAGAAAGTCGAGGTGGCCCGCGACGCCTGCCACGTCGTCGAGGAGGAGACCGCGGAACACGAGCCCTGGCAGGCCTTCGGGGCCGTGCTCGGGAAGGCGACGGGCGTCAAGGGCGACAACCGCGTCCACGGCTGGGTCGTCGCCGTCCGCTCCGTCGAGAGCCGGGACGGGATGACCGCCCGGGCACAGGAACTCGACTGGGACACGCTCCAGCGCATCCAGAGCCGGATCACCGGGATGAACGAGAACGTCGCGCGGGTGGTGTACGACGTGACGCACAAACCGCCCGCGACCATCGAGTACGAGTGATGCGGGCCATCGTCGCCGGCCCCGACCCGGAGGCCATCGGCGCGGAACTCGAGGCGCTCGGCGTCACGGTCGAGCGCGTGGAGAGCCCCGTCTTCGCTGACGCGCTGGGTGAGGCCGGCATCGAGACGGCGGACCTGTTCGTGCTCACCGACCTCACGGAGGGGATCTCGATCACGCTCGCCAAGGAGGCGAACCCGGACGTGCGGGCGGTCTGTTACGGCGACGGCGAGCTCCCGGAGTCCGTCGGCGGCACCGTCGACCTCGTGGTCGACCCGTCGCTGCTCGACGCCGAGGCGGTCGCCGAGGAACTGGTCGCGGAACGGCAGTAGTCGTCGGCGCGCGAACAGGACGAACCGGTCGTGCCGGGCGGCCGCGCCACCTGTTCTGCCGTGGCGGATCGACGGCACGCTCCCCCGACGCTTAAACCGACTTAATCCGGCTTATTACGGCCTCAAACGGCAAAATCCCCGTTTGTCGCTATCCCCCTTCAAGTGTTCGTAGCTCCTGGCTACGGACGCAATGAACGCAACGAAACTGCTCACGGTGCTGGTGGCGGCGCTGGTCGTCTCCGCAGGTGCGGGGGCGGTCACCGCCCAGACCGACACGAGCGCCGACACGAGCATCGAGGCGAACTACGACGACGGGACAGTGGCGCTCACCGTCACGCAGAACGGGACGGGCGTCGAGAACGTCTCGGTCGAGGCCAACGACGAGGACGTCGGCACGACCGACGCGAACGGTACGCTCACGTTCGACACGAACGCGAGTGACGGTGACGAGCTCGAACTCGAACTCGAGGGCGAGGGGATCGACCACGAGGTCGAGTACGAGATCGAGGACGGCGAACTCGTCCGTGAGTCCGACGAGGACGACGATGACGACGAGCCCGAGCTCGCGGCCGACGTGAGCTACGACAACGGCACCGTCGAGATGACGGTGACTCAGAACGGGACGGGCGTCGAGAACGCGACGGTCGAAGCCAACGACGAGACGGTCGGCACGACCGACGCCAACGGCTCGATCACGTTCGAGACGAACGCGACCGAGGAGCTCGAGATCGAGGTCGAGTCGGGCGAGCAGGAGCTCGAACTCGAGTACGAGATCGAGGACGGTGAGCTCGTCCGCGAGGACGAGGAGGACGATGACGAGTCCGCGCTCGCGGCCGACGTGAGCTACGACAACGGCACCGTCGACCTGACCGTCACGAGGAACGACAGCGCCGTCGAGAACGCGACGGTCGCGGCCAACGGCGAGACGGTCGGCACGACCGACGCCAACGGCTCGCTGACCTTCGAGACGAACGCGACAGAGGAACTCACACTCGAGATCACGTCCGGTGAGGACGAACTCGTACTCGAGTACACGATCGAGGACGGCGAACTCGTCCGCGACGAGGACGACGAGGCCGGTCCCGACGAGAACGCCTCCGACCGCGCGAAGAACGTGTTCGCGGTCATCCAGAACTGGCTCAGCGGTAACCAGGAGGGGAACCTCGGCCAGATGATCCAGGAGCAGCTCGGTAACGGCAACGACGACGCGCCGGGCAACTCCGGCGACGCCCCGGGTAACTCCGACGACGCCCCGGGTAACTCCGACGACGCCCCGGGCAACAGCGACGATGACGAGGGCGACGAGTCGCCGGGTAACTCCGACAAGGCGCCGAACAACGGTGACGACGCTGACGGCGACGACGCCGAGAGCGAGAACGAGGCGTCCGAGAGCGACGACGAAGAGGATGAGGAAGACGAGGAGGACGAGGAAGACGAGGAGGACGACGATGACGACGACGATGAGGACGAGAACCCCGGCGTGGGGAACGGTAACGGCAACAACTAATCGGTAATCTCCCCGCCGACGCTTGCCGCAGTGGGTTTCCAGCCGCCCATCCTCTCGGTGTGGGCTGGAGGAGGCGGCTTTCGGCGTGACGGCGGCGACGCGGACGACTGGGGGTGCCCTCTTGTCAGAGGCGGGGCACCGGGGTGATCTGTCCCAGTCGCGCGCCGTGGCGCACCGGTTCCGTGCGACGCCTTCCACCGGCGTCGCCACTTCTCCGACCGTTCGGTCCCGTAGCCACAGCTACAGCAGCCGTTCGAACGGGAACCGGGGCGGAGACGCCCGTCGGTTTTGTGGCGACTGCCCGCCGGCGTAGCCGGATTTTTCTCCCCCGCGTGCTGAAGGGGTGTATGGACCGACTCCCCGACGTGACGCCCGAACCCGGGACGATCGAGACCCGCGAGCTCGTCGTCGACGACGACGCCCTCGTGAAGGCGTTCTTCCTCGGCCCGGGCGCCGAACTCGACAGCCACGACCACCCCGAGAGCCTGAACGTGTTCCACGTGCTCGCCGGGACGGTCACCGTGATCCAGGAGGACGAGGCGGAACCGATCGTCGCCCCCGGCGTCGTCGCCCACGAGCGCGGCGTCGCCCACGGCGCGCGCAACGACACCGACGACGTGGCCGTCTTCACGGCGACGCTGGCGCCGCTGCCCTGATGGTCCGGTTCGACTACCACACCCATACGAACTACTCGGACGGCCACTTCATCCCGGGGATGGTCCGGGCCGCCGAGGCCGCCGGCCTCGACGGGATCGGCTTCGCCGACCACTGCAACGTGACCGCCGAGGGCGACGCGCGACGGCGCCTCGACGGCCTCGGCTTCGCGCTCGACGAGACGTACCAGCGACGCCGCGAGGGGATCGAGTGGGCCCGGACTGAGACCGACATCGCGGTGTTCGACGCCGTCGAGATGGACTACGTCCCCGGCCGCGAGGCCGACATCGCGTCGTTCCTCGACGAGGCGGGGTTCGACTACGCCGTCGGCAGCGTCCACTCCGTCGACGGCGCGGACGTGCAGTGGGCCGAGAACTTCGTCGGCCTCGACGACGCCGCGCGCCGCGCAGTCGTCGACGGCTACTACGACAACCTGGCCGATCTGGCCGACAGCGAACTGTTCGACATCGCGGCCCACGCCGACCTCGTCGAGCGGACGCCCGAACTCCGGGGGTACTCGACGACCGAGCACTACGAACAGGCCGCCGCCGCGTTCGCGGACTCGGCGACCGTCCCGGAGATCAACGCCGGGCGCGTCCTCGACGACTACGGCGAGTTCCACCCCGCACCCGACCTGCTCGACACCTTCCTCGACCACGGCGTCGAGTTCGTCGTCGGCAGCGACGCCCACCACCCCGAGGAGGTGGGCGGCCGGATCGACGCGCTCGAGCGGCACCTCGACGACTACGGTATCGAGCCGACGACGCTCGACGTGTGAGGCGCCCGGCGGCGTCGGGACGGCCCGCCGCCACCGCAGGGTTGACACGCCCCCGGCCCTGCGGTCGGGGCATGCAGGAGATTCCCCGACTCGGCCTCGGCACGTACGAGAACGACGACCCCGACCAGTGCGCCGACAGCGTCAGCACCGCGCTCGACGCCGGCTACCGCCACGTCGACACCGCCCAGAGCTACGGCAACGAGGCGGCCGTCGGCGACGGGCTCGCCGACAGCGACGTCCCGCGGGAGGACGTGTTCGTCGCGACGAAGCTCGCCACCGGGAACCTCGCGTACGACGATGCCGTCGAGACCGCCCGCGAGAGCGCCGAGCGGCTGGGCGTCGACACGATCGACCTGCTGTACGTCCACTGGCCGATCGACAGCTACGACCCCGAGGGAACGATCGACGCGCTGAACGACCTCCACGCCGACGGCGTCGTCGACGCGGTGGGGCTGTCGAACTTCCGCGTCGACCAGCTCGACGCTGCTCTCGAGCGCCTCGACCCGCTGCTCGCGGCCCACCAGGTCGAGTGCCACCCGATGCTCCCGCAGGACGAGCTTCGCGCCCACGCCGTCGAACACGACTACGCGCTGGTCGCGTACTGCCCGATCGCCCGGAACCAGGTCGCCGACGTCGAGACGATCCAGGAGATCGCCACCAAGCACGACGCCTCGCCCGCGCAGGTGAGCCTCGCGTGGCTGCTCTCGAAGGAGAACGTCGTCGCGATCCCGAAGGCGACCAGCGAGGCACACATCCGGGACAACTGGGCGGCCCGGGAGCTCGACCTCGAGGGCGAGGACCTCGCCGCCATCGACGGGATCGACGAGCGCCACCGCATCGTCGACTTCGACGCGGCGCCGTGGAACCAGTAGCGGCCCGAACCGACACCTCCGCGTTCCTTATCCCCGAGAGCGCACAAGTGGGGCGTATGTGCCTCTCGATGGATCTCCGTTCTCGCGTTCAGGACCGCACGCGACCATCGGTGATGGGCCGATGATGCCCTCGGACACGCCGGGCCGCTGGGACGACGCCCCGGACCCCGCCGAGGCGACGCCGGTCCCGGACGCCGACGCGGTGCCGTTCGACGCCACGGTGCTCCAGCAGGTGGCCCACGGTGACGGGATCCCCCCGCGCGAACTCCCGGAGCTGCTGGGGCGGGTCGACGCCCACCTGATCGACCGCCGTGAGTCGCTCCAGCGGCGGTTCGAGTCGCCCTACAGCGACGAGCGCCGGGAGCTGTTCTTCGTCCCGCCGGACTACTGGGAGGGCGTGGCGTCGGTGCTCTCGCTCTCGCCTGAGGGGAAAAGCACTGTTCAGCGGGCTCACGAGCGCCAGCTGCTCCGCATCGGCGCCGAGACCCGTCGCGGCAGCGAGTTCGACGCCGCGCTGGACATCCGGACCGCGGTCGTCGTCGGTCGGGAGTAGCTACAAGCGTCGTTCGAGGAACTCGCCGATCAGCCCGAACGCGCGCACTTTCTGCTCCACGTCGGAGCTGCCGTGGCCCTCAGCCTCGAGCTCCTCGTACTCGAAGTCGCCGTCCGGGCCCTCCTCCCAGCCGCGATTCCGCAGCGCGTCGCGGAACGTCCGCGCCTGCGAGATCGGGCACCGCGGGTCGTTGACGCCGTGGACGACGAACACCGGCGCCTGCATGTTCCCGACGTGGGTGATCGGCGAGCGATCCCGCCAGAGGTCGGCGTTCTCCTCGGGGTCGCCCAACTGCTGTTCCAGCGTCGCCTTGAAGTGCGGCATCGACTCCTCGTACAGCAGTTCGAGGTCGGTGATGCCGATCCACGCGACGCCGGTCGTCCAGATCTCGGGGTGCATCGTGAGCTGGCAGTACGCCGAGTAGCCGCCGTAGGAGCCGCCGAAGACGGCGAGGCGGTCGGCGTCGACGAACTCGCGGTCGCCCAGCCAGCGCCCGCCGGCGGCGACGTCCTCCTGCTCGGCGCCGCCCCAGTCGCCGAGGATCGCCTGCTGGAACTCCCGGCCGCGACCAACGGAGCCGCGGTAGTTGGGTAACAGCACCGAGTAGCCCTGACTCACGAGGAACTGCGCGTAGAGGTCGAACGACTGCATCGACTGGCCGTGCGGGCCGCCGTGGACCTTCACGACGCCCGGGGTGACCTCGTCCTCGCTCCCGGCCGGCCGGTCCCGCGCGTCGTACAGCAGCGCGCCGATCTCCATGCCGTCCGCGGACTCGTAGGTGACGTACTCGGCGTCGACGAACGCGTCGGGGTCGATGTCGCCGTAATCGGGTTCGATCAGCGTCTCGGTCGCGCCGCCATCGTACGCCAGCAGCGACGCCCGGCTCTCGGGCGTCGTCTGGGTGAACACCGGCCGCCCGTCCGCGAGGAAGTGCTCGCCGCCGGCCAGCGAGGCGACGCCCTCTGCGAGGTCGAGGTCGCGCAGGCCGCCGCCGTCGAGGTCGTAGACGATCGGCTCCCGGCCGGCGCTCTCGCTGCGCAGGACGTACGCCGTCTCGCCGTCCGGGCCGAACGCCTCCGACGACTCCTCGGCGCTGCCGTCGCCCAGCCAGCGCACCGAGTCGGCGTCGAGGTCGTAGACGCCGGCCTGGGTGAAGTCCTCCGCGTCGTCGCGGACCAGCAGGCGCTCGCCGTCGGGGTGCCAGTCGACCGGGTAGCTCTGGGAGCCGGTCTCCCCGAGGTCGAGCCGGCGCGAGTCGCCGGTCTCGAGGTCCAGCACGTACGCGTCCTCGTTCTCCATCGCCTCGGTCTCGTTGGTGGCGTAGGCGATCCGGTCGCCGTCGGGCGAGAAGCTGCCCGCCCGGACCGGCTCGTCGTTCTCGGTGAGCTGCTCGGACGCGCCGGTGTCGGGGTCGAACAGGTAGAGGTTCAGCTGCTCGCCCTCGTCGCTGCCGTACAGCAGCCGGCCGTCGTCGGCCACGTCCTGCAGCGTCGCTTGGCCGGGCGTCTCGACGACCGGTTCGGCGTCGCCGTCGAGGGTGAGCGCCCAGATGTCGTTCTGCTCGTCGCCGGCGTCGTCGAGGTGGAAGAACACGCGGTCGCCGTCGGCGCCCCACGCGATCGGCCAGCGGGCGGCCCGGGGGACCTCGCCGTCGCTGAGCTGCCGGCGCTCGCCGGTTTCGACGTCTTGGACGTACAGTTCGTTGCGACCGGTGCCGTCGTAGTAGAACGCGACCCGTTCGCCGTCCGGCCCCACGCGGGGGTGGTGAAACTCGGGGAGTCGGGCCAGTTCCTCGGGGGTGAACCGTCTCTTGCCTGCGGTGTCGCTGCTCATCGTTTGCGAGTACGCGGGCCGGGAGATAGTTCCTGTGACTTCGGTGAAACCTACGCGTCGTCGCCGTCGGCGTGGTCGTCGCTGGCGTCGCTGTCACCGTTGTCGCTCCCGGTTCCTTCGTTGGCTCCGGTCTCCGAGTCGCTTCCGTCGGTGACGTCCACCGTGTCCGTCGCCGCCGAGCCGCCGGGCGGGTTCTGCGCCGCGGCGATGCGCTGCTGGGCGTGGGCGATCCGCTCGACGGCGACGACGAGGCGGTAGAACAGCCACAGCACGAACGCGGCCACCGCCAGCCAGAGGACGGTGTAGGCGGCGAACCCGACGAACCCGACGGCGCCGCCGAAGCCGAGCAGGCCCAGCAAGATCAGGAAGATCACCGCCCCCGCGGCGACGGCGACGAGCAGTTCGCGGTTCTCCGAGAGGAAGCCGGTGGAGGAGTCGGCTCGGGACATACCCGGGCGTTCCTCCGGCGGCGACATAAAGGCACCCGGCACGCAACCGATTTGGGGTCGCCGACCCACGCTGGCGTATGCGCACGCGTGGCTGGCTCCCCGTCGCCGTGGCGCTCGTCATTCTCGCCGCCTCGCTCGTCCCGGGCGGCGGGGGCGGGGGAACGGTCGGCCCCGTCGGCGTCGACAAACTCCTCCACGTCGCGGGGTACGCGGTGCTCGCGGCCGGGACGCTGGTCGCGCTGCGTGAGCGAACGCTCCGGGCGACGCTGGCCGTCATCGTCCTCGTGACTCTCTTCGGCGGCGTCGTCGAACTCCTCCAGGGGCCGGTTCCGGGGCGGGCGGTTTCGCTGCTCGACCTGGTCGCCGACGCCGTCGGCGCCGGTCTGGGCGCCGGTGGTTGGTGGGTCTTCGGTCCGTCGGACCCCGCAGCCGCGACTGTCGAGTGAGTCACGGGCCGTTCCGGTGAGGTCGGCCGTCGCCCGGCCTGTCGAAGCCGTTTTCCCCGTGCCCGGCCCAATTCGGCCATGAGCAAGCCGACGCCCGAAGTGTACGAGCGCGGGCGGGGGATGGACGCGCACAACCAGGTGATGCGCGACATCCGTGCCGAGAACGACGACAGCTACGACCCCCACGAGCCCACCCGGGTGTGGATCGACGAGGACAACACCCCCGACGGGGTGTACCAGAGCCTGACGATCATCCTCAACACCGGTGGCTGTCGCTGGGCCCGCGCCGGCGGCTGCACGATGTGTGGCTACGTCGCCGAGTCCGTCGAGGGCGGCAGCGTGAGCCACGAGGCACTGATGGACCAGATCCAGGTCGCCCTCGACCACGAGGCCGAGGAGGCCGACGAGCAGTCCGGGCTGATCAAGATCTACACCTCCGGCTCGTTCCTCGACGAGCGCGAGGTGCCCGCGGAGACCCGCCGAGCGATCGCCGAGACGTTCGCCGACCGCGACCGCATCGTCGTCGAGTCGCTGCCCGACTTCGTCGACCGCGAGAAGGTCCGCGACTTCACCGAGCAGGGGCTCGAAACGGACGTGGCCGTCGGCCTCGAAACCGCGACCGACCGCGTGCGTCACGACTGCGTGAACAAGTACTTCGACTTCGCGGACTTCGAGGACGCCTGCGCCGAGGCTCGCGAGGCCGGCGGCGGCGTGAAGGCGTACCTGCTCATGAAGCCGCCGTTCCTCTCGGAGCAGGAAGCCTTGGAGGACATGCAGTCGAGCGTGCGGCGCTGTGGCGCCGTCGACGGCTGTCACACCGTCTCGATGAACCCCTGCAACGTCCAGCGCTACACGATGGTCGACGAGCTGTTCTACGAGGGCGGCTACCGGCCGCCGTGGCTCTGGTCGGTCGCGGAGGTGCTCCGGACGACGACGGACGTCGACGCCATCGTGGTGTCGGATCCGGTGGGCCACGGGTCGGATCGGGGTGCGCACAACTGCGGCGAGTGCGACGACCGCGTCCAGCGCGCGATCAAGGACTTCGACCTCCGGCAGGATCCCTCGGTGTTCGAGCAGGTCGAGTGCGAGTGTGAGTTCACGTGGGAACTGGTGCTGGAGGAGGAGCAGTCGTTCAATACGCCGCTGGCCCGCTGATCGGTCCCGAGGCTCCGGTAGTGCGAGCCGGGGCGATCCCCCGGAAGTGACCTCCTCCTCGCCGTAAACGGCGAGGCTTCCCACGGCACCGCACCGCTGGGTTGGGATATTTACTGGTTTACGGCCTGTCGGCATGACAGGCCGATGGCGGGGCCACACCGCCGTTACTCCTATCCCGGCAGGGGACTCGGAGTTATCTGAGCCGAGACACCACAGCGGTTCGAGAGTGTGTCTCGAACGTTCTGGGCCTCGGAGTCCCGATATTGTACATTTGAGTGGGCGGCGTGACCGCCTCGGTGTACGTCATGCTACGATACGTTCCCAGTTAAATATCCGTATTGATGGTGAATGTGGGTTGTGGAGGCGTTGTCAGATTCACACCCGCCGTGACCGGCGGGATTCTCTCCTCGAAGAAAGATAGCCGGTGCCGGACCGGCCCCTCACTCGTTCTCGAAGGGGCGCTGGACGACCAGCACGGGCGCGAGCGTCCGTTCGGCGACGCGTTCCGACGTCGGCTCCCACACGACGTTCAGGATGCTCGGGTCGTCCTCGCCGAGGATGACGAGGTCTTGCTCCTCCGAGATCGTCTCGACCGCGTCGTCGATCGAGACTGCCTCCCGGGAGTCGACCGTGATCCGGTCGTCGGCGATCCCCGCCTCTTCGAGGGCGGTCTCCATGCCGGCCAGTAACTGACCGTCGCCCGCGCCGCCCTGGAGCCGGCGGAGGGACAACTCGGCGTCGGTCGGCCCGATCAGCGTCGCCACGGTCGCGGTGATCGCCGGGACGAGGGTGCTGTTGCGGACGCCGACGAACACCGTGTCGACGTGCTGGACGGGGTTCGGACGCAGGACGACGCCGCGGTCGACCTCCTCCACGACCCGCTGGATGGTCTGGGCCACGTCGTGGGTGAAGGCCAACCGGGATTCGGCGGTCGCGGCGCCGGCCTCGAACGCCTCGGTGAGGGTCTCGAGTTCCCGGTTCGCGCGCTCCCCGAACTCCTCGCGTGCCTGCTCGGGCGTGGTCTGTTCCGGGATCCGGTGGTACCCGAGGACGACGACCGGCGCCGAGGAGAGGAACTCGACGAGCGGATCCGGGACGACCTCGCCCTCCAGGACGGCGACGGGGACGATCACGTGTGGCGTCTCAGGCATCGTTCACCTCCGGGGTCACCGTCACGCCGTCGGCGTACGCCCGGTACCAGAGGCCGCTGAAGACGATGATCACGATCCCGACGGCCTGGGAGAGCGACTGCATGAACGCGATCAAGCCGACGCTGGCGAGCACGCCCGCCATCGGGACGTACGGGGTCCCGGGACACTGAAAGCTCGGGTCGTACCACACCGGGGTCGCACGGCTGAGCCGGAGCTGCGCCACGCACATGAGCCCGTACATGACCAGATGGAGGAAGGAGGCGACCTCGGCGAGCGTATCGAGCCGGCCGACGACGACGAGACAGATCGCGAGCCCCCCGACGAACGAGAGCGCGAAGTGGGGGGTCCCGTAGCGCTGGCTGATCCGCCCGGCGTGTGGCGGGACGACGTCGTCACGGCTGAGCGCGTGCAGGACGCGGGACCCCCCGAGGAGCGTCGCGTTGGCGCTCGAGAGCGTCGCGAGGAACCCCGCGAGGAGGATCGCGACCGCGCCCCCGACGCCGAGGTAGACGCGGGCCACCTCGACGATCGCCGTCTCTCCCAGTTGCTGGAGCCGCGGCGGCGAGAACGTGCCCGCGGTGACGAAGACGGTGGCCACGTACAGTACGCCGACGACGAGGATCGACCCCACGAGCGCACGGGGGAGGGTGCGGCTCGGCTCGACGACCTCGCCGGCCACGGCCGCGATCTGTGCGAACCCGAGGAACGACGTGAACACGAGTGCGGCCGTCGTCAACACCGGTAGCGAGCCGTTCGGGAGCAGTTGCGCCGGCACGCGCGGCCGGCCGAGCAGTCCGAGCACGTCGAGCCCGCTCCGGAGCAGGAAGACGACGAGGATCGCGATCAGCAGCCCGACCAGCGCGTTCTGGAGCGACTCGACGTGTTCCGTGCCGAGGATGCTGACGACCGTCAGCGCCGTCCCGCCGACGATCGCGAGCACGTAGCCGATCCCGACGCCGCCGACCGCGCTCGGGATGGCCGCCCGGAGGCCCGCTTCGGCGACCACCGCGAGCGTGTACTCGCCGAACCCGACGAGGTAGAACGCGGCCGCGAAGACCAGCCCCACCGTCACGCTGAGCCCGACGACGCTCCCCAGAAACCCGCCCAGCCCGCGCGAGACGAAGTAGTACCCCCCGCCGCTCTCGGGCATCGCCGTCGCGAGTTCGGCCGTCGGGAGCGCGATCACGACCGCGACGACCGTTCCGATCGCGAACGAGACCGCCGCGCCCAAACCCGCGCGGCCGACCGCGAGTCCCGGAAAGACGAAGATCCCGGCACCGATCATCGTCCCCATGCCGATCGTGATCGCCCCGACCAGCCCGATCGTTCGTTCGAGCCCCGTCTCGTCGGCGGGGGCGTTCGGTTCGGCCATCCTCTCGGTCGGGAACGAGGTTGTAGCCGGTAATAACGCTGCTTCGCGTTCCCACTCCCTGGGACGCGGTCCGAACCCCTAGCTTCCGGCCGAGCGGTCGCCGAACCCCGCTACGCCGGGGCCCCGCCCCGACTACGCGAACTCCTCGGCGAGTACGTCGTCCACGTCGACGGGGTCCTGGGAGAGTTCCAGTTCGGCACAGAACTCGATGAGCTCCTCGTACATCGTCCGGTCCTGTGTCAGGTCCGGCGTGAAACAGTCGAGTGTGGCGTCGGTGATCAGCTCCATCAGCTCGGGATCCTCCTCCCGGACCTCCGGGTGGCGTTCGAAGAGCGCCTCGGCCGCCTCCCGACCCTCCTCGACCGTGTCGGCGACGCCCCGCCGGGTCGCACGCACGAACCGTTGGACCTGCCCGGGCTCCGCCTCGATCTTCTCGTCCGAGGCGGTCAGGACGAGTCGGTTGAAGTCCGGGACGCCGTAGTCAGGGAGCTCCCACAACCCGGCGTCGAACCCCCGGTGGCGGCTCTCGACGATCTCGAAGTTGTGGAACGCCAGGAAGGCGGCGTCGGCCGCACCGTCGAGCAGCGCGTCGGTGTGGTAGAACCCCCGATCCACCGGCTCGATGTCGTCGGCCGTCAGGTCGCCGCCGGCCTGCCGGGCCATGTACGCGACCATCTTCCGGCCGCCTTCACCGGGCGCGCCGGGGTAGTTCAGCCGGACCCCCGGCGGCATGTCGGCGGGTGATTCCCAGCCCCGATCGGTCGCGTACTGGATCCCGCCCTGGGTGTGCAGGAACGTGGCGACCCCCCGTACCGGCACCCCAGCCGCGCGGTCGGGGACGAGGTGGATCGGCTCCGTGATCGCAAAATCCAGCTCGCCGTCTGCCAGCGCCTCCAGCGTGTCGTAGTGCTCCTCGGGCTCCCAGAACTCGATCTCCAGCCCTTCTTCCGCGTAGTACCCCCGCTCGTCGGCGACGAAGAAGGGGATGTGGTCGGGGTTGAGGAACCACTCCAGTCCGAGTGTGATGGTCTCCATGCCCGTCCACTGGTGCTCCCCAGTGGTATAACTTAGTGATATCACTAAAGAATAAGCACTTCCGATGGCGTCGCTGGGGCGCGATCCACCAGGAGAAGCAGCGGGGAGCGACTAGGCGAAGCCTTCCAGCACGCCCTGCCCGTCCGTACTGCCGCCCAGTTCCGCGAGCGCCGCTCGCTCGGGGTGGGGCATCAGCACGGCCACGTTCTCGCGCTCACCCAGGATGCCCGCGACGTTCCCCTTCGAGCCGTTGGGGTTCGCGGCGTCGGTCACGTTCCCGTCGGCGTCGCAGTAGCGGAAGAGGACGCGGTCGTCGTCGACCAGCTGCTCGTACGCCGCGTCGTCGATCTCGAAGCGGCCCTCGCCGTGGGCGATCGGGAGTTCGATCACGTCGCCCTCGTCGTACGCGTCCGTCCACGGCGTCTCGGCGTTCTCGACGCGCAGGTAGACGTCCTCACACTGGAAGCGCGCGCTGCGGTTGGTCGTGAACGCGCCCGGGGTGAGCCGGCTCTCGCTGCCGATCTGGGCGCCGTTGCAGACGCCGAGCACCGGCGTCCCGTCCTCGGCGGCTGCGCGGACCTCGTCCATGACCGGCGAGTGGGCGGCCATCGCGCCGGCCCGGAGGTAGTCGCCGTAGGAGAAGCCGCCGGGGAGGACGATCCCCTCGCTGTCCGCGGGGAGGCCGTCCTCGTGCCAGACACGCTCGGCGTCGACGCCGACGCGGTCGAGCGCGCGCACGGCGTCGCGGTCGCAGTTCGAGCCGCCGAACTGCACCACCGAGACCGTCATACGCCCTGCTCCTCCACCACCACGTCGTAGTCGTGGAGCGTCGGGTTCGCCAGCAGCCGCTGGGCCATCTCGTCGGCGCGCTCGGCGGCGGCGTCGGCGCTCTCGGCGTCCAGGTCCACCTCGAACTGGTCGGCCGAGCGCAGATCCGAGAGCTCGAACCCCAGCCGCTCAAGCGTCTTCTGGGTCGTGTCGGCCTCGGGGTCGAGCACGCCGCGCTTCAGCCGCACCGTCACCGTCGCGGTGTAGGCGGTCATCGATTGAGTATGTTCGTCCGTGCGTAAAAGGGGTTGTGGTCGGCTACGGATATACACGTACGTGGTTACCGGTCGCTTCTGTTCGGGAACTGAGAAACCCCCGTCGGTTGCCGGCAGCCGTAGGGTTGGAAGCGGGGCGGTCCTTCCCCGCCTGATGGCGACCCGCGTCCGTGACGCGTCGAAGGAGACGGCGACGGTGGTCGGCCTCGTCAGCGGCTCGCAGTACGTCAACCACGCGTATCTCGTGCTCTTCCCGCCGATACTCGGGACGCTCTCGACGGAGTTCGACGTCTCGCTGGCGATGCTCGGCGTCGCCATCGGGGTCCAGGGGGCGGTCAACACCGTGTTCCAGCTTCCGTTCGGCTGGCTCGCCGACGCCAGGGACCGGACCATCGCCTTCGCGCTCTCCTCGGTCGCGGGCGCGCTCGGGGTGCTCGCCGTCGCGGTCGCGCCGAACTTCCCGATGCTCGTCCTCGGTCAGGCGCTCGTCGGCGTCGGCGTCGGCGGCCACCACCCCGCCCACTATCCGTTGCTCTCGGACGCGACCCCGGACGGCCTCCGCGGCCGCGCCTTCTCGGTGTACGGCGTCGGCGGCGCCCTCGGCTTCGCCACCCCGCCGGTCACGTTCAACCTGTTCACCGGCGCCGGGCTGACGTGGCGCCACGCCGTCGGCGCCATCGGTGCGCTCGGCCTCGTCTACGCGATCGTTGCCACGGTCCTGCTCCGGTTCATCGTCGCCGACGACGTGACGGGGCCGAACGTCGGCGCCGAGGCGGCCGACGCTGACGCCGACGAACCCCTGCGGGACCGCGCCGTCGCCGCCCTCCGCGCGCTGGCGAACTCGCCGGGGATCCTGGGGCTCACGCTGCTCGCACTCCTGACCTCGACGGCGTCGTGGGGCGTCAACACCTACGCCGTCGTGTTCCTCGACCGGGTGTACGACGTCGCGCCGGACACGGCGAACCTGGCGCTCACGGGGCTGTTCGTCGTCGGCGCCGTCGCCATCGTCCTCGGCGGCGACCTGACCGACAGGATCGCCCCCGGGCCCGTGATGGTGGCGAGTTTCGCCGCGGTCACGGGGTTCGTCGCGCTGCTGGCCTCCGGCTTCGTCCCGGCGATCGTGGCCGTGGGTGCCCTGCTCGGCGTCGGCGCCGCGCGGAGCCTCGCCGGGCCAGCCAGGGACGGCCTGACCGACCGCCTCTCGGCGGAGGACACGGTCGGGACGAACTTCGCCGTGGTCAGCGTCGGCGTGATGCTCGGCAGCGCGATCGCCCCGCCGGCCTTCGGTTACATCGTCGACGTGACTGGGCCGAGCGCGGCTTTCGGCGCGATCGGCGTCGTCGCCCTCGCGGGGACCCTCGTGACGGGCTGGCTGGCGACGGTCGTCGCCGAGTGAGCGTCCGGGCTCAGCCGTCGAGCGCGGCCGCCACCATCCGGTGGAAGTGGTGGACGGCGTGCTCGTTCGGGCCGAGCCGGCCCTGCGCGAACGCGCCGGAGGCGACACCCTGCTGCTGGCGCTCGACCAGTTCGAAATCCTCCGCCTGGAGTCGCTGGCTGGTCGCGAACATCTCCTCGTACGCCTCGGTTCGCTCCCCGTCCTCGGCGTAGTAGTCGGCGACGACGACGGTCGTCTCCCGGTCGACGGGGTGGACGCGGTAGGCCGAACAGCCGGCGCCGTCGCCGTAGATGTTGAGCATGAAGTTCGGCCAGAGGTAGTAAAAGCGCGACTCGCCGTCGCCGTCGACGAGCGGGCCGTGCTGGACGGAGTGACGGTCGTGAACCTCGATCTGGTACTCGTCCATGTCGACGTTCTGGACGAACGTCGGGTGGTTCGCGTGGCAGTGGTCGCACTCGAGGTAGTTGCTCACCATTACCTTCCAGTTGCAGTCGAGCTCCGGTTCGATCCGTTCGACCCGTTCGAGGTCAGCGAGACCGTGGCCGGCGACCTGGTCGGCGACGCCCTCGTACACCTCGTCGAACGGCGTCGGGTCGGCCGCGAGGTTACCGAAGACGAACGGCCCGACCGTCTCCACCGCGACGGACTTCAGCGCGTTCTCCTCGGGGTCGTACTCGCAGGGCTCGTCGACGTCCTGGTTCCGGACGCCGTGGGTGAACGCTTTGGGCGTGCTCGCGAGCGACCCGTCGGGCGTGTACGTCCAGTGGTGGTAGGGACATCGGATGCGGCGTGCGTTCCCGTCGCCCTCGAGCATCTTCGACCCGCGGTGGGCGCAGACGTTGTAAAACGCCCGCAGGTCGCCGTCCTCGTGGCGCATCACGAACAGCGGCCGCCCCGCGATCTCGTGGGTGGTGTAGTCACCCGGCTCGCGGAGGCCGGACGCGTCGCCGAGATACTGCCAGGAGTCGGCGAAGATCCGCGCCTGTTCGGTCTCGAAGGTCGCCTGGTCGGTGTACGCGGACGCGGGGAGCGTCCGGGCCTCCTCGATGCCGGTCCCGACCGGCTCGGTCGGGTCGTCGGTCCAGCGGGCCATAGTCGTGATACGGAGTAGCACGGTAAAAAGTCACGCTCGGTGACGGGTTCGTTCTCGCTCGGGGGACCGGTTCGACTGCTTTTCAGTCTGGACCGCGTAGGTTCTCCGTAATGGAACTACGCTTCCCCAGCTACTACGACAAGATCCTACTCGCGATCGCGGTCTCGCTGGGCGGCGGTTCGGTCATCGGCGTGGTGACCGACGTGGAGTTCCGGCTGGGGCTACTGGCCGGGGCGCTGCTCGCGACGGTGTTCGTCTACGACGCGATCTTCCGGAACCCGCCCCAGTCGACGCCCCGGGCTCGCCACGCGGCGATCGTCTGGCATCTCTTCCTCCTGATGCTAGTGCTCCCCTCCCTGCTGTAGTCAGTGCCGTCTCAGCCCACTCGGTGACATCCTCCGCGCCGTGAACGGCGCGGCTTCCCTGCATGGGAATACCGGCTAACTACCGGCAGAGGGTTCCGACCTGACTTCGCCGAGCGTCATCTGCCGTGGTTGGCTCTGCTCGGTGGGGGTCGCGGCGCTGTCACAGGCGCTCCCATCCCGTGGAATGTCATCGCCCGCCGGTTTCAGCGGCAGGCTCTCACCCCACGGGTCGTGACGGTCAGCAATGTTGACCGCCGCGTTGATGTCTGCGTGATACTCCGACACCCAACACTCGTCGTTCGTACACCGGAACTCGTCGCCGTTCCGGTACCCGACGTGGCCGCACTCGTGGCACGTCTGGCTCGTATACTCTGGGCGGATGTATTCGACCGGAAGCCCGGCCTCTCGTGCTTTGTCTTCGATACGTTGTTGGAGGCGAGCGAACGCCCATGCGTGGAGGCGTCGGTTCATCCACTCGCCGTAATCGAGGTCTTCGCGGATGTACGAGAGGTCTTCCAGCACGACCACAGGCTTCTCGAACCGGCAGGCGTACTCGACGGCCTGCCGAGACGCCTTCTCGATGATGTCCGTGAGTGCGTTCTGGTAGTGGTCGAACCGTTCGTCAATCCGCCACTGGGAGGCGTCACGCTCTTGAAGTCGTTTGAGCGTCGTGTACATCTCTTTGCGGAGGTGCCGAGCGCGGCCACCGGTGATGAGAAGTGGATCGGTCGGAGTGTCCTGCTCGCAGGCACAGCCCGCGAGCAGGTGTGCTTCGCCAATGTCGAAGCCGACTGGTGTTACATCGCCGTCTGTCGGTTCGTAGTCCGGTTCTTCGACCGGAAACTCGACGGTGACGTGAAGCGTCCACGACGTGCGGTGGCGTTGCAGGGGGAGTTGGCCTGCCGACGCCTCACCGTCCACGAGGTCGTGCCACAGTTCTTCTTGAGCGGGATTGATACGGAGTGGTATCCAGAAGTTCGTCCCGCGACCGGGCTGTGGCACCCACCACGTAAACTCGTAGTCGCGGTCCGGCGAGTAGTCGAACTCGGCGGCTTGGTTGGTGAGCCGAACCGGGTGGTCGTCGTCTAACTCTTCGGCGTCGTAGGTGCCGTGCAGTTGCGGGACGTAGTTGCACAGGGCCGCCTTCGCCTGGTACGGCAGGTCGTAGGGCGTCACCACGTCGCTGGTGGCGGTCATCGTGTTACACCCATCCTCGAACGCCTCGTGGAGTCCTGCCCGGTAAGTGTCGAGCAGGTCGCACAGTTTGCGCTCTTTGTGGGTAGTCGGTGGGGCGAGCGTGGCCTCCAGCGTTTTCGTGGTTGTCGCGGTCATGCTACTGGTTTTCCACGTAGTCCATCAGCACGTCGATGCTCACTTGACCGGTCGTGGCGAGGAAATATCCCGGTTGCCAGAACGCATCTTCGAGCGTCTGTTTCACCTCAGGGTACTCCTGCCGAATCCGGCGGGATGTGACGCCCTTGAGCGAGTTGATGAACTTGGTGAGGTCGGTGGTGGGTCTGGTCGTGAACAGGATGTGAACGTGGTCGGTGCCGCCGTCCACGTTCTTGATGTCGGCCTCGAAGTCTTCTGCAATCTCGTGAGCGACTTCAGCCACGCGCTCCAGCCGCTCATCAGTGAGGATGTCGGCGCGGTACTTCGTGACGGTCACGAAGTGGTATTGGAGCGCGTAGACCGTGTGCGACCCGGATTGCAGGTGATACTCCATTTGGCCCCACCAAATATAAGATACCCAATCTCAATAATCCTTGTGCCGTTGGGTATTCGGCCGGCAGAACTACGTGGACTGTCGCACCGAGCTTCCGCGATTCACGCCCGCCGTGAACGGCGGGATTCTCTCGCTGAATCAAGACAGACGCCGCTCTCCCCGTCGCGCTGGGCAACCAGGAACACGGCGTCGTCGGCCAGCGCGACGCCGTGCTGGGAGAACGTGTCGAGGTCCAGCGGGATCCGCCGTCGGATCTCGCCGGTCGCCCGGTCGAGACAGTCGAGCGTGTCCTGGTTCGCGACGTACACCGTCTCCGGATCCACGGCGGGCCGGTCCTCGCTCCCGACGCCGAGATCCGTGTCCCACAGCGCCTCGCCACTACCGGCGTCGTAGGCCCGGCAGGCGTAGGGGTCCTCGTCGACGGCGTAGACGACGTCGTCGGCGATCGCGGGCGGGGCCTGTGCGGCGCGATCGAACTGGACGGTCCAGCGTTCGCCCCCGTCGGCACGCGCGCGGACCTGCAGCAGCCCGTCGCTGCCCATCAGCGCGACCACGTCCTCGCCGACGACCGGGCTGACGTAGGAGCCTTGATCGAGGTCGGCCTGCCAGCGAACCGAGCCGTCGGCGGCGTCGATCGCGAACAGCGTGCCGTCGCTGGCGGCGACGACGGTGTCTTCGGTCGCCGCGAGTTCGCCGGCGTGGGCCGGGACCGCGTCAGCAGTCCACAGCCGTTCGCCGGTCGCCCCGTCGAGGGCCAGCAGCGATTTCCCGCCGAGGTAGAGGCGGTCGCCGACGGCCGTCGGCGTGCTCGGGACGGTTCCGGCGGCGGACGTCCACCGGATCTCGCCGGTCCGGCGATCGACGGCCATCGTCCCCCCCAGCCCGGGTCAGGAACGCCGTCCCGCCGTGGAGCGTCGGCGCGGCGGCGCCGCTGCTCTCTGACCAGTCGTGGCGCCAGCGAGCCTCGCCGTCGCGGCCCGTCGCGACGAACGCTCGGACGTACTCCGGCTCGGCCTGTTTCCAGACCGGCGCGTAGACGGCCTGGCTATCGACCATCGGCGCCCGCTCGTAGAAGTCGCCGCCGCCGGGGCCGACACGCTCGATGGCGGGGTCCTCCGACACCGTCGTCTCGGTGTCGCGGGAGCCGGTCCGGAGCGCGTCGTGACCCGGCGTGGGCCACGGCTCCGGCGGGTCGCCGAGTTCGGCGTCGCTGTCGTACGTCCGGGGATTGATCGCGTCGCGGATGTCGTCGACGCCGGCACAGCCGGCGAGCGCGGCGGCCGCGGCGACGCCGGTGGCGAGCGCAGCACGGCGACTGACCGGGGTGCCGCTGGCGTCGGTGGAGGGCGACATGCCGACAGGTCGTCGTCGATCCGTGAAAAAGACCGCCGTCCTACAGGTCCCGCACGGCGTCGACGGCGTCCTCGATGGCGGGCGCGTCGAACCAGTCGGTCCCGGTGTAGGCGTTCGTCCCGGCGGCGTACATCTCGCCGGCAGTCCGGCGTACGTCCGCGGGCAGGGGGTCGGGCGACTCGTCGCAGGAGGACTTCCAGTCGGCGACGCCCTCGGCCTGGGCGACGGCTTTGGCGTCCTTCACCGCCGCCACCCAGTCGGGATCGTAGGCCTTGTAGAACTGCCGCAGCACCTCCTTCGAGAGCTCCTGACCGTCGTAGGCGAAGCGGTTCTCGTCGAACGTGCCCGCCACGTCGGCGACCCGGATCTCGCCGTCGACCCAGAGGCACTCGATCTTGCCGTCCTCGTGGACGAACCCCGTTTCGGCAGCGCGGTCGGTGATCGCGTCGTTCACCGCCAGCGCGGTCTCCCGGAGGGCGTCGAGGTCGGCGCGGCCGGCGATCTCGGCGGCCTCGTCGGCGTCGAGGTAGCGGTCCTGCTCCTCGAACTTGGTGGAGAACTCGACGATCGGTTCGGGCAGCGAGACGGCCTCGTCGGGCCAGCGGTGGCGGTCGAGCCCCACGTCCTCCGGCTCCTTCCGGCTCCGGAGGCTGGAGCCGACGGGTACCTCGTTCCGGAAGACGATCTCGAGGGGGACGAGGTAGTGGCTCCCGGTGGCCGCGTGGAAGGCGTCGTAGTCGTAGCCGTCGTCGCCGTGGGGGAGCTCGGCGACGACCGTGAGGTCGATCGCCATCTCCCGGGGCGGCCCCTCGACGGCGTCGAGGTCGGCTACCGGCGGGTCGTCGACGGCGGCCTCGGCCGGGTCGACGACGCCGCGGTAGTGGGTCGGGACCCCCGCCGCGCCGAGGCGCTCGAAGTTGTCCGCCCCCATCGTACAGAGGCTCCGGCCCTTCTCGGGGATCGTGTCGGGCATCGGCCCCCAGTCGAACACGGAGTAGTCGTCGGTGAAGACGAAGCGCCCGCGGCCCAGCGCGTCGTCGGTCGGCTCCCGGTCGACGCGGAACTCCTTGACGCTGGTCACGCCTGGAGACGGGGCGCGACCCACCTTCAATCTTCACATCAGTGGCCACTACCCCTCGGTTTCACGTGGAGATATGCACAGTCGTGTGTTTCCACCGGCGACGACGCTGCGAATCGACGACCGCTCGCACCACCGGACGGTTTTTGGCGCTCGACTGCCGCCTCCCTGTATGACCACGGCGGCCGACCTCGACGAGGGGGCGCTCCAGTTCGAGCACGTCCCCGAGACCGACCAGTCCTTCGAGAACGCGCTCGCGAAGGCCGCCGACGGGAACCGGCTCGCCGTCGACGACGCCGTCGAACTGCTGACGACCGGCACCGACTCGCCGGGCATCGACGCCGCCCGGAAGGAGCGCGTCCTGGAACTCGCGGACCGCCGGCGCGCCGAGGAAGTCGGCGACGTTGTGACGTTCGTCGCCAACGTCAACAACAACGTCACCACGGCGTGCAACACCGGCTGTCTGTTCTGTAACTTCAAAAACCCCGACAGCGCGTTCGAGAAAGACGCCGACGTGGAGCACACGGGGTTCACCAAGACGCCCGCGGAGAGCCGCGAAGCCGTCCGCGACGCCGTCGAGCGCGGGGTGTACGAGGTCACCTCCGTCTCCGGGCTCCACCCGGCGTTCGTGCTCGACGACGAGCACCGCGAGATCCTGGAGACGTACGACGACGCGGCCCGGACGGTAAACTACAAACCGCCCGAGCGCTACGCGACCGATCCCGGAACGTACGTCGAGCAGCTGGAGGCGATGTCCGTCGGCGGCGTCCACGTCCACTCGATGACGCCAGAGGAGGCGTACCACGCGCGCCGCGGGACCGACCGCTCCTACGAGTCGATTTACGGGCGACTGCGCCAGGCCGGGCTCGATTCGGCGCCCGGCACGGCCGCGGAGATCCTCGTCGACGAGGTGCGGGACGTGATCTGCCCGGGGAAGATGGACACCGGCGAGTGGGTCGACGCGATGGAGGGCGCCGCCGCCGCGGGCCTGCCGCTGACCTCGACGATGATGTACGGCCACGTCGAGAACGAGATGCACCGCGCGAAACACCTGCAGGTGATCCGCGACCTCCAGGACCGCACGGGCGCGATCACGGAGTTCGTCCCGCTCTCGTTCATCCACCAGAACACGCCGCTGTACGAGGCCGGCGTCGTCGACTCCGGCGCCAGCCGGGACGAGGACGAACTGCTCGTCGCCGTCGCGCGGCTCTTCCTCGACAACGTCGAGCACATCCAGTCCTCGTGGGTGAAGTCCGGCGACGAACACGGGCTGAAGCTGCTCAACTGCGGCGCCGACGACTTCATGGGGACGATCCTCTCCGAGGAGATCACCAAGCGCGCCGGCGGCCAGTACGGCGAGTTCCGCAGCGTCGAGGACTACGTCGAGATGGTGAGCGCGATCGGTCGCCCGCTGGCCGAGCGCTCGACGGGTTACGAACGGACGCGGCGAGTGCCGATGGACGGCGGCCCGTACGGCCCGGAACTCGGGCCGAAAGCCGACGGGACGCCGCTACTGGAGTAAACTACCCCACCCTACTCCCTCGGCGCATACGCGCCTCGGTCCTTGAGGGGGGGCTTTGATGTGGACTCCCGGCAATCAGTCGCCAGCAATCGGCTGGTGACTCTTGCCGTTCAACGTCCCACCATTCACACGCACGTTTACTGGTGCGTCTCCGCTCCCCGACTTGGGCGAGGAACGGAGTCTGTGTGTTCGCTTTCGAGCGTACCGTAGCCCGATGTTCTTCGCGGCGTTGTAGTCCGCGTTCACTTCGTAGCCGCACTTCTGGCACTCGAAGTGTTCTCCGTGGCGGTTCGCTTCGTGTGTGAACCCACAGTTCGTCCGAGAACAGCGTTGGGACGTGTGGTTCGGCTCGACTTGCTCCACGGAGACGCCCTGCTCGGGCGCTTTGAAGGAGACGTACTCGTAGAGGCGTCGGAACGCCCAGATGTGGTGCCACTTCGCCTGCGGAAGTCGATCGCGTATGTCGGTTAAGTCCTCAAACACGATTACGTCGCAGTCGTGTTCGACGGCCTCCATGACAAGTTCGTTGGCGACGGTGTGGATGTACTGTTTCCGCCATCTTTAATCAGCGAGGGAACCCCGGCCTTGAGGCCGGGTGGGGAATCGCGTCACTTGACTACGCTTTCCACCGCTCAATCGGCACTGTCGGAATCCAAATCCCTCTGCGCGTGGAGTAGCATTCCTTTCCACGTCAGACCGTGGCGCTTCTTCGTCTCTTTCAGGATCTCGTACTGTGATTCGTCCTCGAACTCTATCTTGACGTACTTCATGCATGATGTTACACCAACGTTACGTTTATGTGTGTCGGTCGCCTGTTGGGTAGTGTGTCCGAGACGGTGACGAAGACGCTACAGGCCACGCTCGCAACGCCCACCACGGGCAAAGAGCAACGCCTACAGCGCCTCTTGGACACCTACCGCGACGCACTCCACGACGCATTCGACGCGGGGGCGAACACGATGTCTGCCGTCAACGACATCGTGACGCCCTACCACCTGCCGTATCAGGCCAAGGACGCGCTCAAGTCCTACGTCCCGAAGCTTCGGGATACGTACAACGCCGAGGAGTTGGACGACGAGCATCCAGCTCGGCTCGTCAATCGAGCGGCCACATTCGACCACTCGCCGGAGCGCGACCACGGCTTCGTCTGGCAGGTTCCGCAACCCGGTCGCGGGACGAACTTCTGGATTCCGCTTCAGATCAATCCCGAACAGGAATCACTCTGGTTCGACCTGCTTGACGGCGACGCGACGGCGGGCGAACTACGCCTTCAGCGACACCGCACGTCGTGGGAGTTGCACGTCACCGTCGAATACTCGGTCGAAGAACCGACCGAGCCGGACGACCCGACGTACATCGGCTTCGACGTCGGCGAGAGCGCGTTGATCACGGGCTGTGCCCTCAAACGCGACGTGCCACGGAAGCCGATGCTCGTCAGCGGCAGTCGAGCGCGACACCTTCGCAAAGAGATGCATACCACGCTCAAGCGACTGCAAGAGCGTGACGCCGCCCAGTGGCGGATTGACGAACGATTCGAGCACTACCAGAACGCCCTGACAGATATTGTCGAGAAGGCGTCTCGGGAGGCCGTCGAATATGCCCGACAGTTCGAGGACGCGGTTATCGTCCTCGAAGACTTGTCGTACATCCGCGAGTATCTCGACTACGGGAAGTGGATGAATCGCCGCCTCCACAACTGGGCATTCGCCCGCTTGCAGGGTCGCATCGAAGACAAAGCGACCGAGGCAGGGATTCGCGTCGAGTACGTCAACGCGGCGTACACCTCGCAGACGTGCCACGCTTGCGGCCGTCTCGGTCGGCGGGATGAGCAAGCGGAGTTCGTGTGTCCGCACGACGACTGCCACGTCTCGGAGTTCCAAGCAGACATCAACGCGGCGGCGAATATCGCCCGCCGCGCTAACCCGTGGGGAGAGAGCGTCCGTTGGGAACCCGGACGCGATGACTCGCCTCGGGACGGGAGCGCCTGTGACAGCGCCACAGTCCCCCGCGAGACGAGCGAGAAATCCTCGCAGATGAGGCTCGCGGCCGACTCGGACTGAAACCTGCCAAGCTGGATTCCCCTCGTAGGGGAAGCCTCGCCGTTCACGGCGAGGAGGATGTCACCGTTTCGGCAGTGAACGTGGGACAAGAGACTCGCTGTTCCTTCTTCCAGCGTTCGATAACGCCTTTGACGGCTTCGACTGCGCGACGTATCGCGGCTTGGACGAGTTGTGCCTGTAGGTCCGTCTCCTTGCGGAGTTCGGAGTAAAGCGCGTCACGAACCTCCCGCTTGTTGGTCTGACACTCGGTGTAGGAGGTGTCCGACCAACAGTAGTCGGCGGTTCGGTTCGCGCAGTACAGGTATTGCTCGGCGGTTCGGTGAAGTACGTCGCGTTGCTCGTCGGAAACGGCGAGTTTCACGACGGCAGTTCGACGCACACCCATACTTCAGAGAGATTCCGACGGTACTTTTATGTTCGAGAGTCAGCGGGTCGGAGTGCGCCGTTTGTGTCGTACCATGTCGGTTTCCTCTCCGGCCTACTCGCTCTCTTCGGTCGCTCCTTGAGGCCGGAGGCTCCACCTTGTGTTATGCTGGACTGAGCTAGGACTCGGCGCGCTCGGTCACGTCGACCTCGCCGACCAGCTGACGGTGGACGTAGGGCATGTCGATCCCCTCGTCGTCGAAGCGCTCTTTCACCTGTTGGACCGCGTCGCTGCGGACCGCGACGTAGTCGCCGCGGTCGGGGTTGTCGATCCAGAACCGCGCCTGGATGCCCACCGCGGAGTCGCCGAGTTCGGTGACGCGGGTGGTCGGCTCGGGCTCGTCGAGCACGCCGTCGACGGCGCCGATCTCCTCGACGATCGCCTCGCGGGCCAGGTCGATGTCGTCGTCGTAGCCGATGCCGAAGACGAACTTCTGTCGCAGGCGCTCGTAGGCCACGGGGTTGGTGATCGCGTTGTTCGCGAGGTCGCTGTTGGGGACGGTGATGCGCTCGTTGTCGAACGTCCGGACCGTCGAGACCCGGAGGTCGATCTGCTCGACGCGGCCGGAGTTGCCGCTCCACTCGATCCAGTCGCCCACCTCGAACGGTTTGTCCTTTATGATGAACACGCCGGCGACGAAGTTGCCGACGAGGTCCTGGGCGGCGAAGCCGACCGCCAGCGCGAGCGCGCCAGAGAGCGTCGCGGCCGCGGTGAGGAAGCTCGGGAACCCCGCGGCCATGAACGCGACGGCGACGGCCGCGAACAGCACCAGCGCGTTGGCGATGCTTTTGGTCAGGCTGCGGAGCGCCTCGGTGAACCCGCGCGCCTGCAGCAGGCGAACCAACAGCGGGACCAGGACGAGCCGCCCGAGCGCCCACGTCGCGAGGAAGCCGAGGACGAACGCGATCGCCTGCCCGGCCAGCGCCGACAGCGAGACGCCGAACAGTTCGCCGCCGAGCCCGAACTGGAGCGTCGTGAGTGGATCCATGCGGGTGACTCAACATCGCCCCCCGCAAAGAGCTACTGGCTCCGGAGCGGCGGCGTTCGGGCCCGTTCCTTCCCGCGCCCCGGAACCGGCTACTCCGGCACCGAGAGCGGGCCGTCGCGGCGAGCCACCGACCGGAACCGCGCGCCGTGGGCGTCGTCGGCGTCGACGCGCTCGCAAACGGCGGGCGGGAGCCAGCCGTCGCCCCTGTCCGCATCCGGAGCGTCGGCGACCCGACCGTCGAACCCCTCGCGGCGCAGGCCGCTCGACAGGTAGCGGTCGTACGTCGGCAGGCGCTCGTACAGCGGCACGCCCGCCTCGTCGGCGATGTCGCCCAGTTCCCGCAGCGCGGGCCACTCGTAGTCGGGGTTGATGTAGTCGTCCGTGACCGGCGAGACGCCGCCGAGGTCGTCGACGCCGCAGTCGAGCAGCTCGCGGGCGGGCGAGAGGTTCGGCGGCACCTGCACCGAGACCTCCTCGGGGAGCGCGGCGCGGGCCATCGCCACCGCGCGGCGCATCGTCGCCACGTCGGGCTGCTCGAAGTTCGAGCGCTCGTTGGGCACGACGTTCTGGACGATCACCTCCTGGACGTGGTCGTAGCGCTCGTGGAGCGCGCGGATCGCCAGCAGGCTCTCGGCGCGGTCGCGCCAGTCCTCGCCGATGCCGACGAGGATCCCCGTGGTGAACGGCACCCCCAGTTCGCCGGCGTTCCGGATCGTGTTGAGCCGCTGGCCGGGGTTCTTCCGGCGTCCGCCCGAGTGGGCGCGCACGTCCGCGGTCGTCTCCAGCATCACGCCCATCGAGGCGTTCACGTCGGCGACCTCGGCCATCTGCTCGCGGGTCTGGTCGCCGGGGTTGGAGTGGGGGAGCAGACCTTCCTCGAGGGCGATCTCGCAGGCCTCGCGCAGGTACTCGTGGATCGAGTCGTGGCCCCACTCGGCCAACTGGTCGTGGATCTCGGTGTAGCGGTCGTCGGGGTCGTCGCCGAAGGTGAACAGCGCCTCCGTACAGCCGGCGTCGGCGCCGATGCGACACTCCTCGCGGATCTCCGCGGGCGACATCAGCGTCGCCTCGCCCGGAACGTCGTAGTAGGTGCAGTAGGTGCAGGTGTAGCGACAGGCCGTGGTGAGCGGGATGAACACGTTCCGGGAGAAGGTGAGCGCGTCGGCGGCGTCCACATCGTTGGGCGTCACGTCGAGCAGGCGGTCGATCGCCTCCTCGGGGATCGAGAGGTCGATGTCGTACTCGTCGGCGCCCGGGATCACGCCCGGAGGTGGCAGGGGGACGAGTATGAAGGTTTCACTCGGGATTTGATTCGGCCAACTCGGCTGCGACTTCCTCGACGCACTCTTCGCTCAACTGCTGGTCGAGGATTCGGATGTTCTCGGCTTCTTCCCGACCGAGCTGGTCCCGTACCTCCTCGAAACTGATCTTTCCGTCGTAGTATAGTCCGGCAATCGCCTGTTTGCGATCGTCGCTAGCGGTTCGGTCCATAGATCGTTCGCTTCGAGAGGCGTCTGTCCCGATACACCGACTGCTGCTGCAAAACGCTTTCCTCCCGAAGTCACTCCCGAACGACTTCGACCCGCCCACCACCCACATCCAGTTCGAACCCCGCGTCCACGAGCCAGTCCAGCGCGGCGCCGTCGCCGTGGAGCAGCACCTCCGCGAGGTCCTCGGGCTCGTCGATGTCGACCGCGAGCAGGCGGGAGTCGACCTCCCGGACCGAGAGCTCGGCCTCGTCGGCGATCTCGAGGTGGTCGCGGTAGGAGGCGCCGTGGTAGTCGACGTGGAACGTCGAGTTGCGGGCGAGGAAGGCGTTCGTGCCGCCGCCGAGGCCGGCCGCGATCGCGAGGTCGGCCGCCGAGTCGAGGAGGTCGGACAGCGCGTCGGGAGTCGCGATCGCGAGGTCGGCCATCACCACCGCGGTCGGCACCGAATCGAGGCAGTCGTTCACGGCGGTAGTCAGCGGGCGGTCGTCGACGACGACCGGCGCGTCCACGTCGACTGAATCGGTCGCGAGCACCGTCACGTCGAGATCGCGGTCGACGGCGTCGAGCGCGTCAAGCACGTCGGCGAGCATCGCCTCGGCGAACTCGCGTCGCTCGTCGGGCGTGAGCACCTCTGCCAGCCGCGTCTTCGGTCGGTCGGTAGAAAACGGAACGACGACGCGCACGAGGGGAGGGCGTGGTCAGAACAGCGACTCGAGCTCGTCGTCGTCGTCGTTGACGAGCTCCTCGAGGTTCTCGTCGCTCTCGTCGCGGATGTCCTCGATGTTGTCCTGGGCCTCGATCGCGACCTGCTGGAGCTCCTTGATCCGCGGGACGTTGTTCACGCCCGACAGCAGGATCACGCCGGCGACGAAGTTCGCCCCGCGGACGGGGTAGTCGCCGCCGCGGACCTCCATCGACCCGGTCTGCTCCTCGAGCCACTTCCGCCCGCGCTCGATGCCTTTCCGGTTGAGGTACTTCGGCGGGCCGGCCATCACGAGCAGCGCGCGTTCGGTGCCCTCGATCTCACAGGGGAGCGTGAGCCGCCCCAGCGCGGCCTTCCGCACGAGGCTGGTGATGCGGTTGGTCGTGTGGGCGGTGTCGAGTTCGTCCTCCTCCTCGCCGCCGGTGAGCCGCGAGAGCAGGCCGCCGTTGCCGCCGCCGGTGTTCTCGACCTCCTCGCGGGCGTAGCCGACGGTGGAGACGCCGCCGCCCGCGAGCGTGTTGATGATCTCCGAGGAGTCGACCACGCTTTCGGCGACCTCGCCGCCCTGTTCGACCTCGCCGGCGCCGAACAGGATGCCGAATCGCTTGACGATCTCGTCGTTGATCTGGTCGTAGCCGCCCTGGACGGACTCGCCGGTCTTCCGCCACGCGTCGTTGTCGAACACGAGGAGGTTGTCCACCTCGCGGACGAACGTCTGGAAGGAGCGCGCCGCGTTGAGGGTGTAGATCCCCCCCTCGTCCGAGCCCGGCAGGATCCCCATGCCGTAGACGGGTTCGGTGTAGATGCGCTTGAGGTGCTTCGAGATGACGGGCGCGCCGCCCGAGCCGGTGCCACCGCCCAGCCCGGCGATCACGAGGAAGGCGTCGACCTCGTGGACCGGGATGGAGTCGATGGCGCCCTGCACTTCGTCCATGTCCTCCTCGGCGATCTCCGCGCCGAGTTCGTTGTCGGCGCCGACGCCGTGGCCCTTCACCCGGGACTGCCCGATGAGCACCCGTTGGCTCTCCGGGATGTTCTCGAGGCCCATCAGGTCCGCTTTCGCGGTGTTGACGGCCACGGCCGCGCGGACGATGTTCGAGCCCTGCTCGGCGTCGTAGCCGACGAACTTGTCGACGATCTTGCCCCCAGCCTGGCCGAACCCGATCATTGCCAGTTTCATACGTGCGCTCCCCTCATCGTTGGTCGAGAGTCACGGGGATGCCGAACAAAAGGCTTGTGGGCCGACCCCGGGGCTTGCCGGGATACGGCGGGGAACCCGCCCCGGGTTCCTCCGTTTATTTCCAGAAACTGACGCGTTTGGTCTATCTCCGCGCCCAGTCGAGCATGCCCGAGTAGAACGGCTCCGAAGCGAGCGCCCCCGGATCGCCGACGAGGACGAGCGACTTCTTCGCCCGCGTGAGCGCGACGTTCATCCGCCGCGGGTCGTCGTAGATCGGGCCGTCGAGGTCGCCCGTGGCGACGAAGGAGACGACGATCACCTCCTCGCTCGACCCCTGGAACCGGTCGACCGTGTCGACGGTGGCGTCGACGCGCCGGGAGATCTCCGCGACCTGCGCGCGGAACGGCGCGATCACGCCGATGTCGTCCGGATCGACGCCCGCGGCGACGAACCGGTCGACGATCTCGGCGACGCGGTCGGCCTCCGCGGGGTTGGTGTTGCCCACACGTTCGCCGTCGGGATCGACGAAGGCGACGGGATCACGCAGTTCGGGAGGGAGCGCGTCGGCGTCGACGCCGTCGAGGTCCGACAGTCGCTGGGCCGCCACGGCCCCGTTCGCCGGCCGGAGCGCGCCGTCGTAGAACTCCCGCGAGGGGAACGCCTGGATCCGCTGGGCCATCCGATACTGGCGGTCCAACAGCACTGACGCCCCAGGGGCGAGATCGTGCAGGCGCTCGAACAGCGAGGTCGAGAGGTCGAGGCGGGCGGGCTGGTCGTCGACGGCGGCGTCGGCGCCTCCGCCGGTCGCGGTGCCGCCGTCGGCTTCCGCCAGCCCGTACTCGCTGCTCCAGGCCTCGCCGCCCTCGGCCTGCACGACCGGGGGGAGCTGTTCGTGGTCGCCGACGAGCACGAACCGGTCGGCGAGGTTGATCGCCGCCAGCGTCGCCGGCTCGGTCAGCTGTGAGGCCTCGTCGACCAGCGCCACGTCGAACGCCTCCTCGCGCATCACCCGCGAGCCACAGGAGGCGGTCGTCGCCGCCACGAGCGAGGCATCCCGGAGCTCCGCAATCCGGTCGCCGGGGTCGCCGGCCTGCTCCAAGTGGAGGTCCTGCATGTCCTCGCGGATCCCGGACTCGGTGCCGACCCGGACGATCTCGCTCTCGTCGACGCCCTGCTCCAGCACCGCTTCGAGCGCGTTGTCGACCGCGCGGTTGGTGAACGCCGAGAGCAGCACGCGCTCGCCCTGCTCGATCATGGCCTGCACCGTCCGGGCGATGGTGTAGGTCTTCCCGGTCCCGGGCGGGCCGTGGACCAGCGCGAAGTCCTCCGCGCGGGTCGCGAGGTTGACCGCCTCGTTCTGGGCGTCGTTGTTGTCGATGTACTCCCGCTCGGGCCCCGTGAACTCGGGCTCCCGGCGGCCGAACAGCACGTCCTTCCGGTCCGGGTCGCCCGTCAGCACGCCGTCGTGGAGCGCGGTCAGCATCCGGTCGACCGAGAGTTCGGAGGGGTACACGTCGAGCCGACGCACGTCGACGGGTTCGTCGGCCTCGACGACGATCTCGGCGCCGGATTTCCCGGTTCCGAGCGACTGGATCCGGCAGAGTTCCGCGTGCCCGGAGACGGGGTCGCCGTCGCTCGCGAGCGCCACGTCGCCCTCGCGGAGCTTCGAGACGGCGTCGTCCGGTTTCCGGGCTCGGAGGCGCCAGCGCCCGCCCGGGATCTCCTCGCGGTCGATCGGTTCGAGGTCGATGAGGGCTCGGTCGTCGTCGGCGCGTTCCTGCGCGCCCTGTTCCCAGAGTTTGCGGTACTCGGCGTGGACCTCGCGGCGCTCGGCCTCGATGGACTGGTAGAACCCCTCGAAGTACGCGCGCTCCTCGGGCGGGAGAGCCTGGCCGATCTGGCCGGCTTTCGACTCCTGATCGAGGCGCCCGGAGACGACCATGCAGGTGTCCTGCTCGAAGCAGTACTGGCAGTTGGCGTCGGCCTCGAACCCCGTGGGGACCGAGGCGTCGAACTCCATCGCCGCCAGTTCGTTCCGGGTTCGGACGACGAACTTCAGCAGGCCGGGGCCGACCGAGAACTCCTTGGCGGGCGAGAGGTCGCCGGTCTCCTCGGCGCGTTCGAGCGCGGTGTTCTTGGTGTAGAGCAGCGTCCCGGTGTCGGCGTCGACGCCCTGCTCCTCCAGCATCAGCGCGTAGCAGGCCGCCTGCATCTTGTCCTGGAAGCGCGGCTCGCGTTTGGTGTTCTTCCCGGTCTTGAGTTCGACGGGCATCCCCCGGCGCAGCGCGTCGGCGCGGCCCTTGAGGCCGAAGGTGGGGGAGATGAGCGTGTACTCGGAGCGCCAGGTGTCCTCCTCGGTGAGCGTGCCCTGCTGGAGCCACCCCTCGACGGCGGCGGCGTTCCTGCGCACCTCGTTCTCGACCTCATCGCGGTCGTAGCCGAGCGCGCCGAGTTCGAGGCCGGCCTCGCCGACGCGGTGCTCGATGGCGTCGTCGAGGTCGCGGCCGCGCAGGAGGTCGCCGAACACCTCGTGGACGACGGTCCCCTTCACGACGGGGTACTTCAGCGGCACCCCGGAGAGCTTGTTCAGGTAGTACATCCGGGGGCACTGCACCCACGAGCGGACGGCGGTCACGTCGACGAGGAACTCGGGTTCGAGGACGACCCACGAGTCGGGGGTGGTCTCGTAGGTCGTCTCGCCGCGGAACTCGTCCTCGTCGGCGTCGGTGACGAGCAGCTCCATCCCCTCCTCGGCGTACTCGGCGGTCTCCGACCACTTGTTCCACAGCGTCACCGTGGTGGGGTCGGCGGCGCCGCGCTCGGGCCGGATCGTGAGCTCGACGAGGTCGGCGCCGCCCGCGGTCCGCGGTTCGGCCACGTCGACGATAGGGCCCCGAATTCGCATTGTGGGAGGCAGTGGTCGGTCGGGGTAAACGGTGTCGGTGCAAGCGCTCAGCGGGTAGCGGCGAGCCACTCGACGGCGAAGTCGACGAGTGCCGGCTGATCGACTAGTTTGGCCGTCGCCGCACCCACCTCGCCCTCGGTCACCGCATCGGGACGTTCACGCTCGAACGCCGCACCGATCTCCGGGAAGTCGCTGCTGTCGTGCTCGATGTCCTCCCACTCGACCCACTCGCGTTCACCGTCGCGGAGGACTGGCGCACCCGCGGTGGTCTCCTCGGCGTCGACCTCGGCGCGGTACTCCGCGAGATGGAGCGAGGTGTTCGTCCCGTGGCCCGTGCCGAGCAGGAGCACCGAGCCGTCGCGCTCGTACACTCGGGCGAGCGGGGAGTGCTCGCCCATCCCGTTCTCGAGGCGGTGGTCGTCGGCGACCGCCTCGGCGTCGGCGCCCCACGCGGCGAAGGAGTAGAGCGGGTGCCGGCTTCGTCGAGTACCCGGGTAGTCCCGGAAACACTCCGCCACTGCACCCATCGAGCGCGTCGGCGTCACCGCCGGCCGGTACGGCGGCATCGACTCGCGGATCTGTGGGATCCAGTCGTCCGGCACCGGGGGGCTCGTCCAGACCGACGGGTCGCTGTACTGCGTCGAGTGGGTCGGCACGACGACGGTCCCGGACTCGGTGACCACGCGCTGGAGCGCGTCGACGACGGCCTGGGGGCCGCCCGCCACCCAGCCGAGTTCCGAGAGCGCGCTGTGGACGAGGAGGGTGTCGCCCGCGTCGACGCCCAGTTCGCGGAGATCGGCGGCGATGCGGTCGACCGTGACGGGGTCGTCGACGGCGTCGACCGCGGCGTGTTCGTCCATCTTTGGGGTCGGGTGTCCCGGGCGGTGTGACCTCCTCCTCGCCGTAAACGGAGAGGCTTCCCACGGCACCGCACCGCTGGGTTGGGATATTTACTGGTTTACGGCCTGTCGGCATGACAGGCCGATGGCGGGGCCACACCGCCGTTA
>NZ_FOXI01000027.1 GCF_900115675.1 Halolamina pelagica | reverse complement strand
CGGTCCTCGGGAGTGGGACCGGCGCCCTCGCGACGCTCGCCCTCGGCGCCTACGGTGTCCTCCTGGGGGTGGTTACGGTCGGGGCGCACCTGCTCGCGGACGCTTTGACGCCCATGGGGATCCAACCGTTCGACCCCGTCGACGGACGGGACTATTCGCTTAGTGTGACCCGAGCAGCGAACCCGATAGCGAACTACGCCCTGCTCGCCCTGGGGAGCGTCGCCGTCGCCGGTGCGTTCCTGGCGGGCGGCATGATCACATGACCGAAAACGAAAAACGGCGGAATAGAGGTTCTACCCCACACACTAACGGAATAGTCACGAATCTTTAACCTCTCGGGTAACATGGTTCCTTCCATGGCAGCAACCGAGGCGCAAATCCCGCTATCGAAGGAACGCCGGCGCGAGCTCAAGGTTCTCAAAGCGGAGGAGGACCGGCGGAGTTACGACGAAACGCTCGCGGCGCTGCTCGACGCCTACGATACCGAGGACAACGACTAAATCCCATACCCGTAACTATGGGAGTAGTTGAATCAGCCGACACCAAAACCGGGCTCTTTGGCCAGGGACCGGTTCCGGTGTCGAACTAAATTGGTCTGCCACCGTAACGCGAAGGCACCGGGCGGCGGGCCTTCTGCTTGGACCTACGGGGTCCGGGTTGAAGGCTTTTACTCTCGGTGCACGGCGCGGAGCGGGGGCAACACGCCCGCGAATGAGCACGACACCCAACCCTAACACCGAACGAACCGACGCACCGACCGACGAGAGTTCCCCGAGTTGTGGGGCCGAGGAGATGCCCGAGATCATGGGCTGTCCGTTGGCCCACACCGTCGACACGGGGGAGGGGGGACTATGACGCCCACCGAGGACACCGACCGAGTGGAACAGCTCGCCGAGTACCTACGCCTACACCCCGACGCGAGCGCTCCCGGAGTGATCGGCGCGACCGGCGCGGACCCGAGTGTGTGGCTCGACGCCGTCGCCGACGCCCTGGAGACGGACACGCCCGCCGAGGCGCTCCGGAACGCCGAAACCACCGAGCCGGAGGGTGGTTCTCGGGACACGAACCCCACCCCTGAGGCGGACAAAGCGGGTTCGTCGACGCCGGACATGGACACGGACGCCGAGGACACCGGCGCGTGGGCCGAGGCGGACTTTGCCAACCCCGAGCCGGACACCTACCCGCCGGCGCTGCTGGAGCGGGAGAAGTGGATGGGCCGGCTCGCCGGTGAGAAGCTCCCGTTCGCGCCGTGGGGGGACGCCGACCACCCGGACGGCGAGGACGGGAAGGACGCCCGTTACAAGTGGGGGATTAGCGACCACTACACGGACGGCGAAACTGTCGCTCTTGCCGAGGAGGACCACCGGCTCGGGGGGCGCGTGTTCATCCAAACCGAGAGCGACCCGTTCGCGTTCGTCGACGGCGACGACGTTCGGGACCCGGACACCGGCGAGGTACACCCGGCCTTTGTCGCCCTGCTGGAGCAACTCGGGCGGACCTACGCCGACGTTTCGACCTCCGGGAGCGGTGTCCACGCCTACTACCAGGGAGAGCTCCCGCTCGCCGGCCACGGACAAGCCGTGTTCGACATAGACACCGAACCGTGGGGAGCGAACGATAGCGTCCCGACCGTCGAGATCTACGCGAATAAGCACGTTTGCGTTACGACCGGCGAGCACGTTCCGGGGACCGGCCTGGACGTCGTCGAGTGGGACGCCGACGCCCTCCGGTCGGTTCTGGAGGCCAACGGCTACACGGACAAGGAACCGATCACCCACGACACCGACCGGGACCGTCCCGAGCTCGAGGAGTACGACCCCGTCGCCGTCGACGCCGAGGAGAAGGCCGACGACGTCCGGGACGTTCTCGCGGGCGTCGAGCGTCTTACCCCGCGCGACCTCCCCCTCCGGACCCGGAAAACCGGGACCGATAGCACGGGCTGGAGTACGTGGGACCCGAGTTACCGCTCCAGCGAAAGCGGGGAGAGCCTACACTCCCCCCCCGACGACCCGGTCTTTCACGACCACAAGGAGGGGGAGAGCTTCGGCCTGCTCGGGCTGTTTGCTGCCGAGGAGGGGATACTGTCGAACCCGTGGGACCGGCTCGAAGGCGCCGAGTGGTGGGAGGCCGTCGACGCCGCCCGCGACGCCGGCGCGCCGATCCCCGAGTTCGACACCCGCGCCGACGCCGACCACACCGCCGTCCTCCCGCCGAGCGTCCGGGACCTTACGACGGCCGCGAGCGGGTGGGACTGGCGCCACGCCGCCGAACAGGACGCCGCCGGGACCCTATCCGTCGACGACGTCCGGGAGCGGACTGTCGGCGCTCTCACGGACGCCTACACCTCGGGCGACCGCGTTCTCGTCGAAGCCCTGCCGACCATGGGGAAGTCCTACGGTTCGATCAAGGCGGCCGCCGACACCGGCGAGGAGATTACCGTTCTCACGGGGCGCGGACACAAAGAGCAGTACGGCCAGCTCAAAGAGTGGTGCGAGGAGCACGGGCTGACCTACAAAGTCCTCCCGTCGTTCACCCGGGACTGTAGCACGGCCAACGGCGAGCACGGCGAGGAGTGGGCCGACACCGTCACTACCTGGTACCACCAGGGAGCGTCGCCGAAAGCGATTCACAAGTTCGCCGAGGACGTTCTCGGCCGCCCGCTCCCCTGCCAAGAGCACGACGGCCAGCGGTGTCCCTACGCCGCCAAGTGGGACTTTGACCCGGACACGGACGGGAGCGCCGACGCCGGCGAGGACGTCCCTGTCGACGTGTTGATCGGCCACTACGCCCACGCCCACAAGCAGAAGGTTACGACCGGGCGGACTGTCGTGTTCGACGAGTTCCCCGGGGGCGCCTATCAGACAGTCCTCGGGCCGGAGCTCCAGGGGGCGGTGTCCTACTGGTTGGACACCGTCGACGCCCTCCCGTTCGACAGTTACACCGACCTCGTCGAGAACCGGAGCGACGAGGAACGCCGGGCGGACGCCCTACTGTGGTTCGACGAGCACGGTGTCGAGCCGGACGAAACCCACGTATTCGACGACCGGAGCGCCCACGCGGACGCTCCCCTGGCGGTGTTTTCCCTGCTCGCCGGCGACGACCTCGGGAACGGCTTTGAGACGGCGGACCTCGGCGACGGTGTCCGGGCGACGTTCGACCGAAGCCGTGGGAGTGTGTCCGTCCTCCAACCCCCGGCGCTGGAGTACGCGAGCGGTGTCGTCGCTCTCGACGGGACGCCCACAAAGCGAATGTGGGAGCTCTCCCTCGGCGAGCGACTGAACCACCGCGAGATCCTCCACGGGGGGGAGCGGGCCGAATACGTCCGGGACGCCCTGAACCTGAACCTCGTCCGGACCACCGAGTACATCAAGCCCTACAACTCGGCCGACCACGTCAACACCGAGCAGGACGCCGCCCTTCTCGAAGCGATTACCGAGGAGCACGGCGAACGCCCGGCCGTGATTACGACGACGACGGCCGAGGAGGAATACGCCGCCGAGGAGGTTCTCGACCACGTCGCCGACACCAAACACTACGGGAACGTCCTCGGGAGTAACGAGTTCGACGACACCCGGCTCGGGGCGGTGATCGGGAGCAACCACTACGGCGACGACTACATCAAGAAGTGGGGCGCCTACGCCGGCGAGAGCGTCGAGCGGAACGACGAGAAGGGGGCGGGACTCTCCTACGGTGGGTTCGGCGACGCCGTCCTCCAGCATATGCGCGAGCACGACACCCTACAAGCGGCCATGCGGTTCGGCCGGGACGGGAACGGCGCCGTCGTCTATGTCCATACGAACACGCTCCCGGAGTGGGTCCCTGTCGCCGGCGAGGGGCGGGTTCTCAAAACCTGGAGCGACGGCATGAAGGACGTCCTCGCGGCGCTGGAGGACCTCGGGGAAGCGACCACCGAAGCCGTCCGGGAGCACCCGGCCGTGAGTCTCTCGCGGCAACAGGTATTCGCCCACCTGGAGGAGCTCCGCGACCGGGGCGTTCTCGACCGCGAGCAGGACGCCGAGGACGGGCGCCGTGTTGTGTGGGTCGACGACGGCCTCCACCGAGTAAGCGACCACGGGGAGGCGGAGCTCGACCCGGTCGAACTGGAGGAGCTCGACGACGGCGAGGTTCGTCAACTATCCCGTAGTAGTATCTATACGTGGGACTTTACGAACCTCTCCGGTTCACCGGGGCCGGACACGTCCGGCGCCGGTTCCACCCCGTCGACGACGACAAGCGACGCCGATACAGGGGGCGGCCGGCCACCGGACCCGGCCGACTGACGCCGAGATCGGGCGGACGTTCGCCCGGCGAGCAGCGACGGCTACACCCACCCGGCGAGTTAGTCATTAATTAGTGTTTTCTGGAGTTTTGAGCCTTCTACCGCCCGTTCACACTGAAGTATAAGTGTGTGTCGCACACATTTCACAGCATGGATCGGACAAGCATCCCTCTCGGTACAGCCACCCGCGACGCCCTGAAGGAGTACAAGGAGGAGCACGACCTGGAGAATTACAACGCCGCCGTTCAGGACCTCCTCCCGGACGAGAAGGGCCTGGGCGGTTCTACAATCAAGTAAAACCGCATGACTACGAGCGAATCCGGGGTAGTAGACGGTAGTGATACCGGGCGGGACGCACCCGACTACACGACCGTCGACGTCCCGACGACCAAGCCGCCCGAGGAGTTCACGTACCAAGAGCGGCGCGCGGACCTCTTGGGACAGATCCGCGACCTCGGCCACCCGTCCATGCTCCACCAGGGGGAAGCGGCCGAGCGGTACGGGGTCAGCCAACAGCAAATCAGTAAGGACCTCGACCGGATCGCCGAATCCTGCCGCGAGCACCTAACACAGTCCCGCGACCGGCGCGCGCTCCAGTTGGATAGTGTCGTGCAGCGGGCTATCCGTGGGATGCTCGCGGACGAGGAATGGCGGGCGGCCGCTCGCACGGCGATCAAGTACCAGGATTTTCTCCAGGATTGGGAGGACGTCGAGCAGCTGGAGGGGAAGGTAGCAGGACTACGCGAGGAGCTGGAGGAGAGCGAAACGCACCTTACGGACGTCATGGGGGCAGACAAATGACCGGCAAACGCGACCTGGAGAGAGAGCTCGAGGAATTGGCCGACGGCCTCGCCGACCACTCGACCGACGACGGCGACCCACCCACGAAAGCCGAGCTCGGTGTGACGGCGGGGTTCGTTCGTTTCGACGGCGACGACCCTCCCGAGATTCCCGAGGGTTGGACCTGGGAACGCGAGGAGGACGCGACGAACGGGGGGGCGGACCTCAACGTCGCCGTCCGGGAGGAGAGCGACGAATGAGCCGGCGGAGTTACGCCGAGGTGGCGGAGAAGATCGAGCGGCTCAAAGAACTCGCCGAGGACTACGCCGAGAACGACCACCCGGACCCGTGGGACGACCCCCCGGAGGTAAGCGACTAACCCCGAGTGCTGATGACCCCCGCTTCTCGGTCGGGCGGGGCGAGGCACCAATTGTCGTCTCAGTCAGGGGCGGCCTTGTCACCCGCCCTTCGTTCATACTCATACTCATACGATGCACACCAACACCAACACCACCGACGCGGAGGGACAGTATGCACACTAAAGCGGCGCTCGGGTTCGACCTCGCGCTCCAGATACGGGAGGAGAGTTACGAGATCGAGGAGGACGCTCGGGGCGTCGCCCATGCGTTCGCGCTCGACGACGACACCCGCGAGCAGCTGGAGAGTGGCGTCGAACGCGCGTTCGACCGTGGGACCGTTTCGTCCGTCGACGTCCAACCCGGCTACCTTCGCGCTCGCGTGGAGCCAGGGAGGCCGGCGGAAGTGTCGCCGGCGGACCTCGTCGGCGCCCTGGAGAACGTCCCGAAGTGGTACAACCAGACCCACGCGGACGGGGGCGAGCGCATCATCCCGGGCGACACCTACGTAACCGTCTACCTGCCGGACGGGGCGACCACGCCCGAGGAGTTCGTCGACACCGTAACGGGCGACGACCGCGCTCCGGACGCGGACGGTCCCATATGCTCACTCTCCCGCGACGGGGACCCGTCGATCATGCCCGACCGGTACTTCTCCTACCACGTCGTCGTCCCGCTCGACCCGGAGATGTACGACGCCGGTAACAGGCACCCCTTCGAGTGGGGGGAGTTCGAACGCGAGCGGTTCGCCGAGCTCGTCGTCGACGACCCGGTCCTTTGGCCCGGTGGGGTTCAGTCGGTCCGCTCGCTCGAGCTCCACCCCGAGCACGTGACCGTCCGGCTCGACCTGGGGAACGTGGTCAACACCCCGGAGAGTGTGTGTGAGACGGTCGGGGAAGCGCTCGACAGGTACAACCGGGCGCCTGGGGTGCACCCCCGGCTCGGTAAAGGGGGGCAACAAGTCCTCCCGCCGGATTTGGCCCTGGGGGCGCCCGTGTATATCGGGGCGGTCGAACCCGAGCGGACCGTCGACGACTGGATCGCGACGCGCGAGCTCGACGCCGTCGACGGCGAGCCGATAGAACCCGAACCCGAACCCGAGGAGGACGGCGAGAGTGGCGGGCTGCTCTCTTGGGGCGGATAGCGTGGGGGGCAAGAGCGCCCAATCCCGGTTGGTGATTGAAGGCCTACACACCGACCACGGTGTTAGGTACCAAATTCGGGGGGATCACCCAATCGGGGCCGACTTTGGTAGTGAATCGGGAGAGTCAGCTATCGCCCGACTCGAAGACGTGGGGAGGAACGTCGACGTAACGCGGTTTGAAGATGGTCGAACGGCCGTGCATCTCAAACTCTTTCCCGAGGTAAGAATCCGGTCGGCTATCTCTTTGCGCGACCTGGATGGGGTAGTTGTTGATACCTTCCGGCTACACCTTCCGGAGTCACTTGTCCCGGAGGGGCCGCATAGGGAGGCGGTGGAATCCGTTGGGCAGCTCGTCGAAACGGCAAACCCCCCAACCCATCTTGAGGTGTCGGTCCCTGCGCCGGGAGAACCCCATGCCGGCGTTCCCCATGTCGTGTTCGATCCGGAGGAATCCCGCCCGAGGAATCTCCGGTTCCTTCCGGTGTCTCACTTGGCCGCGTTCATGGCCGACCTCAAACGATTACCGGAATAGCCCGGAGTTGGTCCCGGGAGCGAAGATTACGACGCGAAGCGACGTTTCCGGTACGACCCCGAACCGCCGGACGGCGGTACGATAGGGCAAAAAACACCGTCGAACCACCCACATACCCGGCGAGACATGCCGGTAATTGGGTAATGGATCTGGTAGGTGGGCCGAGCGTTAACCAACACGGACGTCCTCGAAACGCCGGCTGTTGGTTAAGACTGAATGGGGAGTTTTGCAAGTCGCCCAACGCGCGCGCGACGGCGGTGCGGAAATCGAAAAGAAGCGGCTGGCGGTCCCTACTCGTCGACGCCGTCGCACCCGTCCCGGTGGCTCGCGTGTTCGCGCTCGCCGGCGAGGACCTCGACGCCGCAACCAGTACACCGGACGTAACGGGCGCCGGTGAGCTCGCCGTATTTGTCCCGTTCGGTAAATGGTCCCTTCCACCGAGCGGGAGCGTCGACGACAACGGCATGATCGGTTTCGGTGGCGGTTCCTTCTTCAGTCGGGGTATCGTATGCGGACATGGTCGTTCTCTCCAGAAGGACCGGCTCGCGTGTTCCTACCACGCGGGCGCTTTCACGCCCCGAGGACCCCGCCCTTCCTGTTCCTACCTTAGAAGGCACTAACCATAAACCCACCGGAGAAGGTACTACTCCCGGGTATGCCCGTGTTCGTTCCCTCGAAGGCACTACCTTTTAGGGCATTAATGCCGTAGTGGGCACTATGGACCCACCCGATACGGGCGGCCGAAAGCCGAGAGTGACCGACAGGGACCTGCTCGACGTGTTCCGCGACGCCGAGGACCCCGTCCTTTCGACCGCCGAGGTGGCGGACGCCGTCCCGATCAAGCGCCGAGGGACGCTAAACCGGCTCCGGGGGCTGGAGGACGCCGGCGACCTGGAGAGCAAACAGATAGGCGGGCGAAACACGGTGTGGTGGCTCGCGGACCTCTTGGACGTCGAGAGCGACCGGAGCGAAACGCGGGCCGACACATCGGCCACGGACACCGGCGCCGAGAGCGCCGACACACGCCCCGAGAGCGATACGCTCCCCGAGGACGTCCGCGACTACCTGGAGCGGGAGGACGTTCCACCAAAGACCGAGCACGGCCGTTCGGCCGTCGTCGACGTGTTCCGGTTCCTCCGGGAGCACGGGACGGCGAAAACGGGCGAGATCCAGGACGCCGTGTATCCCGACTACACCGAGGAGTGGGGGAGCGCCCGGACCATGTGGAACGCGCTCGACCGATACCTCCCGGACGTCCCGGGCGTCGAGAAAGGCGGTTACGGGGAGTGGGAATACACCGGCGACGACGACGTTCGCGAGGAGCTGGAGCCATGACCGAGGACGTCGACCCCGAGGACGCCCGACCGGAGGGGCATTACCCACGGTTTCGGTCGAACACATGGCACTACGTCCCGGCGGACCTCGCCCGAACTCTCTCCCTCGGGCCGGCCGGCGACGGCGAGCCGGGGCAGGACTGGGTTCTCTCCTACACGCCCGAGCGTCGAGATCCCGACGACCGGGAGAAGGTGTTTGTCCGGCTCTCGCCCCCCGCCCTGGAGGAGCTATACGTCGAAACGGTGGGACTGTCGCCCGAGGACCGCCAAGCCGGACACACGGCCGAGTGTGACTTTTGCGGGGAGAGTGTCGCCCTGGAGAAAGCCGTCCCGAACAAACGCGAGGAGCCGGTACACAAGCGCTGTTACCGCGACGCCTACGGCGGGCCGGAGTGGCTGGAGCACTACTAACCATGCACAAGAAGGGCCATATCGGCGCCGCTCTCCTCGCGACCGCGCCGGTCGTGTTCGTAGTGACGGCCGCCGGGTTCTCGACGCTCGCCCTCGCCGGCGCCGGTGTCGTCGTCGCCGGTTCCATGCTCCCCGACCTGGATATGCGGCTCCCGTTCGTGACCCACCGAGGACCGACGCATACCGTATGGTTCGCCGGCGGTGTCGGTGTTGTGTATGGTGTCGTCGGCGCGGTCCTCGGGAGTGGGACCGGCGCCCTCGCGACGCTCGCCCTCGGCGCCTACGGTGTCCTCCTGGGGGTGGTTACGGTCGGGGCGCACCTGCTC
>NZ_FOXI01000006.1 GCF_900115675.1 Halolamina pelagica | reverse complement strand
GGCACCGGTCTTGCCCAGCTCTTGTTCCTGAACCTCCCTACGGTTCAGAAAAGAAAGGGCGATATGCCCTTTCACTCGGGGTCCCCTTATCGCACTGGCGTGCAGTGTAAAGGTTTCGCGCCTGCTGCGCCCCGTAGGGCCCGGAATCTTGTCTCAGATTCCGTCTCCGGGCTCTTGCTCTCACAACCCGTACCGATTATCGGCACGGTGGGCCGTTACCCCACCGTCTACCTAATCGGCCGCAGCCACATCCTACAGCGCCGGAGCGTTTGAGCGTCGACGTGTTCAAACGGTCAACGCGTATCGAGTGTTAGCCTCAGTTTCCCGAGGTTGTTCTCGTCTGTAGGGTAGTTTGGCCACGTGTTACTGAGCTATACGCCGCGGGTCTAACCCGCGCGACTAGCATGGCTAAATCGGACCCCGATAGCAATGACCTCCGGCAGGATCAACCGGAATGTGTACGTGCATCTGCACGTGGGTGGCGGGTCGGATCACAGTACGTGATCGTTACCATCTGGTCTTGCGTATCGGTTACCGTTCGCTGCCCGCCGGCCGAACCGGGGGACACCGAACTACCAAGGCTCGCATCAGATACCGTCCTGCGGCGGACCACGGGGGCGGAATCCTCATCCGTCGCGGACAGCGGAAATCCGGGTCGTCCCCAGGGTGAATCCCGCTGCCCTCTGCGTATTACTTCCGAACGCCCGTATTCACTTAAGGGCGTCGGATCGTACCGGGCTCGCGCCGAGCGAGTCCGGGTGTCACCGGGGGCGACCGCCCCGGCGACCTTCGCATTCCATTCGATGGGTGTCGAGTACTTAACCCCGTCGGAGTATCGACGCTACGTCATGCGGTTTCACGCGGAGTGTTCACACGGGCACGTCGTCGACGACGCAGCCGCTCTCGAGCGGAAGATACTGCGCGGCAGGAGGGCGGCCGATCATCCCACGCTCGCACTCGGGGTCGGGCCGCGTGGTACCGCGCGTCGGATCGGTCCGACGCGGGGCGTCATACACCTGTCGAATCGACGGACGGCGACGGCGCCGTCGTCTACTCGTCGAGGTGCTCGATCCCCTGCTTGGAGACGTTCGCCTCGGTGATGACCTCGGGCATCCAGTCGGGTTTGTTCTCGGGCGCCTCCTCTTCCCAGGCCCACCCCTCGTAGATGTGCACCTTGTCGGTCCCCTTCTCCCGGAGTTCGATCGGGACGCGCTCGGCCGCACTCTCGGAGTCCGCCGGCTCGAGCCGCCGAGCGGCCTTCAGCGCCGCCTGTCGCGGCGTGTTGCCCGAGAACACGCTGTCCTCGCCATCGTCGTCCCGAAGCGCGAAGTTTCGCTTACCGTCTTCTCGTACCATGGTTTCTCTCCATGCGGGTGGTGAACAGGGTTCGATATAAAAATATCGGGGCAAACGACCCTCCTGAGCGCCAACTTTATATACTGCCGATTTAAGTTCTGTTTAATCATCTCGAAAACTAACCGCAATCCACCCGACAGAGGCTCGGGCGCGCCGCAGCCGGAGACAAACACTTTAGTACCGTCTGAAGCCAAACGGAGATAGACAGACCAGATGGTCCGCAAGAAGAAGCTCAGCCCGAGCGGGGCCAAAGACGAGAACGGCGAGTACCACAACGTCCACGTGAACCTCCACGAGGACGAGCTCGAGGTCGCCGGCATGGAGATCGGCGAGGAGGTGTTCGTACGCGTCCGGGACGGGAAGATCATCATTCAGTCCGCGGACGCCGACGACGTGGAACACGACTTCTAGGACCATGGACCTCTACGCCGCCGGGAAACCGCTCCTGTTCGCGCTGCCGGCGGAGACAGCCCACACGGTCGTGAGCCGCGGGCTCGAAGCCGTCCAGGGAACGCCAGTCGAGGACGCCCTCCGGGACCGCTACGTCGTCGACGACGACCGCCTCGCGACGGAGGCGTTCGGCCTGCGCTTCCCGAACCCCGTCGGCGTCGCCGCCGGGTTCGACAAGAACGCACGGATCCCGCGCAGCCTCGCCGCGCTCGGGTTCGGACACGTCGAGGTCGGCGGCGTCACCGCGGAGGCCCAGCCGGGCAACTCCCGCCCGCGGCTGTTCCGCCTCCGGCCCGACCGCGCGCTGATCAACCGCATGGGATTCAACAACGAGGGGGCCGACGCCGTCGGCGCGCGGCTCGACGACACCGCGCTCCCGCACGTCCCGGTCGGCGTCAACATCGGGAAGTCGAAGTCGACGCCGCTGGACGAGGCACCCGCCGACTACCGCTACACGTACGAGCGCGTCGCGGACGCGGGCGACTACTTCGTCATCAACGTCTCCAGCCCCAACACCCCCGGCCTGCGATCGCTCCAGAACCGCGACTCGCTGGCGGCCATCATCGACGAGCTCCAGGACGCCGGCGCCGCCCCGCTGCTCGTCAAGCTCTCCCCGGACCTCCCCGGCCCGGCGGTCGAGGACTCCCTCGATCTCGTGGCCGAGAAGGGGCTCGACGGCGTCATCGTCACCAACACTACCACCGAGCGCCCGGAGAGCCTCACGTCGCCCAATCAGGCGGAGCCGGGGGGCCTCTCGGGCGACCCCATCGAGGAGCGCTCGACCGGCCTCGTCGGCTTCGTCGCCGAGCGGACCGACGTCCCGGTCGTCGGCGTCGGCGGCGTCAGTGACGCCGAGGGGGCCTACCGGAAGCTCCGCGCGGGCGCGAGCGTCGTCCAACTCTACACGGGCCTCGTCTACGAGGGGCCGTCGCTGGCCCGCGAGATCAACGAGGGGCTGCTCGACCTCTTAGAACGGGACGGCTTCGACGACGTGTCGGAGGCCGTCGGCGCCGACCTGTAGAAACCGGGGTTTCGCGACTACGCCTGCACGATCACGAGCGCGCCGTCGGCCTCGAGCATCTCGCCCTCGCCGGTGTACTGGCGCTCGCGCTCGACGCTGAACTCCTCGGCCGACAGCTCGTGGCCCGCGACGAGGAGTCGGTCGCCCTCGATCTCGTACTCGCCGCTCTCGATGCCGGCCTCGATGTCGGGCACGTCGGCGCCGTACTCCGGCCCGACGACCGAGTAGTCGAGGTCGATCCCCGTAACGACCGACTCGATCTCCGGTTCCTCCTCGAGCGTCTCGAGGGTCCCGACGTGCATCACGTTCCGAACGTCGTTCTCGAACCCGTCGATCTCCCCGTAGACGGCGACCGTGTCGAGTTCGGCGTTCAGCGGGAGCTGGCGCTCGCTCTTGTAGCGCCGGAGCGCGCCGACGACCGCCATCGCCGTCTCGCCGGCGTCGTGGTCGGCGTCGATGCCCGTGGGTTCGGGCCACGAGGTCCGGTGGACGCTCTCGAAGCCGGCGCCCTCGCTGTACATCTCCTGCCAGATCTCCTCGGTGATGTGGGAGAGCACCGGCGCGAACAGCTGCAGGAACCGTCGGTGGGCGACCGTCAGCGTGTACTTCGCGGACTCGTCGTCCTCCTCCCGGACGCGCTGTTTCGCGATCTCGAGGTAGTCGTCACAGAACGTCCCCCAGAAGAAGCTCCGCAGGCTGTCCCGGGCCTTCGAGAACTCCCGGTTCGCGAGCTTCTCCCGGACGAACTCGGCCTCGGCGTCGAGTTCGGCCAGCAGCCAGCGGTCGAGCGCCGAGAGGTCGGACTCGTCGACGTCCGGCGCCGTCTCCGGAGTCAGCGAGTCGACCAGCTTCGAGGCGTTCCAGAGCTTCTGGAGCAGCTTCTCGCCGGCGCGCAGCCCCTTCTCCTGGTACGGCAGGTCGTCGCCGATCGAACTCCCGGCGGCCCAGAACCGCGCGGCGTCGACGGGGAACTGCGATTTGACCTCCTGGGGCGAGACGACGTTCCCCTTCGACTTGGACATCTTCTTGCGGTTCTCGTCGAGCACCATCCCGTTGATCATCACCGAGTCGAAGGGGACCTCGCCGGTGTGCTCGTAGCACTTCACGACCGTGTGGAACAGCCAGAAGCTGATGATGTCGTGGCCCTGGGGCCGGAGGTCCATCGGGAACAGTTCGGGGTTCTCCATCGTGAACTCCCCCGCGTCCTCGTCCCAGTCCCAGCCGGCGTTGATCAGCGGCGTCAGGCTGGAGGTCGCCCACGTGTCGAACACGTCGTCCTCCGGGACGAACTCGCCGTGTCCGCACTCGGGACAGGCGTCGACGGGCGGCTCGTCCGAGAGCGGATCGACCGGCAGGTCGGCCTTCTCGGCCATGACCGCCTCGTCGCAGTCATCGCAGTACCACACCGGGAACGGGATCCCCGAGGAGCGCTGTCGGGAGATACACCAGTCCCACTGGAGCCCCTCGATCCAGTGTTTGTACCGCGAGAACATCTTCTCGGGGTACCAGTCCATCTCCCGGCCGGCCTCGAGGTACTCGTCGGTGCTGTCGAGCATCTCGACGTACCACTGGTCCGCGACGAGGAACTCGACGCCGGTGCCACAGCGCTCGTGGACGTTGACGCTGTGGGTGATCGGCCAGCGATCCAGCAGCGCGCCGGTCTCGTCGAGGTCGGCGACGATCGCCTGCCGGGCGTCCGCCGAGGACATCCCCTCGTACTCGCCGGCCACGTCGGTCATGTGCCCGGACTCGTCGATGGCGACCCGCAGGTCCAGGTCGTGGGCCTGGTACCACTCGATGTCGGTCTGGTCGCCGAACGTACAGGACATCACGATCCCCGATCCGGTCTCCATGTCGACGCGCTCGTCGGCGATGATGGGGACCTCGTGGCCGAACAGCGGGACGCGAGCCTCCTCGCCGACGAGGTTCTGGTTGTCCTCGTCGTCGGGGTGGACGAACACCGCGACACACGCCGGGAGGAGTTCGGGCCGCGTCGTCGAGATGGTGAACTCGTCCTGGCCCGCGGACTCGCCGTCGACGTCGGCGGCTTCGCCGCCTTCGCTCGTCGACGAACCGCCGTCGACGAGTTCGAACGCGATGTCGTGGAAGTGGCTGTCCCGCTCGTCGTCCTCGGTCTCGACCTGCGAGATCGCGGTCTCGCACTCGGGACACCAGATCGCCGGCGCGCGCTTGCGGTACTCCTTGCCCTGCTCGTAGAGGTCGATGAAGGAGAGCTGAGAGATGCGCTGGACCCGCGGCTCGATCGTGCGGTAGGTGTTGTTCCAGTCGATCGAGAAGCCGAAGGACTGCATGTTCTCGGTGAACTCGTCCTCGAACTCCGCACAGACCTCCCGGCACTTCTGCTGGAACTCCCGGCGCTCGAAGTCCTGATGCCGAATGTCGAGTTCCCGCTCGGTCAGCCGCTCGGAGGCGATCCCGTTGTCGTCGTAGCCGAAGGGGTAGAACACCTCCTCGCCCTGCATCCGGGTGAAGCGGGCGACGATGTCCTGCAGCACCGTGCCGTAGACGTGGCCCCAGTGGAGGCTGCCCGACACCGTCGGCGGCGGCGTGTCGATGGCGAAGGCGGTGTTCGGGTCGTCCACCTCCTCCCCCCGGTAGGCGTAGGTGTCCTCGTCGAGCCAGCGCTGCTGCCACTTCTCCTCGACGGCGTCGGCGTCGTACGGGCCACTGGGCATGTTGGCTGAACGTTTCCGTGAACGCCTGTTAAAGAACTCGGTCCGGTGAGGGGCGTTCTCCCCGGTCTACTCCGCCAGCGCGTCCAGCCGGAACTCGAAGGCGGCCACGGGCACCTCCAGATCGCGCTCGACCAGCACGCGCGGGTGGAGCTCCCCGATGACGCCGACCGACTCGCCGTCGATCACGACCTCGGCCGCGCGGCCGTCGATGAAGCTGGGGTGGGTCGTTGCGGGCGTCTCGAGGTCAGCGTCGAACTCCCCGACGAGCGCCTGCAGCCGACCCTTGATGTCCTCGTAGGTCGCGTCGGTACGCGCGATGGCGGCCGCGACCGTGCGGTGCTCGGCGACGTGGGTGTTCTCCCCGTCGTCCTGCTCCGCGACGAAGCCGACCTCCGCCAGTTCCTGCGGGTAGCGCCGGTGGGTGTTGTTCTCCAGGACGTGCATGATGGAGGGCAGCGCCCACGTCCGGAGCTGGGTGTAGTCCTCGCTGTAGGCGCTGGTGACCTCGACGGCCTCGCCGCCGCCGAGGGCGTCGGCGCCCTCCTCGACGCCCATGCGCTCGTAGTTCTCGGCGGGCGAGGAGAGGTGGAAGTTCAGCAGGTCCTCGAACCCGAGGCCGACGAGCGCGGTCCGGGTCGCCCGCTCCAGCCGGCTCCGCTCGTGGCGGCCGCCGATGGTGCCGATGTCGGGGTACTCCGGTTCGAGGTCGCCGAAGCCGTAGGCCCGCCCCACGTCGTCGACGAGGTCCGACGGGTGGAGCACGTCGACCCGGTAGGGCGGGATCTCCACCTCGTACTCGGTCCGCTCGCCGAGGTTGGTCGTCACGTCCAGCCCGGAGCGCTCGAACAGGTCGGTGACGTCCTCCATCCCCAACTCGATCCCGAGCGTGGTCTCGATCCGGTCGTGGGAGACGGTTTTCTGCCGCGTATCGAGTTCGGGGCGGACGAGGTGATCGCCCGCGCGCTCGCCGGCCGCGCCGTCGTCGTACACCACGTCGATCTCCTCGATCGTGGCGCCGCGGGCGTCCAGCGCGTAGCAGATGATCGCGAGCATCCGGTCGATGGTCCACTGGTCGGTGCCGGTGAGTTCGACCAGCAGCTCCCGGGAGTCGGTCGTGACCTCGGTCCGCTGGCCGTTGATCACCGGCGGGAACGAGAACAGCCCCAGCTCGTCGTAGATCGCGGGGTAGCGCCCGTACTCGCCCACGAGGTCGGCGTACTCCTCGCCGGTCGGGTGGTCGGTGAGCACCTCGGCGGGCGTCATCCCGGCGTCGGCGTCCAGCGGGACGAACTCGTCGCCCGCGGGGTCGATCCCGCGATAGGTGATCGTCGGGCCGCCCACGTCGGTCGGCCCCTCGTCGCCGCCGACGGGGGTGAGGTCCTCCGGCGGTTCGAGGTCGTTCCCCTCGCCGATCTCGCGTTGCTCGACGCGCTCACCCTTGAGCATCGCGAGGTCGTGGATGCCGATGGCGCCCTTCGCGCGCTTGCGGCCCATCGTCGCGTGGAGCTTCTCCTGCAGCTGGATCAGCGAGTCCAGCGCGTCCTCGTCCAAGTCCACCCCGCGCACGACCGCGCCCGCCACGTACGGGCGCTCGTCGGGCACCGACTCGTCGACCTGGATCGTCCACTCGGCGTCGTTGGTGTCGGGGACGTCCACCCCGCGGTCGTCGCCGTAGTGGTAGCGCAGTGAGCGGGCGACGCCCTCGACCGAGAGCCGGTCGAGCCGGTCCGGCGCGAACTCGAACTGGAGGTCCCCGTCCTCGGTCTCGCCCTCGAACTCCAGGCCGAGGCCGAACAGCTCCTCCTTCAGTTGGTCGTCCTCCTTCTCCTCGTGGCCGGTCAGTCGGCGCAGTTCGTCGGTGTCGATATCGACGACGGGCATCAGTAGATCACCTCCGCGTTCCGCAGGAACTCAAGGTCCGCGAGCGTGCCGTGCAGGTCGCGGATGTCTTCGGCGCCGGTGTACAGCATCGCGAGTCGCTCCAGCGCGAGCCCCCAGGCCATCACGTCACAGTCGACGCCCAGCGGCGACAGCACCTCCTCGCGGAAGATCCCGCTGTTGCCGATCTCGATCAGTTCGCCGGTCTCGGGGTGGCGACCGAACAGCTCGAAGCTCGGCTCCGTGTACGGGTTGTAGTGGGGTTTGAACTGCACGTCCGTGATCCCGAACTGGCGGTAGAACTCCTCGAAGGTGCCCATCAGGTCACGCACCGAGAGGTCCTCCGCCATCACCCAGCCCTCGATCTGGAAGAACTCCAGCAGGTGGGTGGCGTCGATGGTGTCGTTCCGGTAGGCCTTCTCCACGGAGAAGTACCGCTGGGGCGGTTCGAGGTCGCCCTCGGCGGCCCCCGAGAGGTACCGCATCGAGAGCGAGGTCGTGTGCCCCCGCAGCGCGACCTCCCGGGCGAAGTCCTCGCTCCAGGGCGAGTGGTAGCCGTCGCCGTCCGGGCCGACGCCCTCGCGGTGGGCGTTCTCGACGGCCCGCAGGAGGTCCTCCGGCAGGTCCTCGATCGGGTCCACGTCCAGCGCGAACCGGTCCCAGTGGGTCCGCGCGGGGTGGTCCTGGGGCATGAACAGCGCGTCGTTGATCCAGAAGTCGGCGTCGGCGTGGGGGCCGTCCATCTCCTGGAACCCCATCCCGACGAGCACGTCCTTCACGCGCTCGGCGGCCTGCCGGAGCACGTGGACCTTCCCCGCGCCGGCCTCGGTCGCGTCGGCCTCGACGTTGTAGTCGGTGAACTCCACGTCCTCCCACTCCCCGGAGATGAGCATCTCCGGGGTGAGTCGGTCGGCGGTCTCGGCGGCCTCGACGCCGGCCATCAGCGCGTCGACGCCCGCGTCGGTCAGCAGCACCGACCGGACGGTTCGTTTCTCGCGCTCGATCAACCCGCGCTCCGCGAGTCGGTCGAGGAGCGAGTCGTCGTCGACGGCCTCGCCGGCGTCGAGGGCTTCGAGCGCCGTGATCTCCGCGTCGGAATCGGGATCGGCGTCCGGGTCCGCCGAGATCTCGCCGCCGTCGATCTCGCCGTACCCCTTGCGGGCGAAGTTCGACAGCGCGATGTCGACCTGCGGGCCCTCCAGCCCCGAGGCGCCGATGACCTGGCCCATCGACACGGGGGTCTCGTCGGCGCCGGCCTCGACGGCCGCGCGGTAGAGCCGGACCTCGGGCAGTTCGGCGTCGAGGTACTCGCGGGCCTCGTCGGTGAGCGAGACTGTCTCCTCAGTCTCAGTCTCGACCGCGACGAGGCCGTCCTCCTCCAGTTCGAAGACGGAAGTCGTGGCTGCCGCCTCGTCGATCCCCGCCTCGGCGGCGAGGTCGGGGATCGGCTGTGCGTCGGTCGCGCTCGCGGCCTCGAGGGCCGCGACCTGTCGTTCGGGAAGTCGCATGTGGTGAGTGAGTGTTGGGTCGGTCGCCCCGGCGTCGTCGCTCCGGGCACGGTACTGCCCGCTCGGTCGGTTTCGCCCGGTCCGCACCGCTCCCGGGCTCCGCCGACCGACTCAGGCGAAGAAGAACCCGACCCCGCGACCGGCGGCTGCGAGGCGATTCGTGCGGGCGGCGGTGTCGGGCGCCATACGCGGGAAAATTCCCCGAGCGCGCAAAAAGCTTCCGTGAGTGGTTCGCCTGGGGAGGGTGGTGTGGCGGGTGAAGTTCTTCAGTTAGGAAGTGACGGGGTCGCTGCGTCGACGCCCCAGCTTCCAGCTACTCGGCGACCGCAACACCGACAGCGTCTCGTTCGTAGCACACTTGTGACCGCGAAGTGCCGGGCACGAGGCCCGGCACAGCACGGGGTCCCCATTCCTCCCCCCTGCGCTCGCCGTCAGTGGCGAGCGCGAGGCGTCCACCGCCGTCGTGGTGGCGCGTGACGTGAGCGCGTCCCTGCGCGAACGAGCGCGAGGGATGAGCGAACGAAGTGAGCGGATCGGCTGGGGAGGCACGAGGGCGGTGCTGTCGAGTGGGACTGAAAGGGGCCGGGCGCTGCGGGAAGGCAGACGAAGTAAGCACGTGAACGAGCGAAGCGAGTGAACGCGCACAGCGAGGCCACCGAGCGCAGCGCCCGGGGGCTTTCGCGGTGTTACTGACTGACCGAGCAGCGCGAACGGAGAATCGGCTAGAACTGCCAACGAAAAGCGAGTAGGCCGACTAAACCGCGTCTTCCTCTTCCTGCCCGCCGAGCCCGCGCCGATCGCTGTCCAGGTCGATATCCACGCCGTCCAGGACCTCTTTCGCCTCCTCACGTTTCTCCTGGTGCTCCGCGAGGAACTCCTGCATCAGTTCCGCGGCCTGCTCCTTGCACCCGCCACAGAGTCGCTCGCCCCCGGCGCACTCCTCGTACACCCGGGCCGCGAACTCGTCGTCGCTCTCCGCGAGCAGGTAGGCGTACAGCTCGTACACCGGGCACTCGTCCGGTTTCCCGCCGAGCTCCCGCTGCTCCTCGGCGGTGGCGCGCCCGCCCGTCGCGGCGGACTTCACCTTGTCGTAGCCGTCCTCGGGGTCGTCGAGCAGCGAGATGTGGGAGGCCGGGATCGAGGAGGACATCTTCCCGCCGGTCAGCCCGGTCATGAACCGGTGGTAGATCGACGACGGCGCCTGGAACCCGTAGCCGTCGTGTTCGATCTCGACCTCGCGGGCGATCTCCTCGGCCGCCGCAGGGTCGAGGTCGAAGCTGTCGATGTGGGCGTCGTACCGGCGCTTCTCGCCCGGGATCGCCTCGATCAGCGCGTCGAACGCCGCCTCGTTGGCGTTGCGGTCGAGGAAGCGCACGCGGGGGCGGATCGGTTCCTTCCCGCCGTTCTCGAGTTTCTCGACCAGCGAGTCGCGGGTCGCCGGATCGGCGTCGATGGCCGTCGAGGGATCGTTGACGAACGCCAGGAGACGCTCGGCGGCGTCCTCACACCGCAGGTCGTCGGTGTCGACGCCGTCATCCGCGGCCAGCGCGTCGTACAGCTCCCGGAACAGCGCGCGCTCCTCGTCGTCGAGTTCGAAGGAGGCGAACGCCTCGGTCACCTTGAAGTAGCGCATCCGTGCCGCGGCGTCGCGGGCGAATCGGACGTGCGGGTCCTGATCCGGCCCGACAGGAATCACCGTCGGCATCGGCTCGTCGAGCTGTGGGTAGAGGATGTCCGCCAACTGCGTGACCACCGACTGCATGTGGCTGACGTTCGTCTCGCCGCCGAAGCCGTAGATGGCCTCGAACTCCGAGAAGTTCGTCGTCGAGCCGATCTCGAAGGCGAGGTCCTGCAGCACGCGGTTGTCCGACTGGCGGTAGAGTTCCCCGTCCTCCACGTCGAACCCCAGCGCGATCAGCGAGAGCAGGTAGCTCCGGGCGTGCTCGTCGATCTCGTCCCACGACATCCCGCGGGCCGAGTGGGCCTCCAGGTCCGCGATCAGGCCGTACACCTCGCCGCCCTGCTCCTGGTGCCAGATGAGCTCGTCGAACACCAGCTTGTGCCCGATGTGGGGGTCGCCCGTCGGCATGAACCCCGAGAGCGCCGCGAACGGCTCGTCGTCGGCCATCGCCTCGACGACGCGCCCGTACTCGCGGTGGCCGAAGATGGCCCCGCGGCGCATCAGGTAGTGGGGGTCGGGGACCTCCTCGGCGTCGAACTCCTCGATGCCGAACTGCTCGAACAGTTTGCGGTAGTCCTCGATCGTCGAGGATCCCCACGGGTCGAGGGCGACGTCGTCGCTCGATACGCTGTCGGTGCCCCCGTCGGTCTTCGGTGTGGGTTGGTCCTCGGTCATCGGTAATCTCGCCTCACGGCGTGATTCGCTCGACGCAGAGCCAATCTATCTCACCGGTCGGCTCGGTCAGCGCAAAAACCATTCGTTTGCGAACCCCGCCGGCCAGCCGCACGTCCAGCGACAGCTCCCGGGGGAGGAACTCGTGGTCCGGCTCGACGACCCGGACCAGCTTGTCGGAGTGGCCGAGATCGGCGACGCCGTCGAAGGACTCGTACACCCGGAAGTCGGCGCCGAACTTGAACCCGGACTTGGGGACGGCGCCTGCCGCCCGCAGCGCCTCGTAGGCCGCGTAGCGCCGGCGGAACCGCTCGCCCTCGACGGCCTCGGCGTGGCCCTGCACGGTCGCGGCGTCGACGTCGAGGCAGTCGTGATGGGCGAGGTAGGCGGCCTCGAGCAGCGAGAGTTGGAGCGGCCCGGAGTCGGCGTTCCGGCCCGCGAGCCGCTGGCCGAAGAAGCCGTCCGCGTACAGTTCCGCGGGCGGCTCCCACACCAGCAGCCGATCGTGCGTCAGCGTCGCGTCCAGCGAATCGGGGAGCGGCGGATCGGCGGTGCCCGAGGGCGAGAGCCACTCGGTGCCGAGGTAGGTGAGTTCGCCGTCCTCGTCGACGACCGCGAGCACGTGCTCGTCGATGCTCGCGGCCGGCAGCGGCGCGCGCTCGCCGACGACCCGGAGCCGGTGGGCGATCTCGTCGTCGCTCGGACCCTTCCCGCGCGGGTAGACCACGAAGTCCGTCGCGTCGTCGACGGCCGGGGCGACCCAGCCGTCCCGAGCGGGCGAGAGGTAGAAGCCGCGGTCGCGGAGATCCTTGTACACCACGAAATCGAGCACCGCGTCGGTCCGGGTCAGGAACTCGCGGAAGCCCATCGACACGTCGGATTCAGGATCAGTGATCGCGTCGAGGTCACCCCGGTAGAGCAGGTGGGCGGCCTCGACCGGCGCGAGTTCGAGGTCGCTCCCGCCGGCCGGGCGGCCGTACCCCCCGGAGTCGTAGAACCGCTGTCTGGCGTTGCCCGAGAGGTGGACGACGCCGTCGCGAAGGGTCCCGTTCATGGCCCTACCTCCCGGGGCGGCAGGTATAGGGACTGTGATAGGCCGCGGCGTCGACGCGCGGCAGGCCCCGAGGCGACGGAGACCGTCGGTCAGGGGCCGGTCGCCGTCCCGACCCCCGACTCGTAGTACTGGTCGCAGGTGCCGTCCAGGCACCGCCGCCCGGTCGCGGTCTCGAACACCGGGAGCCCGCAGGGGCACTTCCCGACCACCTCCCCCGCCGGGATCGAGAACGTCGTCTCGCAGTCCGGATACGCCTCGCAGCCGAGGAACGGTCGGTTCCCGCGGGACACCACGCCCAGCGGCTCGCCGCAGTCCGGGCAGTCCCACCGACCGTCGAGCGCGTCGGCGACGGCGTCGGCCAGCGAGTCACACTGCCAGTCGACGCAGAGTTCGAAGCTCTCGCCGCGCGCCACCCGCATCGTCGGCAGTCCGCAGTCGTCGCACGGCTCGTCGAGCACGGTCGCGCCGGCGGGGAGCCCGTAGGCGGCGTCACAGCCCAGGCAGGTCACCTCCCCGCCCGCGCGGACGAGCGCGTCGCCGCAGTCGGGGCAGCTACCCACCGGCACGCCCGCCCCCGTCGCGGGGTACTCCCGGCGTCCAGTGGGCGCCTCGGAGACCACGCGGAGTTCCTGCTCGCCGCTCCGGGCGACGATCGAGAAGGAGTCGCCCTCGGTCTCGGTCGTGAGCTCGTCCGCGCGGGTGAGCCACGCGACCGGCTGGTAGCCATCGGCGTCGTGGACCAGCACGGTGCGGTCGGGTTTCACCACGACCACCACGTATCCTCGCTGCGTGCGCTCGCGTTCGCCCTCGAACTCGACGGTGCAGTCGCCCGCGAACAGTCGGATCGTCTCGGTCACGCGCGGGAGTGGTCCCGGCATCACCCTTGAGCGTCGGCCCGAAACCCCAAACGCGATGACGGGGGCAACGGTACGGCGACCATGGACGCGCTGCTGTTCGACATGGACGGGGTCGTCGTCGACTCCGAGGACCACTGGCACCCCGCCGAGCGCGAGGACCTGCTGCCGGCGGTGCTCGCCGGCGAGGTGCCGGATGTAGGCGAGATCACGGGGATGCCCTACCGGGAGATCTACGCGTACCTCGACGCCAACTACGAGACGACCGTCTCGGAAGCCGAGTTCGTCGACCGGTACGACGAGACGGCTGCGGGGATCTATCAGGAACGGGTCGAACTGCTCGACGGCCTCTCGGGGATCCGGGAGCGAGCCCGCGAGGCTGGGGTTCCCGTGGGGCTCGTCTCCTCGTCGCCGCCGACGTGGATGGGGTACGTGCTGGACCGGTTCGGACTGGCGTTCGACCTCACCCTCTCGAACGACCAGGTCCCGGGGCCGGGGAAGCCCGAACCCGACATCTACGAGGCGGCCGCGGACCGCCTCGGCGTCGAGCCGTCGGCGTGCGTTGCCGTCGAGGACTCCCGGAACGGGTCGCTGGCGGCTCAGCGGGCCGGGATGGTCGTCGTCGGCTACCGCGTCGACCACAACGCCGAGACCGACCTCTCGGCGTGTGACGTGGTCTGTGCGGGGAGCGAGGAACTGCGGGAAGAACTACTGGGGCGGCTGACGGGCTGATCAGGCCCGGGCCTTCTGCTCGAACTTCTCGCGGACCTTCTCGACTTTCGGCTGGGCGTGCATCGTGCAGTAGGCGTCGTCGGGGTTCTTCTCGAAGTAGTTCTGGTGTTTCTCCTCGGCGCGGTAGAACGTCTCCAGGGGTTCGATCTCGGTGACGACCGCGTCGTCGTAGCCGCCCTCCTCGTCGAGCGCCTCGACGTAGGCCTCGGCGAGTTGCTGCTGCTCCTCGTCGTGGGAGAGGACGATCGAGCGGTACTGGCTGCCCACGTCCGGCCCCTGTCGGTTCAGCTGGGTCGGGTCGTGGATCGTGAAGAACACCTCCAGCACGTCCTCGTAGCCCAGCACGCTTTCGTCGTACTCGATCTGGACCACTTCGGCGTGGCCGGTGTTGCCGGAACAGACCTCGCGGTAGGTCGGGTCCTCGGCGTGGCCGCCCGCGTAGCCGGAGGTCACGTCCTCGACGCCCGCGAGTTCCGCGAACGCGGCCTCGACACACCAGAAGCAGCCGCCGCCGAGTGTCGCCGTTTGAGTCATATCCACCGGTAGGGCACGGGAGCGTATGTATGTGGCGCGAACGGCCGTCGTCGACGGCCCGCCCGGGACGACCCGAGCCAGTCTCGGGTGGCGTGGAGGACGCCTCGCCGCCCCGCGGGTCCGGGCGGAGAACAGAACTTTAAAGCGCCGTTCGGACTGAGGAGTCACAAGAGATGCTCCCGCTCCAGGTCATCGACAGTTTCCTGCTCAACTACGAGATCGGGCAGGTGCTGTTACTCGTGTTCGCCCTGGGAACGATCGGCCTGCTCGGCCTCGGGTCGAAGAAGGTGCTCGGCCTACATTTCGGTGCGTTCGGCCTGATCTTCCTGCTGACGCCACAGGCAGTCAACTCCCGGATCTACCTGTTCCTCGGGCTGGCGCTGGTCATCATCGCGCCGATGATCTTCTCCGTCGCCGACGAGTAGCGACCGAGCGCCAGTTTTTTCGCGCGAACCGCGGTACGACTTCCCATGCGAACAGTCCGGGCGCCGGCCACGAGCGCGAACCTCGGCAGCGGGTACGACACGTTCGGCGTCGCGCTCTCGCGCCCGGCCGACGTCGTCAGCGTCGAACGCGCCGATCGCACCACCATCGAGGTGACCGGCGCGGGCGCGCAGTTCATCCCCGAGGACCCCGAGAAGAACACCGTCGGCGCCGTCGCGCGGGCGCTCGACGCCCCGGCCCACATCAAGATCGACAAGGGCGTCAGGCCCGCTTCCGGGCTGGGCTCCTCCGCCGCCTCCGCCGCGGGCGCGGCGCTCGCGCTCAACGACCTCTACGACCGCGGGCTCTCCCGCGAGGAACTGGTCCCCATCGCCGCCGAGGGTGAGGCCGTCGTCTCCGGCGCCGCCCACGCCGACAACGTCGCCCCCGCGCTGCTCGGCGGGTTCACGATCGCGACTGCGGACGGCGTCCGCTCGATCGAGACGAACGTCCCGCTGGTCGCCTGCCTCCCCGAGGAGCCCATCTCCACCCGCGACGCCCGCGAGGTGGTGCCGACCCACGTCTCGATCGAGGAACTCGTGGCGACCGTGGGGAACGCCGCGACGCTCTCGGTGGGGATGTGTCGCTCGGACCCCGAACTGGTCGGGGCGGGGATGGCCGACGAGGTGGTCACCCCCCACCGCGCGGCGCTGATCACCGGCTACGACGCCGCCGCCGACGCCGCCCGCGAGGCCGGCGCCCACGGCGTCACGGTCAGCGGCTCCGGTCCGGGCGTGCTCGCGGTCTGCCCGCCGGACCGTCGCCGCGCGGTCGCGGCCGCGATGGTCGAGGCGTTCGCGGACAACGGCGAGAACGCCCGGGCCTACCGCACCTGGACCGGCGGCGGCGCGGAGCTCGTCTGATCCTCAGCGGTGCTGGTTCAGCCGTTTTTTCAGTCGCTCGGCCGCGTCGCCCGCCGCCCCGAAGTACGCGTCCTCGTCGGGGTCGTGGCCGCCTGACGGCCCCGAAACCGTGTTCCGGCCGACGTCCTCGCCGGCGAAGATGATCCCGCGGGAGGAGTTGACGAGCCCCACGTCGACGCTCGGTCCCTCGCGCTCGGCGAGGCCGTACGCCACCGCGGCTTCGGCGTCGCCGCCCTGCGCGCCGACGCCCGGAACGAGAAACGGGAGCTCGGGGACGATCTCCCGCACCGTCTCCAGCTCCTCGGGCGCGGTGGCGCCGACGACGAGCCCGACGTTGCCGTGTTCGTTCCACGTGTCCGCGAGCGCGGCGACGCGCTCGTAGAGCGGCTCGCCCGTGGCGAGTTCGAGGTCCTGCAGGTCCGCGCCGCCGGGGTTGGAAGTGCGACAGAGCACGAACACGCCCGCATCCGTCTCCGAGAGGAACGGCTGGAGCGAGTCCCCCCCCATGTAGGGGTTGACGGTGATCGCGTCGACCTCGTCGAGCACCCGCGCGTACTGGCGCGCGGTGTTGCCGATGTCGCCCCGTTTCGCGTCGAGCAGGACGGGAACCCCCTTCCCGTGAGCGTACGCGACAGTCTCCCGGAGCGCGCGCCAGCCGTCGGCGTCCTCGTAGAACGCGGCGTTCGGCTTGTAGCAGGCGGCGTGTTCGTGCGTGGCGTCGATGATTCGGCGGTTGAACGCCCAGCGCGGCAGGTCGCGGTCGTCGAGGAACGACGGGATGCGGTCGGGGTCGGCGTCCAGCCCCACGGAGACGACGCTGTCGACGGCGTCGATGCGGGCGGCGAGGTCGTCGAAGAAGGACATTACCGGGGAGCCGCGCCGCCGGAGTAAGAACCCTGCCGTTTCGGTCAGCGGTCGTCGTCGAGGGCGGTGTCACTCTCGGCGTCGATCCGGGCCTCGAGCTTCGCGACGCGGTCCCGGAGCGCGTCGAGATCGGCCTGGTCCGCGGCGCCGTCGCCGCGCACCCGGCGGTAGAGGAAGACCGCGGCGGTCACCAGGAGGGCGACCACGGCGAGGTTGAACAGCACCACGAGCAGGAAGACCGCCAGTTCGATCCCGCCCGGGATCGGGATCTGCAGCGGGCTCACTCCTCATCACCCCGCTCGTCCTCGACGGAGACCTCGTTGCCGGCCGCCTCACTGCCGGCCGCGACCTCCGCTTCGAGTTCCTCGATCCGGCCTTTGAGCTCGGCGATATCGTCGTTCTCGTCGCCGCCGACGGTCCGGACGACCAGGAACAGTCCCAGGAGGACCACCGGGACGCCGACGAGCAGCGCCATCACGAGCAGGATGATCAGCAGTTCCGGGCCGCCGGGGAGCTGGAGGAGCATGGCTCGGCGTTGGGCCGCTCGGCGCATGGGCTTTTCCCCCGAACGCCTTACGCGGTTCGCGCCCAGCCGCCGAGCGAACCCCGACGCGTCGCCGCGGGCGTCGTGGTCGCGTTCTGTGTGCGTTTACTGGTTCGTGCTGGTACTCGACGGAGTCACGACGACGCTGGCCACGGCGCGCCGGACTGCCCGAGCCACGACGAGGTGGGAAACTATTTCGGCCGAGAGCGACAGCGACCCGACATGATCGATCTGGTCCACCGCGTCGCCCCCTCCAGCCCACGAGCCCGGATGGTCCTGACCGGCGCCCTGCTCGTCGCCTCGATGATCGGCGTCCTCTCGACGACGATGGCCGGCTCGACGCCCGCGATCGTGCTCGCGGTGCTGTTCACCGTCGCGGCGGCCGGACTGGCCGTCTCGCTGGGTTCCGGGCTCGTCGAGCAAGCCGCGGCCGCGCCCGACGACGAAAACCCCGCCGCGAGTGGGTCGTCGGCATCCACAGCGGCGAGCGACCCGATCGCGACGCTCCAGCAGCGCTACGCGGCGGGCGAGCTCACCGACGCGGAGTTCGAAGAACGGATGGATCGACTGCTCGAGAGCGGTGCCCGGACCGACGAGGGGCGCGGCAGCGATCGGGAACGCGAGCCGGCGTTCGAGCGGTAGCGCGCGGCACGGGAACCGGCGACTGTCACTACCGAGCGTCGTGGACGACCTCGCCGTCGACGACCGTCATCGCCACGTCGATCTCGCGGATCTCCTCGGCGTGCTCCCACGGCGACCGCTCCAGCACCGTGAAGTCGGCGAGCTTCCCGGGTTCGACGGTGCCCAGTCGCTCCTCGTCGAAGCCGGCGTAGGCCGCGCCGAGCGTGTAGGCCCGCAGCGCCTCGGTGACAGAGAGTCGCTGGGCGTCGACGTCGGTAGTGACGGCGTGGTGGATCCCCAGCAGCGGATCGAGCGGCATGCAGTCCGAACCGAACGTGAGGGGAGCCCCCGCCCCGTCGAGCAGCGCGTAGCGGTTGGTCTCCGCGCGGCGCGGGCCCAGTCGGGACTCGTAGAGCCCGCCGTCTTTCGCCCACTTGAGGAAGTTCGGCTGGACGGAGGCGACGACGTCCATGTCCGCGAAGCGCTGGATGGCCTCGTCCGAGGCGAGTTCGACGTGCTCGACGCGGTGGCGCATCCCGCCCGGGTCGTCGGTCGCCGCGAAGGCGTCGAGCACCGCGTCGATGGCCACGTCGCCGATGGCGTGGGCGGTGACCTGGAAGCCGGCGTCGTCGGCCCGCTGGACGATCTCGTTCAGTTCATCGGGATCGACGACCCACGAGCCGTGCTCCTCGGGGGCGTCGTCGTAGGGCTCGGAGACGCGGGCCGTTCGGCCGCCGAAGGAGCCGTCGCTGTAGGTCTTGATCGCACCGGTTCGGACCATCTCGGAGCCGTGGTTGGTTCTGAGCCCGGTTTCGATCAGCGCGTCGAGGTGGTCGGCCCAGTAGTTCAGCCGGACGCGCAGCGAGAGGTCGCCCGCGAGCTCCATCTCGCGGTACACCTCGGGCGCGTAGGAGCCCCGGACCATGTCGTGGATCCCGGTGACGCCGCGCTCGTTGGCGTGGGCCTGCGCGGCCGCGACGAGGCGGCCGGTCTCCTCGGCGTCGGGCGCGACAGCCTCGTAGAGCACGTCGACGGCCTCCTCGACGAGCACGCCGGTCAGTTCGCCCCCCTCGTCGTGGAGGTTCGCCGAAGCCATCTCCTCGGCGTAGCGATCGAGGACGACGCTGTTGACGGAGGCGACGTGCATGTCCTCGCGGAACGCGACGACCGGTCGCGTCTCGCTCACGGCGTCGAGGTCCTCGCGGTCGAGGTAGCGGTCCTCGGGCCAGGTGCTCTCGTCGTAGCCGTAGCCGCGCACCCACGCCGAGTCCTCGGGGGCGTCGGTTTCCGCGGCGTGCTCGCGGAGGGTCGAGACCGCCGAGTCGAGGTCGTCGGCCGCCGAGAGGTCGGCGTGGACGAGGTACTTCCCGACGGTCGTGAGGTGGGTGTGGGCGTCGATGAAGCCCGGGAGGAGCACGCGGCCGTCGAGGTCGACGACCTCGGTCCCGGTGCCCGCGAGGAACTCCACGTCGTAGGTGGCGCCCAGCCGGACGATCTCGCCGTCCCGGACGGCGACGGCCTCGTGGGTCTCGTCGGGGTCGGTCAGCGTGTGGATCTCGCCGTCGACGAAGACGGTATCGGCGGCCTCGGTCATTGGCGGAAGACGGGAGCGGATCGGGCAAAACCGTTCGGGAAGCGGGCGCCCGGGCGAGCTGGCACGTCCGTCGCGGATCGGTAACGGTTTGCCGGCGCCGTCGGAACCCGGGGGCATGACCGACCGCGTCGACGTCGACGCCGCCGAGGAGCTCGCCGAACGCGTCCGGAGCGGCGACCTCCGCCTGTACGAGCTCGAGGACCACGCCGACGCCGACACCGCCGCCGCGGCCCGGCGCCGGGTCGTCGAGGCCCACTCCGGCGCCGACCTGGAGACGACGGGCGAGTACAGCTTCCCCGCCGACCGCGCGGCGGGGAGCAACATCGAGAACATGGTCGGCGCCGCCCAGATCCCGATGGGCGTCGCCGGCCCCGTCGAGATCGACGGCGGCGCGTACGACGGCGAGACGTACCTCCCGCTGGCGACCACCGAGGGCGCGCTGCTCGCCTCCGTCAACCGCGGCTGCTCGGTCATCGGCGACGCCGGCGGCGCGACCGCCCGCGTGACCAAGCAGGGGATGACCCGCGCGCCGGTGTTCCGCACGAGCGGGATCGCCGAGTCACAGGCGCTCGCGGAGTGGGTCCGGGACAACACCGACCAGCTCCGCGAGGCCGCGGAGTCGACGACCAGCCACGGGAAGCTGCTGGACGTGACGCCCTACGTCGTCGGTGACAACGTCTTCCTGCGGTTCCGCTACGACACCGCAGACGCGATGGGGATGAACATGGCCACCATTGCCACCGGCGAGGCCTGCGACGTGATCGAGGCCGGGACCGACGCCTCCCTCGTGGCGCTCTCGGGGAACCTCTGTACGGACAAGAAGCCCGCCGCGATCAACGCCGTCGAGGGGCGCGGACGCAGCGTGACCGCGGAGGTGCTCGTCCCCCGAGAGACCGTCGAGGAGACGCTGAAGACCACGCCCGAGGCCGTCGCCGAGGTCAACACGCGGAAGAACCTGATCGGCAGCGCGAAAGCGGGCAGTCTGGGGTTCAACGCGCAGGCCGCGAACGTCGTCGCCGCGATGTACCTCGCGACCGGGCAGGACGCCGCACAGGTCGTCGAGGGGAGCAACGGGATCGTCTCCGTCGAAGCCCGCGAGAACGGGCTCTACGCCGCGATTTCGCTGGCGTCGATCGAGGTCGGCACCGTCGGCGGCGGGACGAAACTGCCGACGCAGTCCGAGGGGCTGGACGTGCTGGGGATCCGCGGCGGCGGCGACCCGGCGGGCTCGAACGCCGACGCGCTGGCGGAGTGTGTGGCGACGGGTGCGCTGGCGGGCGAGCTGTCGCTGCTCTCGGCGCTGGCGTCGCGGAACCTCTCGAGCGCGCACGCGGAACTGGGCCGGTAGACAGCGGAACGAAGGACTCAGACCAACCGCAACTCCCCGCCGGACTGGATCACTTCCCCCTGCCGTCGCAGCTGCTCTAAGAGTTTCTCGGCCGCGCCGCGCGGCACGCCGTCGTCGACGGCCCGCGAGACGATCTCCTCCTCGGTTCCGCCCTGCCGAACTGCGTCACGAACCTTCTCGTCGCGACTGCGGGAGGACTCCGTGGACACGTCGCCCGCCTCCTGCACCTGGTCGGGGTCGAGTCCGGACTGTTCGAGGTACGCTTCCTCGGACATGCCGCTGTCCTCGACCTCCGCTTCGAGTTCGGAGACGTGTGCCACCTCGTCGAACGCCGCGCTGTCGCCGTGTTTCTTCGCCAGCAGCGCGGCGCGGGCCTCGCGGGCGGCCTCGCGGTCGTCGGTCTCGTAGAAGCGTTTGAGCTTCTTCGTCCGGTGGCGGCGGCCACACTTGGGGCAGGTGGCCGAGTCGCTCTCCTGGGGATCCGTGAGCAGCCAGTAGGTGCCACACTCGGTGCAGCCGACGACCGCGTACATGGACGGGAGTGGTGCGCTTTCGGCCATGAATCCTCCGCTCGCCGCGGCGGGCGTCGACGCCCCGCCGCGGGCCCCGCGCGCATCCCGAGGCTTATCCCCGCCTCCACCGACTTCCGAGTATGCGCGTGCTGGTCACCGGATCGGAGGGTCGCGTCGCCTCGGGAATCAAGCAACACCTGGATGGATCGCTCGCCGGCGCGCAGTCGGCCGGCGAGGGAGACGAGGACCACGAGTTCGTCTACCTCGACCGCGAGGACGCGCCGGACGTGGACTACGTCGCCGACGTGGCGGAGTACGAGGCCATCCGCCCGGCGTTCGACGGCGTCGACGCGGTGGTCCATCTCGCCGCGAACCCGACGACGGAGGCGTCCTGGGAGTCGGTGCAGGAGAGCAACATCGCCGGCACCCGCAACGTGCTCGAGGCCGCGTCGGACGCCGAGGTCGAGCGCGTCCTCTTCGCCTCCTCGATCCACGCCGCCGGGATGTGGGAGGAGGAGGGGAAACCCGACGTGTACGACCTCGACGACGACACCGACGTCACCGTCGACGACGACGAGCGGCCGGACTCGTACTACGGCGTCTCCAAGGCCTACGGCGAGGACATCGGTCGGTTCTACGTGGAGACGCGGGAGTACCCCAAGCGGTTCTACGCGGCCCGGATCGCCAGCGTTCGCGGCGGGAACTACGACAACCCCTACGGCGACGCCGAGCGGGGCGTCGAGAACGGCGACTGGGAGCGCGGGAGCGAGCAGTACACCGAGCAGGTGAAGCGGCTGAAGGGGACGTGGCTCTCGCTGCGGGACTGGGCCCAGTTGGTGGATCTCTGTCTGGAAGACGAGGAGACGGAGTTCGGCATCTTCTTCGCGACCAGCGACAACCAGCGGAGTTGGTTCGACCTGGAGCACACGAAGGAGCTGTTGGGGTACGAGCCGCAGGACTCCGCGAGCGACTGGCAGTCGCCGCCGCCGGAGCTGTTGGAGTAACTTCGCCGGAAGCTGAGGAACTATACGGCTGCCCCCGCCACACACCCACATGGATCACTACCAACCCACCGAAGCCGACTTCGTCGAGGCCGTCGACGACGTCCACCTGAAAGTCGGCGCCAGCGGCGAGGAAACGAGCGTCCAGCACTTCGAGATCGAACCCGGCGCGGAGGTCCCCTCCCACAGCCACCACCACGAACAGGCGGGCCTGATCACGCAGGGCGAACTCACGTTCGTCCTCGAGGACGGGGAGGAGGTCACCGTCGGCGCCGGCGAGTCCTACACCCTCCTCGGCGACGAGGTCCACGCCGCCGAGAACCGGGGGGACGAGACCGTCGTCGGCGTCGACGTGTTCGCGCCGCCGCGGACGAACCCCGACTGGGCGGAGTAGGGACTGGCTGGCGAACGGCAAAAGAAAGCGGAACGGAGAGCCGCAGACGCTGGCCGAGGCCAGCTTCTCGATCTTCCCGGAAATCGAAGGTTTCCGGGCGCACGAACTCGCCTAGACGAGTTCGTGAATGTTGTCGATGACCGTCTCGGCGTACTCCGTCGTGGAGACTTCCTCGGCGTCCTCGCGCTGCCGTGCGAGGTCGTAGGTCACCGTCCCCTCGTCGATCGTCTTCTCGACGGCGTCGCGGATCAGCTTCCCGGTGTCCTCCCAGCCGAGGTACTCGAACATGAGTCGGCCCGAGAGGATCAGCGCGGTCGGGTTGGCCTTGTCCTGGCCGGCGCGCTTGGGCGCGGAGCCGTGGACGGGCTCGGCGAGACAGCGGCCGAAGCCGAAGTTGGCGCCCGGCGCGATCCCGAGACCGCCGATCTGGGCGCCGGCGGCGTCGGAGAGGTAGTCGCCGTTGAGGTTCGGCATCGCCAGCACGTCGAACTCGTCGGTGCGGAGCTGCATCCACTGGAGCATCGCGTCGGCGAGGCGCTCCTCGACCATGACGGCGTCCTCCGGGATGTCGACCTCGTCCTGCTCCTCCCAGAGCGAGTCGGGCGCGGCGAAGACCTCGTCGTCGGGGTACTCCTCCTCGGCGACCTCCATCCCCCAGTCGCCGAACTGGCCCTCGGTGAACTTCATGATGTTCCCCTTGTGGACCAGCGTGACCGTGTCGCGGTCGTTCTCGATGGCGTAGTCGATCGCCTCGCGGACGAGGCGCTTGGAGCCCTTCTCGGAGATCGGCTTGAGACCGAGGCCGATGTCGCCCTCGTGCATCACGTCGTCGAAGCCCATCTCCTCCTCGACGAACTCGCGGACCTGCTCGGCCTCGTCGGTGCCGGCCTCCCACTCGATGCCGGCGTAGACGTCCTCGGTGTTCTCCCGGAACGTGACCATGTCCATCTCCTCGGGCGCCTTCATCGGCGACGGGACGCCGTCGAGGTAGTAGGTCGGGCGGACGTTCGCGTAGAGGTCGAGCGTCTGGCGCAGCGCGACGTTGAGGCTGCGGAAGCCGGCGCCGACGGGCGTCGTCAGCGGGCCCTTGATCGCGACGCGGTGCTCGCGGATGGCGTCGACGGTCTCCTCGGGGAGGTTCTCGTCGTACATGTCGCGGGCCGACTGGCCGGCGTAGACCTCCATCCAGCTCACGTCACGGCCCGTCGCCTCGGCGGCGGCGGTCAGCACGTCCTGTGCGGCCGGGCCCACGTCCTTGCCGATGCCGTCGCCGTGGATGATCGGGATGATCGGGTTCTGCGGTACGTCGAGCTCGCCGGTCTCCTCGTCGGCGAGCGTGATCTTCGACCCCGACTCGGGGGGTTCGATGTGCTCGTAGCTCATGGCACTGAAAACGTCTCACAGCGGGACCAAATGCTTGCCGTTCTTCCGGCCGCGGCGGCCCGAGGGACGAACCCGGCGCGGGCGACCGTTTCCCGTGGATTGATGGGCGCTGGCAACACCCACACGAGCATGCGCATCATCGTCCACGGCGGCGCCGGCGGCACCCCCGACGAACCCGAACCGCGACAGGCAGTGCTCGACGAGGCGGCCGCGGCGGGAGCCGCGGAGGAGACCCCCGTCGACGCCGTCGAGGCCGCGGTGAACGCCCTCGAAGCGTCCGACCGATTCAACGCCGGCTACGGCGGGGCGGTCCAGTCCGACGGCGCGGTCCGGACCGACGCCGGCCTGATGACCTCAGACCGCGAGACCGGCGCCGTCGCCAGCATGGACGGCGTGCAGGAAGCGGTCTCCGCGGCGCGGGTCGTGATGGAGGAGACCCCGCACGTCTTCGTCGCCGGCGAACACGCCGTCGATCTCGCCGACGAGTTCGGCGTCGGGACGGGCGTCGACCTGCTCACCCCCGAGAAGCGCGAGGAGTACGAGGACGAGGCCCCGCCGACGGCGGGACCGAAAGCCCACCTGGAGTGGCTCGAGGAGCGGTTCGGCGGCCACGACACCGTCGGCGCCGTCGCGTTCCACGAGGGCGAGTTCGCCGCCGCCACCTCCACGGGCGGTCGATCGTGGGCGCTCGCGGGGCGCGTGGGCGACGTGCCACAGGTCGGCTCCGGGTTCTACTGTACGCCCGCCGGCGGCGCCTCGGCGACCGGCGCGGGCGAGGACATCGCAAAGGTGACGCTGAGCCAGCGCGCGGTGGACAAGCTGGAGAACGGCGCCGACGCCCAGAGCGCGGCCGACGACGCCATCGCCGAGTTCGACGAGCTCACGGGCTCCTCGGCGGGCGTCATCGTCTGCGGCGAGGACGGCACCGGCGCCGCGTTCAACTCCGAGGGGATGCAGACCAGCACGGCGACGCGGTAGGGTCGCTTCGCGGCCCGGCGCGGCTGGCCGTCGCCGCACACGGCCCCTCGTCCCGATGCGGCTGGCAGTGGCCGCACACGGCCCCTCGTCCCGGAACCTCTTTCCCCGACACAGGCCAACCCAACAGCCATGAGCTACGGCGATCTGAGCGAGGACGCAGTCGAGAAGCACCACGAGGCCGGCGAGATTCTGGTCGAGGTGATGGAGGAGGCTCGGGAACTGGTCGAGCCCGGCGTGACCCACCTCGAAGTCGCCGAGAGCGCGGAGGAGCGCATCGTCGAACTCGGCGGCGAGCCGGCGTTCCCGGTCAACATCAGCATCGACCACGAGGCCTCCCACGCCACCCCCGAGGCCGACGACGAGACGGTGTTCGGCGAGGACGACATGGTCTGTCTCGACGTCGGCGTCCACGTCGACGGCTACATCGCCGACTCGGCGGTCACCGTCGACTTCTCGGGCAACGACGAACTGGTCGAGGCCGCCGAGCAGGCGCTCGACGCCGCGCTCGACGAGGTCGAAGCCGGCGCCGAGGTCGGCGTCGTCGGGGAGGCCATCGAGGACGTGATCGACGGCTACGGCTACTCGCCCGTGCTCAACCTCTCCGGGCACGGTCTGCAGCACTACGACGCCCACACCGGGCCGTCGATCCCGAACCGCGGCGTCGACCGCTCCGTCGAACTGGAGGCCGGGCAGGTCGTCGCCATCGAGCCGTTCGCCACCGACGGCAGCGGGAAGGTGGGCGAGGGGAGCCACGAGCAGATCTTCGAGCTGCAGGAGGAGCGCTCCGTGCGCGACCGCGCCGCCCGGCAGGCGATGGACCAGATCACCGCCGAGTTCGACGGGCTCCCCTTCGCGGAGCGCTGGCTCGACACGCCGCGGCCGTCGATGGCGCTGCGCCGGCTGAAAGCCGACGGCGCCGTCAAGGGCTACCCCGTGCTCCAGGAGGACGAAGGGAACCTGGTCTCGCAGGCCGAGCACACGCTGATCGTCACCGAGGACGGCTACGAACTGACGACCGCAGGGCTGTTCGAGTAGCTGGTCGGTCTCGATCCTCGAAAAACGACGGCGCCGAAGCGCCGTTCCGACGCATAGCCGGCATCGCTCGTCGTCGGGCCCCCACACCCGCGACGGCCACTGCCGGGGGTTACGCGTTGTTCATCCGCGTCGCCGTCTCCGAGTCGCACGTCCGGCAGACGGAGACGCGGTACGGCTCCCTGGAGAACTCGGAGTTCTCCTGTTGATCGCTCTCGGTCCGGATCTCGACCCGGACGTCGTGGATCGTCTCCCCGTCACACTCCGGACAGTTCTCTCGAACGTTGTCGGGATCGGAGGGTTGAGTGGCCATGCGCCAATCCCTTCTCGGAGGAGTCTGATAAAGGCGGCGCTAACCGGACCGACGGCACGGCACCGGAACGGGCGAGATCGACGCCGAAACGCCCGTTATCGCCCGTTCGTCGGTGGAGCCGCCGATCCGCCGTCGTCTGGCGGGTGTCGGATACGCGTCAGACGTACGGGAGGGGATACATAGACGTTACGGCGAACCGGTTCAGGGCCGCGGCGGGTCGCCGCCGTAGGCGTCGAGGTCGCCGTAGAAGTTCAACATCCCGAACTTCACCTTCTCGGGGTTCATGTCGATGAGTTCGTCGCGCTCACCCTCGGGGAACGTGTCGCGGACCGAGAACCGACCCATGTCCGCGCGGGTGTACCGCTTGTCCGCGAGCACGCGCACCCCGAAGTCGTCGGGCGAGCGGATCACCCGACCCAGCGCCTGCCGGGTCTTGCGGACGGTCGGGATCTCGACGGCGTAGCGCCACCCGGCGTTCTTCCGGTCGCCGTAGGCACGGTCGTAGGCGTCCTGGACGGCCTCCAGTCGGTCGTCGATGTGGGGGTACGGGACGCCGACGACGGCGACCGTCCGGGCGTCGTCGCCGTCGAAGCTCACGCCCTCCGCGAGCGTCCCCCACAGGGAGGTGAACAGCGCGGCGTTCTCGCTCCCGACGAACTGCTCGCGCAGCTCCTCGGTGTCCACGTCCGAACTGTCGAGCATGAGATCGGCGTCGCCGCCGTCGGCGTCGCCCACGGGCCGGCCGTCGCCGCCGCCGAGACGCTGGTGGTAGCGCTCGGCCTCGGCGTAGGAGGGGAAAAAGAGGAGGGTGTTGCCGGGCGTGAACTCGGCGAGGTCGGAGACGAGCCCGGAGACCGACTCCTGCACCTCCGGGTCGCCGCGGTCGCTGGCGAACAGCGCCGGCGTGCCGGCGGCGTAGGTCCGGCGGCGGTCCTCGGGGTACTCCAACCCGTAGGCCATCGTCACGGGGTCGTCCAGCCCCAGCACGTCACTGGCCACGTCGAAGGGGCGGAGCGTCGCCGACATCAGGACGCTCGCGTACACCTCGTCGAACAGCGCCTCGGTCACCCGGCGGGGGATGCAGGTGTACAGCTCCGCGCGGCCGTAGACCTCGTCGGTGCCCTCGTTCCGGCGCACCGAGACCACGGGGTACTGCCCGAGTTCGGCGTTCTCGTCCATCCAGACCGAGAGGAACCGGGCGGTCGCGAGCGTCGAACTCTCGGCGCGGGAGGTCGCCTCGCCGCTCTTGTACGCCTCCTCGTACTCCTCGTCGATGGCCTCGCCCAACTGGATCGCGAGTTCGATCTCGGTGTCTATCCCCCGCCCTTCGTAGTTCCGGAGGAAGGCGAGCGTCAGGTCGTCGCGGGCGTCGTCGTTCGCGATGGGGATGTCGTGCCAGTGCTCGTCGATCCCCTCTCGTTCGCCGTACTCGAAGCCGTCCTCGTAGGCGTCGACCAGCGCGTCCCGGAACGCGCCGACGACGTTCTCGGCAGCCTCGGCCCGGGAGTCGTCCCGGTCGTCGAGTTCGTCCAGCGCGCTGTCGAGGGTGTTCTCGGTGAGGCTCCGACTCGCGTGGTCGCGGGCGGCGGACTCGATGTTGTGGGCCTCGTCGAACACGGTCACGACGCGCTCGGGCTCCCGGTCCAGCCACCGGAAGAACTGCTCGCGGATGGTGGGGTCGAGCAGGTGGTGGTAGTTACAGACCACCAGGTCGACCGCCTCCATCCCCTCCTTCAGCAGTTCGTAGCCACAGAGGTTCTCCCGCTCGGCGTACTCGTAGATCTCCTCGGGCGTCCGGACGCCGTCGTAGAGCCACTCGTAGAACTCGTCGTTGTCGCCCAGCAGGTTGTTCCGGTAGTGCTCACAGACGTTCGCCCCCTCCACGTCCTCGATGCGCTCCTCGACCTCCTCCAACTCCTCCATCACCGCCTCGCGGCGCTGGGCGGCGGCGGCGTCGCCCTCGCGGCTGGCGTCGAGGAGTTCGCGCTGTTGCTGTTCGAGTTCGCGCTTCTCGGCTTCGTCCTCGACGAGTTCGCGAGTGGTGTCACGGAGCGTCTGGCACTCCTGGTAGTCGACGCCGATGTGACACATCGACGACTTCCCCTTGAACACCACCGCGCGGATGTCCTCCTCGTCGTCGATGGCGCGGGCCTCCTCCACGAACTGGCGCATCTGCTGGTGGACGTTGGTCGTGATGACGACGGTGCGGTCCTCCTCGCGGGCGTGCTCCAGGGCGGGCACCAGCGCGGAAAGCGTCTTGCCAGTCCCGGGCGCGCCCTCGAACAGCACGTCGTCGCCGTCGTCGAGGGCGGCGGCGATGCGGGTCATCGCCTCGCCCTGGTTGGGGTAGGGGCTGTCGTACGGGAAGAACCGGCGTGTCGTCTCTGCCACTACCGGGGGTGGGGCGTTCTCGGCCAAAAGTTCTCGGTCGCGAGGCCGGAAACTCCGAACGGAAAAATGACTGGCAGGAAACCACCCGCAAGCGAACCGTCTACACCCCTTCGTTTCGATTGGAGATCAGTCCGCCAGCTCCAGCAGGAGTTCCAGGGACTCGCCCTCGCGCTGGAACAGGGCGTAGAGGACCCCCAGCACTACGAACAGTACGATCGCGGCGATCAGGATCTCGATCAGTCCGATCTCCATCGGCGTGGCGCGGGTTCGCCGTCGCGACGGAAGGGCGTGGTGGCCGACTCAGACGCCCAGCGCCGCGTTGAGGCCCGTGCCGCCCACGGCGAAGGTGAGCGCGATCCCCAGCGCCGCCGCCGGCGGGATGGAGGCGTTGTCGTCGACGACGTAGCCCGCGACCACCGGCGTCAGGCCGTCGGCCAGCGTCGCGCCCGCGGCGCCCGCGGCGGCGGCCGAGAGCCCAACCGGGAGGGGAGTGATCACGGTCGTGAACGGCGCCGCGAGCGCGAAGCAGACCAGGAACATCACGCCGAGGACGCCCGCCTGCTTGGCGGTCCCGGCGTCGTTCGAGCCGAGGTAGCCCGAGACGGGGTCGCCGATGATGAGCATCAGCATCGCCGGGAGCGCGACCGCGGGGGCGAAGACGAACGCCACCGCCGTCTGGGAGTAGGCGTACAGCGCGTAGCCCGCGACGTTCTCGCGCTCGTACTCGCGGGCCAGCGTGTCGAACAGCGGCCACTGGTAGTCGAGCACCAGCCGGACGAACTCGAGCACCGAGACGGCCACGGAGAGGGCGACCAGCAGCAGGCGGACCTGCGGCCAGTCGACCAGTCCGAGCAGGTACAGCGCCGGGATCCCGATCCCGGAGGCGTGCACGCCGCGGCGCCCGAGTTCGCTCATCAGTCCGCGGTCTCGACGGTCTCGTACTGGGCCAGTACCGTCTCGAAGTCGGTCTCGCCCTCGTGGAGCGCCTCGAGTTGCCCCACGAGTTCGTCAGTCGGGATGCGGGCCTGCGCGCCCGTGTCACGGTCCCGCAGCGTCACGGACTCGGGGTCGTCCTCGAGGCCGTCGCGGTCGACGGTGACACAGAACGGCGTGCCGACCTCGTCCTGCCGGCGGTAGCGACGGCCGATCGAGCCCGAGTCGTCCCGGGTGGCGTCGAAGCCCGCCGCCCGGAGCGTCGAGACCACCTCGCTCGCGGTCTCCAGGAGCGGCTCGTGGTTGCTGACCAGCGGGAACACCGCCACGTCCGTCGGCGCCATCTCGGGCGCGAAGGAGAGGTAGTCCCGGGGGTCGCCGCCGAGGTCGTCGCGCTGGAGCCCGTGGTCGATCAGGGTGTAGACGGTTCGGTCCACGCCGAAGGACGGCTCGATCACGTGGGGGACGATGTGTTCGCCCGCCTCGGTCTCCTCGACGACCTCGAAGTTCGCCACGTCGGTGTCGACCGTGTACGCCTCGCCGTCGACGTCGACGGTTACCTCGTCGTCCTCGAACGCGTCGGGGTCGCGCTCGGCCAAGTCCTCGAGCGCCGCGGCGACCGCGCCGGCGTCGCCGCCGAACTCGGGGCCGAGCGTCGCCATGTCGGGGTCGACGCTGGGGCGCTCGACCGTCCGGGGCTCGTCGTACTGCTTGAACACGGTGAAGTTCTCGCCGCTGCCCGCGGCGTGTTTCGAGAGGTCGTAGTCGCTGCGGGTGGAGAAGCCCGCGATCTCGATCCAGTCGCCGCCGGCGCTCTCGACCTTGGCCTCGGCGTCCCAGCAGTCCGCCGCGTAGTGGGCGCGCTCGCCCGGGAGGTGCTGGCGGAACCGGAGCTGCTCGGTGTCGACGCCGATGCGCTCGTACCACTCCTGGGCGACGCCGAGGTAGTAGGCGATCCAGTCCGAGGCGACGACGCCCTCGTCGACGGCCTCGCGGACGCTCAGCTCCTGATAGCCCTCGGTCGCGGGGGCGTCAGTCTGCTGCTCGGGCGCCGCGTAGAGCCGGAGCCCCACGTCCGCGACCTTCTCGAGGTCGGGCTCGTCGGTCTCGGGGTCGATGAACGTCTCCAGTTCGGCCTGGGTGAGTTCGCGGACCCGGATCAGGCCGCGGCGTGGCGAGATCTCGTTGCGGTAGGCCGGACCGATCTGGGTGACGCCGAAGGGGAGCTTCCCGCGGGCGTACTCCTTCAGCCGCGGGAACTCGACGAAGATGCCCTGGGCGGTCTCGGGCCGGAGGTAGCCCGGCTGGCCCGAGCCGGGGCCGATGCTCGTCTCGAACATGAGGTTGAACTCATCGACCTCCTGCCCGCCGAGGGCGGCGCCGCAGGACGGACAGGTGAGGTCGTGGTCGGCGATGAGGTCGGCGACCGCCTCGGGCTCCAGGGCCTCGGCGTCCTCGAGGTCGGTCGCGTCCTCGACGAGGTGGTCCGCGCGGTGGGACTCGCCGCACTCCGGACACTCGACGAGCATGTCGTCGAACGTGTCGAGGTGGCCCGAGGCCTCGAAGACGGGCTCGGGCATGATCGTCGGCGCCGCGATCTCCTCGTTGTCCTCCTTGAGCGCGAACCGGTCGCGCCAGGCGGCCTCGACGTTGCGCTTCAGCGCCGCGCCCTCCGGGCCGAACGTGTAGAAGCCGGCGGCGCCGCCGTACGCCTCCGCGGCCGCGAAGAAGAAGCCGCGGCGTTTCGCGAGCTCGGTAACGTCGGCGTCCTCGTTCATCAGACGGCCTCCAGCAGGTGCACGTCCCGGAGCACGCCGGCGAGCTCGCCGCCGCTGACGACCGGGATCTGCTCGATGTCGTTGGTGATCATCAGCCGTGCGGCCTCGACGGCGGACTTGCCCTTCGAGACTGTCACGACGTCCTCGGTCATGAACTCCGAGACCGGCTCGGCCGGGATCTCGACGTTCCGCGTCGGCACGTAGCGGTTGCCGACCGACTTGATGCTCTCCCACTTCCAGTGCTCGTCGTCGCCGGCCATCGAGGCGCCGGCGTCCTCCTCCCCCTCGACGACCTCCGCGACGGCGACGATGTCGGGTTCGGTGAGCACGCCGGCCATCTCGGTGTCGTCGTCGAGCGCGATCGTGTAGGGCACGTCCGCCAGTCCGATCTCCCGCTCGGCGACCGGGAGCGGCGTCCCGGTGTAGGTGGTGTTGACGCTGCCGTTACAGAGGTCGCCCACCCCGGCGTCGGTGGCGACGTCCTCGCGAGCCAGCGCGCGCATCACGTCGGTGATGGTGACGATGCCGACGAGCGTCCCGCCGTCGTCGGCCTCGACGACCGGCACCCGGCGCGTGCCCGCCTCGAGCATCAGTTCCGCGAGCTCGTGGAGGGTGGCGTCGGCGGTCGTCGTCGGCACCTCCCGCATCAGGAGCGCGAGGTCGTCCTCGTCGGGGTGTTCGATCAGGTCGTCGCGGGAGACCAGCCCGCGGTACCGCTCGCCCTCGTCGGTCGCGCGGACGACGGGGACCGAGGAGAACTCCCGTTCCTGCAGGTACTCGAGGGCGTCGTCGCGCGAGCCCGGCAGCGAGACGGTCACGAGGTCGGACTCGGGCGTCATGGCGTCGGCTACCTTCATGGGGTCGTGTTCTCTTGGGCCCCTCTTGTACTCTGCGAAGGTGTGCGCAGGCCGATCACACCGAGCGTCGACGGGGACGGGACTCCGAAGTGATGTGACGCCTGGGTCCGCAACCGCCGGCAGGGAGGGCCGGTCGTCGTCTGTCCATGTGAACCATGGTCAATGTTTCGACGGGTTTATGTCTCTCTGCGTGGGAGGTTGTAGCATGGCACCGGGCACGGTTCACGGCGGTGACGACGTGATGGGCTCGCTGGACGACGCCGAGTTCGTTATCGCGGATCTCGGCCGGGAGGAGGCCTGGATCTCGGTCGCGGAGGCCGACGCGCCAGTCGTCGCGGAGTGGGCGTAGCGCACTCGACCACCGCATTCTTCTGCCCGACCCGTTCGCGCCGAGCCGTCGCTGCCGAGCGACCGCGGCGGGAGTCAAGGTTTTTGTCCTCGTCGCCGCTTGGATACGCGTATGGATTACCGCGAACTCTCCCCTGACCGCGAGTTCCTCGCCCGCCTCGAGACCGGCGCCGACTGGCGCGAGGAGATCGAGTCGCTGGCGGTCGAGGAGGACGTCGACGCCGCCTGGTTCAACGCCATGGGCGCGGTGCAGGACGCCGTCGTCTGGTTCTACGACCAGCAGGAGGGGGAGTACGAGTCCGTGGAGTTCGAGGAACCCCTCGAGGTGGCGGCCTGTCTGGGCAACGTCTCCTACCTCGACGGCGAGCGGTTCGCGCACACGCACGCGGTGCTCTCGCGACCGAGCGGGCAGGCGCTCGCGGGGCACCTCGATGCCGCCACGGTGTTCGCCGGCGAGGTGTACATGCGGACGTTCGAGGAACCGCTGGAGCGAGACCACGACGAGGAGACCGATCTGGACCTCTGGCTGTGAGCCCGACGCCCGGAGGTGAGTACCGGTGAGAGACGACGACGAGCGCTACTTCGAGCGCATCGAGAGCCAACTCGACGACGCGTTCGACCGCGCCGAAGCCGCTCGCTCGCAGGGGTACGACCCCCAGACGGAGATCGAGATCCCGGTCGCGCGGGACATGGCCGACCGCGTCGAGAACATCCTCGGCATCCCCGGCGTCGCCGAGCGCGTCCGGGAGCTCGAAGGCGAGATGAGCCGCGAGGAGGCCGCCCTCGAGCTCGTGGAGGACTTCGTCGACGGCAACGTCGGCGACTACGACAGCCGCGAGGGGAAGATCGAGGGCGCGGTCCGAACTGCGGTCGCCCTGCTCACTGAGGGCGTCGTCGCCGCGCCGATCGAGGGGATCGACCGCGCGGAGCTGCTCCAGAACGACGACGGGACGGAGTTCGTGAACGTCTACTACGCCGGCCCGATCCGCTCGGCGGGCGGGACCGCACAGGCGCTCTCGGTGCTCGTCGCCGACTACGCGCGCTCGCTGCTGGGTATCGAGGAGTTCCACGCCCGCGACGACGAGGTCGAGCGCTACGCCGAGGAGATCGCCCTCTACGAGAAGGAGACCGGCCTCCAGTACACGCCGAAGGACGAGGAGACGAAGTTCATCGCCGAGCACATGCCGATCATGCTCGATGGCGAGGCCACCGGCGACGAGGAGGTCTCGGGCTTCCGCGACCTCGAGCGCGTCGACACCAACTCCGCCCGCGGCGGGATGTGTCTCGTCATGGCCGAGGGGATCGCCCTGAAGGCGCCGAAGATCCAGCGTTACACGCGCCAACTCGACGAGGTCGACTGGCCGTGGCTACAGGACCTCATCGACGGCACGTACTACGACGGCGACGCGGACGACGCCGAGGAGGCCGACGACGAACCGGACGACGCCGACGGCGACGGGGCCGCCGACGAACCGGACGAGCCCGAAGGGCCGGTCCGGGCCGAACCCGCGACCAAGTACCTCCGGGACCTGATCGCCGGCCGGCCGGTGTTCGGCCACCCCTCCGAGTCCGGCGGGTTCCGCCTGCGCTACGGCCGCGCGCGGAACCACGGGTTCGCGACCGCGGGCGTCCACCCCGCGACGATGCATCTCGTCGACGACTTCCTCGCAACGGGGACCCAGATCAAGACTGAGCGCCCGGGGAAGGCCGCCGGCGTCGTGCCGGTCGACTCGATCGAGGGACCGACGGTCAAGCTGGCGAACGGCGACGTGCGCCGGATCGACGACCCCCAGGAGGCGCTCGAAGTGCGAAACGGCGTCGACGAGATCCTCGACCTCGGCGAGTACCTCGTGAACTACGGCGAGTTCGTCGAGAACAACCACCCGCTCGTCCCGGCGTCGTACAGCGTCGAGTGGTGGGAGCAGGAGTTCGACGACGCCGGCGCCGACGTGCAGGCGCTCCGGGACGACCCCCACGTCGACCTCGACGCCCCCGACCCCCGGACCGCGCTGGACTGGGCCGGCCGGTACGACTGCCCGATCCACCCCGAGTACACCTACCTCTGGCACGACGTGACCGTCGCCGAGTTCGACGCGCTGGCGGCGGCCGCCGCCGACGGGGAGATCGACGACGACGGCCTGCTGATCGAGCGGAGCGACGACGCCCAGCGCGCGCTCGAACGCCTGCTCGTCGAGCACACCGCGACCGAGGGGACGCTCCGAGTGCCCGAGTACCGCCCGCTCCTTCGGTCGCTGGGCGTGACCACGGAACTGGAGCGGGAGTGGGAGCCCACGGACCTGAGCGAGCGCGCGCGGACCTGGGGCGCCGAGAGCGAAGACGCGGTCGCGGACGGTGGGGTGGCAGTTTCCGACGACACCGACGGGACGGCCGTCGGCGACGCGTCGGACGCCGACACGGCCCCGCTGCCCGGCACGAACGCGATCGAGGCGGTGAACGAGGTCGCGCCCTTCGCGATCCGGGAGCGTGCGCCCACGCGGATCGGCAACCGGATGGGCCGGCCCGAGAAGTCCGAGAGCCGCGACCTCTCGCCGGCGGTCCACACGATGTTCCCCATCGGCGAGGCCGGCGGCAGCCAGCGCGACGTGGCCAAGGCCGCGAAGGACCGCACCGACCGCGGCCGCGGGAAGATCGAGGTCAGCCTCGGCGAGCGCGAGTGCCCCGACTGCGGCGAGCACACCTACAAGAACCGGTGTCCGGAGTGTGAGTCCCACACCGAGCCGTACTACGAGTGCGACGACTGCGGGATCGCGGTCGAACCGGACGAGTCCGGGCGCGTCGTCTGCCCGCGGTGCGAGTGGGAGGTCGAGAGCCCCGAGGAGCGCGTGATCGACCTCAACGCGGTCTACCACGACGCGCTCGACTCGATCGGCGAGCGCGAGGGGAGCTTCTCCATCCTGAAGGGCGTGCAGGGGCTGATGTCCGCCAACGAGACCCCGGAGCCGATGGAGAAGGGGATCCTCCGGGCGAAACACGGGGTGTCGTCGTTCAAGGACGGCACGGTGCGCTACGACATGACCGACCTGCCGGTCACTTCGGTCCGGCCCGCGGAGCTGGACACCACCGCCGCGGAGTTCCGGCGGCTCGGCTACGAGACCGACATCGACGGCGAGCGGCTGCGGCACGACGACCAGTTGGTCGAACTGAAGGTGCAGGACATCGTCCTCCCCGACGGCGCCGCCGAGCACATGATGCGGACGGCGGACTTCGTCGACGACCTGCTGGAGGAGTTCTACGGGCTGGAGCCGTTCTACGGGGTCGAGGAGCGCGAGGACCTCGTGGGCGAACTCGTGTTCGGGATGGCGCCCCACACCTCCGCGGCGGTGGTCGGTCGGGTGGTGGGGTTCACGAGCGCCGCCGTCGGGTACGCCCATCCGTACTTCCACGCGGCGAAGCGGCGGAACTGCGACGGCGACGAGGACTGCGTCATGCTCCTGCTGGACGGCCTGCTCAACTTCTCGAAGGAGTTCCTCCCCGACCAGCGCGGGGGCCGGATGGACGCCCCGCTCGTCATGTCCTCCCGGATCGACCCTTCGGAGATCGACGACGAGGCCCACAACATGGACATCGTCCGGCAGTACCCCACGGAGTTCTACGAGGCCACGCTGGAGATGGCAGACCCCGGTGAGGTCGAGGACCTGATCCGGATCGGCGAGGACACGCTCGGTACCGAGGACGAGTACCACGGCTTCGACCACACCCACGACACCGGCGACCTCGCGCTCGGGCCGGACCTCTCGGCGTACAAGACCCTGGGCGACATGGAGACGAAGATGGACGCCCAACTCGAGCTCTCCCGGAAGCTCCGGGCCGTCGACCAGACCGACGTGGCCGAGCGGGTGATCGAGAACCACTTCCTCCCGGACCTGATCGGGAACCTCCGGGCGTTCTCCCGGCAGGAGACGCGCTGTCTCGACTGCGGCGAGAAGTACCGCCGGGTGCCCCTGACCGGCGACTGCCGGGAGTGTGGGGGCCGGATGACGCTGACGGTCCACCGCGGCTCCGTGAACAAGTACATGGACGTGGCCATCGAGGTCGCCGAGGAGTACGGCTGTCGGGACTACACCAAACAGCGGTTAGAGGTGCTGGAGCGCTCGCTGGAGTCGATCTTCGAGAACGACAAGAACAAACAGAGCGGGATCGCGGACTTCATGTAGTGCTCAGTCGAGTGCGAGGTCTTCGATACGGTAGCTGCCGTCGTCGTCTAGGAACGTGAGTTCATCACGCTCGCGGAGTTCCTGTAGCTGTTGGCGCATCTTGTCGCGGACGTGGTTGTTCTCCGGAAATGCCGCCGCGAGCGAGGACTCGGAGAAGCGGTAGAACTCTTGGAGCGTCAGCACCTCGTCGCCCGTCTCGATCCGGTAGCGGTGGAGTTCCTCGCGAGTGGCGTCGAGCCAGGTGCCCATAGCGCAACAAGTGGTCGTTCGAACAAAAACAGTGGGGCACAGTAGAACGGTTTCCCCAGTACGATGCCGACGAGCCACACCGTGGGGTCGACTTCACGTTGCGGGATCGGCGCGATTACTCCCCGCCGTCACCTTACTCCATATACCCGAGGTCCTGTAGCCGGTCCTGGATCTCCTCGTCCATCTCCTCGACGGCCTCGTCGGTGACCTCGCCCGCGGCGGCGCTGGTCCACGCGCCGCCGACAGCGTTCTCGAACACTGCGAGTTCGGCCTCGACCTCGTCGATCGCCTCGTCGTCGGCGCCAACGAGGTTCTCGGTCTCCTCGGCGTCCTCGTCCAGCCGGTACGCCTCGTCCTCGATGCGGTCGATCCGGACGTACTTCGCGTCGGCCCGGCGGGCGGCGCGCATCCGTGCGTAGAACCGGGAGTCCTCGTCGAGTTCGATCCCCGCGTCGGCGGCCTTCTCCTCCAACTGCTTGAGTTCGACCACCGGGCGCGAGTACTCGACGAACCCGGTTTCGCCGTCGGGTGCGGCCTCCTGTGCGGGGTCGGCGTCGTCGACGCCGTCGAACTCGCGGTACTCGTCGGCGAGCAGCGAGCGCGTGGCGTCGAACCGGACCGCCTCCTCGTCGGCCGCGGCCGCGGTCGCGTCGGCGTCGAACGTGTCGAGGACGGTGTGGTAGAGGTCGATCAGTTCGACCGTGTCCGCGCGCCGGCCGGCGCCGAGTTCGGGGTGTTTCACCAGCAGCGGGACGTTGACGAGCGGGTCGTAGAGCCCGAACTCGTGGCCGTAGAGGCCGTGCTCGCCGTGGAGTTCGCCGTGGTCCGCACAGACCACGACCGCGGTGTCGTCCCAGCGGTCCGTCTCCTTCAGCCAGTCGAACAGCCGGGTGAGTTGGCTGTCGATGTGGGCGATCTCCGCGTCGTAGAGCCCGCGGATGTCGTCCCACTCCGCGTCGTCGATGTCGCGGGCGCCGGAGTTGTACAGCTTCGAGTTCTGGCAGACCTCGGTGGAGTCGACGCCCGGCGCGAACTCCTCGCGGAACTCCTCGGGCGGGTGGTACGGGAGGTGGGCGTCCATGAGGTTGATGAAGGAGAACCAGCCGTCGTCGCCCTCGGCCTCGGCGTCCTCGACGAACGCCTTCGTGCGGTCGATGACCCTAGGGGTCTTCGAGTCGGCGCCCTCGCCCGAACTCAGGTACTCGTGGGCGGTGTTGCCCGCGCTGACGATCATGTCCGCGAGCTTGCGGAGCCGGGGGTTGTCGTTGAGGACCTGCCACATCCGCGCCAGCGGGCCCGAGAGCAGGTCACCCGGCATCACCTCGAAGAAGTTGTCCTGATCGTCGAACCCGTCGGTGAGGTGGGTGTACGGCGTGATCCAGGCGTTCGAGGAGTAGCAGGCGGTCTCGTGGCCCGCGGCCGAGAGCGACTGGGCGAGCGTCGTCGCGCCCTCGAGGTACGGGTTCTCCTGGTCGGCGCCGTGGCGCGAGGGGTACATCCCGGTGAACATCGACGCGTGGACCGGGAGCGTCCACGGCGCCGGCGCGACGGCGTTGTCGAAGACGGTCCCCTCCTCGGCGAACGCGTCGAGCCCGGGCGTCGTGTCCCGCTCGTAGCCGTACGGGCCGAGGTGGTCCTTGCGGACCGTGTCCATCACCACGAAGAGGACGTTCGAGGGCGAACCGCTGGTCATACCCCGAGTAGTGGCTGTAGGGCGGATAAGTTTCCTGTTCCGTGGCGACCGCAGGGTGAGCGGCCGCCCGGAGCGATCGCGCTAGAACCGCGCCGGGTCGAACGCCGAGAGGTCGGCCGCCGGCGCCTCGCCGTCGAGCAACTGCGCGATCACCGCGCCGGAGTACGGGCCGAGCGTGAGTCCGGTCGGCCCGTGGCCCGTCGCGACGTAGGCGCCGTCGACGCCCGGCACGCCGCCGAGGATCGGCAGGCCGTCAGGGCTCCCCGGGCGCAGTCCCACGCGGACCTCCTCGAACGTGGCGTCGGCGAGGCCGGGCGCGAGTCGGAGCCCCGAGTCGAGTACTTCCCGCACGCCGTCGGCGGTGATCCGGGGGTCGAAGCCGGCGTCGTCCTCGCGGGTGGCGCCGACGACGATGCGGCCGTCCGGCCACGGCACGATGTAGTTGTCGGCGACGCTCCCGACGATCGGGAGGTCGGCCGCGTCGTCGAACAGGTCGCTCCCGTCGAGGTGGATGATCTGCCCCCGGATGGGATTCACGGGCAGCGAGCAGCCCAGATCGTCGCCGAACCCGCCCGACCACGCGCCCCCCGCGACCACGACTCGGTCGGCGTCGATGCGGTCGTTCCCGTCGACGACGACACCCGAGACGGCGCCGTCCCCGGTCAGGATCTCCCCGACGCGCCCGTCGACCGTTGTGAGCCCGGTCTCGTGAGCCGCCCGCCGGAGCGCGGCCGTGAGCATCGCGCCGTCGACCCGGCCGGCGCCGGGGAACCGCAGGGCGCGCTCGACGCCCGAGAGCGCGGGGAACGCCGCCTCGGCCTCGACGGGCGATATCTCCTCGACCGACGCGTCACGCCGCCGGGCGCGCTCGCGGTCGGTCCCGATCGTCTCGGCCTCCGCGGGCGTGAGCGCGACCGAGAGCATGTCGCCCTGCTTGTAGCCGTGGTCGTCGATCCCCGCCGCTTCGAGGCTACTGATCAGCTCCGGGTAGTGGGCCGCGGCCAACTCGGCGAACGCGAACCAGTCGTCGTTCTCGCGTCGGCTGCTGGTCGGCGGGGAGACGATCCCCGCGCCAGCGGCGGTCGCGCTCCCCTCCCGGTCGTCGTCGACCAGAACCGTCTCGACACCGCGCTCGGAGAGGTGGTACGCGGCCGCCGTGCCGACGACGCCCCCGCCGACGACGACCACGTCCGTTCGTTCGATCATGGGCGTCGGTTCGCCGGCGGGAGCAAAATGGTTGCGCCCGTCGGGGGGTGGGCGGATTGACGGCCCGGGCTACTCGATCCGCGCGCGACCGCTGGTCGCCGACTGGATCCGGTCGCGCAACTCGTCGCTCTCGGTGACCGGCGTCGACACGTCGAAGACGACCTCCGCCTCGTAGGCGGCGTCGAACTCGCAGTCCGCGCCGTCCAGGATTCCCCGGACGGTGCCGGAGTCGTCGTACTCGACGGTGACGGTGAAGCGGTGGCGCGGCCGGACTTCCTCGACCCCGGCGTCGTCGACGGCCTCCTTCACCGCCCGGGAGTACGCCCGGGCGAGCCCGCCCACGCCGAGGTTCGTGCCGCCGTAGTAGCGCGTCACGACCGCGACCACGTTGCGCAGGTCGCGCTGCTGGAGCACGTTCAGCGCGGGCTTGCCCGAGGACCCCGTGGGTTCGCCGTCGTCGCTCTGGTACTCGCGGATCATGACCTCGTTCACGCGGTCCGGCGACGCCTCGCCCGCGGGAACGCGGTAGGCCGGGACGTTGTGGGTGGCGTCGTCGAACCGCTCGCGGACGGCGTCGACGAACGATTCGGCCGCGTCGACGGTGTCCGCGCGGTCGACGTGGCCGAGGAACTCCGAGCCGCGGATCTCGAAGCGGGCCTCGCCGCGGCCGGCGACGGTGCGGAACGGCTCGGGGTCGGCCATTCAGAAGCTCACTTCCCGGACGTGGGGGAGGTCGTGGATCGCCTTCAGCAGTTCGCCGGAGGGTTCACTGTCGAGGATGAGGTAGAGCATCGGTTCGTCCGCGAACTCCGGATCGTCCGAGAGCACCTGGCGGATCGAGAGCCCCTCCTCGGCGACGATCTCGGTGACCCGGGCGACGATGCCCGCGGCGTCGGCGTCGGTGGGTTTGACCCGGACGACCGTGAAGTCGAGCACGGGTGCGAGATCCATCAGGCTCGGCACCGCCGAGATGTTCCGGAAGATGTCCCGGAGCTCGTCGTCGTCGAGCAGCGCCCCCGTGGTGGAGTCGACGACGCGCCGGTCGACGCCGATCTCGCGGGCGATCTGGGTGTTGGGGATCTCGATCCCGCCGGAGACGACCCGGCCCTCGTCGTTGATCGAGAAGCCGCGTTCGAGCAGCAGTCGCACCACCGCCTGCTGGGAGGGCGACCCCTCGAACTTCTCCATGATCTCGTCGAACACGTTACCGGGAGAAAACGGGCGGCGGTGTTAAAGTCACTCGCCTCGCCCGACGGGCGACTCGTCACTCACGTTCCCCGCCGCGCGGTCGATCTGGCAGTCGATACAGCGGTCGTCCTCGTAGCAGTACTCGACGCCGTGGGGACAGTCCCACGCCGACTCCTCGGCGGAGAGGCGGCGCTTCTCGTGTTCCCACGCGCGCTCCCAGTCCTCGATTGCGCCGTTGCGCTCGGTGTAGTAGACCACCTCGTCGTCCTGCAGGATCTTGGCCTCGTCGGCGGTCTCGGCTTTCACCGTCGCGATGGCGTCGTCGATGGACTGCACGTCGACACGCTCGACGGACCGGCGGCGGAACAGTTTCACGACGATCTTTCGGCCCGTCCGCTCGGTTGGTTGGATATCCATAGTGGGGTCAGCTTCTCCGGGCAGAACTACCGGCCACCCGTCCAGTGTTCAGTACCGGTAGATGTGCTTCGTGAGTGAAGAGTCTCACGCCGGGCGCGAGCTGCCACGACACAGCTTTTTGCCCACCCGGGGCCACCGGACAGCCATGGCCGACCTCCAGTCGTGTTACTTCTGTGCGAGTCCCGAAGACCTGGGTGAGTACGCCGTGGTCCCCCCGCGCCTGGGCGGCGGCGACCGCTCGGTCGTGCTCTGTCCGGACTGTAAGACCAAACTGCTGCGGGTGATGGACCCGCTGATCGAGCGCGCGGAGCAGGGTGCCGCGAACGCCGACGCTTCTAGGCCGGGATCCAACGGGGACGCCGGCTCAGGATCCGACGGCGGCGGCATCACGATGGGCACGGCGGACGCGAGTAGTGGCGGCGAGACGGGGTCCGGTCCCGCGGATCCGACACCCGCAAGCGACACGCCGTCGACCCCCGCAACCGGCGACGACGCCGACTCGCCGCCGCAGTACGATCGAGCGATGCGAATGCTGTCGAACCGGCCGTTCCCGGTCGACCGGAGCGAGGTGGAGTCGATGCTCGCGAACGCCTACGACCTCGAACGCGAGGAGATCGACGCGATACTCGACCACGCCGTCGACGAGGGGCGGCTGGTCGCGGAGAACGGCCAGCTCCGGGAGCCCTAGAGCGTCTCCTTCGTGCTCGGCGTGTCGCTCCGACGATCGTCCAGTCGGGTGGCGTCGTCGAGCGCGCGGGCGAGGCCCTTGAACAGCGCCTCCACCTCGTGGTGGGCGTTCTCCCCCTCGACTTCGCAGTGGAGCGTGAGCCCGGCGTGCTGCCCCAGCGAGCGCGCGAAGTGCCGGGCGAGCACGCTGGTGAACCCCCCGACCCGTTCCTGGGAGAACTCGCCGTCGAACCGGAAGTACGGGCGCCCGGACACGTCGACGACGACGCTAGCCTGCGCCTCGTCCATCGGGACCCGGCGGTCGGCGAAGCGGCGGATGCCCGCGCGGTCGCCCAGCGCCTCGTCGAACGCCTGCCCGAGGACGATCCCCACGTCCTCGACGGTGTGGTGGTCGTCGGTCTCGAGGTCGCCGTCGCAGGCCAGTTCGAGGTCGAACAGACCATGCCGGGCGAAGGCATCGAGCATGTGGTCGAGGAAGCCGATACCCGTGTCGACGTCGCTCTCCCCGTCGCCGTCGACGACGAGCGTGCAGTCGATTTCGGTCTCGGCGGTCTCCCGGGTGACGGTCGCGTGCCGGTCGCTCATGGGCGGACACGCGGGCGCGGGGAGGAAAGCGATTGTGCTTGGCCGGACTCAGCGATCCATCGCCTCGCGCAGCGAGAACCGACCCTCGTACAGCGCCGTCCCGACCACCACGGCGGCCGCACCCGCGTCCCGGAGCGCCGCCACGTCGTCCAGATCGGTCACGCCGCCGCTCGCGACGACCGGGATGTCGACCGCGTCGACGACGCGCTCGACGGCCTCGCGGTCGATCCCCGACAGTTGCCCCTCCACGTCGACGTTGGTGAACAGGACCGAGCCGGCGCCCAGTTCCTCGTAGCGCGCCGCGGCCTCGGCGGGGTCGAGGCCGGTCCCCTCGGTCCAACCGGAGACGACGACCTCCCCCTCCTTCGCGTCGAGACTGACCATCACGCTGCCGGGGTGTTCGGCGCTGACCTCCTCGACGATCTCGGGGGTCTCGACCGCCGCGGTGCCGAGGATCACGCGATCGACGCCGGCGTCGAGCAGGGAGGTCGCGTCCGCGACGGTCCGGATGCCGCCGCCGACCTGTACGTCCACGTCGTCGCCGGTGGCGTCGACGATGGCCGCGATGGCGTCGGCGTTCGCGCGCTCGCCCTCGAAGGCGCCGTCGAGGTCCACGAGATGCAGCGTCTCCGCCCCCTCGTCCAGCCAGCGCTCCGCGGCGGCGACGGGGTCGCCGTAGCGTTTCCCGGAGTCGCGCTCGCCCGCCACCAACTGGACCGCCTCGCCGTCCTGTACGTCGACCGCGGGGATCACCTCGAACGTCGGGAACTGGCTCACGCTGGAGGCTGGGGCCGCCGCTCGCTTAGCCGTGCCGAACCCGGAACGGGCGTCACGCGAGCTTCGGCGACGCGACCGCGCACGCGTCGTCACGCTTTTGCCCGGGCCTCGCCGAGAGAGTGTCGTGCCACAGGAGTCCCACCGACGGCTCGTGCAGGAACTCACGAGCCGGGGGTACAACGCCGAGCGCGAGGCGGTCACCCTCCTCGCGAACGCCGGCAACCCCGAACTCGCCGCGGAGGCGGCCGCCGACGCCGCCGGCGACGCGTTCGTGGTGACCGTCGACCACGCCCGCACGGCACTCGAGGACGACCTGCTCGGCGGCGACCCCGACAGCGAGGCGACTCCGGACGAGCTCTCCCACCCCGAAACGCCCGAGGGCGCGCCGGACCTCGCGGAGAAGGTGCCGACGGACATGGGCGGGGAGAACGACCCCACTCCCGCCGAGGAACTGCTGACCGACGACGGTGACTCGTCGCCGGAGTCCGCCGAGGCGGGCCGCGACGGGAGCGTCGTTTCGACTGGAGCGAAAAATTCTGAAAATCGGTCGAAGGAGGCGGGTAGCGGAGTCGAAACGGAGGGGTCCACTAATTCGTCATCGCCGACCGCGACCGCCGACGCCGTGGGCAACCGTTCGCCGCCCGCACCCGAGATCGCCAACGACGTGACCGGCCGCTCGACCGGGACCGGCCAGTACGAGGAGTTCGTCGGGACCTTTCAGGACCGCTACGAGCGGCTCTCGGGGCTCCTGCGCGGTCGCGTGAACCACCGACCCGCCGAGGCGATCCAGTCGATGCCCGGCGGGAGCGACGCCGAGATGATCGGGCTCGTCGACGACATCCGCTCGACTGCGTCGGGTCACTGGATCGTCGAACTGGAGGACACGACCGGGACCTTCCCCTGCCTGATCATGAAGGACCGCGCGTTCGCGCCGCTCGTCGACGACCTGCTGCTCGACGAGTGTCTCGCGGTACAGGGGACCCTGGCCGACGACGGCGGGATCATGTTCGTCGACTCGCTGCACTTCCCCGACGTCCCCCGGACCCACAAGCCCAACACCGCCGACAGACACGTCCAGGCGGCGCTGATCTCCGACGTCCACGTCGGCAGCCAGGAGTTCGCGCAGGGGGCGTGGGACCGCTTCGCCGAGTGGCTCCACACCCCCGAGGCCAAGTCCGTCGAGTACCTCCTCATCGGCGGCGACATGGTCGAGGGCGTCGGCGTCTATCCGGACCAGGACGAGGAACTCGACATCGTCGACATCTACGAGCAGTACGAGGCGTTCGCGGAGGAGCTCAAGAAGGTGCCCGGCGACATGGAGATCGTGATGATCCCCGGGAACCACGACGCGGTGCGGCTCGCCGAACCCCAACCGGCCTTCACCGAGGAACTCCGGGACATCATGAGCGCCCACGACGCCCGGTTTACGGGCAACCCGTCGACGGTCACCGTCGAGGGCGTCTCGGTGCTGATGTACCACGGCGTCTCGCTGGACGAGGTGATCGCCGAACTCCCGGAGGAGAAAGCGAGCTACGACGAGCCGCACAAGGCGATGTACCAACTCCTGAAGAAGCGCCACGTCGCCCCGCAGTACGGCGGCCACACCCGCGTCGCGCCCGAGGAGACGGACTACCTCGTGATCGACGAGGTGCCGGACGTGTTCCACACCGGCCACGTCCACAAGCTCGGGTGGGGGAAGTACCACAACGTCCTCGCGGTCAACTCCGGCTGCTGGCAGGAGCAGACCGACTTCCAGAAGTCCGTCAACATCGACCCCGACTACGGCTACGCGCCGATCCTCGACCTGGACACGCTGGACATGACCGTCCGGAAGTTCGTGTAGTCCGGGCGGTCGTTCGTGCCGCGTCCACACGGAGGGAGTGAACCGCCCGAGTTTATGCCGCTCGCAGACCCAGAGTCGATAATGCCCATCGAGGACCGCGACCAGGCGTCCCTGGTCACGCACGCGCTGGCGAAGGACACCCTCTCGAAGATCCGCGACGTGGAGACCGAACAGGTGGCGTTCCGCAAGGGACTCGTGAAACTGGGCCGCATCTGTGGCTACGAGATCATCGACGGCGCGATGGAGACGGAGTACGTCCCCGTCCAGACCCCCCTGACCGAGACCACCGGCGAGCGCGTCAAGGGGCTCGACGACGTGGTGATCATCAACGTCCTCCGGGCGGCGACCCCGTTCGTCGAGGGGCTGCTGAAGGCGTTCCCCCGCGCGAAGCAGGGCGTCATCTCCGCCGGCCGCGACGAGGAGGCCGGGATGGACGACGACGGCACCTTCCCCATCAGCGTCGACTACGAGAAGCTCCCCCAGATCACGGAGGACGACACCGTGATCGTCGCCGACCCGATGCTCGCGACGGGATCGACGATGTGCACCGTGCTCGACAACGTGCTCGACGCCGCCGCCGACGACCCCGAGGACCTGTTCGTCCTCTCGGCGGTGTCGGCGCCGGAGGGGCTGATCCGGGTGAACGAGGCGTTCCCCGAGGCCGACCTGTTGACGGTCGCCATCGACGACGAACTCAACGAGGAGGGGTTCATCGTCCCCGGGCTGGGCGACGCGGGCGACCGCTCGTTCCGGACGACGTAAGCCGGCTGACGGTCGTTGATTTCGCCCGGCATGACTACCCGCTCCAGCGGTCGTAGGCGTAGAGCCCACCACCGACGATCACCAGCACCACGCCCACCGCCGCGACGCCGAGGCCGACGACGAAGCCGCCGAACCCGGGTCCGAAGTCGTCGACGTGGCCGTAGACGGTGACGCTGTACAGCGTGTCGCCCTTCCGGATCGCGGTGGGGAACTGATCGACGTACGGCTCGTTCACTCGCGGGCGGTAGCCGAGATCGTCGCCCGTCGAGTTCTCGAGAACCCGGTCGACGGTTCGCTGCTCGCCCGCCGAGAGGTTCCCGTAGCGGGGCGCCCGCTCGGCGATCGCGTTCGCGACCGCGCGGTCGGAGACGTTCTCGGCGCGAACGGTCGCCCCGTCGTCAGCGACGGTGAGACGGTAGTAGCCGTCCGGCTCGGTGTTCTCGTTGGTGTCGCGGACGAACTCGTACTCGGCGTCGATCCCGCGCAGGTCCGCGCGGGCGTCGGGGTCGTCGACGCTCGCTGAGCCCTCTCGCATCGCGGTCACCAGCGCGTCGAGGGTGGCGTTCGGCGCGCGGTACTCGTCGCTGTACCGTGCAGTGATCCGGTAGTCCGCCAGCGCGACCTCGTGGCCGTGGGCGTCGACGAACTGCTTCCGGTCGGAGGCGTTGTCGAGGTCGACCGGTTCGGCGACGTATATCTGGGAGCTCTGTGCGGGCGGGGACGTGGCCTCAGCTGCCCAGCCGAGGTAGTACGGCGCCGGGAGGCAGAGTAGCCCGACGACGACGAGCAGGAGGGCGACTCGGCGACGGTCCATCGCCCGAAATTGGTCGCGCTCGCTGTAAGTGTCTTTTGTGGGCTCGGCGCGCTTCCCGTCGCTTCAGTCGGCGCGCTCGCCGTCCGGCGACCAGTGACAGCACGCGTCGTCGGTTAGCCCCTGCTCCTCGACGTAGGTGGTGAGACAGGCGTAGTTGCAGAACGGCACGGGGTCGGCGTCGATCGCGCCCTCGGCGACGTACACCGGATCATGCTCCTCGACCGCCGAGCCACAGTACACGCAGTCCATACCGCTCCTTCGGCGCCGGCGCCGAAGGGCGTTACGGCGAACCCCCTCGCTTCAGTTCGAAACCGCAGCCGGGGAGCACGTCTGACGACCACGTGAAAGCCTCCCCCGGAGCGCTCCGGAGTCCTCGGGAGCGCTACTCGTCGGTTTCGTCGGAATCCGCGTCTCCGTCGTCGCCGTTCTCGTCCTCGTCTTCCTCGCCCGCGGTGAGTCCGTCGTCGTCGTCGCGGTCGAGTGCGCGGGGCACGTCGTGGTGGTCGCTGTAGCCGTCGAACCAGCGGGCGATCCGCTCGATGCGGTCGACGATGTGGCCCGGTTCACCCGAGCGGGAGAGCTCGTGGCCCTCGCGCGGGTAGAGCACGAACCGGGTGTCGGTGCCCTGCTTTCGGACCATCCGGTACCAGAGTTCGGCCGTGCAGGCCGGGGTGCGGTAGTCGTCCTCGGAGTGGATCACCAGCGTCGGCGTCTCGACGTTGTGGGCGTGGCCCGTCGGGGACTGCTCCCAGAGGAACTCCGGCTCCTCCCACGGGTCGGCGTCGAAGTCGCCCTCGACGAGCGCGTAGGCGCCGTCGGTCGAGCCGTAGAAACCCGTGAGGTCGTAGACGCCCCGCTGGGAGACCGCGGAGGTGAAGAAGTCGGTCTGGCCGACCGTCCAGGAGGTCATGTAGCCGCCGAAGGAGCCGCCCGTGAGGTGCACGTCGTCGGCGTCGACGTAGTCGCGCTCGGTCAGCAGGTCGACGCCGGCCATCACGTCGGTCAGCGTCACGTCGCCCCAGTCGCGCTCGATCGCCTGCATGAAGTCGGTCCCGTAGCCCGTCGAGCCGCGGGGGTTCGACCAGAAGACGACGTAGCCGCGGGCGGCGAGGGTCTGGAACTCGTGCCACATCGTGCCAGCGGTGGTCCACATCGCGTGGGGACCGCCGTGGACCTCGACCGCGAGGGGGTACTCCTCCTCGGGGTCGAACTCCGGCGGCGTGATGGTCCAGCCCTGGATCTCGCCCCCCTCGGACTCGAAGTGTAGCTCCTCGGGCTCCTGGACCGACACGTCCTCGAAGTAGTCGGCGTTGAGCTCCGAGAGGCGGACGCAGTCGTCTCGCTCGGCGCCGCTTCCGCCGTCGAGGCCGGGCGCGTCGGCGTGTGCACGCTCACAGGCGAACACGTCGCCGGGGTGGGCCCACTCGCTCATCGCGAAGGCGACGCGCTCGTCGCCGACGTGAGCGGCGCTGACGGCGCCGGGACGGACGACGCGCCGGGGCGCCTCGCCGGCGTCGCTGGGGGCCGACCAGAGGCTGGTCTTGCCCTCGTCGGGCGTGGAGAAGTAGACGCGGTCGCCGTCGGGGCCCCACTGGGGGGCGGCCTCGTAGCCCAGTCCGCGGTCGAGCTCCTCGGTGAGCCACGCCACCTCGCCGGAGTCGGCGTCGACGACCTTCAGTTCGGTCGGCTGGATGCTGACTTGCTCCTCCTCGCTGTAGAGGAACGCGACCTCGCCGTCGGCGTTGGCGGCGACGCCCGCGCCCCAGCCGCTGGACTCGTGGACCTTCCCGGCCGACTCGTCGTCGGTGTCGTAGGCGTAGATGGAGTAGCGGTGGGAGTCGTCGGGGTCCTCGCCAACGTCCTGTGCGGTGTAGTACAGCGTCGACTCGTCGCCCCATTCGGGGGAGTTGTGGTCCACGTCGCCGTCCGTGACCCGGTCGACCGCGACGTCCGCAGCGTCCGCGAGGCCCTCGCCCACGTGGGCGACGTAGACGTGCGAGCGCGTGCCGTCGAAGTACTGCTGGCCCGAGCGGTAGACCGTGCGGTCGATGACCCGCGGGTCGGGCGTCTCGCGCTCGTACTCATCCTCGTCGCCGATGTCCACGTCGAGCCCTTCCTCGCGTTCGTCCTCGGTGGTGGACTGCGTGAACGCGATGCGGGTGCCGTCGGGCGACCAGGTGATGCCCTCCACGCCGGCGGGGACCTCGGTGACCTGCCGGGCCTCGCCGCCGCCCACGGGGATGATCCAGAGCTGGGGGCGGTCGTCGTCCTTCCCGCGGTTCGAGACGAAGGCGAGGCGGTCGCCGGAGGGCGACCAGCGCGGCTGGCTGTCGCCGCCCTCGCTGACGGTGAACTGCCGGGGGTCCTCGCTGCCGTCGCTGGGGACCAGGTGGATCGTCGACTCGTAGCTCTCGTCGTCGTCGGGGATCTGCCGAACGAACGCGACCCGCTCGCCGTCCGGGGAGAGCCGGACGTCGCCGGGTTTGGCGATGTCGTGGAAGTCCGCGGCCTCGATGCGTGCCATACACTCACGGGCGGCCCTTCGGACCGAAAGGGTGTCGGTTACGGACAACGACGACAACGTCCCCTCGACCAGTCAGAAGGCCTATGCCGGCCCCCCGACAAGCCGGGAGCAGATGAGTGCTGGCGAGGGTCCGCCGCCGGAGCCGTCCGCCGGGGACGACGAACCGGACGGCCTGCTCAGACGGTTTCTGACCGCCGAGAGCGGCCCGCTGATGTTCGCCCGCGAGATGCTGACCAGCATGGCGACCGTCGCCGCCGTCGGGCTGTTGCTGTTCGCGATCAGCGGCGTCTGGCCGCCGATGGTCGCCGTCGAGAGCGGGAGCATGGACCCCAACATGCAGAAGGGGGACCTGATCTTCGTCACCGAACCCGGCCGGTTCGCGCCCGACGCCGCCCGCGAGGGCACCGGCGTCGTCACACACCAGGTCGGCGAGGAGGTGGGCTACGAGACGTTCAACGACTACGGGACCGTGATCGTCTACGACAGCGCGGGCAACGTCGGTCCGCCGATCATCCACCGCGCCCGATTCTGGGTCGGGGAGGGCGAGAACTGGTACGACGAGGCCAACAAGGCGTGGGTGCAGGGCGCCGACAACTGCGAGCAGATGGACAACTGTCCGGCCCCCCACGACGGCTTCATCACGAAGGGCGACAACAACGCGTACTACGACCAGACGAACAACATCAGCCCGCCGGTGAAAGCCGAGTGGGTCGTCGGCACCGCCCGCGTCCGGATCCCGTACCTCGGCTGGGTCCGGCTGGGCTTTTCGGGTGCAGCGACGACCGGACCCGTCGACGGTAGTGCCGCGGGCGTGACGACTGCCGAATCAGTGCTGTCCGAGAACGCCACCGTTTCGGGTCCACACGAAATCGAGGTGGTCGGCGAGGTTCAGACGGCTGGGACGGCAACGGCGACGGCAGCAGTGGGCTAACTCGTTCGCCCGTACCCCCACCGTTTCGAGTGGAGCGCGTCGACGACCGAGTCAGCCGAAACGCGATCAGTTGTCGAACCGGGCCTGCACGAACGGCTGGGCGTTCTCGATGTCGCCGAGCCGGGAGTCCGAGAGCAGGACGTGTTCGGTCTCCTCGATCGGAACCGACAGCGAGATCTCCTTCGTGCGGCCGTAGCGACCCTTCGAGACGACGACGGCGTTGACGATCCCCAGCATGTCGAGTTCGCTGATGAGGTCGGTGACCCGGCGCTGGGTCAGCACGTCGGCGTCGATCTCCTCGCAGAGGCGCTTGTAGATGTTGAACACCTCGCCGGTGTTGATGTTGTGGACGCCGTTCTTCTCGAGCAGGATGGTCGCGAACAGGACGATCTTGCTCTGGGTCGGGAGGGTGCGGACGACCTCGACGACCCGGTCGAGTTCGATCTTGTCCTGGGCCTGCCGGACGTGCTGCTCCTCGACGGTCTCGGCCTGACTGCGCTCGGCGAGTTCGCCCGCCGTCCGGAGGAGGTCGAGGGCGCGTCGCGCGTCCCCGTGCTCCTGCGCCGCGAACGCCGCACACAGCGGGATCACGTCGTCGGTCAGCGCGTCGTCTTTGAACGCCACGTCCGAGCGGTGCTGGAGGATGTCCCGGAGCTGGTTGGCGTCGTAGGGGGGGAAGACGATCTCCTCCTCCCCCAGGCTCGACTTGACCCGGGGATCGAGGAAGTCGGTGAACTTCAGGTCGTTGGAGATGCCCATGATCGAGATCCGGGAGTTCTCCAACTCCGAGTTCATCCGGGAGAGGTTGTACAGCGTGTCGTCGCCGGACTTCTCGACGAGCTTGTCGATCTCGTCGAGCATGATGACGACCACGCGCTCGTGGTAGTCGATGGCGTCGAAGAACTTGGTGTACACGCGGTCGGTGGGCCACCCGGTCATGGGGACCTCCTCCATCTCGTCGCGGTCGGCCTCCAGTTCGGCGATCTCCTCGTCGACGTCTTCGACCGAACCGAACTCGGTGTCCGCGAGCACGTCGGCGTCGTCGGCCGCGGCCGAGCGGAGTTCGCGGAGATCCTCGAGTCGGTCCGTGACGATCTCGCGGTTCTTCTCGATGAACTTGTTCGCGAGCTGGGCGAGCACGCGGTACTGCGTGTCGGTGATCTCGCAGTTGATGTACTCCACCTCGCAGGGCACGTCGTACTTCTGGGAGGTGGACTCCAGTTCCTGGCTCACGAACTTCGCGCTCGCGGTCTTCCCGGTCCCCGTCTTGCCGTAGATGAGGATGTTCGACGGCGTGTCCCCGCGCAGCGCCGACACCAGGATGGTGGCCATCTGGTTGATCTGGTCGGTCCGGTGGGGGAGTTCGTGGGGCGTGTAGGAGGGTCTGAGGACCTCCTTGTTGCTGAAGATCGGCTCCCCGGCCATCAGGTCGTCGAACAGCCCCTGGCTGTCGCCGTCGTCCTCCAGCATCCGGTCGATGTCGACGCCGCCGGTGTCGAGGTCGACCGAGCTGTCGATCGAGCCGTCGACGCCGTCGGTCACGGTCTCGCTCCCGGTGTCGAGGACCGAAGCCGGATCCGTCCCGTCCTCCTTAGGCGCACTGTCGTCCCCATCGCCGTCGCCGTCAGTCGCGCTCTCGGTCGCCGCGGGATCGGGAGCGTCGGTCGCGGCGTTGGCGTCTGTCGGGTCGGCGTCAGTTTCGTCGGCGACCGTTTCGTCGGCGTCGGCCGGTTTGCCGTCGCTGTCCCCGGCGTCGCCCGTTGCGGTGGCAGCGTCCGCGGGAGCGGGCTCGTCGTCGCCCTCGCCGTCGTCCGCGATCGGCCAGCTATCGCTCGGACCGCCCTCTTCCTCCGAACCTGTGTCGTCGGTGTCGTTCATTTGGATACCCCTGCGTTTCGTGTGGAGAACGGCAGCCGGAATCGGAATATCTGCCGTGCAACCGCCTGCAAGGCCCGATTCGTCGCGAAGTTTTCCGAGGCGCCGTCCAGTTGATGCACTCGAACCAAATGAATAGGGGTACCAAAAACCTGTCCCTGTTGGACCGGCACTGCGCGACGGGTTACGGGCCATCGGACACCGCGACCCTGTACGGGAATCCCCGCCTTCCCCTCCGTTTCGACTGGATTCCCCGTCGATGCCGTCGAGGGCCACGGTAGCTGGCGTTGGTCGATGGCGCCAGTTGGTCGGCAGGTGGAACTGGCCGGTCGACTGGGTTAGTCGACTGAGCGTGTTAGTCGACGACCCGAGAGCGCCCCTGGGTGCCCTCACACGGGGCGTCGCCGCACAGAGGTGAAACGGAGGGTCGAGACCGGACTGCACGGCGACGGAACCATCCCGACGCTGGCGGGATACGATCCGGAACAGAATTCACTGACGGCATGGTGCCTCGATCGTCGGGAATCCTTGGTGGACTGGAAACGATGGGGAGGTCGAAACCCCCCCACCCCTTCGTTTCGCCTGGAACACGGTAACGGTGGGGGGTGGGGTCGAGAAGCGGCAGAAACCGCCACCTATCGAACGGTAGTTTTACTACGCACGACGATAGATTAGTCCGTACTGCAATCTTCGTTCTTTCTTTATTGGAGATATGATTTGATTAGTTACGTGTGTTGCCGCCAGCTCGACACCCCTCCCCTCCCCTACCGTGTCGCTCCACGGGAAACGAGGGGGTGGGGGTGTTCACCGTCGGTTCGGGAGATCGGTATCCCGTTCGATCGCCGGTGTACCGACCTCGTTCGGGAAAACTCCGCATTCGCAACCGTGTTCGAGCGAACACCCACCTCCGTTTCGAGTGGAAACAGTACCCCTCGCTGACGTTCTCCCGAGGACGACACTCGATTTACCTACGTTTTGATGAATCGTCGACTCGACCGGCGTTTCGCTCGTCGACGCGGCTCAGGGGTTCCACCCCGTCTGACGCCATTCTTAAGTGTGTCGCCGGTGGTACTCAGAGTAACAGCCCCCTACAGCAGCGGGGGCAGGAGATAAGGATGGGTCTGCTCACGAGTCTAAAAGACAGCATTACGCGGGTCACCGACGGCCTGTTTGCCTCAGAGGAGCCGAAGCGAATCGGGATATACGGCCCGCCCAACGCCGGGAAGACCACGCTGGCGAACCGGATCGCCCGCGACTGGACCGGCGACGCGGTGGGCCCGGAGAGTCACATCCCCCACGAGACACGACGCGCCCGCCGCAAGGAGGGGGTGACCATCGAGCGCGACGGGAAGGAGGTCACCATCGACATCGTCGACACGCCCGGCGTGGCGACGAAAGTCGACTACGAGGAGTTCCTCGAGCACGACATGGAGAAGGAGGACGCCGTCCGGCGCTCCCGCGAGGCCACCGAGGGCGTCGCGGAGGCGATGCACTGGCTCCGGGAGGACGTCGACGGCGTGATCTACGTGCTCGACAGCACCGACGACCCGTTCACCCAGGTGAACACGATGCTGATCGGCATCATCGAGAGCCAGGAGCTCCCGGTACTGATCCTCGCGAACAAGATCGACAAGGAGGAGTCGGACATCCAGCGGATCGCGAACGCGTTCCCGCAGCACGAGACGATCCCCCTGTCGGCCCTGGAGGGACAGAACATGGACGAAGTGTACGAGAAAATCGCGGAGTACTTCTCCTAACAATGCCCGAAGTAACCAGCGGCGACGGCGACGGAGGACCCACCGAGGGTGAGGACGGCCCCGACGACGGCGTCCGGGTCGACATGATCAGCGGCGCCCGGATGGAGGGGCTCACGAGCATGGAGAAGATCCGGCTGATCCTCGACGGGGTTCGCGAGGGCAACATCGTGATCCTCGAGGAGGGGCTCACCCCCGACGAGGAGTCGAAGCTGATCGAGGTCACGATGACGGAGATCAGCCCGGACGAGTTCAACGGCATCGAGATCGAGACGTACCCCAAGTCGAGTTCGACCAACCCCGGGCTGTTCGACCGACTGATGGGGAAGGAGGACACCCAGAAGCTGACGGTGATCGGCCCGGCCAACCAGATCGAGACGCTGCACAAGGACGAGAACCTCATCAGCACGCTCGTCTCCCGCAAGTAGGCCCGTGCCCCACGAGTGTACCACCTGCGGCCGGCAGTTCGACGACGGTTCCAAGGAGATGCTCTCGGGCTGTCCGAACTGCGGCGGGAACAAGTTCCAGTTCCAGCCGCCGGACCGGAGCCCCGAGCCCGACGAGCCGGCGTCGCCGGCCGACACTGACCCCGTCGAGTCGGAGGAACCGTCGCTGACCGACCAGTCGGACGCGCCATCGACGGCGGAGCCCGGGGAAACGGCAGCCGCAGCTGAGCCGGCCGAACCCGTGTCGGACCCGGAGTCCGCGGGGGACGTGGAGCCGACTGGAGGTACCGGTCCCGCTGACAACGCTGTCGACGCCGCCCCCGCGGAGTCGACGCCCGCCGACGAGGAGTTCCGAGACGCGGAGATCGCCGACGACACGGGCGCGGAGAACAGCGCCCAGCGCGACGCGCGCTCGGCCGCGGCCAGCCCCGACGAGATCGACGAGGCGCGTCGCCGGGTGGCCGACGCCGAGAGCGAGGCGCCGTCGGATGGCGAGAGCGAGGTACCATCGGACGGCCGCGGCCGCGGGACGCCACAGGGGCCGCCGACAGAGACGCCGTCGGGAGCCGACCCCGACGAGTTCGCCCTCTCGGGTGCCCTCGGCCCCGAGGACGACGAGCCGGTCGAGAAGCAGCCCGTCGCCGGCTCGGCGCCGGAGCGCGAGGAGCCCGTGACCGACGAGGACACCGACCTGCGGGCGCTCCGGGAGGAACTCAACCAGCAGTTCGAGAGCATCAAGATCACCGCCCCCGGCCAGTACGAACTCAACCTCATGGAGCTGTACGACCGGAAGGAGTACATCATCTCGCTCCAGGAGGACGGACGGTACGTGATCGAGATGGCCGACGACTACGGGATCGACGACTGAGTGGCCGTCGATCACTGGGCGACCCTTCCGTCGCGTCCGCGTCGATCGCTGACAGCAACTGTTAACAGCGACGCGGTCGCAGCACCGAGCATGAGCACCCCGACGAAGATCGTCACCAGCACAGTCGGCCTGTCGGCGCTTCTGGCGCTCGCTCTGGTCTTCCAGATCGTTCTCTCGAGCGGCGCCTGATGTTCACCGAGCGGACGCTCTCCCCGCCGGTTCAGCGACTGCATCGCGACCTCACCCCCGAGGTCCTCGTTCTCGACGTGGAGCAGGACTTCGAGACGCTCCCGCCCGCGGTCGCCGAGGAGCTGGGCCTGCTCGTCGACGCGCTCGACCCCGCCGCCTACCCCGAGTCGTGGCTCCCGGCGAACGCGCCCTCGCAGTTGGCGGACTACGCCGGCGCGCAGTTCACGGTCGGGCTGCCGGGCGACGGCACGGTCGTCCGGACCCGACAGACGGAGCCGCCGACGGTGCTCGTCAAGGCCCGCGCCGCGGGAACTCCCGAGGGATTCCGCTCGTTCCTGCTCGCGGAGGCGCTGGTCGAGATCGACGAGGGCGTCCCGGAGAGCTTCCTCCCCTTCTTCGGCGAGCGCTACCCCGAACTCGACGACGCGCTCGGCCTCGGCGGCGCGGCGACGTACCAGGTCGCGATGGCGCTGTTCGAGGCCTGGGTCGGCCTCCATACCCGCGAGCGGTTCCGCGCGTGGGAGGGCGAGCACGATGAACTCCACGCGGCGTGGGCCGACGCCGGCGACCGACTCGTCGGCCGGATCGAGGACCTGCCTGGCGAGGTCGCCCGCGGCGAGACGACGTTCCCCGCGGCGACGGAACTGGCGTGTTCGGCAGTGAAACACGGGCTCGACCTGCCGGCGCCGTTCGCGGCGCTGGATACGCTGGCCTACCGCGACCACGGCGCGGAGTACGCGGTCCGGTGGGCCGAGAAGACCGTCGACGCGCTGGCGGAGTAGCGGCATCGCCGCTTACGGGACGGTTTCGACTCGTTCGGGCGTATCGGCCCGGTCGATCATCTCGATTCAACCGACCGTTTCGCCTCCGTGGCTCGTTTCGCCTCGTTCGATCGTCTCGATTCCGTCGACCGTTTCGTCTCTTTCCACCGTTTCGTCCCCTTCGAACGCTTCGACTGCACGTACCGTTTCGACTGGAACGACTCCTTCACCTCCGCTGACGACCCCCGGCGCTTCGGGTGGAACCGACGGAGGAACTGGCGAGGACACCGAAAACCGGCGGGGTGGCGGACCTACTCGGCGGCTTCGTAGCTCACGGTCCCGTCGTCGTCGAGGGTGACCGTCCCGTCGAACAGCTCGGCGAAGGCGGCGACGGTGTCGTCGTCGTGGACCTCGCTGGAGAGATGGAACAGGCAGACGGCGCCGTGTTCGCGGACGAGCTCGATCAGTCGTTCGGCGGCCTCCAGCGCGGCGGCCTCGTCGCCGTAGTAGGCGAGTTCGCTGAGCGAGTCGAACGTGATCCGGCGGTGTCCCTCGGTCGTTTCGAGGAACGACTCCACGTCCTCGACGATCCCCTCCACGTCGTCCGGGCCGGCGGCGTAGTGGATGTTCGGCGCCGAGCGGCGGGAGTAGCCGCGTTCGATCGAGAGCGTGTCGAGGATCACCGCGCGGGACTCGTCGACCTCGTAGTAGTCGAGTTTCTGTTCGACCTCCCGGGCGGTGGTTCGGGTGGAGATCACCAGGAACCGGTCTGTGTCGGCGCTGAGGAAGTCCGTGTCGACGCGGTCGGTCTCCCCGATACTGGGGTGCAGAAGCAGCAGGGCGGTGCCGGCCGGGACGGTCTCGGGTGCGCCGTCGATGGCGAGGTCGTACTCCATAGGCGGTGGTACACCGGCGGCGACTTGAAACTCGCGGCGAGGGACGGGCCGGAGTCGCCCCTCGGGACCTGGTCCGACCGGGAGCCGAACCCGTTTTGCCGGGGACGGTCCAACCCCGCCCATGAGCGTTCGCGAGGAGTTCGACGCCTGGGCCGCCGAGGGTCGCGAGCAGGGGATGGAGGACCGCCACTGGCACACCGCGCGGCCGATCCTGGCTCGCATGCCCGTCGAGGACGGCGACACCGTCCTCGACCTCGGGACCGGCAGCGGCTACGCGCTGCGGGCGCTGCGCGAGCGGGGCATCGGCGCCGCCTACGGCCTCGACGGCTCGCCCGAGATGGCCCGGAAGGCCGACGGCTACAGCGAGGACGACGCCGTGGGCTTCCTCGTCGGCGACTTCGACCACCTGCCGTTCGCCGACGGCTCGATCGACCACGCCTTCTCGATGGAGGCGTTCTACTACGCGAACGACCCCCACCACACGCTCGAGGAGATCCGGCGCGTGCTGAAACCCGGCGGGACGTTCTACTGCGCGGTCAACTACTACGAGGAGAACGTCGCCTCCCACGGGTGGCAGGCGAACATCGAGATCGAGATGACCCGCTGGGACCGCAGCGAGTACCGCGACGCGTTCCGCGACGCCGGCCTGCACGTCGCCGAGCAGGACAACGTCCCGGACCGCGAGATCGAGATCCCGCCCGCGTCCGAGTTCCCCCACGAGGAGTTCGACAGCCGCGAGGCGATGGTCGAGCGCTATCGGACCTGGGGAACGCTGCTGACCGTCGGCGTCGCGCCCTGAGCGCGTCGCGACGACATCGTCCCCGCAGCACGGCTCGACTCCGTCTTCTCACCGCGACTCGATCCCGAGCCCCTCCGCGATCAGTTCGTGCGACCGCAGCGCCCGCTCGTGGTCCGGCACCACGTGCTGGAGCATCACCTCGTCGACGCCGACGCGGTCGGTCAACTGCTCCAGCAGCCCCGCAATCGTCTCCGGGCTCCCGGAGATCGCGCGGGGCCACTCGTCCTCGTCGAGCGTCGACGGCGTCGGCTCCGGAACGCCGCCGAGTTCGTCGATCGCCTCCTCGACCGACGGCGTCGACCCGACCTCCCCGCGCTGCATCCGTTTGAACGAGGCCTCCGCGACCGCCCGCAGTCGCGCGGCCTCGTGGTCCGTCTCGGCGGCGACGGCGTTCACCGCGACCATCCCCTCGGGCTCGTCGACGCCCCCCGCGAGCGACGACTGCTCGAACGTCTCGCGGTAGGCCTCGAACGCCGGCACCGCGAACTGCGGGCGGATGAACGCCGCGAAGCAGAACCGCAGGCCGAGTTTCCCGGCGATCTTCGCGCTGGCGGCGCTCGACCCAAGCACCCACGGCGCCGGCTCGTCGCCCCCCGAGCTCGGGATCTCGATGTCGGCGTACTGGTGCCCCTCCGGGAAGTCGTCGTAGAGGTGGTTCACGACGGCCTCGATCTTCTCGGTGTGGTCCGCGTCGGGGTTCTGGACGCGTCGGCTGGTGCCGAGCGCGCGGTCCACCGCCGGCGAGCCGTTCGCGCGCCCCAGCCCGGCGTCGATCCGGCCAGGCGCGAGCGCGTCGAGGGCGGCGAACTGCTCGGCGACCTTGAACGGGCTGTAGTGGTTCAGCAACACTGCCCCCGAACCCAGGCGGATCGACTCGGTCTCGGCGGCGAGGTGGCCCAACAGCACCTCGGGCGTCGTGCCGGCGAGCCGGCTGGCCATCCCGTGGTGTTCGGCGACCCAGAACCGCGCGAACCCGAGTCGATCGGCCTGCTGGGCGGCGTCAACGGTGTTCTCGTACGCCTCGGCTGCGGTGCCGTTTTCGGGGACCGGCGAGAGGTCGACGGCGGAGAGCTTCATACCGGACGGCGGGGACTGCGGGAGAAAACGGTTCGGCTAGCGGCGTACGGGGTGGGGACCGGTCGCCACGACCGAATCAGTTACCCGCGATCTGGCGGCTCCACTCCTCGATCCAGCCTTGGAGGTTCCCCCGGAGCTCGTCGTAGGTGAAGCTGACCGCCTCCGGCGGGACCTGCGCGTACTGCTCGTACTCGGCGTGTTCGTCGCCGAACTCGGCGTCGGTGACGGCGGGGAACGCGACGTTCCGGACCGCGATTTCGGCCTGCACCTCCGGCCGGAGCATGAACTCCATGAACGACTGCGCGAGGTCGGGGCTGTCGGTCCCGGCGAACCGGGCCATCCCCTCCGGGTTGGCGTAGGCCTGATCGTTCAGGAACCGGATCTGGTGGCGGTCCATGTCCTGCCCCGCGCGGTTGGCGTACACCTGGTCCGTCGAGTAGGAGACGACCATCGGCGCCTCGTCCTTGCCGTAGGCGCTGTAGGAGGCGTCCCAGCCGTCGAGGATCCGCACGTCGTTCGCCTGCAGGTCCGCCCAGTAGTCGAGGTAGTTCTCCTCGCCTTTGGCCTGGATCGTGTGCAGCAGAAACGCCCGGCCGGTCGCCGACGAGGAGGGGTTCTGGGCGAGCAGGTCGCCGGCGTACTCCGACTCCAGCAGCCCGTCGAACGTCTCCGGGGCGACGAACTCGCCGCCGTCGGCGGTGGCGTTCCAGACGAGGCTGATGTACCCCGTGTCGTAGGTGACGGCTCGGCCCTGGGGGTCGAACTGCAGCCCCTCCTTGATGTCGCCGGCGCCGTCGAGGTCGGGCGCCTCGGCGAACAGCGAGCCGCTCTCGAGGTTGTCGTCGAGCCGGATCAGGCCGTCGACGTTCAGGCCGACGTACACGTCGGCGTCGATCTCCACGCCGGCGTTGGCCCGCTGGATGTACTGGTCGAGTTCGTTCGGCGGCGTCTGCCAGACCAGGTCGGCGTCGAACTCCGACTCGAACTGCTGTTTGATCCAGGCGCCGGGACTGGTGCTCACGGCGTCGATGAACGAGCTGTACGTCGCGACCACCAGCGTGTCGCTGCGGCCGTCGCTGGTGCCGACGGTCGTCGACGTGGGCTCGGTGGGTTCGGTCGAGGTGGTGTCGGTCGGCGAGTCGACCCGGTCGGCCGAACAGCCCGCGAGCAGCGTGACGCCCGCCGCACCGGCCGTCTGGATGAACCGCCGCCTGTCGATCCGGTCTTCGCTCATTACTCGGTTGTTTCTCCGGATGGTAGTTAAGCCGCACGGTCCGGGACGCCGTCGACGGGACAACGGTTTTGCCCGCTCGGGTTCCCGGGGGCCGTATGAACAGCGACTGGGGAGAGACTCGACTACTGGTGGTCGCGCTCGTCGGCCTGACTGCGCTGTCGGCGGTCGTGCTCTCGGAGGTGCTCTACACGGTCGTGTTCGCCATCACGGTGGCGTACACGCTGTTCCCGTTCCGGAAGCTGCTGGTCCACCGCGGGTTCTCTCGGCGGGTCGCGACGGGGGCGATCACCGGCGTCGCCGCGCTGGCAGTGGTCGCCGCCGTCGTGCCGGCGGCGTACGTGCTCTACCAGCGACGCTCGGCGCTGATCGGTATCGCCCGCGCGTTGCCGGCGACGATCCCCATCGAGATCGGCGAGTTCTCGTACCTGATCCGGACGAGGCCGCTGACCACGGCCGCCAGCGACGTGCTGCAGGACGCCGCGCTCTCGATCGCCAGCGCCGCGACCGTGCTCTCGCTGAAGGGGCTGCTGTTCGCCATCGTGGTGTACGGGCTGCTCGCCCGTCCGGGCTCGTTCAGGACGGTCGCCGTCGGACTCGTCCCCGTCGAGTTCCACGACGCGCTCGAGCGCTACCACGAGCGGATCCAGGCCACGCTGGCCGGGATCTATCTGGTTCAGGCGGCGACCGCGGCCGCGACCGGCGTCGCCGCCTACGTCGTGTTCGCCCTGCTGGGGTACGAGGCCGCGCTCACGCTCGCGATCGTCGCCGGCCTGCTCCAGTTCGTCCCCGTCGTCGGACCGAGCGTCGTGATCGTCACGCTCGCGGCCGTCGACGTGGTCAACGGCGACGTGACGCGGGCGACGACGGTCCTGATCGTCGGCCTCGTCGTCGTCGGTTTCCTCCCGGACGCGATCGTTCGCCCCCGACTGGCCTCGCTCGCCGGCGAACTCCCGATGACACTCTACTTCGTCGGCTTCGTCGGGGGCGTGCTCACGATCGGGCCGCTGGGGTTCGTTCTCGGCCCGCTGGCCGTCGGACTGCTCGTCGAGACGGTGCAACTGCTGTCGACGGCACCGGGGGTCGAGGAGGCAGCCGACGCCGACGACGTGATCCAGTCGGACCGCGACGCCGGGATCGAGTAGGCGGACCGCTACTCGTTGCCCACCAGTTCGCCGCCGCGCTCCCGCCACTCCGTCAGACTGCCCTCGTACAGGTCGACGGTCCCGTATCCCAGCTGCCGGAGCACGAGGTACGTGTGGCTCACGCGCCGGGCGGTGTTACAGTACAGCACTGCCCGTTTCTCCGGGACGATCCCCCGATCCGTGAGCAGCGCCCGGAGTTCGTTCTCGGGGCGCAGTCCCCGCGTCCCCTCGTCGACGAGCTCGCGCCAGTCCAGTTGGACCGCGCCGGGGAGGTGGCCCTCCTCGAACTCCCACTCCTCGCGGGTGTCGACGAGCGTCACGTCGCCGGCATCGACCGCCGGAAGCAGGTCCCGCACCGTCTCGAAGTCCACCAGCGGCGTCTCGGCGTCGGGATCGCTCTCGTACTCGGCGGGTGTGGGGTCGACCGGGTCGGTGGTCGTCCCGTACTCGCGCTGCCAGGAACTGAAGTCGCCGTCGAGGACGTGGAGCCGCCCGGGATCGTGACCCAGTAGCAGCGCCGTCACGACGAACCGCGCCGCGAACACGCCCTGCGTGTCGTCGTAGGCGACGATCTCGGCGTCGCTGCCGATACCTGCCTCGGAGAGCAGGGCCTCCCACTCCCCCCGGGGCGGGAGTTTCCCGGCCTCGCCCTCGTCGGAGCGGAAGGCGTCGAACGGGACGTTCACCGCGCCCGGCAGGTGGCCGATGCTGTCGTACTCCCAGGGCTCCCGGACGTCGACGACCGCTACGTCGCGGTCCCGGACCCACGACGCGGGGACGAACGGCTGCATGGACGAACCCAGGGACCGCCCGGACTTAGCCCTCGGGTTCGCGTCACGCTCGACCGCCATCGCGCCACCGAACTGACCGTCCGAGAGGCCGGCGAGAGCGACCGGGGACTCCCCGCTTAAGTTGATAGCGCCCCAACAAACGAGCGAATCATGGTTTCAGACCCCGAGTACGCGACTGACGCGCTCGTCTCCGCCGATTGGGTGGCGGATCGGCTCGACGAGTTCCAGAGCGACGACCCTGGCCTGCGCCTGGTCGAAGTGAGCGTCGACACCGAGTCCTACGACGACGAACACGCGCCCGGCGCCATCGGCTTCAACTGGGAGACACAGCTGCAGGACCAGACCACGCGGGACATCCTGAGCAAGGGTGACTTCGGGGACCTGCTCGGCTCCCACGGCATCGCTAACGACTCGACGGTCGTGCTCTACGGCGACAACTCCAACTGGTTCGCCGCCTACGCCTACTGGCAGTTCCAGTACTACGGCCACGAGGACGTGCGCCTGCTCGACGGCGGCCGGGACTACTGGCTCGAGAACGACTACCCCACCACGACGGAGGTGCCTGACTTCCCCGAGCAGGACTACACCGCCCGCGGCCCCTTCGAGGACATCCGCGCGTACCGCGAGGACGTGGAGAACGCCATCGAGCGCGGCGTGCCCCTCGTCGACGTGCGCTCGCCCGAGGAGTTCTCCGGCGAGGTGCTGGCGCCGCCGGGACTCAACGAGACCGCCCAGCGCGGCGGCCACATCCCGGGCGCCCAGAACGTCTCCTGGGCCGCGACGGTCAACGACGACGGGACGTTCAAGTCCGCCGAGGAGCTCCGCGACCTGTACGCCGAGAAGGGGATCGACGGCGACGAATCCGTCGTCGCCTACTGCCGCATCGGCGAGCGCTCCTCGATCGCCTGGTTCGCGCTCCACGAACTGCTCGGCTACGAGTCGACGGTGAACTACGACGGCTCCTGGACCGAGTGGGGCAACCTCGTCGGCGCGCCCGTCGAGACCGGCGACGCCGAATAGCGACGCCGACCGCGGCTCCCGACCCCGACCCCCCGCTTCCGTGGGCTACAAGCCGCTGCTCGTCCACTCCCGAAGCATGAACGTGGACTCGTTCCGCGACGACCTCCGGGCCGCCCGCGACACCGAACTCTCCCGATTGAGTTCCTCGAAAGCCGTCTACGCGCTCACCGGCGGCGAGATGGACGGCGACGCCGTCCGGACCGGTACCGCGCGCGAACTCCGCGCATTCGCCCCGATTCTGGAGCGCTGGCGTGACGACGCCGACGGCGACGCGGCCGACCTGTTCGCCGACGCCGCCGAGTTCGCGGCAGAATTCGCCGACAACTTCGACGCCGAGGCGTCCGACGGGGACGACTCCCGTCACGTCGTCGCCGACGCGCTCGACGCCCCCGGGAACGACGTGGAGCGACTCGCCGGGGCCGCCGCGGCCCTCCTCGTTCTCGACGAGCTCGCGGGCCAACTGGTCGGCTTCTTCGTCGGCGACGCCGACCGAAAGAGCGCCGACGAGTTCCGGACGTTCCGCGCGGAACTGGCCGACTACGGCGACGAGGCGGCCGAACTGCTCGCCGCACGCTGTGAGAGCGAGGCCGACGAGGAAGCCGCCCGCGACGCCGGCACCGCCGTCGTCGACGGCGCCTACGACTGGTACGTCGGGACGCTGGAGTCGATGGGCGTCGAACCGAAGAACGTCTGCTGACGCCGGAACGTTTCAACTTCTCCACTCGAAATCGGGGGGTGTCCGGCGACCGACGTGCTACACGCCCTCGACCGTCTCGCGGTAGGCCGTGATCGCCTCCTCGGCGGCGTCGATGTGGGTAGTCACGTCCTCGCCGGCGCCCTCGCGGAGTTCCGTGAGCGCGTTCAGGTGGCGGGCGAGGCGGCCGTGGTCGGGGCCGCTGTCCGCGGAGGCCAGCGTGGCGAACTGATCGGACAGGTCGTACAGTCGGCGCTGTGCCTCCGCGTCCGACGCAGCGGCGCTCGCCTGGCGCAGTTCCTCGCTCGCCGTCTGGAGCTGCTCTCGGGGCATACGCGGCGGGTTCGGTCCGGAGCGCCAAAGCCGTTCGGACGGACACCCCCGCGACCGGGCTCCTCAAGTTCTACGAGCCCCTGCATCCGGTAATGAGCGACTCCGAGAGCGGTCCCCTCTCCCCGGACCGACCGGACGCCGAGCACCCGTTCCGCGTCGACGCCCCCTTCGAGCCCGCGGGCGACCAGCCCGAGGCCATCGAGCAGTTGGCCGCGGGGTTCCGCGAGGGGATGGACCGACAGACGCTGCTGGGCGTGACCGGGTCGGGGAAGACCAACACCGTCTCCTGGACCGTCGAGGAGCTCCAGCAACCGACGCTGGTGATCGCCCACAACAAGACGCTCGCGGCCCAACTCTACGAGGAGTTCCGCGAACTGTTCCCGGACAACGCCGTCGAGTACTTCGTCTCCTACTACGACTACTACCAGCCCGAAGCCTACGTCGAACAGTCGGACACGTTCATCGAGAAGGACGCCTCGATCAACGACGAGATCGACCGGCTGCGCCACTCCGCGACCCGGTCGCTGTTGACCCGCGAGGACGTGATCGTCGTCGCCTCCGTCTCGGCGATCTACGGCCTCGGCGACCCGCGCAACTACGTCGACATGTCCCTGCGACTGGAGCAGGGCGAGGAGATCGGCCGCGACGAACTGCTCGGCCAACTGGTCGACCTGAACTACGAGCGCAACGACGTGGACTTCACGCAGGGCACGTTCCGCGTCCGGGGCGACACGGTCGAGATCTTCCCGATGTACGGCCGGTACGCAGTGCGTGTGGAGTTCTGGGGCGACGAGATCGACCGCATCCGGAAGGTGAACACGCTGGAGGGCGAGGTCGTCAGCGAGGAGCCGGCAGTCCTGCTCCACCCCGCGGAGCACTACTCGATCCCCGAGGAGCGCCTGCAGGAGGCGATGGCCGAGATCGAGGACCTGATGGCGGAGCGCGTGCGCCACTTCGAGCGGCAGGGCGACCTCGTCGCCGCCCAGCGCATCGAGGAGCGCACGACCTTCGACCTCGAGATGCTGCAGGAGACGGGCTACTGCTCGGGGATCGAGAACTACTCGGTCCACCTCTCGGACCGCGAGCAGGGCGAGGCGCCCTACACGCTGCTCGACTACTTCCCCGACGAGTTCCTCACCGTCGTCGACGAGTCCCACCAGACGCTCCCGCAGATCCGCGGGCAGTTCGAGGGCGACAAGTCACGCAAGGACTCGCTGGTCGAGAACGGGTTCCGCCTCCCGACCGCCTACGACAACCGCCCGCTCACCTTCGAGGAGTTCGAGGAGAAGACCGACGAGACGCTGTACGTCTCGGCGACGCCGGGCGACTACGAGCGCGAACACTCCGACCAGATCGTCGAACAGATCGTCCGCCCAACCCACCTCGTCGACCCCGCGGTCGAGGTCACCAGTGCGGAGGGCCAGATCGAGGACCTGATGGAGCGCATCGACGACCGCATCGAGCGCGACGAGCGCACGCTCGTCACGACGCTCACCAAGCGGATGGCCGAGGACCTGACCGAGTACCTCGAGGAGGCGGGCGTGAACGTCGCGTACATGCACGACGAGACCGACACGCTCGAGCGCCACGAGATCATCCGCTCGCTCAGGCTGGGGGAGATCGACGTGCTCGTCGGCATCAACCTGCTGCGCGAGGGGCTGGACATCCCCGAAGTGAGTCTCGTCGCCATCCTCGACGCCGACCAGGAGGGGTTCCTGCGCTCGGAGACGATGCTCGTCCAGACGATGGGTCGCGCCGCACGGAACGTCAACGGCGAGGTCGTGCTCTACGCCGACGAGCGCACCGACGCGATGCAGAGTGCGATCGAGGAGACCCGTCGCCGCCGGGCGATCCAGCAGCGCTACAACGAGGAACACGGCTTCGAGCCGACGACCATCGAGAAGGAGATCGGCGAAACCAACCTCCCGGGGAGCAAGACCGACGCCTCCGGCGCCGCGAACGCCGAGGTCGGCGACGCCGACGCCGCCGCCCGACAGATCGAGCAGTTGGAGGAGCGCATGGAGGCCGCCGCCGACAACCTCGAGTTCGAACTCGCGGCGGACATCCGCGACAGAATCAGAGAGCTCCGAGGGGAGTTCGACCTCGACGGCGGCGAGGAGGGCGTCGCGCCCGAACCGGACGCGGAGTTCTAAGGCGCCGGGGTCGCCGTCACCGTCGTGTTTCCGCCACGCGGGACCCGGTCGTCCTCCGTCCCGGATTCGTCCTCCGGTTCGGAGTCGCCCTCAGTGTCCGGGACCGGCGTCCCCGTGGTGCTGCTGTTCGGCGCTTCGTTGGTTCCGTTCGGCACCTCGTTGCCGCCAGTCGGCACTTCGCTGCCGCCGTTCGGCGCCTCACCGCTGCCGTTTCCGCCCGTCCCGTTCGTCTGACTGCCGACCGCGTTCGAGGGGCTGTCCCCCGTCACGGATCCGTTAACGTCGGCTGGCGACGGGCGGTTCTCAGTGCTGTTCTGGACGTCCTGTCCGGCCCCGTCGGGCGGCCCCGTCGTGGAGTCGTTCCGGTTCGGTCTTGATCTCTCGGACGGGTCGACGCTCTCGGGCGGGCCGCGCGCGGAGGCGTTGGGCGGGCCGAGCCCGTTCCCGACGCTCTCGCCGGCGATGGCCCGGGCCGCCTCGGCGACCTCACCGCCGCCGGTGCTGTTGGCCTGTTGGGCCACCGACCGGATCTGACTCACGTCGGCGCCGTGCTCCCGGAGTGCCTGCTCGGGCAGCGAGTCGGCGACGGTCGCCGTCTGGTTCGCTCGGCGCTCGACCGCCCGGAGCTGGGCGGCCAGCGCGGCGAGTCGGGCCTGGTACTGCCCCTGCCCGATGCTGCCGTTCTCGTGGGCGCGCTCGAGGCGAGCCTTCTCTGCCTCGAGTTCGTTCAGTCGTTCCTGGAGGTGACCCTGCTGCTCGGCGACGATCCGGGCCTTCGAGCCGTTGGACTCGGCGGCCGCGAACTGTCGGTCGAGCGAGCGCTGGGCGACCTCGCTGTCGACTTCGGCCTCTTGGACGTCGACGACCCCCGCGAACGCGGCACCGGGTGCCGGTCCCGCCTCCGGCGTGGTCTGGGCTCCGGACAGCGTCGCAGCGGCCGGGACGCTGCCGAGGACCACGGCGAGCGTGATGGCGACGATAGCGGTTCGGTTCACACGAGTCAGGTGGTGACCCACCGGTAAAAACCGTCCACTCGCTCCACTCGGCTTCACCCCGATTAACCCAGCTTAACGCCCGGACGGCGGGGGATCGTCCTCGTCGTCGGGGAACTTCAGCACGTTCTCCCGGCCGAGGCGGAACGACTCGACTTCCCCCTCGTCGCGCAGGTCGCTGACGACCTGGCTCGTGCGGGCGGCGCTCCAGTCGAGTTCCTCCGTGACCGCCTTCTGCTTCATCCGGCCGCCGTTGCGCTCCAGGAGGCGCATCACGCGCTCCTCCGGACTGAGCAGTTCCTCGGAGGTATCGTCGGCTGCTTGGGGCTCGTCCGTCGCGCCGCCGACTGCGGCGGGCGTTCCGTCGCTGTCCGCCTCCGCGTCAGTGGGGGCGTCACTCCCGGACGCGCCACTGCCGGGAGCACCCCCTTCGGACGCCTCGCGGGCCCGGGCGGCCTGCTGTCGGCGGTAGTACCAGACGATGCCGGCGGCGGCGAACAGCACGATGCCGACGATCGCGCCCAACGGCGGGGTCCCGCCCGCCGGGCGAACCACGACCCGGGGCTGGCCCACGTCGAACTCGCGGGGCCCGGTCCAGGTCACCGAGTTCTCGCCCTCGCGGTCGGGCTCCGGCTCGACCACGTTCGTGACGTACCCCTCGGGCCAACTGATCGTGAGTTCGGTGTCGGCGTCGAGGAACAGCCCCGCCAGCGCGTCGCCCGCGGCGATCTGGCCGTCGGACACCTCCGCGAACGCGACCCAGTCGAAGCCGTAGCGGACGATACCGTACTCGCCGCTGAGCGGGCTGGTTTGCGCCTCGACGGTGACGTTCTCGACGGCCATCTCCCGGCCGGTCGCGTTCTCGGCGGCCGCGACCGTCGACTCCATGCGTGAGGCGAACTGCCCCCGGTAGTCGCTGGTGTTCCGCTCGATGTCCTGCTGGAGGCTCTCGAACGCCTCGGTGGTGTTCTGGTCGTCGAGCGCGACGCGGTACTCGATGCTCCACCGGGCGTCGCCGTCCTCGTCGACGGCGGCCTCGAGCACGACCGTGTCCGTCTCCACGTCGCCGGTCTGGAGCGCGGGGAACTCCGCGGCGGCGCCGACGCCCGAACTGACGAGCAGGACCGTCAGCACGACCGCGAACACACGAGCCCCCCAGCACGAGGTGTCGGACGGGGCGGCGTCCCGGCGACAGGACGTGCCGGGGAAGACGGTCCGTGGATCCATTCGCCCGAACGTGGGTCGCCCCGGAGTAAATGCGTTGCCGTCCCAGGTTCCGGCCGCCGCCCCGCGTGTTTCGAACCCGTCACGTTCGACGCCGAAGGCCCGGAAACGGCCATAGCCCTTTTGCGTGCTCGCCGCGACGCGACTCGCATGGACACGCGAGGGAGCCTCGAGGCCGAGGACTTACTGAAGCTGATACTGCTGCTCGTGGTGGTGTGGCTGGCCATCGAACTGCTCGGCGAGGTGCTCCAGCTGTTCACCGGCCTGCTCGGCCTGATCCCGGACCTGCTCGGGATCGTGATCATCGTGCTGGTGATCCTCTGGCTGCTCGACCGGATCTAACGCCCGTCGACGCGGTCACGGGCCGTCACGCCGACGCCGACGACGCGCTTTTCACTGCCGACCGTCCAGTTCCCGCCGTGAACCGTCGCGCCGACAGCACCGCCGTCGCCCGCCCGCGGTGAACCTCCGCGTCCCCCCGGCGGTCGAACGGCTCGCCGATCGTCTCCACCCGAAACTCACCCCCTTCGAGCGGGTGCGCGAGCGCCACACCCTCGTCGTCAAGCGCATCGAGGCCGACACGTGGCAGCGGGGCGGCGGTGGCGTCCGCGAGCGCCTCCGCCGGATCCTCGACGAGACGAAGCCGTTCCCCGTCCGGATCGACGGCGTCGACTACTTCGCCGATCCGCCGGACGGCCGCGGTCCCGTGGTGTACCTCGCCGTCGAGAGCGAGGGGATCCGCCAGCTCCACCGGCGGCTCTGCCGGGAGTTCCCGGTCGTCGACGACCTGGAGGGGGAGAACTACGTGCCGCACGTCACGCTCGCCCGCGGGGGCAGCGTCGCCGACGCCGAGCAGGTCGCCGGGACCGAGATCGACGCCGTCGAGTGGACCGCCGAGCGGGCGCTGACGTGGGACCGCGAACACCGCGAGGCGGTCGATCGCTTCCGGCTACGCGGCTGATTCCCGAGCTTCGTTCGCTACCCGGAAAAGCGGTTTGGCGGATTTTGGTCCCCCTAATCGACTGAGACGCCCGTTTTTCGGGGAGAACCACAAAACCCTATACGGTGGCAGGTGAACATCGGGGTGATGCCAACCGTCGAATACCTCAACTACGAAGTGCTTGACGACCACGGCTGGTCGATGGACGACGACGACCTGTTCGAGCAGGCCGCGGACGCGGGCCTCGACGACGAGGACTACGGCACGCTCGAAGTGAACCAGGGCGAGTACATCCTCGAGGCCGCGGAGGCCCAGGGGTACGACTGGCCGTTCTCGTGCCGGGCCGGCGCGTGTGCGAACTGCGCCGCCATCGTGAGGAAAGGCGAGATCGACATGGACATGCAGCAGATCCTCAGCGACGAGGAGGTCGAGGAGAAGAACGTCCGCCTGACCTGTATCGGCTCGCCGGCCGCCGACGAGGTCAAGATCGTCTACAACGCGAAGCACCTCGACTACCTCCAGAACCGCGTCATCTAACGCGGGACTGCGTCCGTCGACCGCGCCTTTTTGCCGGGGTGAGGAAGCACAAGCACGTCGCTCGGAGCCTCCTCCCGCCGTCTTCTCGTCGCGTCAGACCCACCGCAGCGACACCATCAGCCCGATCAGCGTCAGCTGCATCACGCCCTGCACGCCGCCGAGCTTGGCGTTCCGCGCGCCGATCCGGGAGATCACGCTCGCGTCCGGGTCGGCGGAGGTGATCTCCTGATACATCCGGATCTCGCCGGGCAGCAGGAAGCCGAACCCCTGCACCGACAGCAGCGTCACGACCCCCAGCGAGAGCGAGATCAGCAGCGGGATCGACTGGAGGCTCCCGACCGTCGTCGCGACCCACGCCAGCGAGCCGACCGCCGAGACGGCGAACAGCCCCTGCCACCGCCGGTCGTCGAAGGCGTTCAGCCGCCACCCCGCCAGCAGCAGCGCCGGCAGCAGGTTCGCGGCGGTGAACAGCGCCAGCCACGGCTCGCTGTTGGGGAAGTGGCCGAGCCGCTGGGCCAGCGTGATGCCGCCGACGATGGTGACGAACGCCATCGAGGGGAGGAAGAAGGTGGTCTTCGGCGTCAGCCGCGTGAACACTGCGGCGCTCTCCTCCTCGTCTAACCCACCGATAGCTGGCCCGAGTACCGCGCCGATGAACAGGTCCGTCCCGGTCCAGAGCAGCCCCGCCATCACGTGGACGTACGTGTGCACCTCCACGGAGGCCATCCCGGAGACGATGTAGCCCACCGCCAGCACCGAGACGGCGACGACGGCGCCCGCGAACGCGGGGTTGGCTCTGGTCCCTAACCCACTGACAGTGCCACGAACCGAACGTGTCGACATGTGGGGAAGTTCGAACGAGTGGTAATAAGGCTACCTCCCGCGGTAACTCTGACCCCACTGCGGGATCAGTCCCGCTCGCCGAGTTTCCCCAAACGCTTTGACCGTCGCCGCTGGGGTGCGGGACGTGCTCGATTCGCTGGGGACCGTCGCCTCGCTCGGCGACCTCGCGCGCCTGCTCGCGGTGCCGCTGTTGGGGTGGGCCGCGCTGCGGGACATCCGCACGCGCCGAGTGCCCAACTGGGTCTGGTACGTCCTCGGCGGCCTCGGCGTCGTCCTGCTGGCCGCGGATCTGGTGCGGTTGGCGCCCTTTGACGACTCCTTCGCCCGCCTCGAACTGATCCGGATCATACTGAGTCTGGGGCTGGTGGTCCCGCTGGCCTACGGCTTCTGGCGGCTGGGCGGCTTCGGGGGCGCGGACGCGAAGGCGCTGATGGCGCTCGCGGTGCTGTTCCCGACCTACCCGGCCTACTACCCCCCGACGACGCCCTTCGGCGTCGACCTGCCGCCGGTGCTCCCGGCCGAACCCACGCTCGTCGGCGTGTTCTCGCTGACGGTGCTGACAAACACCGTCCTCGTCGGCGCGCTGTTCCCGGTGGCGTTGACGGTTCGGAACGCGCTGGCGGGGCAGTTCGCCCCCGTGATGTTCCTCGCCCGCGTGGTTCCCGTCGAGCGCCTGCCGGTCCACCACGGCCGCCTGTTCGAGGACCGCTCGGGGTTCACGCGGTCCGGGCTGGACCTCGACGCCCTGCGCATGTACCTGCGCTGGCGCGGGCTCTCGCTCGCGGAACTGCGCGCGGCCCCCGACCGCTACCGCAACCCCGCGAGCGTCGACGAGACGTTCGACGCGACCGACGGCGCCGTCGATCCGGTGGCCGTCGAACACGGGCCGGTCTCTGACGCCCCGGAGGTCGACGACCCCGGGGGCGGCGACCACGCGGACCCCTGGGCCGCCGAGCGCTTCCTCGACGAGATCGAGGGGTCAGCGTACGGGACCGACCCCGAGACGCTTCGTGCGGGGCTGGAGACCGTAACCGGGACCGACGAGGTGTGGCTCTCGCCCGGCCTCCCGTTCATCGTCCCGATGTTCGTCGGCCTGCTCGTCGGGCTGACCTACGGCGACGTGCTGTACGGGCTGTTGACCGCGGCGGGGCTGGCTTGACTCTCACTCCCGACGCTCGACGACGAGTAACACCGCGAGACCGACGATGAGGAGCGTGTACGCTGTCGCGGCGAGCAGCGCGGCCCGCTCGGACGCGTACTCGCCGGTCCGGAAGATGATCGCCTTCCGGACCATCGCGATCACGCCGGTATAGATGACGAGCCGGACGATGCGCCGCGTGTTCGACTCCTGCGTGTAGGCGACGACGGTCTGGTACACCTCGACGATGATGAACAGCAGGAGCGCCGTGTCGATGAACCCGACGACGACGAGCGGATCGGTGATGGGGCCCGCGACCGCGGTCTGGACGATCTGTAGGCCCAGGTCGAACACGCCGATGGCGAACAGCGCGCCGAGTACCACCGCGGCGACGACCTCGGTGTACCGGATCAGCGTCTCGCTGAACGCCAGGAGGCGGTCGTCGAGGGCGTCGCCCGTCTCGACTCGCCCCCCGACGGGGTCCTGTTCCTCGTCAGTCACGTTTTCACATTCGTGGCTAGCCTCAAGGTTCTGGGGGCCGCGGGCTTTTCACTCCGAGCGCCCAGACACCGGTATGGCTGAAACCTCCGACCGCTCGACGATCGACATCGACTTCGGCGACGACGGGCTGGTCCCCGCAGTCGCGCAGGACGCCGACGACGGCGAGGTGCTGATGCTCGCGTACGTCTCGCCCGAGGCGCTCCGGCGCACCGTCGACACCGGCCGCGCCCACTACTACTCCCGCTCCCGCGACGAACTCTGGGAGAAAGGCGCCACCAGCGGCAACACCCAGTCGGTCGTCGACCTGCGCGTCGACTGCGACGCCGACACCCTGCTCTACGTCGTCGAGCAGGAGGGCGGCGCCTGCCACACGGGCTATCGCTCCTGCTTCCACCGCTCCGTCGAGGCGATCGACGACGACGGCACGACCGTCGACGTGGAGACGGCCGGCGAGCAGGTGTTCGACCCCGATATCGTCTACGAATGAGCGTGGCCGACGAGCCGGTGCCCGCGGAGCCCACGACCGACGACCTGCTCGCGGAGCTCGGCGAGGCCCGCGCCGAACGCGAGGAGATCGCCGCCGAGATCGATCGCCACGGCGAGGCGGCCGTCCAGAACGTCGCCGAGGCGGTGGACGAGGCCACCCGACTGCTCGACCGCTACGTCGACTCCGCGACTGGGACCGGCGACTTCGAGGCCTACCTGGAGTTCCAGAGCCAGTTCGCCGAACTGGTCGAGAACCTCCCCGAGGAACTGCCCGACCGCGACGGGTTCGAGGAAGCCAACGAGGCGGTCGACCAGCGCACAATCTCCGAGAGCGACTTCCAGCGCGCCCGGGAGGCCATCGAGGGCGCCCGCGAGATCGCCGACCTGCTGGATCGTCGCGAAGCCGCCCAGCGGCGCGTCGACGACGCCGAACGCGCAGTGAGCGAGCGGCGCGCCGCCATCGAGCGCCGCCTCGACGAACTCGCGGAGCTCCGCCGGCTGGGCGACGCCGACCTCTCGGCGCCGACCGCGGAGCTGACCGCCCCAATCGAGCGCTACGACGAGGCGGTCCGGGACGACTTCGCGGCGTTCGTCGACGAGGCGCCGGTCCGGGAGCTGCTCGGGTTCGTCGAGACGACCCGGCACTACCCCCTGATCGACTACCAGCGCCCGCCGAAGGACCTCCTGGAGTACGTGCGAAACCACCCGGCGGGCGAGGAGCCCTTACCGACCCTCCTGTCCTACGCCGACTACTCCGGCTCGAAGCTCTCCCACTACGTCGAGGACCCCACCGCGTTCGAGACCACGGTGCCGGTCCACCGGACCTACCTCGACCGCATCGACGCCGGGCCGTTGACCGTCGGCTCGCCGCCGCCGGCCGCCGAACTGCGCTACCTCGCGACCGAGTTGGTGTCGGTCGTCGCCCGGTTCGCCGACGAGGAGACGGTCGCGCTGGCCCGCGACCTGCGGGATCTGGCCCGGCGGGACGACTACGACCGCCTGCGCGACGCCGTCGTCGCCGAGGCGGAACTCACTGCGGACCAGCGCGAGGCGCTCCGAGAGGGGGAGATCGAAGCCGAGGCCGAACGGCTCCGGGAGGCGCGCGAGCGGCTGACCGAGGCACTGAACTGAGAGAAACAGCCCCGCTGACGATCAGGCGTCGGCGAGCGCCGCGGCGAGTTCGCCCTCGACTGCGTCGGCGAGTTCGACCGCGCGCTGGCGCTCCCGAGCCTCGGCGTAGATCCGCACCTTCGGTTCGGTGCCGCTGGGGCGGACCAACACCCACGCGTCGCCGTAGTCGAGGCGGTAGCCGTCGACCGTTTCGGCCTCCACGTCGGCGTCGGCGGCGTACTGCTCGGCCGCGCCGAGCATCGCGCTGAGTTCGGCCTCCTCGTCGTAGCTGAGGTTCCGGCGGACGTTCTCGTAGGCGGTGTAGGGCGCGACGACCTCCCCTGGCGTCTCGCCCGTCGTCGCCAGCAGTTCGAGGAACTTCGCGGCGATGAACGCGCCGTCGCGGACGAGCCGGTAGTTCGGGAAGAAGATCCCGCCGTTCCCCTCGCCGGAGATCGGGACCCGGCGCTCGCCGGCCTGTAGCTCCTGGATCCGGGTGATGATGTTGGTCGCACCGATGGGGGTGAGTTCGAGGTCGGCACCCACCTCCTCGCAGACGTCGACGAGCCGCTGGGAGACGTTCACCGCGGCGACGGTCGCGTCGCCGGGTTCGAGGGCCTCGGCGGCCAGCGCGGCGAGCGAGGCGTCGCCCTCGATGTACTCGCCGTCCTCGTCGAAGAAGATCGCGCGGTCGGCGTCGCCATCGTGGGCGACCCCCACGTCGGCGTCGGTCGCGCGGACGAGTCGGCCCAGATCGCCCAGGTTCTCCGACACCGGCTCGGGGTTCCGTCCGGGGAAGTGGCCGTCGGGCTGCCCGTTGACGGTCACCACGTCACAGCCCAGCCGGCGGAAGAACCCGGGGCTGGTGAGCGCGCCCGCGCCGTGGCCGGGGTCGAGCGCGACCGTGAGGTCGGCGTCGGCGATCGCCGTGCGGTCCACGTTCGCGAGCAGGTCGTCGACGTAGTCGTCGGCGACGCCGTCGATGTGCCGGGAGGCGCCGGTGTCGTCCCAGCCCGCCTCCTCGAACGCCTCGCCCAGCAGGCAGTCCTCGACGCGTTCGAGCTCGCTGACGGACAGTTCGACGCCGTCCGCGCCGACGAGCTTGATCCCGTTGTACTCCGGCGGGTTGTGGGAGGCGGTGACGACGACGGCCGGGACTTCCTCGACCTCCGCGTAGCGCACGGCCGCGGGCGTGGGCAGCACGCCGAGGCGGTCGGCGTCGACGCCCACGGCGGTCAGGCCGGCGTCGGCGGCGTTGGCGAACAGTTCGCCGGTGGTTCGCGTGTCGCGAGCGATCGCCGCGCGGTCGGCGTCCCAGACGGTGCCGGCAGCCTTGGCGACCCGGAGGACGAACTCGGCGGTGAGCTGTTCGCCGGCCACCCCGCGGGTGCCGCTGGAGCCGAAGACCTTCATTCAGGTGGTGGTGGAGTGTCCGGGTTCAAAGCGGTTCCGAAGGCTGCAGGAACTGATTTCGCGGTCGTGTCGTGCCCCCGCTAGCTCTACGGGTCACGCCGTCGGGAGGCCGGGCTAATCGTCCGCCGCCGCGGCACCCGACACCGACCCGCCGGCCTGCATCTCCCAGAGGCTCGCGTAGTCGCCGCCCTCCCGCAGGAGTTCGTCGTGGCTGCCGGTCTCGGCGACCTGGCCGTTCTCCATCACGACGATGCGGTCGGCGTCCTTGATCGTCGAGAGCCGGTGGGCGATCACGAACGCCGTCCGGTCGGCGGTCAACCGGTCGAGGCTCTGCTGGATCTTCTCCTCGGTCTCGGTGTCGACGTCGGAGGTCGCCTCGTCGAGGATCACGATCTCCGGGTCGTTCAGCAGCGCGCGGGCGATCGCGAGCCGCTGGCGCTGGCCGCCCGAGAGCTTGACGCCGCGTTCGCCGATCTCGGTCTCGTAGCCCTCCGGCAGGTCGGTGATGAACTCGTGGGCCTCCGCGGCCTTCGCGGCGTCGACGACCGCGTCGCTCACGTCCTCGTCGTCGTCGGAGAGCACCGAGAGGTCGCCGTAGGCGATGTTCTCCTCGGCGGTGCCCGAGAACATGTACGGGTTCTGCTCGACGATGCCCACGTGCTCGCGCAGGCGCGGGAGGTCCCACTCGCGCACGTCGACGCCGTCGACGCGGACCGCCCCCGAGTCGACGTCGTAGAACCGCGGCAGCAGCTTCAGCAGCGTCGACTTCCCGGCGCCGGTCGTCCCGGCGAGCCCGACCGTCTGACCCGTCTCCACGTCGAGGTCAATGCCGTTCAGGATCGTCTCGTTCTCGTCGTAGCTGAACGTCACGTCGTCGAACTCGACGTGGCCCTCGACTGACTCGGGGACGTAGGCGTCCTCCGGGCTGGTGACCTCCGGTTCGTGGCCCAGGATCCCGAACACGCGCTCGGAGGAGGACTTCGCGAGCTGGTACTTGTTCGCGGTCTTGCCGACGCGGCGCATCGGCGCGTAGAGGCGGCGCAGCAGCATGAAGAACGTCGCGACGACCCCCGCTTCGAGCGCGCTGGAGGAGCCGGTGATGATGTCGCTGCCGACGACCCACAGCATCGCGACGAACACCAGCCCCGTGATGACCCGGAGCCCGGAGAAGAAGGCCCGCCGGATCTTGATCGCGCCGACCTTCTCGTCGTGGTAGTGGTCGCTCTGGTCGGAGACGCGGTCGAGCTCGAAGTCGTAGCGGTTGAACGTCTTGATCACCCGGGCGCCGCCGAGGTTGTTCTCCAGCCGGGAGTTCAGCCGCGAGACCGTCTCGCGGATCCCGCGGTACTTGGGTTCGATCCACGTCAGGAACTGCCCGGAGGCCAGCCCGATCAGCGGCACCGGCGCCAGCGCGATGACCGCCACCTTCGGCGAGTACCAGAACATGATCGCCGCGATGCCGCCGACGGTGGCGACGACGCGGATCGCCTGCCGGATCTCGGTGTTCAGGAACTGCTCCAGCCGGTTCACGTCCTGGTTCAGCACGGACATCATCGCGCCGGTCTGGTGGGACGCGAAGAAGCCCAGCGAGAGCCGCTGGATGTGGTCGTACGTGTCGTTCCGCAGGTCCCGCTGGACCTTCTGTGCGGTGGACATGAACAGGTACCGCGAGGCGAACCGGGCCAGCGATCGCACGACGTAGGCGGCGCCGGCGATGATGACCAACTGTTCGAGGAACTGGAGTCGGGCGGCTTGGCCGGTGATCTGGCCGCTCGGGATCAGCCCGGCGGTGACGAGCAGGCCGCCCTCGCCGGTCCCGTTCCGGATGACCCGGTCGATCGCCACCCCGACGAGCAACGGCGGGATCAGTCGCGACAACCGTACCACGAACGCGGCGACGGTGCCCACGGTCAGGCGCCGCCAGTAGGGGACGCAGTAGCGCAGGAGCCCCTTCATCGAGTGGCCGTCGACCGACTGACGGATCTCGGAGAAGCTCCCGTGTTCGTCACTCATTACGGTTCGAAACACGCCCCAGCCGGAAAGATGTAGGGCTGGCGGAGACGGAACCCGGTTCGAGCCGTGGGGTGACCCCCGCTACGTCCCGTCTTCTGTCGCGAGGTCGGTCTCGGCGAGGGGGACCGTCGACAGCCCGCCGGCGTTCCCGTTCTTGTAGGCGTAGATCACCACGCCGGCCTCGGGATCGACGGCACGCTTGAGCGTCCCGTTGGGGTCGTCGGCGGCGACGGTCGCGGTCTCGAGGTCCGCGAGCGGGTCCGCATCCCCGGGGCCGCCGGCTCCGTCGGGATCAGACGAGGATCGCCGATCCTCGTCGACGCCCCACGCGTCGCTCTCGGTCGTGTCGTCGGACTCGTCCTCGTCGTCGAAGAGGGCCATCCCGGGCGTGTGGCCCGCGGCGTCGAAAACGTACCGCTACCTACCGGTTCAGCGTGTGGATCGCCTCGCCGTTGGCGTTCTCGGCGGCCTCCATCACCGCCTCCGCGAGCGTCGGGTGGGTGTGGACCGTCGACGCCACGTCCTCCAGGGTCGCGCCCATCTCGATGGCGAGCCCGAGTTCGGCGATCAGTTCGCTGGCCTCGGGGCCGACGATCTGGGCGCCGAGCACGAACCCGGCCTCCTGCTCGGCGACGATGCGAACGAACCCCTCGCTCTCGCCCGTCGAGAGCGCGCGCCCGGAGGCGCGGAACGGGAACTGGCCGATCTTGGGCTCGAAGCCGGCCTCTTCGGCCTCGGCTTCGGTCATGCCCACGGTCGCGATCTCGGGGTCGGTGAACACCGCTGCCGGGATCGCCTGCTGGTCCAGCGCCGCGGGTTCGCCGGCGATGACCTCCGCGGCGACGATGCCCTCGTTGCTGGCTTTGTGGGCCAGCATCGGCTCGCCGGCCACGTCGCCGACCGCGTAGACGTTGTCGACGTTCGTCCGGGCCTGATCATCGGTCCGGATGAAGCCGTTCTCGTCGACGTCGACGCCCGCTGCCTCGGGGTCGAGGCTCTCGGAGACCGGCTGGCGGCCGACCGCGACGAGCACCTTGTCGGCGTCGTAGGTGTACTCCTCGCCGTCCTCGTCCTCGGTTGTGACGACGACCCCGCCCTCGGTCTCCTCCCACTCGCTCGCGGCCTCGCCGAAGTTGAAGTCGATGCCCAACTCGTCGGCGCGTTGCTTGACCGGCCGCGTCACGTCGTCCTCGTACCCCGGCATGATGCCGTCGAGCATCTCGACGACGGTCACGTCGACGCCCAGCTTGGCGAACACCGTCGAGAGCTCCATCCCGATGTAGCCCGCGCCGACGACCAGCAGCTTCTCGGGCGGCTCCTCCACCTCGAGCGCCTCGCGGGAGGACCAGATCGGGTCGTGTTCGAACTCGAAGCCGGGCACCTCGATCGGCCGGGAGCCCGTGGCGACGATGGCGTGCTCGAACGCGATCGTCTCGGAGCCCTGCCCCTCGCCGCCGTGGGCGATCCGGGCAGTGGAGTCGTCGACGAACGTCGCCTCGCCCTGCATGAGGTTGACGCCATTGGCCTTACAGAGCTTCTCGACGCCGCCGGTGAGCTGGTCGACGACCCCCTCCTTCCACTCCTGCATCTCGTCGGTGTGGATGACGGGGTCGGCGTGGACGCCCATCTCCGTCGCGTTGCGGGCGTCGTAGGCCACGTCCGTCGCGCTGATCAGCGCCTTCGAGGGGATGCAGCCGTAGTTCAGACAGACCCCGCCGTAGGCGTCCCGGTCCACGAGCGTCGTGTCCAGTCCGTTCTGTGCGGCGCGGATGGCGGCGACGTAGCCGCCCGGCCCCGCGCCGATCACCAGTACCTCCGTTCCCGTCGTGACGTCTCCGACAACCATTGTTAGAGTAGTAGTTTGGTCGGCTCGGCCAGGTATTCCTTCACGGTGTTCGTGAACTTCGCGGCTTCGGCGCCGTCGATGACCCGGTGGTCGATGGCCAGCGAGAGCGGCAGCGTGTGGGCCGCCACGACCTCGCCGTCCTCGACGACCGGGCGCTCCTCGATGGCGCCGAGGCCGAGGATCGCGGTCTCGGGGTAGTTGATGATCGGCGTGGCGTACTCGCCGCCGAAGGCGCCGAAGTTCGTGATCGAGAACGTCCCGCCCTGCATCTCCTGGGGCGAGATGGTGCGCTCGCGGGCCTTCGTCGCCAACTCCTGCACCTCGTCGGCGATCTCCAGCAGCCCCTTCTCGTCGACGTTCTTCACGACCGGCACCATCAGGCCGGCGTCGGTCGCGACGGCGATACCGATGTTGTAGTAGTTCTTCAGGCGGATGACCTCCTCCTCCTCGTCGAGTTCGGAGTTGAGGATGGGGTACTCCTTCAGCCCGGCCACGACGGCCTTGAGCACGAACGCCATGTAGGTCAGGCGGACGCCCTTCTCCTCGGCGGTCCGCTTGAGTTCCTCGCGGGTCTCGACCAGTTCGTCGATCTCCGCGGTGTCGTGGTGGGTGACGTGCGGCGCGGTGTACTTCGAGGTCGCCATCTGCTCGCCGATGGTCCGGCGCACGCCCCGGTAGGGGACCGTCTCCTCCCGGGCCGGCTCCGCGGTCGCGTCGGCGCCGGCGGCTTCGGCGCCCGCCGCCGTCGCTCCCTCCTCCTCGCGTTCCGCGAACGCACGCACGTCCGCCTCTTCGACGAACGCCTCGCCGTCGCGGGTTTTCTCGGTCGGCACGGCGTGGATGTCGACGCCGAGCTCCTCGGCGAGCGCGCGCGTCGCGGGCACCGCGAGCGTGGTGTCGCGCTCGGCCCGGGGGCCGGCGTCGGCGCTCACCGTCTCGCTCGCGTCGGCGCCGGTCGGCTCCGCCGGCGCCTCGCCCTCGCCGGGCGTGACGGCCGTCCCGTCGGCAGTCTCGTCGTGTACCTCGGCCGACTCGGCGTGGGCGCGCACGTCGGCCTCGCTGATGCGGCCGCCGGGGCCGCTCCCCTCGACTTCACCGATGTCGACGTCGAGTTCGCGGGCCAGCTTGCGGGCCGCGGGCGGCGCGAACACGCGTCCGTCGGGCGTCTCCGCTGACGTCGCCTCCTCGGTGTCGGTCTCGGCTTCCTCGGCGGGCGCGCCGGGTTCGCCCTCGGTATCGGGCGCTTCCGCTTCGGCGTCGCCCCCCTCGGTCCCACCGACCTCGAAGGAGATGATCACGTCGCCGACGGGGACCATGTCGCCCTCCTCGGCGAACAGCTCCTTCACGGTGCCGTCGTACCGGGACGGCACCTCGACCAGCGCCTTGTCCGTCTCGACCTCGGCGACGATGTCGCCCTCGCTCACGGTGTCGCCGGGGGACACCTGCCACGAGACCAGTTCGCCCTCGGCGACGCCCTCGCCGACGTCGGGTAGCTTGAACTCTTTGACCGTCATGGCTCAGAACTCCACCGCCTCACGGATACCGTCTTCCACTCTCGCGGCGTTGGGCAGGTAGTAGTCCTCCATCGCGTACAGCGGCACGGGCACGTCGAAGCCGGTGACGCGCTCGATCGGCGCCTCCTGGTAGACCAGCGCCTCCTCCTGCAGGAGGGCGGTGATCTCCCCGGCGAGGCCGCCGTTTCTGGGGGCCTCGTGGACGACGACCGCGCGGCCGGTCTTCTTGAACGACTCGACGACGGCCTCGCGGTCCATCGGCGACACCGTCCGGAGGTCGACGACTTCGACGTCGACGCCCTCCTCGGCGAGGGTCTCCGCGGCCTCGAGCGTCGGCCGGGTCATCGCGCCGTAGGTGAACACCGACACGTCCGCGCCCTCGCGCCGGACGGCGGCCTCACCGATGGGGACCTCGTAGGCCTCCTCGGGCACGTCCTCGCGGAACGCGCGGTAGATGAGTTTGGGTTCGAGGAACACCACGGGGTCGGGGTCGCGGATCGCCGAGATCAGCAGCCCCTTCGTGTCGTACGGCGTCGACGGCATCACCACCTTCAGCCCGGCCTCGTGGGAGTAGAACGTCTCCTTCGAGTCCGAGTGGCTCTCGGGGGCGCGGATGCCGCCGCCGTAGGGCGCCCGCAGCACCATCGGTAGCGAGAACCGGCTCCGGCTCCGGGTCCGGTAGCGCGCCATGTGGGAGACGATCTGGTCGAACCCGGGATACATGAACCCGGAGAACTGGATCTCCGGCACCGGCTTCATCCCGCCGACCGCGAGGCCGATGGCGCTGCCGACGATGCCCGACTCCGCCAGCGGCGTGTCGATCACGCGCTGCTCGCCGAACTCGTCCTGCAGGCCCTGTGTGGCCCGGAACACGCCGCCGTTGGCGCCGATGTCCTGGCCCAGTGCGACCACGTCGTCGTCGAGTTCCATCTCGGTCGCGAGACCGTCCCGTACTGCCTGTACCAGGGTGAGGTTCTGTGTCTCGCTCATTCTTCCTCCAGGAACGCGTCCTTGCCGTGTCGGTCGACGGTCGCGACGAACTCGTCGCGCTGGTCCCGCAGCTCCGGCGGGAGGTCGGCGTAGACGTGTTCGAACATCTCCTCCGGCTCGGGCCGGGGTTCGGACTCGGCGGCGTCGATGGCGTCGTCGACCTGCCGCTCGATCGTCTCCTCGATCTCGGCGACGGCGTCGTCGTCGAGGATCCCCTCCGACCGGAGGTACGCCTCCAGTCGCGGGATGGGGTCTTTGGCCTTCCAGCGCTCGACCTCCTCCTCGTCGCGGTACACCGTCGGATCGTCCGCGGTGGTGTGGGCGCCGAAGCGGTACTGGACCGCCTCGATCATCGTCGGCCGGGGCTGGTCCTCGTCGGGGTTCCGGGCCTTCTCCAGGGCGTCCTGCGTGACCTTGTAGACGGCCAGCGGGTCCATCCCGTCGACCTGCACGCCCTCGAAGCCGTACGCGTGGGCCTTCTGGGCCAGCGTCTCGGATGCGGTCTGGCGTTCGCGCGGGACCGAGATCGCCCACTGGTTGTTGTTGCAGAAGAACACCATCGGCACGTCGTAGACGCCCGCGAAGTTCATCCCCTCGTGGAAGTCACCCTCGCTGGTGGCGCCGTCGCCGAAGTAGCAGATCCCGGCGGTGTCCTCGTTGCCCTGCAGTTTCCACGACCACGCCAGCCCCGCCGCGTGGGGGATCTGGCTCGCGATGGGCACCGCGACCGGGAGGATGTTCGCGTCCGCGGGCACGTCGTTGCCCGCCTCGTAGCCCATCCAGTACAGCAGCGTCTGTTTCAGCGGGAGACCCCGCACGACGGCGGCGCCGTGTTCGCGGTACGACGGCACCATCCAGTCGTCGTCGGCCAGCGCGTAGGCCGAGCCGATCTGGGCGCCCTCCTGGCCGGAGAGCGGGGGGTACGTCCCCATCCGCCCCTGGCGCTGGAGGCTGACCGCCCGTTCGTCGAAGTGCCGGGCGAGCTTCATGTCCCGGTAGATGTCTACCAGCGTTTCCTCGTCGAGATCCGGCGGTTCGCCGACGAGGTTGCCGTCCTCGTCGAGCACCTGGACCCGATCCTCGGGATCGCGCTGTATCGTACTCACGGGTTGACCCTCCTCTCCATGGCAGAAAATTTCCGCGGCTTCGGTTATAGTGGTTTCGTAAAAGATTTATTATGGGCAGAAATCTCCCCGGTCCAGTTGTGTTCGTTCGGGAAGGTCGGTGTAAAGTGTATGATCTCGCATTTACGCCTCCTTTTCCCATGTTTTCGTGTTGACACCGCCGTCAACGTGGCCGAAACTGGACGAACGTTCGGGAAGGATTCAGATCGGCGGAGCCGTCGGTGCTCGGTCGCTGAACGGATCCGGGAAGACCGGAAATCAGTTCTCCGCGGCCGCTCGCGCCTCCTCACGGGCGCGCTCGGGACTCTTGCCGTCCCGAACGAGCGCGTCGACGAACAGTTCGCCCGCCTTGTAGGAGGAGCGCACCATCGGGCCCGAGGCGCAGTAGAGGAAGCCCAGTTCCTCCTCGGCGACGCGGCGCCACGTCTCGAAGGCGTCGGGGTGGACGTACTCGAACACGTCGAGGTGCGAGCGGGAGGGCTGGAGGTACTGGCCGAACGTCACCACGTCGACGCCGACCTGCCGCAGGTCCGAGAGCGTGCGGTAGATCTCGTGGTCGTACTCGCCCAGGCCGAGCATCAGGCTGGTCTTGGTGTAGATGTCGGACTCGCGGTCGACCTGCTCGAGCACGTCGAGGGTCTGCTCGTAGTTCGCGCGGCGGTCCCGGACCGGCCACTGGAGGCGCTCGACGGTCTCGACGTTGTGGGCGATCACGTCGGGCTCGGCGTCGATGATCTGCCGGACGGCGGCCTCGTCGCCGCCGAAGTCCGGGATGAGTACCTCGACGAGCGTCCCGGGGTTGCGCTGCTTGCACTCCCGGATCGTCTCGGCGAAGTGGGCGGCGCCGCCGTCGTCCAGATCGTCGCGGTCGACGGAGGTGAGGACGACGTAGTCCAGCCCGATGTCGCCGACGGCCTCGGCGACGTTCCGGGGCTCGTCGGGGTCCAGCGGGTCCATCCCGCCGGTCGCCACGTCGCAGAAGTTACACCCGCGCGAACAGCGCTCGCCCATCAGCATGAACGTCGCCGTGCCGGGACCCGTGCCCGGCCCGTCGCGGCCGCTCCAACACTCGCCCATGTTGGGGCAGTTGGCCTCCTCGCAGACGGTGTGGAGATCCCGGTCCCGGAGCGTCTGCTTGATGTCGGTGAACCGTTGCCCCGTCGGCGGCTGGCTCTTCAGCCAGTCGGGCTTCCGCCTGCGGCTGCTCATAGCCGTCAGTGGGGCGGCGCTCGTGAAAAGCGTGCGGTTCGTTCGATCGCCGCGGAAACTTGTTTCACAACCAATAGGTATTTGTTCCCGGTGCGTAATGTGCGCACGATACCGGATGCTCGACCTCGATTCGGGGGATATCACCGAGGGCCGGCTCTCGCGGGCGCTGCTCGTGTTGGCGGCGCCGCTGGTCGCACAGAACCTCGTGCAGGTGGCCAACTCCGCGGCCGACGTGTTCTGGCTGGGGCGACTGGGCGACGGGGCGGTCGGCGCGGTGGGGCTGAACCAGCCGATCATGGCGCTGCTGTTCGTCCCGCTGACGGCGGCGATGGTCGGGACGCAGGTGCTCGTCTCCCAGCGGGTCGGCGGCGAGAACCAGTCCGGCGCCCGGAAGGCGGTGTTCCACGGGATCGCGCTCGCGTTCGTCGCCGGGCTCGTCCTGGCGCTGCTGGTCGCGCCCACCGCAGGCCCGATCGTCCGCCTCCTCGGTGCGGGGCCGGACGTGGCGCCCCAGGCCGCGGCGTACCTCTCGACGTACATGCTGCTGTTCCCGCTCACCTCCGTCAGCGACACCGTCGAGATGGGGTTCGTCGGCGCGGGCGACTCCGAGACGGCGATGTACCTCAACTTCCTCGCGATCGGCGGCAATCTCGTGCTCGACCCGCTGCTGATCTTCGGCGTCGGCCCGTTCCCGGAGTACGGCGTCGCCGGCGCCGCCCTCGCGACGGTGCTGGGCTACACGATGTCGATGGCGCTCGGGCTCTACTGGCTCGCCGGCGACCACGGCTCGCTCTCGCTCTCGCTCGCCGACGCGGGGCTGGACCTCGACGAGCTCCGGGAGATGGTCGACATCGGCCTCCCGGCGGGGGGCCAGCGGCTCGCCGCCCAGTCGGTCCGGCTGGTCGTCGTCGCGATCGTCACGGTCGTCGGCGGCGCCGCGGGACTGGCGGCCTACACCGTCGGCGCCCGGATCGCGACCATCGCGTTCGTCCCCGCACAGGGGCTCCAGCAGGCCGGCCAGAGCGTCGTCGGCCAGAACCTCGGCGCCGACCGGCCGGACCGCGCCCGGCGGGCGACGTGGCTCGGCGTCGGCATCGCCGCCGGCGCGCTCGCGCTGATCGGTGGGGTACAGCTCCTCATCCCGGAGCTACTCACACGGGCGTTCGTGCCGGACCTCTCGGAACAGGGTCGGGCGCTCTCGATCCGGTACCTCGAGATCCTCGCGTACGGGTACTGGGCCATCGGTGCCACCTACATGCTCCTCGCCGGGCTCAACGGCGCCCGCCGCACGAAGACCAGCCTGATCGTCGACCTGGTGAAGTACTGGGGGATCCGCCTCCCGATCGCGGTGCTCGCGCTCCCGGTCGGCGTCGGGATCGGCGCGTTCGGGCTCTCGGTCGCCCCCGGACTCGGCTGGGGGATGGCGGCGATCTTCTGGGCGGTGACGGGGTCGAACGTCGCCGCCGCGCTGGGGCTGGCGGCCTACTTCAAGTACGCGACCGGCGAGGGGATGATGCGCCGCGCGGCGGACGTGGCGGCCGCGGATTAGGCCGCCGTCGGGGCGTCGCGACGTGATCGTTTCGCGACCGCCCCGCCGTGGGCGCGCCCGCGCGAGCGAAGGAAACCTCTTTCTCCGTGGCCCACCCGGTTCGGACCGTGTCTCAGCGCTCCGACGCCACGGCCCGCGTCGCCGACGCCGTCCCCGAGTTCGCCGCGGCGTTCGCGTTCGAGGAGTTCAACGCGATGCAGCGGGAGGCGCTGCCCGCCCTCCTGGAGACTGACGAGAACGTCGTCGCCAGCGCGCCGACCGCGTCGGGCAAGACCGCGCTCGCGGAGCTGGCCATCTGCAAGACGCTGCGCGAGGGCGGTACGGCGCTCTTTATCGCGCCGATGCGCGCGCTGACCAACGAGAAGGAGGCCGAGTGGGACCGGTTCGAAGAACTCGGCTACTCCGTCTACGTCGTCACCGGCGAGCGCGACCTCGACCCGCGCCGGGCCGAGCGCGCGGACATCCTCGTGATGACGCCGGAGAAGACCGACTCAGCCACCCGGAAACACGAGTCGGCGCGCTACGGCTTCATCACCGACGTGGACTGCTGTGTGATCGACGAGGTCCACCTGCTCGATTCGGAGAAGCGCGGCTCGGTGCTCGAAGTCACCGTCTCGCGGCTCCGCCGGCTCTGTGACCCCCGGATCGTCGCGCTGTCGGCGACGATGCCCAACGTCGAGGACGTGGCGGAGTGGCTCGACGCGCCGCCGGAGAGCACGTTCGCCTTCGGCGACGAGTACCGCCCGGTCGACCTCGAAACCGGCGTGAAAACGTACAGCCACGGGGAGAACTCCTTCGCCGACAAGTACCGCCGGCTCTACCGCACGCTCGACCTCGCGAAACCGCACATCAGCGAGGAGGGACAGTCACTCGTCTTCGTCTCCTCGCGGCAGGACACCGTCCGCGCCGCCGAGAAGGCCCGCGACGAGACGACCGAGTGGGAAATCGAGATGGGCTCCCGCGGCGACTACGACTTCCACACCGCCGCCAAGGAGGTCGAGAACGAGACGCTGCGCAACTCCGTCGTCGACGGCGTCGCGTTCCACCACGCCGGCCTCTCGCGCAACGACAAGGACCTCGTCGAGCAGTGGTTCAAGGAGGGGAAGATCCAGCTCCTCTTTTCGACCTCCACGCTCGCGTGGGGGGTGAACCTCCCCGCCCGCTGTGTGGTGATTCGCGACACGAAGTACCACGACCCCCTGGAGGGCGAGGTGGACATATCGCCGCTCGACGTGCTCCAGATGCTCGGCCGTGCGGGGCGGCCGGGGTACGACGACGTGGGCTACGGTTGGGTGGTCTGCGACGCCGACGAGGCCGACAAGTACCGGACCCTCCTGCGGGAGGGGAAGGAGATCGAGTCGACGCTCGCCGGCGACATCGAGACCCACCTCAACGCCGAGGTGGCGATGGGGACGATCCAGGGGCTGGACGACGTGATGTCCTGGGTCGAGACCACGTTCTACTACGTCCGCGCCCAGTCGAAACCCGACCAGTACGACTTCGAGAACCTCCGCGAGCGCGTGCGCGGGACCGTCGAGAGCCTCGTCGAGTCCGGGTTCGTCGAGACCGACGACGACCTCGCGGTCGAGGCGACGACGCTGGGGCGACTCGCGTCGAACTACTACCTCCGGCTCGACACTGCCGAGCGGTTCCGCGAGGTCTGCGAGCGCGACCGCCTGACCGGCGACGACGTGCTCGAGGCCGTCGCCGCCGCCGGCGAGTTCGCCTCCGTCTCGGCCCGCCAGTCCGAGACCGAGGCGATCGACCGCGCGCTCGACGGCGCCGGCGTCGAGACCGACCTGGAGAACGGCAACCGCAAGGTGCTGGCCATCCTCCACGCCGCGACCGAGGGGCGTACTCCCAGCGAACTCCGGTCGGACGCGTGGATCATCCGCCAGAACGCGCTCAGACTCGTCGCCGCGCTCCGGGAGTTCGCCGCCGCGTTCGCCGGCCCGCGGGCGGCCAACCTCGTCCGCCGGGTGGAGGCCCGCGTCGAACACGGCGTGCCGCGGGACGCGGTGGGGCTCACGGCGATCGAGGGCGTCGGCGCCGGCCGCGCGGAGTCGCTGGCCGACGCTGGGTTCGCTTCGCCGTCGGAACTGGTCGACGCGGGCGCCGAGAAACTCACGAACGCCGGACTCTCGCGGAGCGTCGCCGAGCGCGTCGTCGACGCCGCGGGCGACCTGCCCCGGATCTCGGTCGGCTGGGGCCAGTTCCCCGACTCGATCCCGACCGGCGAGAACGAGATGTGTGAGTTGATCGTGCGCAACGTGGGCGGCGGCGCCCGCGTGGGTGTCCGGGTGACGGTCAACGGGACGGAGATGACCGAGACGGCGACGTATCTCCGCGACTCGGAGACGGTGCCGGCGCCGGTGTTCGGCGCCGACGAGGACGAACTCCGGTTCGTCGTCGAGGCGACGTTCCCGGAACTGCCGCTGGCGCCGGTACGGGACGATCGGACGGTCCGGGTGGAGTAGGAGCGACGGACGAACGGTCCGGACGGAGACCTCTCTCGGGAGTTAGCGGCCGAAGTTAGGTGGCTGGGGAGTCAGCCCGAAATTGGATGGGCCAACGCGGATTTGAACGCGCGGACCGCCGCGCCTTCGGGCGATAAATCGCCCTCGGCCCGGACCGCACCGCAGATTCGGTTGCCCCCTGACGCGCACATTGGAAGGAGGCGGTTCAACGAGCGCATCGGGATTCGGAGACAGCAATGAGTCTAAACGACGAACTCGAACCCATCCAGCCGACAGAGGCAAAAGAACTGTATCTTGAACAGCGGAGACAGGAAGTCTCCGAATCCACCATCCAAGCGCATCACTACAGACTCAAGCACTTCGTTGAGTGGACCGATACGGTCGCGGAGATCGACAATATGAACGAAGTGACTGGGCGTGACCTCCAGCGATTCAAAATGTGGCGGCGCGACGACGGCGACCTCAACAACGTCACGATGGTTACGCAGTTATCGACGCTCCGGGTGTTCATCAAGTGGTGTGAGACCATCGACGCCGTCGCACCCGGTACGCACGAGAAAATCCTGATGCCATCGCTGGATAAGAACGAGGACCGACGAACGGTACTCCTCGATAAGGACGCCGCGGAACAGCTTATCAACCACCTCCGGAAGTTCGAGTTCTCGACTCGGACGCACGCTCTCGTGGAGTTGCTGTGGCATACAGGGATGCGAATCGGAGCCGCCCACGGCCTCAACGTAGGGGACTACGACCCTGAGGAGCAGTATGTGGAGCTTCACCACCGCCCTGAGACTGATACCCGACTAAAGAACAAGGAGGCAGGTGAGCGATACGTCTCTTTGAGTCCCGAGGTATGTGACGCGCTGGATGCGTATCTCACGTATAGCCGCGATAAGGTGGCCGACGATCACGACCGCAAGCCACTGTTCACCTCTCGCTCTGGACGACCGGCGAAGTCCTCACTTCGGGACAGCATCTACCGTATTACTCGTCCTTGCCAATACACAGGTGAGTGTCCACACGACCGCGAAATAGACACTTGTGAGGCAATGGACCGAAACAAGGCGAGTACCTGCCCATCGAGTGTTAGTCCGCACGCGATTCGCCGAGGGTCGATTACCCACCACTTGTCCGGAGATGTGCCGGAGAAGATCGTCAGCGACCGGATGAACGTGAGCCTCGACGTTCTGGAGAAGCATTACGACCGGCGAGGTGAGCAGGAGAAGGCGGAACAGCGACGTGATTACTTGGATTCGATTTAGGACTAACTGGAGTATGGACATATTCGGCTCAGTTGGAACTAACTGATGCGGATAAACCATACTCTTCAGTCGGTAAGTACAGGTGAACTACTAACCGCTACGCGAGGACTCTTTTTCGAACCTGATCGTATGCTTGATCCTGTCTTACTGCATTCACTGTCTCTTGATCTGTAGGCAGAATTTCAGGATCTTCTAACGTACCAGTTAGCGCAATTGAGGCATTCATACCCACTTGGTTTCTAATTTGGAATAGTCCTCTTCCTATATTTTCTAGATATTGTCTTTCCTTATTAGTTGGGCTAGTGATATACCCTTCTAGGCTTTCCCCAAATTCATCTGATACTACTGTACCTCCCCAATCAGGTCTAGCACTCTCAAGATCTAGGTCTTCGTTATTATTGTATCCTGTGACGCCCATATCATCTACTAGTTGCATCAAAACTGCATCTATTTCATCTCCAACAGCTAGAAGAGTTCCGCTTTTGTTTTCTCCGAACCCAAGAATGTTATCATCGGAACTCTCTAGCTCTCTTGCTTTGGTGTAGTCGAGTGCTGTGACGTAGTGTTCTGGGAACATTGTTCCCTCGTCTCCAGGCTCTGAGTCTCTTGCATTGTCTACAGTATCTTGTTCTAGGCTTGAGCGGTAGAGCGAGAACTCTGGATCCCTGATTACTCTTCTAAATGTATTTACGTTTACTGAGTTAGTTTGTTCGGCGTATTTGAGTTCTGTTTCTCCATCTTTCTCGTACTGGAGCAGGGCAGCCATATGTCTAAAGCCGGAGTTCCCGAAGCTCTGATTGAAGTCATTCTCTCTTACGCCTCCGCTGTGTCCCTGTCTTCCGGGTGCTATCGGTTCAGTTGCTGGTAGAGTTGATAGTTTGAAATCAGTGAAGCCGGGTTGGATCTGGTCGACGGCGTCTTCTGCGATGTTTGCTACGACAATATTTGCCAGTCCCGAGCTGGCCACTCCTGCTTCCTGTGATGCTTTGATCAATGCCCGGGTGAATACTATTTCGTCGTCTTCCTCAGCGAAGTTCAGGTCTTCGTATCCTAATGTGTCTATGTTTTCTTCGGGGTTGTTGTAGATCTCTTCGGCGCGGGAGATCATTTCGTCGACGGTCATCGTCAACTGTCCGTCTTCCAGTCCTTCCGGGTACTGGCGGTCGTTTCTCTGCATCTCCCGGTATTCGGACTCTGTAGCAGAGTTGGTTATGCTGTGGTCGTAGTTTTGGGGTACTTCGTCGTCTGCGAGGTGGCCGAGTGCCCCGGTTTCGTCCTCGAAAAAGTACCGTGCCGCTGGTTCGGAATCTTCGCTGGGCTGCTGTTCACCTTCCGAAGGTGTCTGTTCTGCAGATGTAGCGGTGTCCTCCGGTGTTTCGTCAGCCCCGGGCGTCGATGTATCCGACTCGCCGTCTGGCGTACCCGTCTTTGTGTTACAGCCGGCGATGGAGACGGTGACTCCGGCAATGACCCCGTGACGGAGGAAACGTCGGCGCCTCATTCGTTAATCGACCATTCCTATCCAAGCCTGAAGGAACTGTTGGAAGTACAAACACTACAGTAGCTGAACAAAAACCCAAGAGCGGTTAGAAAGCAATCCCACTCACCGGCTATTTCAGTACTGGGGTACCGAACTAATGGGTTTCAACAAGATTAGTATTTTCGCCCTGAAACGACCAATCAGCAAATCTAACTGGTGGACACCGATAAGGGGCGGGAGAGGTGCGGTCGAAGCTAACCGAAAATGGACGTTTCTCTCAGGGTAAGTAGGAACGAAGTTAGGTGGCTGGGGAGGAGTCAGCCCCCAACACGCGACGGCTAAATGCCGACCGCATTGGGATATGGGCCAACGCGGATTTGAACCGCGGACCTCCCGGTTATCAGCCGAGCGCTCAACCTAACTGAGCTATTGGCCCAGGTGAGCGCATTCAGTCGTTGGCCGGCGTATCTGTTAAGGCTTTCTCTTCGCCGACCGCGGCGCCCGCGGCCGGTTCTGGCCTCACTCCTCGTCGTCTTTCGTCCGGTACTCGTCGGCGCCGACGTCGTACACGTCGTCGCCGTCCTCGTCGCCGTCCCCGAACGGGTCGTTCGCCGCCCCGTCGAACGGGCCGGCGTTCCCGCCGGCGAACGGGCCGCCGTCGCCGTCCTCCTGGAACGGGCTCCCGCCGGCGTCGCCGTCGTTCGGGAACCCGCTCGTCCAAACGCCGCCGGTGACGAACCCGTTCGTCTGTTCGTCCAGTTTGGGGATCACCACGAACCGCTTCAGCAGCATCCGGATCGGGTAGCGCGTCGGCGGGATGGTGAGCAGGAACCCCAGCGCGTCGGTGACGACGCCGGGCGTGAGGAGGAACGCGCCCGCGGCGATCAACAGCGCCCCGTCCAAGAGTTCGTCCGTCGGCGCCTCCCCGCGGGCGGCTTTCTCCTGGATCCGGGCCAGCGTGTGGCGCCCCTCGGCGCGCACGAGCAGCATCCCGATCAGGCCGGTCAGCACCACCAGCAGCACCGTGGCCTGCCAGCCGAGGTAGTCGGCGACGACGACCAGCAGCAGCGCGTCTGCCAGAGGGATCAGCAGGAGCGCCGGGATCACGTACCGGAGTCGCATCACCCACAGTTCCCGCGGCGGCCGGATAGCCCTTTCGCGTGTTCGCCGGCGCGGCCGGCGCCGCCACACGGCTGCCGGTCGTCACGTGGCCGCGCACGAACCGCCACCGGTAAACCCTCGCCGCTCGGAGTGCTCACATGGCCGACGCCGTCGACGACGAACTCTACAGGCGGGCCAAGCGCCTGCTCGAACCGGGTGAGATCGAACTGGAAGGCAGCATCGTCCACACCGACCTCGCGGGCGAGGAGGACCTGGAGATGCACGAACTCACGGTGGCGATCAACGACGTGATCGCCGAGTACGCACAGAAAGGTGAGAGCTACATCTACGCCGGCAACGACAGCGAGGAGTTCGCCTCCAACCAGTTCCAGGGCAAGACCGTCGCGGACGACGAGTTCGTCTGGGAGTGCCAGCAGCTCCTCCGCGAGGGCACGTTCGATCTGGTGTTCTACTACGAGGTCGGCGTCGATCAGTCGGGCCTCGCCGACGAACTCGAAGCGCTCGATCACGTCGCACAGGTCACGACCGTCCCCTGAGCCGAACCCGTTCGGCTCACCCCTTCGCCGTATCCGGAACCTTTTACCCAGTACCACGGTTATCACCGCTGAGAGAGACCCGTGACCGGAGTGATCACTGGCGTGAGCGTCTCCCACACGCTCGCGACCGTCGAGGAGGTGGAGTCGGCTGCGCCGGCGGACCCCAGCGCGGCCGCCCAGCGACTCGCAGCCCGCCCCGGCGTCGACGAGAGCGTCGTCCTCGCGACCTGTAACCGCGCGGAGGCGTACGTCGTGACCGACGACGACGCCGACGGCCGGGACGCGCTGGCCGACTTCGCCCCCGAGGTCCGCGAGGGCGCGGTCACGCAGTACGACCACGAGGGAGCGATCCGTCACCTGATGCGGGTCGCGAGCGGCCTGGAGTCGCTGGTGCTCGGCGAGGACCAGATCATCGGGCAGGTGAAAGACGTGATGGAGCGCGCCCGCGAGGACGGCACGCTCGGCCCCGTCCTCGAGGAGGCGCTGCTGAAGGCGGTCCACGTCGGCGAGCGGGCCCGCACCGAGACGGCGATCAACGAGGGCACCGTCTCGATGGGGTCGGCCGCGGTCGAACTCGCCGCCCGCGAGGCGGAACTCGAGGACGCGACCGCGCTCGTGCTCGGCGCCGGCGAGATGGGGACGCTCGCGGCCCGCGCGTTCGACGGCGCGGGCGTCGACCGCCTCGTCGTCGCCAACCGCACGGTCACGAACGCCGAACACGTCGCCCAGGACGTGGGCGTCGACGCGGATGCGGTCGGCCTCGCCGCCGCGCCCGCGGCCGCACAGGACGCGACCGTCGTCGTCGCCGCGACCGGTGCCCCCGACCCGGTGCTCGACGCCGGCGACCTCGACGGCGCCGACGCGGTCTGTGTCGACATCGCCCGGCCGCGGGACATCGACCCCGCGGCCGACGAGCTCGACGGCGTCGTCGTCCACGACATCGACGACCTGGAGCGCGTCACGGAACGTGCCCACGAACAGCGTCGCACGGCCGCCCGGCAGGTCGAGGCGATGATCGAGGAGGAGCACGACCGCCTGCTCTCCTCGCTCAAGCGCGCCCGCGCCGACGAGGCGATCCGCGGGATGTACGAGGGCGCCGAGCGCATGAAGGGCCGCGAACTCGACCGCGCGCTCACCAAACTCGAGGCCCAGGGCGACCTGAACGAGGACCAGCGCGAGACCGTCGAGGCGCTGGCGGACTCGCTGGTCTCCCAGCTGCTCGCGCCGCCGACCGAGAGCCTCCGCGAGGCCGCCGGCGAGGACGACTGGAACACGATCCGGACCGCCATGGAGCTGTTCGACCCCACCGTCGACGTCGTCGACGCCGAGGGCGCCGCCGACGCGGCCGATGAGGCGGCGGGCGAGTAGTCGCCGGGCGAACCTTTTCCTCCCTCCCACCCGACTACCCGGGTATGGCCGACCCACTCGACGACGACGAGATCGAGCGCAAACTCCCCGAGGACTGGCGGTTCGACGGCGACGAGATCATCCGGACCTACGAGTTCGACAGCTACGGCAGCGCCGTCCGGTTCGTGAACGACGTGGCCGACCTCGCCGAGGCGGAGGCCCACCACCCCGAGATCACGCTGCGCTACGACGAGGTGGAGGTGCGCTTCACCACCCACGAGGTCGGCAACGTCACCGAGAAGGACCTCCGGCTGGCGGACTACACCGACGGCGAGTACTGATGGCTCCCCTCCCGCGTCCCCGGCGATGAAGGCCGCCTACACCTTCGAGGCGGCGTTCCGCGTCCCGAGCGACGGTGCCGCGCTTGATCCGAACCGCTTCGAGACGACGCTGCGGCTGTTCGCGCCCGTGCCGGGCGTCGAACCCGGCCCCGAGCGGATCGACTGGCTGTTCTTCCGCGACCGGCTCTGGCACGGCGATATCGGCGACGAGGCGCCGCTGCGGGAGGCCGCGAGCGACTGGCTCGGCGTCGAGGTGGTCTCGCTGTCGTTCTCCGAACTCCGGGCCGACGACGAGTACCTCGAGGCGCTCCGAACCGAGATCGGGACGGACCTCTCGCGGTTCAACGCCGCGAGCGTCGACGAGGTGGTCCACCAGTACCTCGGCTCGTCGGTGCACGTGGTGGAGACCGAGGCTGTCTGACCGCCGAGAACCGACGCGGTCGATTCTCGTGCTCACGACGCGTGGGCCCGCGGCAGAAAAGCACTTACCCCCGTACCCGCTAGCTGTCGCCCCATGTACGACTTCTGGCTCCTCGACCTCGACGGCACGGTCGTCGACGTGGAGCCCCGCTACCGCCACCGGGTGTTCGAGGCGGTCGGCGACCGGCTGGGCCGGGAGTTCACCCACGAGGAGGTGGAGACCCTCTGGCACGGCCTCGGCGGCCCCCGCAGCGAGAAACTGCAGGCGATGGGGCTCGACCCGGGGACGTTCTGGCCCGCCCTCCACGAGGCCGAGGACCCCGCGGCCCGCGCCGAGGCGACCTTCGTCCACGACGACGCCGCCGCCCTGCTCGACGAACTCGATCGCGCGGGCCGCCCGGTCGGCGTCGTCACCCACTGCGCGCCCTTCCTCGCGAACCACGTCGTCGACCACCTCGACCTGCGCTCGCGGTTCGACGCGTTCGTCACCTGCTCGGACGACCTGGGTTGGAAGCCCGACCCCGAGCCGGTCCACCACACGATGGATCGACTCGGCGTCGATCCCGCCGGCGACGGCGTGTTGGCCGGCGACGGCTCCAGCGACGTGGGCGCGGCCTGGAACGCCGGCCTCGACGCGGTCCACGTCGAGCGCCACGGGCCGGAGCGCCGCGGCCAGTGCGTCCTCGCGGACCACCGCGTCGAGCGGTTCACCGACCTCGACGACCGCGTTCTCCGGAACTAATCCCCTATCGCCTCGCGGGCGACCGGACCGATCCGATCCAGAAACAGGTCGTGCTGGGCCGGCGCGGGGTGGAGGTCGTCGCCGGCGATCAGGTCGGGGCGATCCACCACCGCCCTCGACGGCGGCACCACGTCGACGAGCCGCGTCCCCCGCGCTCCCGCTTCCTTCCGGACGATCTCGTTGTACCGTTCCAGTCGCTCGGCGTGCTCGTCGGGGTCGTTCTCCCGTCCGACGGGGGTGAGCGTGTAGTCCGGGACGGTGAGCACGACCACGGAGTCGGGGTCCGCGGCGAAGCCGAGCGCGCGATCCAGCATCGCGCGGAACTTCGGCGCGAACTCGGCGGGTGGCTCGCCCTGGAAGCAGTTGTTCGCGCCGATCAGGAGGGTCACGAGGTCGAACGGGCCCGCCACTCCCGCGTCGCCGTCGACGGCCGACCGCGTGCCGGCGACTGCTGTGTCGATACCCTCGTCCAAGTCGTCGGTCGTCCAGCCGTTCTCGGCGATCACGACCGGGTCGGCGACCGGTTCGCCCTCGTCGCGCAGTCGATCCGCGAGCTTCGACACCCAGCGCTCGTCCGCGTCGACCCCCGTGCCGATCGTGTAGGAGTCGCCGAGCGCGAGGATCCGGCGCCGGGCCATCACTCCGCGGCGGTGAACCCCGGCAGTTCGGCCAGCACCTCGTCGACGCCGGAGAGGGCGGCTTTCAGGTCCTCGACGCCCTGTTTCCCGACGCGTGCGGGATTGGCCCGAACCCGGACGGTCTGCGTGTCGACCGGGACGAACCCGAGTCCCAACTTCTCGGCGGTCGCGCGCAGGCCGAGGCCGGTGTCGGCCTCGGCGTCGCCCGCGAGGACGCGCCGCGTGGGACTCTCGTGGGCCTTGAGCGTGAACTCGTAGCCGTCGATGGCGGCCTGCAGGTCCGCGGCGTCGGCGTCACGCGCCGCGGCGAGGCGTTCCAGTTCGGCGTCGGCGCTGGCCCTGAGACCGGTCGCCGTATCGAGGTTGACGAACCGCAGGTCGCCGTCGACCAGCGTGCCGAACCCGTCGATCCCCGCGGGGTTGCCCTCGGGCACGATCAGCCCCCACTCGCGCTCCCACGCCCCGAGTTCGACCGCCTCGACCTCCCGGCGGACCGGGCCGGCGACGACGGCGGCGTCCGGAAGGCCGTCACGCAGGCGTCGCAGCCCCTCCCGGGAGCCGACGGGGAGGAACCGGCTCGACCCGAGCCGATCCAGCAGGCGGGAGAACGCCGGATCGTCCTCGCCGAACGCGAGGACTGCCGGCGTCCGGACGCTCGGCGAGAACAGCGTCACGCGGACGTGTTCGCCCTCCGCGAGGTACTCGGTGTCGGCGTCGACCTCGACGACGCCGTCGGCCTCGACGAGGCTGGTGGTCGCGCCCGAGCCCTTGTCGACCGGGTAGACGAGCGTCTCGCCGGCCTCGTTCTCGACGAGCCCGACCGGCATCAGCCGGGTGCGGCCCTCGCTGTAGCGCTCCTCGGTCGCGAGCGTCCCCTCGACGGTCGCCGTTCTGGGTTCCGGCACCCCCGCAGCCCGGCGGATCGCCGGCGCGACGAAGGTGCGGAAGATCGTGAGTGCCGAAACCGGATAGCCCGGCAGGCCCACGTAGGCGCTGTCCTCGAGGCGGCCGACGAGCATCGGTTTCCCCGGCTTCACGGAGACGCCGTGGAGCAGGAGTTCGCCGCGGTCCTCGATGACCTGGTACACCACGTCGACCGCGGAGGCGGAGGTCGATCCCGAGGAGAGCACCAGATCGCACTCCTCGGCGGCGGTCGTCAGTGCCTCCTCCATCGCCGCCATGTCGTCGCCGGCGTGGGGGTAGAGCTCCGCCTCCCCCCCCACTTCCTCGACGCCGGACGCGATGGTGTAGCTGTTCACGTCGTAGATCTGGCCGGCGTCGCTGTTCAGGTCCCCGCCGGGTCGGACCAGTTCGTCGCCGGTCGAGACGATCCCGACCGTCGGCTGGCCCCGGACTTCGACCTCGGCGCGCCCGAGCGCCGAGAGCAGGCCGATCTCGCGCGGCGTGAGTTCGGTGCCGGGGCCCAGCGCGCGCTGGCCGGCGGCGATGTCGGCGCCGGCGGGCATCACGTGGTCCCCGGGCGCGACCGAGGTCCGGATCTCGATGGCCTCGTCCTCGCCGGCGGCCTCGTCGGTCCGCTCGACCATCACGACCGCGTCGGCGCCGTCGGGCATCACCGCGCCCGTCGAGATCTCGGCGCACTCGCCCTCGGCGACGAACACGTCCGGCTCGCTGCCGGCGTGGACCGCGCCCGCGAGATCGAGCACCGCGGGGTCGGCCTCGTCGGCACCGAAGGTGTCGCTCGCCCGGACCGCGTAGCCGTCCATCGACGCCCGGTCGAATCCCGGCACGTCGAGGTCGGCGTCGACGCGCTCGGCGAGGATCCGGCCGCGGGCCTCCTCCAGCGGGACGGTCTCGGGGTCGGCTGCCAGGTCCAGCGACGCGATGGCCTCGTGGGCCTGCGCCGGCTCGGTGAGGTCGCGGAACTCCTTGCGGTCGCTCATCGGCTCGCCTCCCAGTTCTGGACCGCGACGGTCTCGCCCGCGTCGATCCCCTCCGCGGCCTCGTCGACGACGACCCAGCCGTCCGCGAGCGCGACGCTCGACAGCACGCCCGAGCCCGAAACCCGGGTCGGAACCGCCGCCGGCAGGGGGTCGTCCTCCCGTGCTTCGAGTGTCACGCGGGCGAACGTCCGGACGCCGGGTTCGCTGGCGATCTTCCGCTCCAGTTTCGCCTCGGTGGTCGGATGGGGCGGTAGCGGCGCGTCCATCGCGCGCTTCACCGCCGGGCGGAGGAACTGCACGGCGTTGACGATCGTCGCGACGGGGTAGCCGGGCAGCATCAGCACGGGCGTCCCCTCACAGACCGCGAACCCGAACGGGTGGCCGGGCTTGAGCGCGACGCCGTGGACGACGATCTCGCCGAGGTCCTCGAGCACCTCGGGCAGCAGGTCGCGCTGCCCCACCGACGACCCGCCGGAGGTGACGACGAGGTCGCCGTCGAGCCCCGAGCGGATCGCCGCCTTCAGCGCGCCCTCGTCGTCCTCGACCGGGTCGAGTTCGGTCGGCTCGCCGCCCCAGCGATCGACGAACCGCGCGACGGTGAGGCCGTTGGTCTCGATGGTCTCGCCGGGGCCGGGGTTCTCCTGGACCAGTTCGTCGCCGGTCGGGATCACCGTCACGTCGGGCTTCTCGAAGACCGGAACCTCGGTGAAGCCGACCGACTTCAGCAGGCCGAGGTCGGAGGGGCGCAGCACGGCGCCGGGATCGTAGAGGTGCTGGCCTTCCGTCACGTCCTCGCCCGCGGGGGCGACGTTCTCGCCCTCGGCGACGGCGTCGAAGACCTCGACCTCGTCGGCGATCGGTTCGGCCTGTTCGATCTTCACCACGGCGTCGGCGCCCTCCGGGAGCGCGCTCCCGGTGTGGACCCGGAGCGCCTGGTTCGGGCCGACGGTGCCCTCGGTCGGGTCATCGTCGACGACCCGCAGGACTTCCGGCGAGCGGTCGGAGGCGCCGAAGCTGTCGCCCGCCCGGACCGCGAAGCCGTCCATCGCCGCCTCCGGGGCCGACGGCACGTTCGCGGGCGCCTCGAGCGTCGTCGCCAGCGTGCGCCCGTCCGCCTCCTGGAGCGGCAGATGTTCGACGCGGCCGTGGGGATCGACGGCGTCGTGCAGCGCCGCCAGTGCGTCGTCGACCCGAGTTCGTTGCTTGAAGCCGGACTGCTTCCGGTCGGTGCTCATTAGCGGGGGGTAGCGCCCCCGTGGTGAAAAAGGAGGCTACACACTCACGGGTCGGCTACCCGGACAGCGTCATCGCGATGCTGTACATCCGTCCCTCGTCGCTGTGCCCGGTCGCCTTCGCCAGCCGTTCGGCCTCGGTGACCAGCGGCTTTCCGAGCGCGTCCGGCAGCGACGCCGCGTGCCCGCGAACTTCCGCGGTGTGGGCCGTGAGGTGACTCTCGGTCCACGGCACCGGCTCCAGGATCGACCGCGTGCGGTCGTGGTCCCAGCCGTGCCCGCCGAACAGGCGTCGCAAGCCGTCGGCGGGGTAGAACGTCAGCGCCGGTCGTGCGCCCGCCAACTCGGCGGCGGCGTTCTCGACGCCGAACAGCTGCCGCACGGGCGACTCGGGCGGCATCGGGTCGTAGTCGTCGACGACCAGCGTCGCGCCCGGCGCGGCGACGCGGGTGAGTTCGGCGGCGATCGGCGCCGCGACGTCGTTCGGGAGCACGTTGAACAGCGCGTGGGCGGTGACCGCGTCGATCGCGTCGTCCGGCAGCGGGATCTCGCGCAGGTCGGCCTCGATCAGTTCCACGCGGTCGTCGTCCGGGAAGCGCTCGCGGACGCCCTCGGCGTGGTCCGCGCGGTCGGTGATCGCGTAGACGAACTCGACGCCAGCGTCGAGGAGGCCGGCGGTGGCGTTCCCCACGCCGGCGCCGGCCTCGAGGCAGGTCGTGCCCGCCACGTCGCGGTCGGCGAGGGCGGTGGCGACCGAATCGGGGACGTTCATGCGCGGTGCTCGGGACGGCGGTCCAAAGCGCTGGCGGGAGAGCGTGACTCCCTCCCACGGCGTCGACCGCGAACGGCAACGATTTTGCCCCTCTGCCCGCGAGAGTGGCTATGTTACTCACCGTCTCCGGCCCGCCGGGCAGCGGGAAGAGCACGAACGCCGAACTGCTCGCGGAGCGTTTCGACCTCGAACACATCAGCGGCGGCGACATCTTCCGCGAACTCGCCGACGAGCGGGGCTACACCCCCGTCGAGTTCAACGAACTCGCCGAGGAGGAGGACCAGATCGACCGCGACCTCGACCGGCGCCTGCGCACGATCGCCGCCACCCGGGAGGACGTGCTGCTCGAGTCCCGACTCGCCGGCTGGCTCGCGGCCGAGCACGCGGATCTGCGGTTCTGGCTCGACGCCCCGCTCGACGTGCGCGCCGAGCGCATCGCCGACCGCGAGGACAAGACCGTCGCGGAGGCCCGTGCGGTCACGGAGCGCCGCGAGCAGAGCGAGGCCAAGCGCTACGCCGACCTCTACGACATCGACATCCACGACCTGAGCATCTACGACGCCGCGATCAACACCGGACGGTGGGGGGAGGCCGTGGTACCGGACATGCTCACCGCCGCCGTCGAGCGCTACGACCCCGCAGAGGACGAAGGCAAGTACCCCGTCGAGGGTGTCCGCTACGACTTCTGACCGTGACCGACCCACTCCGCGATCCGCCGGGCGAGCGCACCGTCGAGGCGCTCCTCTCCTTCGGCGTCGTCAACCTCGACAAGCCCGCCGGCCCCTCGGCCCACCAGGTGGCGGCGTGGGTCCGGGACCTCGCGGGCGTCGACCGCGCCGCGCACGCGGGCACGCTCGACCCGAAAGTCACGGGCTGTCTGCCGACGATGCTCGGCGACGCGACCCGGCTCGCGCCCGTCTTCCTCGAAGGGGCGAAGGAGTACGTCGCCGTCCTCGAACTCCACGGGTTCCCGCCGACGGACGCCGAAGCCACGCTGGCGGAGTTCGAGACCGAGATCTACCAGAAGCCGCCCCGGAAGAGCGCCGTCGCCCGGCGCCTGCGCTCCCGGGAGATTTACGACCTCGACCTGCTGGAACTCGACGAGCGGCAGGCGCTCCTGCGGATCCGTTGTGAGAGCGGCACGTACATCCGGAAGCTCTGTCACGACATCGGGCTGGCGCTCGGGACCGGCGGGCACATGGGCGCCCTCCGCCGCGTCGCGACCGACCCGTTCGACGACACCGACCTCGTGACCCTGCAGGATCTCGCGGACGGGATCGCGTGGGCGCGCGAGGACGATCACGAGGCGTTCCTCCGCGAGGTGGTCTCGCCCGCCGAGCGCGCCATGGCGCACCTGCCCGCGGTCACGATCGCCCGCAGCGCCGCCCGGGAGGTGGCCGAGGGCGCACCCGTCTACGCGCCGGGGATCGTCGAGGTCGACTGGCGAAGCCAGTCTGCCAATCGGACGCAGTCCGATGATGTCGACGACGCCACAGCGGGCCTCGATCCCGGCGACGACGACCTGCTCGCGTGCTACACGCCCGACGGCAGCGCGGTCTGTCTCGGGAAACTGGTCGGCGACCCGGCGGCCGAGTCGGGCGAGGCCGTGTCGCTGGAGCGCGTGCTCGTCTGACTCCCGGCAACCCCCGCCCGGGCCGTAGCTTCTTCCCCCACCCCGACACAGCCTGGGGTATGGATATCGGCACCGCGAACGCGGCCCCCGGCGAACTGGCACGCGGCCACCTCGAACTCACCGACCTCCCGACCGGGACCCCCGAGAAGCTCCCCGTCGTCGTCGCCAACGGAGAGGAAGACGGCCCGACGCTGTGGATCACCGGCGGCGTCCACGGCGACGAGGCGACCGGCGTCGCGGTCACGCAGGACGTGCTGCGCGCGGACCTACCCGGGCGGATCGCCGGCGCCGTCGTCGCCGTCCCGGTCGTCAACCCCGCCGGCCTGCGCCGGAACGCGCGGCAGTCCTACTACGGCGACGACGACCCGAACCGGAAGTTCCCCGACCCCGAGAGCGAGTCGTCCCGGCCCGCCGAGGTCCAGGAGCGCATCGACGAGCGCCTCTACGACGCCATCGTCGACTCGGCCGACGCGCTGATCGACAACCACACCGCGGGCGTGAACTCCTTCCCGTTCGTGATCCGGGACCGCGTGCTCTACGGCGAGCGCCGGACCGAGGACGAGGCCGAGGAGCTCGCCGAGCGACTGGAGGCGCTGATCGAGGCGACCGGCCTCCCGCTGCTGACGGAGTACCCCGCCGAGGAGTACATCGAGCAGTCGCTCCAGCGCTCGACCGCCGGCGCGGTCTGCAACGCGGCGGGGATCCCGGCGTTCACGACCGAACTCGGCGGCCACAGCGTCGTCACCGAAGCCACTCGGGAGGCGGGCGTCGCGGCGGCCTACGGCGTGATGGACGAGATGGGGATGCTCGATGCGTGGCCCGCGACCGTCGCGGAGCCCGGGAGCTTCGACGCGCCGGTCGACTTCCCCGTCCGGCGGTTCCGCGGGCCGCGAACCGAGACGGCGGGGCTCGTGCGCCACCGCGTCGAAGCCGGCGACGTGGTCGAGGACGGCGAGGTCGTCGCCGACATCGTGAGTTCGACGGGCGAGCAGTTGGACACGGTCGAGAGCGACCACGACGGCTACGTCATCGGGCGGAAGGAGGGGCTGGCAGCGTACGAGGGCGACGCGGTGCTCAGTATGGCGGCCCGCGACGAGGGTCCCCTGGTCGCACCGCGGGACGCCGAGGAGTAGTCCGTCGGCGCGCTCGGTCGGTGTTTGTTCGATCCGTGGTCCCGGGACGGCGGGGTGACGAAACGAAGTGCTTAACTGCCGGACAGCGTTTGTTCAAGGTACGGGACCGTAGGGTAGTGGTATCCTCTGCCGATGGGGTCGGTAGGACCTGAGTTCGAATCTCGGCGGTCCCATCATCTTCGATGTGGGAGCAAGAGAATCAGCCGTGCGGATTCTCCGCGGTCCCATACTCCGTTTTCCTGCACTCGGACAGCCTCTGTCGTCGGTCCTGCGAGGAACTGGTACCCCGTTCCGTGGCAGCGTCGGCGTCCCGTCGACATCGGCGCCCCCGAGGTCGTCGACGCCGCACGCGGCTCGCGTGCGCCGCCGCGGTCAGGAACTTCCGCTCGTCGTGGACGGACAGCTCGTTGGCGCCGTGTGACCAGGGGAGCTGTTGGTCTCACGGGGCAGCGTGGGCTCGGACCGCGGGTCGGGATGTTCGCGATCGGTGCCCCGATCGATACCGCCATCGCCGACGGAGTTTTAGCACCGGGGGTGCGATGATTCAGTGGCCCCAGTAATGGGGTATTTCCTACGACTCGGTGCAGGGGTCGGCGGTGATCCCTGCCGTCGACCCCCGGACACTTGTCGACAATCTAACTGTTTTCGCGTGTGATAATTAGGGCCTACTTCTTTTACCCTCTGCCTAAGTTTGACTGATTAGACGCGGCCGGGCAGGCTCACTCGCGTGTGGTAATGTGTGCCTTCCACCGGGTCGTAGGAAAACAATGAAAGCGAAACTCAAAGCAGTACTCGACGACGATCGTGGCGTATCACCTGTGATAGGTGTTATTCTGATGGTTGCAATCACCGTGATTCTTGCAGCCGTCATCGGGACGTTCGTGCTTGGACTGGGCGACAGTCTCGAGCAGGCACCGCAGGCTCAGCTAGATGCCAGTTCAAGCAGTGGGAGCACAGATATCAGCATTAATCACAACGGCGGAGATACGCTCACTCAAAGCGATATTACGATTCGAGTTGCGAAAAGTGACGGGACTAACGTGACAACCCTATCCATTAGTGGCTGGTCCAGCAACGACGAACTGAGCGTTGGCGGTACGCTTACGATTAGCGATGGTGGTCTCGATGATGGGAGCAGTGATGACTTGGCTGACGGCGGAAACCCGCACACAGTAACTGTGGTGCACGATCCATCTCAGTCAATCCTCCTCGAAACTGAGGTTGACGTCTAAATATTGGTGAATGATGAACATTAAATATTTCCTAACATCCGACGATAATCGCGGCGTAAGCCCGGTCATCGGAGTGATACTGATGGTTGCAATAACCGTCATTCTAGCGGCTGTGATCGGGACCTTCGTACTCGGATTGGGCGACAGCTTGAGTCAGGCTCCACAAGCGCAGCTTGACGCCGAATTAACCGACAGTGACGGCGACGGCAATGACGAAATCGTGCTCAACCATAATGGCGGGGACTCTCTCAGTTGGGGCGAAATTCGCGTTGAATCAAGCGCTGGTACAACATCAGCTCCAACGACTGGTGACTTCACTGTCGGTAATTCTGAGGTGATAGTCGCCAGCGATCAATCTCCGTCAGGAGGAGCCACAGTTACGATCGTTCACGAACCGAGTGAATCCATCCTCCTTGAGACAGAGGTATAAAAAAATGAAGGACGATAAGCGGGCCGTCAGTCCGGTCATCGGAGTGATACTGATGGTTGCAATAACCGTCATTCTGGCGGCTGTCATCGGTGGGTTCGTCCTCGGTCTTGGGGACAGCCTCAACCAGGCACCACAGGCCCAGATCAGCATCGACGCCGCGTCGACAGGGAATGCGGGAGACGTCGAAGTCTCGCACAACGGCGGCGACGCCATCGCTGCTGAAGACCTCCGTATCGCAGGAGACTACAGCGGTGACTTCGAGGCAGAAACGAGCATCACTGACGAATTCAACGTCGGTGAGTCTGCGATAATCAGCACTGGTGCCAGCGGTGAGACTACGATCCGGCTCATTCACGAGCCATCCGATTCGATCATCGCTGAAGCCACAGTCGATCTATAGCCACCGCGGGTCGCAGTCCCGCGATTTCTACCCATTTTGACTGCGTAACTGGCAACAATCAGTACCTACCAACCTATGCCCCTCGTTGACTCCGAAGCCCTCGCCCGGACGTACAAGCACCGCAGCAAGGACCCCTGGGATGCGGTCCGACTCTACCGCGAGGCCGCCGAGAAGCCCGCCGACTGGGGCTCCCAGCGCGTCGCGAGCGCGATCAACGGCGACCAGGGCAACGAGTTCGAGGGGATCTCGCGGGGCGAAGTCCGGGCGTGGGTCGACCACGGCAGCAAGCCCGACGCCGCCCGGGCCGTCGACGTGGCTCGGGAATTGGGCTGGGACGCCGACGTGTGGACCGTTCCGGTGCGTGCGCTCGCGAAGCTCGTCATCGGCGGCTACGCGTTCGGGGCGATCAACGGGCGGAACTACGTACCCTCGTGGAGTCCGGACGACTCCGAGAGCGAGGGGGACATCGAGACCGCGCTCACCCGCGTCGGCGTCGGCTCCCAGCACGTCGAGCGCGAGAGCGACCGGCAGGGCGACGAGATCCGGCCGGGACGGCACGGGACGCGGCTCGGTCGCGCGCTCGTCGTCGCCGGCGCGCCCGTCGGCGACAAGAACGCCGGCTCGGTGCGGGGGCTCCCCGACTGGGTCGACGCGGCGCCGATGGTCGTCAGGATGGACCTCGCAGTGCTGTTGGTTCGCGGCCGGGCGATCGAGTACCCGGCGAAGGCGACGCGACGGATCCAGTCCGATCGCGGGTCGCGGTACTTCGCGGACGTGGCCGCGCTGATCGAGGACGTGAGCGGGAAGGTGGCGACCGCCAGCGGGAGCGGCGTGACCGTCTCCGCCGACGCGGTCCGCGAACTGGGGTTGGCGTAGGAGTCCGCCCCACCCGTTTCCATCGCGATCCGTTTCTGCGGTCGCCCTCCCGCCGAACCTACTCCGTGTTCTCCGGTTTCGACTCGCTCGCGGCCGGCGACGCCGCCTGCACCTTCTCCACCTTCGAGGGCTGCTGGCTCCGGACGATCAGCACGTCGTAGGCGTCGTCGGCCGCGATCCCGCCGCCGATGCTGCTGATCGACACCGTCAGGTGGCCGGCGTTCTCGCTGCCGATCACCACCATCGAGGCGTCCTCGTCCCGGGCGATCTGCCGGACGTGTTTGGTGATCGTGCCCGCCGAGGCGTACTGCCCGACCGTCTCGTACCGGAACCGGGCGTCGGGTGCGAGTTCGTGCACCCGGTCGGCGAGCCGGTCGACGATCGTCGACAGGTCGAAGGACTCGTCCTCCTCGAGCCAGCCGGCCGCGCGGGCGTACTCGATGTTCCCGTTCGGGACGACCGTCACGGCGACGACGCCCTCGTCGAACACCGCGTCGAACGCCGTCGCTCGCACTAACGCGCTCTCCGCGAGGTCGGAACCGTCGAACGGGACGACGAAGGTCATACCGGAACTTCGGGCGGTTCGCTGAAGAGCGATCCGATCGGCCACGGGGCCGTCACGACCGCCGCGACGCCGGTTCCGGCCTGCCAGTCTCACTCCTCGAGTCGGACTGTATCGCCCGGCTCGACGCCCTCGGCGGCGCCGGCGGGGAGTTCGACGACCGTGTCCGCGAGCCCGTGGGCCAGCCCGCGGAACGGGTGCAGGCGCTCGACGCGGATCACCTCGTCGTCGACGAGCCAGAGCACGTCGATCGGTGCGAGGACGAACAGCGTGTGGATCGTCCGGGTCGCCGGCTCGTCGAAGGAGAACACCAGCGCGTACCCCTTGGGGATCGACCGCCGGAACATCAGCCCCCGGGCCTGCGAGAGCAGCCCGTCGGCCCGCTCGACGTCGTCGGCGAGCGTCTCGGTCGCGACGCCGCCTTCGAGCGCTCGCGCCTCCCCGTCGCGGTGGTGGACGAGTCGCACGCCGTCCGCTCCCGCCGCCGCCCTACTAAGCGTTCCCCCGAGCGTTCAAGAGCGCGGGCGCCCCACTCCGGGTATGGAGGAGACGCCCGAGGGGACGCCGGTCGGCGTCGACGACCCCTACGCGGTCGCCGGGCGCTGTGACCACCTCACCGACGACGGCCGATGTCGTTACGCGCTCGAACACGCGGGCCGGGACCCCGAGTTCGCGGCCGACCGCCGCGCCGACGACTACGCCTGCGTCGTCGCCGAGACCGAGGCGGCGGCCGTCGAGGGGGAGGACCCGGACTGGTCGCGCTGTCCCCACTACCGCTCGACCACCGACGCGAAGGAGTGTGCGCGCTGTGGCCTTGCGGAGGTCCGGCTCGCCCACGACGCCGACGCCCGCCCGCTGGTCGAGGAGCACCACCTCTCCTACGGGGCCGCCGGCGACGGTCGGCCGGCGGGCGACGACGGCGACGCGGACGACGACGACCCAGCTCACGAGATCACGGTCGGCCTCTGCCGATGGTGCCACACGAAGGTCCACCGCTCCTTCGCCCGCGTCGACGACGACGCCACCCCCGACCCCGAGGCGCTCGCAGTCCGGGAGACGCGCCGGGGGGAGGAGCTGTCCGAGACGGGCTTTCAGTCCGCCAGCGAGCGTCGAGAGGAGTGAGACGCGCCGGCGCTGATGCACGGACGTGGGTATCTCGCCCCCGTTCCGAGGTGTTTTTGGGCCTCGTCGGCCAACCCAGCCCATGACCCGAATCGTCGTCATCGACAACCACGGGCAGTTCACGCACCTGGAGGGCCGCGCGCTCCGGGACATCGGCGTCGACACCGAGATCCTCGACAACGACACCGACCCCGCAGAGATCGACGCCGACGGCGTCGTGCTCTCGGGCGGCCCCTCGATGGACCGCGTCGGCCGTTGTGCGGAGTATCTGGAGCTGGACGTGCCCGTGCTGGGTATCTGTCTCGGGATGCAGTTCATCGCCGAGGAGCTGGGCGGCAGCACTCACAGCGGCGAGTACGGCGGCTACGCCGACGTGACGGTGGAGATCCTCGACGACGAGGACCCGCTGATCGGCGGCCTCGCCCCCGAGACGCGGGTGTGGGCCAGCCACGCCGACGAGGTCGACGAGGTGCCCGAGGGATTCGCCCGGACGGCCCGGAGCGACGTGTGCGAGATCGAGGCGATGAGCGACCCCGACCGCGGACTCTACGGCGTCCAGTGGCACCCCGAGGTCGCCCACACCGCCGAGGGCGACGCGGTGTTCGAGGCGTTCCGCGAGATCTGCGAGTCGTGGTAAGGCGGCGACGGCGCCCGCCCGCGGACGGAAGTCACGGGTTTTAGGCCGTCCGGGTTTCACGCAGTACTGATGACGGCGTCCCAGAGCAACCTCGCGGGGCTCTCGCGGTTCATCTTCCGGGCCCCGAACTGGTACACCAGCCTCGCCTTCGCCCTGCTGGTGGCCGCCGTCGCGGGCATCGGCGCGTTCGACAGCGGCGAGGCGGACGCGGTGTTCCGCGGCATCTTCTTCCTCGGCCAGGACGCGTGGGAGGGCATCTTCTTCATCGGCATCCCGACCGTCGTCGCCGGGTTCGCGACGCCGTGGGTCGATCGCTACACGGGCGGGCGGCTCACCTACAACCGTGCGTCGCTGCTCGCCTTGATCTGTGAGGTGGTGATCGTCGCCGTCGTGAGCGTCGCCGCGCTGCTCGCGTACCTGGTCTCGTGGCTCGACCAGACGTTCGTCTTCGACGCGCTGGTGTTCGCGCTGGCGTCAGTGTTCGCGCTCCGCCTGCTGGTGGTGATGGCGGTCTCGCGCACCTCCCTGCCCGTCGCGGTCCTCCCCGCGAGCATCCAGAGCGCCGTCGCGGCCGCCCTGCTGTTCGTCTACAGCGGGACGATCCGGTATCTCGCGGACGGCGGGTCGGCGCTCCAGGCGTATCTCACGCCGTACCTGAACGAGTCGGCCGAGGCGCCCGGCGTCCTGAGCACGCTCTCGCCCCAACAGTTCGGCCTGCTGGGCGTGCTCTGCGTGATCTACGCCGCCGCGGTCTGGGTGTTCCTCGTCGCGGTCGACCGGCCGTGGCGCCGCTCGATGGGCGTGTCCATGCTCGACTTCCTCCGTGGGTTCATCGGCCACGTCGCCGAGGGAACCCGGGAGCTGGAGGACTTCTTCGAACAGCTGGGCGAGGAGGCGATCGTCCCGGTCACGGTGCTCGCGTTCCGAACCGACGACGGCGCCGAGAAGGCGCGGTTCGTGCTCCCGATGATCCACCCCGGCCCCATGGGCGAGATCGGCGGCGGCAACCTCCCCGAGCGCGTCGCCGAGACCGCCGAGGGGCTGGCGTTCCCGCCCCACGCCACCGCCGGCCACGACTTCAACCTCGTCACCGAGCGGGAGGTCGAGCGGCTGATCGACGCCGCCGACCGCGCCCACCAGCGGATCGAGTACGGCGACGACGCCACCGGGAGCGTCCGCGTCCAGGCCGGCGACGCGAAGCTGCTGGGGCAGGCCTTCGGCGGCGACGGCCTGCTGGTGAACACGTTCTCCCCGGAATTCGCCGACGACGTGGAGTACGGCGTCGGCCTCACGGCGCGGGAGGGCGCCCGGACCAACGGGCTCGAGGACGTGTTGCTCGTCGACGCCCACAACTGCAACAACGGCCTCGACGGGCCGGACCTGGGCCACGTTACCCCCGGCAGCCCCCGGTCGTTCGACATGATCAACGCCGCCGAGGCGGCGGGCACCCGCCTCGGCGACGCCGACGAGGCGCCCCTGTCGCTCGGGACGGCGTGGGAGGAGACCGAGTGGGAACCCCAGGAGGGGATCGGGCCGCTGGGGATCCGGGCCGCCGTCGTCGAGGTCGGCGGCCAGGAGACCGCGTACGTGCTGGCCGACGGCAACAACATGGAGCCGTGGCTCCGGAACCGGACCGTCGACGAGCTCCTCGAGACCGTCGACGCGGCGGAGGTGATGACCACCGACACCCACATCGTCAACACCGTCGAGGCGGACAACCAGATCGGCGCCGAGATCGACCACGGCGAGTTCATCGACGCGGTGTCCGGCCTCGTCGACCGGGCCCGCGCGGACCTCGAATCGGTCGAGGCGGGGATGGCGACCGAGCGCGCGGAGGTGACGGTGTTCGGCAACGACCGCACCGAGACGCTCGCCTCCCACGCCAACGCGGTGGTCTCGCTGGGCGGCGCGTACGCGCTCGCGGTCAGCCTCGCGGTGATCGCGATCAGCGTGCTGCTCTTTTTCGTGACGTAGGGTCGATCCCGCGCTATCGTCAACGCCGCGCTACCGCCGTCGATCCGCGGGAGCACGGTGCTCACTGGAGGAGAAAGCGGGACGCTAGCGGGCGTAGCGAGCGGCGGCGCGTGCCGCGCTCAGTCGAAAAGCTCCTCGACGGCGTCGTGGGCCGCGCGGGCCGCCTCGTCGGCGACTTCGTCGGCGTCGGCGTCGTCGGGCGGGTTGACGTACACGTCGACTTCGAGTACGCCGTCCTCGAACGTGACCGTCACGTCCAGATCGGTCAGTTCAGACTGCTTGTAGCGATCCAGCACGAGCCCTTCGGCGGCCGCGCTGGCGGTTTCGACGACCTCCTCGTCGGTCGGTTCCGCGTCGTTCATTTACGCGCCGGCGCCGGGGCCGCCGGGGCCCATCGGACCGCCGCCCTCGCCGCCCTGCAGGAGCTGCTGCAGCTCCTCCTGAAGCTCCTCGAACTCCTCCTGGGTCTTCTGCTCGCGCTTCTCGAGCTGGTCGACGCGAACTTCGAGGCTGTCGACTTTCTCCTCGAGGTCCGCCTTGGCGCTCTCGTAGTCCGTGTTGACGAGGAGCTCGCCGATCTCTCGGTACATCGTGGTGTCCTCGTCGATGTCGTCCAGCGCCTCGAGGGCGGTCTGGGCCTCGTTGAGCGAGGTCTCGGCCTGCGTCTTCTGGGCCGCAAGCTGCTCGGTTGTCTCCTGAAGGTCCTGTAGCTCCTCGATCTTCTCTTGTGCCTCGGGCGGCAGACTACCCTGCATACCTCGAAGGAGGTTCTTCGGCCTGAAAAAGGCCCGTATTTAGCCCTGGCGCGGCTTCGATGCCGCACACCCCTCCCCGCTGGCGTTCCTCGCCGTTCGTCCCTCGCTCGGTCCCGCCCGCCTCTCCATTGCCGGGCGGACTCACCTCCCAACTCACTGTTGCCGGGGAGACCCACGGAACTTACGGCCTCCCCCGCCGACGACCCGCCCATGCTCGAACTCATCGCCGGCGCGCTCTGGGCGATGCTCCCGGCGTACGTCCCGAACAACGCGGCCGTGCTGGCCGGCGGCGGCCGCCCCATCGACGGCGGCCGTACGCTCGGCGACGCGCGCCTGCTCGGCGGCGGCAAGACCTGGCGCGGCACCGCGGTCGGTACCGCCGTCGGCGTCGCGCTCGCGCTCGTCCTCGACGCCGCCGCGCCCGCGGTCGGCGACGCGCTGGGGATCACGCTCCCCGGATTCCCGATCAACGCGGGGCTGGGGCTCGCACTCGGGGCGATGCTGGGCGACATCGGCGCCTCGTTCGTCAAACGCCGCAGCGGCCGCGAGCGCGGCGCCGCCTTCCCCGGGCTCGATCAACTCGACTTCGTGGTCGGCGCCCTGCTGCTCGCACTCCTGTTCGCGCCCGACTGGACGCTTCAGGTGTTCACGCCCGCCCGCATCGCCGTCGTGGTCGTCGTCACGCCGCTGCTCCATCTCGCGACCAACGGGATCGCGTACTGGCTGGGCGTGAAGGACGAGCCGTGGTAAGCGCCGCACCGACCAGTTTTTCCCGACCCCACGCCCACCCACAGCCATGACCGACGAGCTCATTCGGGCGCTCCGGGACGCCGACGCGGTCCAGTTCGGCGAGTTCGAACTCTCCCACGGCGGCACCAGCGACTACTACGTCGACAAGTACCTGTTCGAGACCGACCCGCGCTGTCTCCGCCTGATCGCCGAGGCGTTCGCCGAGCGACTCGACGGCGAGAAACTCGGCGGCGTCGCGCTGGGCGGCGTCCCCCTCGCCTCGGCGACGAGCATCACCGCCGACGTGCCCTACGTCATCGCGCGCAAGCAGGCAAAGGAGTACGGCACCGGCAACCGCATCGAGGGCCGCCTCGACGAGGGCGAGGAGGTCGTCGTCGTCGAGGACATCGCGACCACCGGCCAGTCCGCCGTCGACGCCGTTGAGGCCCTCCGTGACGCGGGTGCCGAAGTGAACCGCGCGCTGCTCGTCGTCGACCGCGAGGAGGGCGGCCGCGAGAACCTCGCGGACCACGGCGTCGAGATGGAGGCGCTCGTGACCGCCTCGGACCTGCTCGCCGACCGGTAGCTGCCGATCCGTCGTTCGACGCACCCCACTGTTCGTTTCCCCCGTCGCGGCGCTTCGACGTGTTCATACTTGTGCAACCGTGAGGGTGTCCATGAACCGTGCAGAGAAGGCGGCCCTCCAGCTACGGGCCGTCGCCGTGTTGCGGACGCTGAAGCGCAGTCGAACGTACGACGAACTCGCCGAACTCACCGGACTGCCGGCGGGCGACCTGAACCGCTACGTCAACGGCCACGTGCTCCCGGGCGTCGAACGCGCCCGCGAGACCGTCGAGAGCATCGGCCGCGAGGAACTCGCCGACGAGCTCCGGTCCCGAGTCAGCGTCGACGACGAGGGGTACGTCGACAACAGCGCGATCGTGTTCGACCAGTCCTTCCTGGACCTCGTCGCGCCCGTCGCCGCCGAGTCGTTCGCGTTCGAGCGCCCGGACGTGGTGCTGACCGCCGCGACCGACGGGATCACGCTCGGCGCCGCGATGGCCTCCTACTTCGACGCCGACATCGCCTACGCCAAGAAGCGCAAGGAGACCGCGGTCGAGGAGTTCGTCGAGTCCCGCCAGCGGCTCGCCTCCGGCATCGAGCTCACCTACTACCTCCCCGCCGACGCCGTCTCCGCCGGCGACACGGTGCTGGTCGTCGACGACCTGATCCGCTCGGGCGAGACCCAGGAGCTCCTGCTCGACATCGTCGCCCAGTCCGACGCGACCGTCGGCGGCGTGTTCACCCTCATCGCCGTCGGCGACGAGGGGATGGACCGCGCCCGCCAGATCACCGACGCCCCCGTCGGCGCGCTGACGACGTTCGACGACCGGTAGCGTCGCTCGACGGCCGCCTCGAAACCCACCTTCGTGCATACTCGTTCCGAATAGGCCCGTAGATCGGCCACTCAACCGGCACGTGTGGGCGTATTTGTGCATACCGTACGGAAAGCCTCAAGTACACCACCGTCGCGATATGCACCCATACGGATGGGTCTCACAGAGACGCTGGCCGACTACTTCGACCTGGATAGCCACGACACCACCGTCAGGACCGAACTCCTGGCGGGGTTGACCACGTTCTTGACCATGAGCTACATCGTGGTCGTCAACCCCGCGATCCTCGCGGCGGCGATCGACATCGAGGGGGTCGGGCAGGGTCGCCTCGTCGCGATGCTCGCCGTGGTCACGATCATCTCCGCGGCGACCGCGACGCTGGTGATGGCGCTGTACGCCAACCGGCCGTTCGCGCAGGCGCCGGGGCTCGGGCTGAACGCCTTCTTCGCGTTCACGGTCGTCCTCGGGATGGGCGTCCCCTGGCAGACCGCGCTCGCGGCCGTGGTCGTCGAGGGGATCATCTTCATCGCGCTCACCGCCGTCGGCGCGCGGGAGTACGTGATCCGGCTCTTCCCCGAACCGGTCAAACTCGCTGTCGGCTCCGGGATCGGCCTGTTCCTCGCGCTGATCGGCTTCGAGTCGATGCGGGTCGTCGCGAGCGATCCGGCGACGTTCCTGACGCTCTCGCCGGTGGTCGCGAACGACCCGGTCGCGCTGATCTCGGTCGCCGGCCTGCTGTTCACGTTCGGGCTGTACGCCCGCGGGATCCGCGGTTCGATCGTCATCGGCATCCTCGGGACGACCGTCGCCGGCTACGTCGCCGCGGCGCTCGGCTACACCGCGTACAACCCCGAGAACGTGCCCGGCGGCGCCGCCATCGCGACGAACATCTTCCTCACCGGGTCGACGACGACCTACAGCCTCGCGGCCTACGACATCCGGCCGCTGGCGGGCGCGTTCCTCGAGGGGTTCGCGAACGTCGACGCGTTCACGTTCGCGCTGATCGTGTTCACGTTCTTCTTCGTCGACTTCTTCGACACCGCCGGCACGCTGGTCGGCGTCGGCCAGTCCGCGGGCTTTCTCGACGATGAAGGGAACCTCCCGGACATCGACAAGCCGCTGATGGCCGACGCGGTCGGCACCACCGTCGGCGGGATGCTCGGCACCTCGACGGTGACGACGTACATCGAGTCCGCGACCGGCGTCGAGGAGGGCGGCCGCACCGGCCTGACGGCGCTGACCGTCGCCGGCCTGTTCCTGCTCTCGCTTCTGTTCGTCCCGCTTGCGGCCGCGATCCCGGAGTACGCCTCCCACATCGCGCTGGTAGTCATCGGCGTCGTGATGCTCGGTAACGCCGTCGAGGTCGCGTGGGACGACCTCACCTACGCGATCCCGGCGGGGATGACGATCATGGTGATGCCCTTCACGTTCTCGATCGCCTACGGGATCGCCGCCGGCATCGTCTCCTACCCGGTCGTGAAACTCGCCGCGGGCGAGTTGGACGACATCCACGTCGGCCAGTGGATCCTCGCGGGCGCGTTCGTGGTCTACTTCGCGGTGCGGACCAGCGGCGTGATGTAGTCGCCCGCGACCGCAACACCTTCCCGCTCCCCGCCGTTTTCGCGACCATGCAACGCAGTCTGCCACCCCGGCGCTGGCTGGTCCGCGGGGTGGCCCTCCTGCTCGTCCTCTCGCTGTTGGCGCCCGCGGCGGGCGCCGCTCTCGGCGTCGGCGGCGACTCGGCGGACTCGCCGAGCGAACTCGGCCCCGGGACGATCGACCAGCCCGCCGACAACGCCACGATCGTCGGGATCCAGGGCTACCACTTCCAGGGACAGGGCAACCGCAAGAAGCCCGCCCGCGTCGTCTCGGCCGACGGCAACGGCACCACCAACTGGGTGTACGAGGACGCCCTCGGCGCGCGGTGGTTCTACGACGTGGATCCGCTGCCCAACGGGAACCTGCTCGTCGTCTCGACCAACCCCGACGGGACGACCGTCTACGAACTCAACCGGGACAACCGCGAGCGCGTCTGGCAGGAGACGCTGCCGTACCACGACACCCACGACATCGACGTGTACAACGAGACGCACCTCGCGATCGCCAACATGCGGCAGTGGAACGAGTCCTGCGAGTGCTCGAACGACCGCGTGGTGCTGTACGACCGCACCGAGGGCGAGGTCGACTGGGAGTGGACGTTCCGCAACCACTACCCCAACGGCACGGACGGCGGGTTCGCGAAGGACTGGACCCACGTCAACGACGTCGAGGTGATCCGGGACGGCGAGGAACTGCTGCTCTCGCCCCGGAACTTCGATCAGGTGATCGCCGTCAACATCACCACCAAGGAGATCACCGAACGCCTCGGCGAGGACGGCGACCACTCGACGCTGTACGAACAGCACAACCCCGACTGGCTCACGACCGAGGACGGCGACCCGACGATCCTGGTCGCCGACAGCGAGAACGACCGCGTGATCGAGTACACGAAGAACGACGACGGCGAGTGGGAGCACGTCTGGAGCGCCGGCTCCTCGGCGTCGCTCTCCTGGCCCCGCGACGCGGACCGCCTGCCCAACGGGAACACGATGATCGTCGACTCGATGAACCACCGCGTCATCGAGATCACCCCGGAGGGCGAGATCGTCTGGGAGTACTTCGCCACGTGGGCGCCCTACGACGCCGAGCGCATCGGCACCGGCGACGAGTCGAACGGGCCGACGATGCGTGACCTGGGCGTGAGCGGTCACACGGCCGTCTACGGCTCCGCCGGCGGGCTCTCGGCGACGTTCTCCTCGTGGCTCGCCGCGAGCGCGCAGGGGACGGCCGTCGAGGGACCGGTCACCGAGTTCGCGGGGCTGTGGGGCCGACTCGTCCCGTGGTTCCAGCCGGCCTGGTTGGGCTCCTGGGAGTTCGCCGGCGTCGTCGGCGCCGCCCTGTTGCTGGTTGGCTGGGGCGTCGCGGAGGGGTTCCGCGAGCGCGCCCGCATCGCCGACGGCGTCCGGTCGCTGCGCGAGCGGGCGGGCCGACTGTGACAGCCCGTCGTCCGAGATAGCCGGCGTGCTCGCCGGCGCCGCGGCGTTTTTGAGTGTCAGCCCCCAACCGTAGGTAATGGCGAACATCACGCTCTACGAACTGCCGGGCTGTCCGTTCTGTATCAAGGCCGCCGACAAGCTGGACGAACTCGGGCTCGAGTACGACACGATCGAAGTCCCGTCGGCCCACAGCGAGCGAACCGAGGTACAGGAGGTCTCGGGCCAGACGGGCGTTCCCGTGCTCGTCGACGAGGACCACGGCGTCGAGGGGATGCCCGAGAGCAGCGACATCGTCGCCTACCTGGAGGAGACCTACGGGGACGGCGCGGCGTAGTCGACTTCGGGAAAACCGGCGGCGACGGCTCGACCGATCAGGCTTCGCCGGGCTCGGCCGCGCGCTCGCGGATCAGGTCCCGCACCGCCTCGGGGTCGTCGGTCTCGGCCAACTCCTCACACGACACCAGCGCGGTCCCCTTGACCGACTCGCGTCTGGCGTTGTCCTCGACGAAGTACACCGAGCGCGTCTGGGTGACCTGCCCGAGCGAGGACATGATCCGGGCGCGCTTCTCGGCACTGGGGGTGAACTCCGAGTGGCCGGTCAACAGTTTCGCGCCGTCGCGGCCGCGGCGCTCCTCGTCCTCGGAGACGCTGTTGAACGGCGCCCGGATCGTCGGGTGGACGGTGAACCCCGCCCGCGTCAGGACGCCGACGACGTGCTCGTCGTCGGGATCGGCCTCCGGCGGGTCCGGGGTGGGTTCGGCGTCCCGGACCTCCTCGGCGCCCTCCATCACGTCCATTGGCGCCGTGAACGGGCGGTCGAACAGCTCCTCCAACTTCACCGCCACGTCGATGGAGGCGTTCATCCCGTCCTCGTACTTCGAGACGGTGCGCCGGGAGACGCCGAGCTCCGAGGCGAGCTTCCCGAGGCTCCAGTCCTGCTGCTCGCGGGTCTCCGAGAGCAGGTCGCCGTCGATGTTGACGTAGAGCCCGCCGGGGGCGGCGTAGATCAGCGGCGGCACGTCCTCGACGAACAGGTCGAACGCGGTGTCGGGGTGGATCGCGGGTACGCCGTGGCGGAAGTACACCACCTCGGGCTTGAGCTCCTCGTCGCGGGTCCGCATCCCCACGACCATCGGCGTCGCCGAGAGGTACTCGCCGAGGCGGCGCATCTCCCGCCCGGTCGCGGCGTCGAAGGCGTCGACGTTGCCCAGCACTTTCAGCAGTACGAGCTCCTCGCCGCGGCGCGCGGCCACGTCGAAGCTCTTTGGGCGGATCGCACAGCGCTCGCTGACGAGGAACCCGGCGTCCTGCAGCATCGCCGTAACGTTCTCGATCAGCGCTGTACGGCTCATACAGGGATGTAGGCGACTCGCGGCATATATGCGTTGTGTCCACCTATCCCGCCGCTATCTGTCGATTCACTGCCCGAACGCCCGACCGAGCCGACTCCCGGGCTCCGACGCGAAACCCCCTTGGCCGGCGACCGCCTCCCTCCTGCCGTGACCGTCATCGGCGTCGACGACACCGACTCCCGCCAGCGCGGGATGTGCACGACCTACCTCGCGGCCCGGATCGCGGAGCGGATCGCGGCCGCGGGCGGGTCGATCGACGAGCGACTGCTGGTCCGCCTGAACCCCGCAGTCGAGCGCAAGACCCGCGGGAACGCCGCGCTCGCGATCCACACCGACCTCGACGCCGACCGCGCCGGCGCCATCGCCCGCGACGAACTCGGACCGCTGGCCGAGACCGACGACCCCCGGACGTCGCCGGGACTGGTCGTCGCCGACTGCGACCCCGACGAGATTATCGACTCGGTCGCCCAGTTCGCCCGCGACGCCGTCCGGGAGTTCCACGACCTCGACGCCGCGCTGGAACTGGCCGCCGACGCCGGCTTCGAGGCCGCGGGCTGGGCGGGCGGCCACGGCCGCATCGGCGCGCTCGCGGCCGTCGGCGCCCACCGCGCGTTCGCCGAGTGGACGTACGAACTGATCGCCTACCGGGAGTTCGAGCGCTGTGGAACCCCCCGAGAAGTCGACGACGCGAGCCTGTTCACCGCGGCCGACGACGCCTACCCCGACGCGTGGGACACCGTCGACCGCGCCGAGGACGAGGCGGTCTGCGTGCCCAGCGCGCCCGGCCCGATCCTCTACGGCCTCCGGGGCGACGACCCCGACGCCCTCAGGGGGATGGTTGCGAAAATCGACTCCGAGCCGGTCGAACGGACCGCGCTGTTCCGGACGAATCAGGGGACCGACGCCCACCTCAGCGACGCCGCTGTCGACGACCTCACGACGCTCGACGACGGCCGTGCCTACCGCGTCGACTGCGTCGTCGCCGGCGAGCCCGAAACGCGGGCGGGCGGCCACGTGTTCGTCCCGATTCGGGGCGGATACGGCGACCCCATCGCGGCCGCGGCGTTCGAGCCGACCAAGCGCTTCCGCGACCGCGTGCGCGCGCTGCGTACGGGCGACGAACTCACCGTCTGCGGGGAGGTGAGCGACGGGACGCTCAAGCTCGAGAAGTTCGCCGTCCGCGCGCTGACCCGGACGACGCTGACCACCCCGACGTGCCCGGACTGCGGGAACCGGATGAGTTCGGCAGGCCGGGATCAGGGGTACCGCTGCCGGGACTGCGGGACGAGCGCGCCCGGGAAAGTCGAGGTCGAGGTTGACCGAGCGCTCGAACGCGGCTGGTACGAGGTGCCGCCGTGTGCCCGCCGGCACGTCGCGAAGCCGCTCGTTCGCGGGGGGTTCGACGCGCCGACGCATCCGGAACGGTAGGTACTGGGCCGGTGTCGGTCGTCCGGTGTGGTCCCCGAACGTGCACCGTCGAAGTCCCCACGGTGATCGGTCTCGACAGGCGTGGTGAAACCACGGCGCGTATCGGGGCTCGACTTAGCAGACACGTTATATAACTACGTGTGAAATTACTCTATAGATATGTATAGCGAAAGATTATTACATTATAAATATTATATTTACTGACGACATGTCGGCGATGGTTCGATACGGCGGAACGGGAGAAACACTGGTCAGTCGACATGTCGGAGCCGAAAATGGCCATAGATCTCACGAACACGGCTGACGGAGCGCGCTGGGTGACGGGACAGCTCGTAGACGACCACAACACTCGCGACAGCAACGAGATCCCGTGGAACGGGAGCGCGGGCGACGACCGAGGGTTCGCCCGTCTCGACACCGTGACCATGGAGAACGGGTCCTCGAAATCGGCGCTCAGGACCCACCCCAAGTGGGTCCCGGACGGAACGATCAAGGGATTCTTCCCGTGGGTCACGGCGCCCGACAACGCCGTCTTCACCGCCCAGATCGGGTTCCTCGACGGCGCGAGCGCGAGCGACGGCGCCGAGTTTTGGGTGTTCGAACACCACCGGGAGAACGGCACTCACGTGTGGAACCCGGTTCTCCGCCGCCAGAAGGGGTACACCGGAGAACTGTTGGATGTGAAGGCCGACCTGACCCACCTCTCGGGCGAGGACGTGTTCCTCGAACTGCGCGTCGACGCCGCGGGACGGTCGACCCAGGACTGGGCAGCGTGGGTCGACCCCAAGATCGAGTCCCAGCTGGAGACGGACACACCCATGGAGACGGGGACGATGCCGGTGACGCTGGAACTGTCGCGGGTAGACTGTCGGGACTCCGACGAGGAGGACAGGCTCTTCGCCCCGGATGGGGACGAGCCGTACGTTCTCGCACTTGCCCTGTTCGTCGACGGTCGGTCCATCGACGTCGTGGAGGCGTACCTCAACAACAACTACGACGCCGCCGGGGCGAGGCTTCGGGGAGGTGGTCGACACGGGACCCACGGGAACCTGGGGCAAGGAAACGTCCACGGCGGGGACAGCTTCCCCGTGCCGGACGAAACGGGGACGTTCCGAGACCGGATGTCCCCGGTGATACCGGCGATCGCATCGGGGGCGCAGACGGACGCCGACCCGAAGTCGGTGGCACGTGCCGCCCTCATCGTGGTCCTGCTTGAACAAGACAACACCAGCACGCAAGCCGTGGAGGCGGGGTATCGAAAACTACGAACCGAACTCAAATCCGAGATAGAGGAGAAGGTGAGGGAGGTCGCGGAACAGGTCGCCGAGAACAGTTCGAACGACGAGATCGAGTTCACCGAACAGGACGGCAACGACATCGCCGACAACATCAAGGGGAAGGTCACTGATACTGTGAAGAAGAGGACCCTCGACAGGTTCGACCTGTTCGGCATCGTCAACCCCGACGACTTCATCGGGACCGAGTTCGAGGTGTGGACGTTCGACGATATCCAGCAGAACGAGCCACAGTCGTTCCGCATGGAGTTCCGGAGTGACACGGCGCACTACGTCCTGAACGGGAACGCACGCACCGAGTGAGCACTCCCGCCCTCCAGTGCTCGCTTCGCCGCCCTGATTCGGGCCAGGCGGTGGGCCTCCCGGCGTAGTCAGAAGCGGTCCAGCGCCCGCGCCATTGTCTCCCGGTCGTGGGGCAGCGAGGCGCGCCCGTCGTAGGCCGCGGGGAAAACAGTTCGGACCGCTACGCCTTCAGCCCGCTCCCAGTCAGCGGGACGACCACGTCCTCGTCGGCGTCGACGGCACCGCGCTCGCGGTACTCGTCGAGCGCCGCGGGCGCGACCGCACACGTGGGTTCCGTGTAGAAGCCGGCCGCGTGGAGTCGATCGAGTTCGTCGGCGACCGGCGCCTCCGTGAGCGCGATGGCGTCGCCGCCGGTGGCCTCGATGGCATTCAGAATCGCGTCTTTCTGCACCGGATCGCGGATCTGGATCCCGTCGGCCACGTCGTTCGCGCCAGCAGTGTCGCCGTGGAGTTCCGCGGCGATAGGGGCGTAGCCCGCGGCCTGCGCGCCGTACATTCGCGGGACCTCGTCGATCCAGCCCGCTTCTTTCAGGGCGCGGAACCCTCGGTAGGCGCCGAGGAACAGCGTCCCGTGACCCAGCGGCGTCACGACGGCATCGGGCGCCGCCCAGTTACGCTGGAGCGCGGTCTCGTAGGCGAACGTCGCCGTGCCGGCGAAGAAGGCGGGGTTCCAGGCGTGGGAGGCGTACCAGGCGCCGGCGCCCGGCCGACCGTCGCCGGTCGCACCTTCGTCGGCGCCCTCGCCGACCGCGGCGTCGATGCACGCGTCGGTCACGTCCTGTCGCGAGCCCTCGATGCGGACCGGCGTCGCGCCCGCAGCCTCGATCGCTCGAATTTTGCTCTGCTTTACGCTCGCCGGCACGTATATCTCGGCGTCGATCCCCGCCCGGGCGGCGTAGGTCGCGACCGCCGCGCCGGCGTTGCCCGAGGAGTCCTCGACCACTTTCTCGACGCCGAGTTCCAGCGCCCGGGAGAGCGTCGTCGTCGCGCCGCGGTCCTTGAACGAGCCGGTGGGGAACACGTACTCCAGTTTGAACTCGGCGTCCCAGTCGGGCGCGTGCTGGAGCGGCGTCATCCCCTCGCCGAGGCTGACCCGTTTCTCGACGGGGAGGAACGCCGAGAACGCCCACAGCCCCTCGCGGGCGTCGAAGGCGGCAGGGTCGGGTGCTGGCCCGTCCGGGAGCGGCTGGCGGGCGAACTCGAGGGGGTGGCCGCAGGTACAGCGCCAGCGATCCGCGTACTCGGCGCCGCAGTCGGGACAGACGAGTGGGGTGGGGTCAGTCATCGTCAGTAGGCGTCGACGCCGGTCGCCACCGAGCAGACGTACTCGCCGGTCGCGACCTGCGGGAGCCGCCGCGAGCGCCAGAAGACGCCCTCGCAGTCGGCGGTCACCCGGCCCGCGAGCTGGCCGAACGGGTCGGTGATCTCGAACAGCGTGTCGCCGGGATGGATCTCCTCGCCCAGTTCCGCGCGGAACCGGACGAGCCCGCCCGCCGGCGCGCGGTACTGGTCGAACCCCGCGGCGCGGGTCTGTTCGTCCATCGACGCCTCGCCGTCGAGGAAGCCGTAGTGGCGGAGGACGTTGAAAACGCCCTCGACGCCGTACTGGATGCTCTCCTCGTCCCAGCCCACGCAGCCGCCGAGTTCGGGGTCGATCGTGGGGATCCCCTCGCCGGGCGCCGCGCGGGCCAACTGGCCGTCGGGCCCCTTCTGGTCGAGCACGTGGCCCGTGCCGAACGCCTTCGCGAGTTCGAGGCAGTCGCCGTGGAGGCGATGGTGGCGGCCACACCGTACCCGGGCCTCGTTGAGCATCCGCGAGGTCGAGCCCTGGTGGAGGTCGAGCACGTAGTCAGCCCGGCAGGCGGCGTCGAACGTCGCGGCGGCGATGCGCTCGGAGCTGGTCCCGTCCTCGTCGCCGGGGTAGGCCCGGTTCATCTTCGTGTCGTCGATGGGGTTGCGGTGCTCGGCGATCTGGAACGCGTGGACGTTGACGATCCCGACGATCAGGACCGCGCCGGAGAGTTCGGCGGGATCGAGCCGCGGGACGACCCGGGTGAGCACCCCGAGGCCGTTGAGCTCGTCGCCGTCCGAGACCGCCTGCAGATACAGGGTTTCGCCGTCGTCGGCGCCGTTGACCACACAGACCGGTAGGGAGACGGGACTGCCGTCGCGGCGCTCGCCAATCCGGAGCCGCCCGGTGGCCATCTCGCCGGGGGCCGCGCTGGCGTCGCCGAGCGTGAGACTCATTGTACGTTGCTTGCCCGGACTCGCCTTAGTGGGTTCGATACCGGGCGAGGGCGCCGACACCGACCTTTTGCTGCGTCGCTCACTCCGTTCGCTCCCTGGCAAAAGCTCGACCGAGAGCCTGCGAGCCTCCCTTCGGCGAGTGAACCGGCGACCGTCCGGATCCTTCGGACCGGCACCGGAAATCGGAGATATCCGGTTGGCGAACGAGAGCTCCGCTCTCGGTAGCTCGGTCGCCGGACAGGTGTGGTAAATAGTTCGCTGTAACGATTGATCGCCTCATACAGCCGGCTACTCCGTGATGACGTTCGACTCCAGGTCCCGCGGGTAGTAGGTCAGCCACTCGACGCCGTCCTCGGTGATGGCGATGGTGTCGGAGTGGCGGTACCCCTCGTGGTCGGTGTAGATGCCGGGTTCGATGGTGTACACCTGCCCCGGGCGCATCTCGGCGTCGCTCTCGTCGACGTGGTCGTAGTCGCCCCAGCCCTGGTCGATGTACGGCGGCTCGTGGCCGCCGAGGCCGATGTTGTGGCCGACGTGGTGCTGGGCGAGGTCGGTGATCCCCTGCTCCTCGTAGAACGCCCAGACCTGCTCGTCGACGTACGAGAGCGGGACGCCCGGGCCGAGGGCGTCGATGGCGATGTCCTGGGCCTCGAGCATCAGTTCGAAGTAATGCTCCTGCTCGTCGCTGACCTCGCCGACGAACATCGTCCGCTCGAGTTCGGAGCCGTAGCCGTCGACGTTCGCGGAGGCGCCGGTCACCAGCACGTCGCCCCGTTCGAGTCGCTTGTTCGGCGTGTGGCCGTGGGGCAGCGCGGTCTCGTGGGCGGAGATGTAGCCCGCGCGGGCCGGGCCGGAGGCGCGGACGTTCTCGACGAACTGGTCGCCCAGCGTGTCTAGCATCGCCCGCGAGGCCTCCATCGACGCCCGCTGGGAGACGGTTGCCGGGTGGGCCCCGGGCTCGGTGTACTCCGCGAGGTAGCGGTGGGCGAGGTTGCCCCACTTGGCCGACTCCCGGATCAGGTCGACCTCGGCGTCGGTCTTCTCCCAGCGCATCCGCGAGACCCACGACTGCGTCTCCACGTCGACGAACTCCGAGAGTTCGGGACCCTCGTAGCCCATCACGCCCGGCGCGCCGTCGGCGTCGGCGGCGACCGTCTCGGCGCCGAGGCCGTCGAGCATCTCCGCGACGACCTGCATCGGGCGCCCCTGCGGGTAGTCGAAGTAGTGGTGGACGGCGTCGATGCGGTCGACGGTCTCGACGCGCTCGACCTCCAGCCGGGGCACGACGATCTCGATGCGGTCGTCGGTGACCGCGAGACAGACCGGGCGCTCGGTCTGGACGTGCTCGAAGCCGGAGACGTAGTGGATGCTCGTCGCGGAGAACCAGACGGCGGCGTCGGCGTCGGTGTCGTCGAGTTTCCCGCGGACCTCGCGGAGTCGTGACCGGTACTCGGCGTCCGGGAGTTCAGTCGGCATGCGTGCCGAATCCACCCCTGTGAGCAAAAGCCTCCGGGTGTGCCCCGCTCCCTGCCGGGTCGTCGGCGTCGCCGTCCGCCGCGCCGTGGGGATGGCGTCGTGCCGGTCCGGCCGCTGACCGCGGTGATACTCCGAAACGACTCTATATCCGTCGATAAACTGTCTCGGACTCGCTAAGGGCGTCGTAAAACGTCAGTCACACTCCCGGTAGCACCGTAAAACGGGGCGAACCGAGCTGTACGAAGCTGCCGTTATACGTGGTCCCCCGTCATTGGGTAAAGTAGAGTCACCATGTCCACCTCCGAACCCTCCACTCTGTCGCGCGTCCGCGGCAGCGAGCTCCCCCGCTCGGCGGTCTCGTTCGCGGCGTCGATGCTCGGTCCCGTTCGCGCCGCGGCGTTCTGGTCCGCGGTCGCCCTCCCGCTGACGTACGTCCCGATGGTCGCGACTGGCGCCATGTGGGACCTGCCGGTCGTGTTCAGTGTGCTGCTGGCGCTGAACGCCGTCGCGTTCCTCGTCGGCCACGGGCACGACCCCGAGACGGCCTGACCGCTCGGCCACCGCCGTCCGCGTAAACTCCCCCGCGTCCGCGCCCGCGTGACCCGACCCGACCCGTTCTGCGGCTCACAGCCCTGGCCGTGCGGTTTTCGGCCTACTCCAACTGGTCGTCGAGTCCCCACTCGGCGGCCCGCTGTTCGGCCTCCGCCCGGGCCTCCTCCTGGATCGCGGCGATGCGCTCCTCGTCTTCCAGGAACGACTCCAGCGCGCTGGCCTCCCCGTCGTGAGCGTCGGCGGGCGCGCGGTCCCGGGTCCGCTCAGCCAGCGCCGGGTCGTCCGCCAACTCCTCCGCGGGTGCGCCCGGCGGCACCGAGAACTCGGGAGCATCGTGGACCTCCGCGAGCGCGTCCGCGGGCAGTTCGTAGAGTTCGACCGAGCAGGGACCGGGACCCGCGAGGGCGGCGAGGGCGTCGACGCCGCGGCTGTCGCCCCCGATCGGGCGTTCGGGTTCGTGACTGTCGCCGCGCCGTTCCCCGTCCCCGGTGCCACGTTCGCAGTAGGCGGCGCGGGGGACGCCCTCGGCGAACGTGACCACGCCCGGTTCGCCGTCGGCCAGCAGCGAGTCGGGTTCGATCCGGGCGTACCCCGTCAGCTCGCGGGAGAACGCCGCGTCGAGCGCGCTCGCGACGCCGACCCGGGAACGGATCAGTCGCCCTCGTGGGATCTCCAGGTCGGTGGCTCCGGGCCCGTTCATGGGGGCTCGGGGATCACCGCCGAACGGAAGCGGTCGGCGACCGCGTCCTCGTCGCGGTCCTGCAGGTCGAGCCGGTCGGCCGCCCGGCGGTACGCCGCCGCCGCCGCGGAGTCGGGCGCGTACGCGAGCAGGGGCTCGCCCGCCCGCCGGGCCGCCCGCGCGGCGTCGCTCTCCGGGATCGTCGCCAGCGTCGGTCCGCCGAAGTACTGCTCGGCCTGCTCGGCGACGCGGTCGATCGCCTCGTCGTCCTGCACCCGGTTGAACAGCACGCCCGCGGTCTCGGTGCCGTAGGACCGGGCGTACTCCTGCACCTTCAGCCCGTCCGAAAGCGAGGGGATGGTGGGCTGGAGGACGACCACCGTGCGGTCCGCGAGCACGAGGGGGAGGACCGCCGACTGCGACCCCAGCGCGGCCGCGGAGTCGAGCAGGAGCACGTCGGTGTCGGCCGCGAGTTCGGCGACGACCGCCCGCAGGCGCGTCGGATCGGCCTCCCGGAACGCCGCCAGCGAGGTGCCACAGGGGACGAGTGAGAGGCCGAACCGGTCGTAGACGGCGTCCTCGACGGCAGCGTCGGAATCGGCGAGGAGGAGGTCCTGCAGCGTGGTGTCGGCGTCCGCGAGGCCGGTGTGGAAACAGAGGTTCGCCATCCCCGTGTCGGCGTCGACGACGGTCACGTCGTGGTCGGCGGCGAGCGCCATCCCCAGCGCGAGCGTGCTGGTGGTCTTGCCCACCCCGCCCTTGCCGCTCGCGACCGCCAGCGCTTCGACCATACGCTCGTTCTCCCCGTTCTCGGGTTAAAAATTTCGCCCTGAGTGGCGTTAGTTCCACCACGCGGCCAGCACGCGCCGCCAGTTCCCGTACGCGATGGCTTCCCGCTCCGTCCGGTCGTACCCCCGCGCTTCCAGCCCCGCCAGCACGTCGCGGAGTCCCCGAACGTCACCCACCGCCTCGGGGATCGAGGCGCCGTCGAAGTCGGCCCCGAGGCCGACGTGTTCGACCCCCATCCGGTCGGCGAAGTACTCGACGTGGTCCAGCAGCGTCGACAGCGAGGCGTCCTTCCCCCGCTGGCCGTCCGGGCGGAGGTGGGCAGTCCCGAACGTACAGCCGACGATCCCGCCGCTGTCGGCGATCGCGTCGAGCTGGTCGTCGGTCAGGTTCCGCGACGACGGCGAGATGCCGTGGGCGCCGGCGTGGGACACGACCAGCGGCGCGTCGACGGTTTCGGCCACGTCCCAGAACCCCGCGGCGTTCAGGTGCGCCAGATCGACGACGATCCCCATCCCCTCGCAGGCCTCGACCAAGTCGAACCCCGCGTCGGTGAGTCCCGGTCCGATGTCGGGTGTGGCGTCGTGTTCGAAGGGAACGCCGTGGGCGAAGGCGTTCGGGCGCGACCAGACGAGGCCGAGCGACCGTAGCCCGGTTTCGTATAGCGCCTCGAGATTTACGAGATCCGGACTGACGGCCGCTGCCCCCTCGATGTGGGGAACCCCACCGACGGCTGTGCCGTCGATACAGGCGTCGAGAGCGTCGATATCTCGAACTACGAGGAACCGATCGGTCGCGTCGGCCCAGTCGTGGAGGGTCGCGAACTGCTCGTCGACGACGCGGCGGGCGCGCTCGCCGTCGACCGCCGGCGGGAGTTCGTTCCAGTCCAACTCGCCCTCGTTAGGGACGAACATCGCGAAGACGCCCGCCGCGAGCCCGGCTTCTTCGGCGCGAGCCAGGTCGAGATGGCCGTCCGGGTCGTCCGGTTCCCGCAGGAATTCGCCGCCAGCGCGGTCGCTGGTGGCGGCCAGCAGCGTGTCGTTGTGGCCGTCGATGACGGGGAGCACGGATTCCCCCTCAGACGCCGCCGACTCGAAAGTTCCGGCGCGAAGCGCCACCCTTCAAGCCGATCGCCGCCCGGGGTCCGGTATGAACGAGACCGACGGCCTCTGTGTGGGGTCCTGCGAGCGCTGTCCGGCGCTGGTGGAATCCCGGAGCCGTATCGTCGACGGCGTCGGCCCAGACGACGCCGACCTGCTGTTCCTGGGTGAGGCACCCGGCCAGAAGGAGGACGAGGGCGGCGAGCCGTTCGTCGGCCGGTCGGGCGACGTGCTCGACGAGGCGCTGCGGGACGCCGGGCTGGCGCGCTCGGACGTGCGCATCACCAACTGCGTGCGCTGTCGGCCCCCGGACAACCGGGACCCACACGTCGAGGAACTCGAGAACTGCCGCGGGTATCTCGAGGCCGAGATCGCGACCGTCGACCCGGATCTGGTGGTCACGTTGGGAAAAGTGCCCGGCGAGCACCTGCTCGACCGCTCGGTGGCGGTGACGAAGGAGGCCGGCGAGGTCCACGACGCTCGGGTTGGCGAGCGGTCCCAGCGGGTGCTGATCTCGGTCCACCCCGCGGCGACGCTGTACGACGCTTCCCAGCGGGACACGTTCGCCGACGCCATCGCGCACGCGGCCGAACTCTCCGGGCTCGCGGACGCCGACGGTGGCCAGTCCCGACTGGGCGACTACTGACCGGTTTCTCCAGCAGCCGGGTCCCGGCGTTGTCGCGGTCGATCGGGGCTCGGTTCGCTCGCCGCGGTGGAGGTCGCGGATCGCTCGCCGTGGGGGTCGGCCATGGATCGGCGGTGCGGCGGTAAGCCTGAGGGACTATGCGAACGGGGGACGCTATGGCACGCCGCGACGGAAAGTCACTTGAGCGACGGAACCGCAGGCTCGCGTATGGACACGCACGCCGACGTCGTCGTCGTCGACTACGGCCTCGGCAACCTCCGAAGCGTCACGAGGGGGCTCGAACGCGCGGGGGCATCGGTGACGATCACGGACGACCCCGGGCGGTTCGACGACGCCGACGGCGTCGTGCTCCCGGGCGTCGGGGCGTTCCGCGAGGGGATGGAGAACGCCGATCCCTACCGCGACGCGCTGGCAGACGTGGCGGCCTCGGACACCCCGCTGTTCGGCATCTGCCTCGGGATGCAGATGCTGCTCGCCGAGAGCGAGGAGGCCGAGTACGCCGGCCAGGGCGCCGTCGAAGGGCTCGGGTTCGTTCCCGGCACGAACGTGCGCTTCCGCGGCGACCAGAAGATCCCCCACATGGGCTGGAACGAACTCGACGTGGTCCGTGACCACCCGCTCGTGACCGGCGTCGACGGCGGCCGCGGCGGCTCCGTCGACGGCGAGCACGCCTACTTCGTCCACTCCTACTACGCCGATCCCGAGGACGACCACGCGATCGTCGCCGAGACCGAGTACGGCGTCACGTTCCCGGCGGTCGTCGCCAACGACGACGGCACCGTGTTCGGCACGCAGTTCCACCCCGAGAAGAGCGGCGAGACCGGGCTGACCATCCTGAAGAACTTCGTCGACCTCTGCTGAGGCGGGCGATCGTCTCCGCGAGCGATCTCTCCTTTCTCGGCTGCTGACTCTCGGTTCTGTAGCGGTGTCGCAGCTCGTCGGTCGATCGGCCGCTCGCGGAGGAATAAACTAGCTACCGCTATACAGAAATCGTCCCAGTCCCATCAGTTGGCCGTCGCAGGTGTCGAGCGCGAACGCCATCGCTCGTCGGCGTGAAAACGGGTTGTCGCCTCGCAGCGACTGAGAAACCGTTAGTTCCGGACGACGTTCGTCGCGCGCGGACCCTTGTCTGCCTGTTCGATCTCGAACTCTACCTCTTCACCCTCCTCCAGGTCGGGGCCGCCGACGTCTTCCATGTGGAAGAACACGTCGTCGTCCGCGTCCTCAGTCTCGATGAAACCGTAGCCGCCCGTGTCGTTGAAGAAATCAACCGTACCGTTTGCCATTGCAAACAAACGTACACTCTATCCGGGGATAACCCTTCCGAGAGTCGTGGTACCACGGTCTGTGCTCGCCTGGCTGGGCCGGCCCCCAGAACCGTTTTGCCGGTGCTGGCCACAGCAGGCGTATGGACGCAGGGTTCGACGCCACACTCCGGGCCGACGGCGTGGCGTTCGGGGAGCGCGACGCCGAACTGCTCCGGGCCGTCGACGACGCCGGATCGCTGAACGCGGCGGCGTCGACGCTGGGACGGTCCTACTCCCGGGCGCACGACCGACTCACCGACATGGAGGACGCCTTCGGCCCGCTGGTCGAACGCCAGCGCGGCGGCAGCGGCGGCGGCGGAAGCGCACTCACCGCCCGCGCTCGCGACCTGCTGGCGGCGTTCGACCGCCTGCGCGCGGGCTACACCGCCATCGCGGAGACCACGGAGACGGTGCTCGACGGCGACGTGATCGACCGCGAGGGGGAGCTGGGGATCGTCGAGACGGCCGCCGGCGAGGTCCGGGCGCTCGTGCCGCCCGACGCCGACGCCGTCGAGGTCGTCCTGCGCGCCGACGCGGTGACGCTGCACGACCCCGCGGACGCGCCCGAGGGCGGCGCGACGAGTGCGCGCAACCGGTTCTCGGGCCCGGTCGTCGACGTGGAGCGGGGCGAGTCGGTCTGCCGGGTGTCGGTCGACGTGGGCGCCGACGCGCCGCTTTCGGCGCTCGTCACCGAGGAGAGCCGTGAGCGACTGACGCTCGAGCCCGGTCGCGAGGTGGTGGCGTCGTTCAAAGCGACGGCGACGAGAACGACCCCGCGGTGAAGGGCAACCGCGGGGGTGTGAGCGACCCCACGGTGATGGGGAAATTGCGGTGGGTGTGAGCGCACCGGCGTCGACGGGCAACTGGCCGACGTGGAGCGGCGACGCGGTCGACCCCGCCACAAAGTTCTCCTGTGACTGGCCAGTACCGCCTCTCGCGCAATGCTCGACGCCGAGTTCGAGGTGTGTTCCGAGTGTGGCAACCTCCACATGGAGGGCTCCCCCGCCCCGGCACGCGTCGACGAGTGCGCCGTCTGTGGCGGGCGAACCGAGGCGGTCGAACTGGACGACATCGTCGGCCTGTAGCTCCCGACGCGCTTTTCCCGACTCCTCGCGAACGCCGTGGCATGCACGTGGTCACGCTGGGGCCGGCGGGGACGTACTCCCACCGCGCAGCCCAGTCGATCGCCGACGAGGGGGCGGTCAGCTTCCGGGAGTCGGTGACGGAGATCGTCGCGGCCGTTGCCGACGGCGAGTTCGAGCGCGGCGTCGTTCCCGTCGAGAACAGCATCGAGGGCTCGGTCGACGAGAGCCTCGACGCGCTGGCCGACCGCGAGGTGAGTGTCGTCCAGGAGATCGTCTCCCCCATCCGGCACGCCCTCCTCGCACAGGGTCCCGAGTTCGACACCGTCGCGTCCCACCCGCAGGCGCTGGCGCAGTGCCGGGAGTACCTGACCGAGAACTACCCCGACGTGGCCCAGGAGGCGGTGGCGTCGACGGCTCGCGGGGTCGAGCGCGCTCGCGAGAACCCGTCGGTCGCAGCCATCGGCCACCCGGCCAACGCGGGCTCGCCGGAAACGGGAGCCGACGGCGACGACGGCGACCACCCCCTCCAGCGCATCGCCGAGAACATCCAAGACCGGGACTCGAACGCCACTCGCTTCCTCGTCGTCGCCCCCGAGAGCGAGCGCTCCGAGGCCGGCGGGAAGACCAGCCTCGTCGTCTACCCCGGCGCGAACTACCCCGGCCTGCTGCTCGAACTGCTGGCGGCGTTCGCGGACCGGGACATCAACCTCTCCCGGATCGAGTCCCGCCCCAGCGGCCGCCGCCTCGGCGACTACTGCTTCCACTTCGACATCGAGGCCGGGCTGTACGAGACCCGTACCCAGGAGGCGTTGGCGGAGGTCGAGGCGATCTGTGCCGACGGCTGGGTTCGTCGCCTCGGCTCCTACGACACGCACCACGTCGTCGAGTAGCGAACCGACCGCCCGTGACCGTTCGGGTCCGCTGGCGGCAATCCTTAACAGCGCTCGCCCCGTTTATCCACGTATGCCCAACCGACGCGACCCGTTCGAGGAGATCGAGGAACTGTTCGAACAGCTCAACTCCGGGTTCGCCGAGATGAGCCGGGAGTTCGACGCCGGCGGCGCCGGCACCGGCGGCGGCATCCACGTCGACGTGGCCGACGCCGACGACGAGATCGTGGTCACCGCGGACGTGCCCGGCTTCGACCCCGAGGAGATCGACGTGTCCGTCAGCGACCGACAGCTCCGTATCTCGGCCGAGCGCAGCACCGAGACCGAGTCCGAAGACGAGGAGACCCAGTACTACCGCCGCGAGCGCACCCGGCGGGCGGTCAGCCGCACGGTGTCGCTCCCCACGGACGTGGACGAACACGAGGCTGCCGCGAGCTACGAGAACGGCGTGCTCACGGTGGAACTCCCCAAGGCCGGCGGCGAGGACGGCACCGACATCGAGATCAACTGATCGGGTCCGCCCCGTCGCCCGTTCTCCGCTCTACTCCCGCAGCCAGCGCTCGATCCCGAGGTCGACCAGCACCGAGAAGAGGAAGAAAAGCGCCGGTACGAGCAGGTTAACGACCCACTCGACCGACGATCCGGCGGCGTAGTCCCAGACGACGAGCACGACGAACACCGCGAGGGCGGTCAGCACCCGTCGACGCAGCGTCTTGCCGGCGATCTCCATACACGGGGGTCGGTGCTGCGGGAGAAGAAGCTCCCGGTCTCACCCCCGCGACGGTTCGTCCACTGGAGACCGGGGCTACCGGTACCGTTTTGCCACTTTTCGCCCAAGCCGCGACCGTGCCACCCCGGACCACACAGCGCGCCGTCGCCGCGCTCCTGGGAGCGACAGCCGCCTGGCGGGCACTCTCCGGCGTCGCGGCCGTGGTGCGCTGGCTCTGGCTCGGGGAGGTCGTCGGTAACGCGTCGATGGCGCTCTCGTTGATCTCGGTCGTCGTCGGCCCCATCGTCGGCGCCGGGGCGGGCGACGCCGCGCTCCGGCGGGGGTTCTGGTCCCGGAGCGGGGCTGCCCACCGTCGGCGGGCTGCCGCGGTCGCGGCGCTGCTGGTGCTGCCGTTTCTGGTGACGGAGGCCGTTGGCTGGCTGCTCGGCGACGCGCCGGCGTCGCTACTACTGTACGGGGCGGTGACGCTCTCGGTGACGACGCTCGTGCTGCTGGTCGTGTTCGGCTCAGGCCACGACGAGTGAGAGGACGGCGGCGCCGGCGCCGACGGCGAGCACGGGGACGGCGGCGCCGAGCGTGAGATAGCCCGCGAGCGCGCCGAGCGTGACCGGGACCATCGCCAGGAGACAGAGGAGGCCGAGTGCGAACGCCAGCAGGGGTGCATCGTCGCGTACCGTCGAGTGGGTACTGCCGGCGTTGGCCATTCGTGTTCGTGAGAGGGTGGGTTCCGTGCAAAAGCGCTTCGGTCACGAAACGGCCGTGTGACCAGCCAGCACGCCACTCGACCGGTGATCGGCGGCGACGGACTCGCTGCCGGCCGGGCCAGTCAGAACTGATGGGTATTTTTACGCGGGGCCGGGAGACACGGGTATGGACTACGACCCGCAGGCGATCGAGGAGCGCTGGCGGCAGCGCTGGCGGGAGGAGGGCCGGTACGAGGCCGATCCTGCCGAGGGGGCGGACGGCGACGACGCGACGTTCGTCACGGTGCCGTACCCCTACCCCAGCGGCGGGATGCACATCGGGCACGCCCGCACGTACACGGTGCCGGACGCCTACGCGCGCTACCGGCGCCAGCAGGGCGACAACGTGCTGTTCCCGATGGCGTGGCACGTCACCGGGACGCCGATCATCGGCGCCGTCGAGCGCCTGAAGAAGGGCGAGGAGGAACAGCTCTCGGTGCTGCAGGACACGTACAACGTCCCCGAGGAGGACTTGAGCGACCTGGAGACGCCGATGGGCTTCGCGGAGTACTTCATCGAGGAGCACTACAAGAAGGGGATGAAGTCCCTGGGCCTCTCCGTCGACTGGCGCCGGGAGTTCACCACCAACGACGAGCGCTACTCCACGTTCATCGAGTGGCAGTACGAGACGCTGAAGGAGAAGGGGCTGGTCGAGAAGGGGCTGCACCCGGTGAACTACTGCACCGAGGAGGAGCAACCCGTCACCACCCACGACCTGCTGGAGGGCGAGGAGGCGGAGTTCCAGGAGTACACGCTGATCCGCTTCCGCGGTGACTCACCGGACGACGGCGAGGCCGTCTTCCCGATGGCGACCCTGCGCCCCGAGACGGTCCGCGGCGTCACCAACGCCTACGTCGACCCCGAGGCGACGTACGTCCGCGCGAGCGTCGACGGCGAGACGTGGGTCGTCTCGGCGGACGCCGCCGAGAAGTTCGACCTCCAGGACCGCGAGGTCGAGATCGAGACGGAGTTCACGGGCGCGGACGTCGTCGGGACGACCGTCGAGAACCCCGTCACGGGCGACGACGTGCAGATCCTCCCCGCGGGCTTCGTCGACGCCGACAACGCCACCGGCGTCGTGATGTCGGTGCCGGCGCACTCGCCGGACGACTACGTCGCGCTGCAGGAGCTGAAAGACCGCGCGGACGAGCTGACGGAGTACGGTGTCGACCCCGAAACCGTCCGGGAGATCGAGCCGATCCCGATCCTCTCCGTCGAGGGGTACGGCGAGATCCCGGCCCGCGACGCCGTCGACGCCCGGGGCATCGAGTCGAGCGCCGACCCCGAACTGGAGGAGGCCACCAACGACCTCTACAACGCGGAGTTCCACTCCGGGATCCTGAACGACGAGTACGGCGAGTTCGCCGGCGAGGTCGTCGAGGACGTGCGCGACCGCTTCCGCGAGCACCACGCCGGCGACGCCTTCGACACGATGCAGGAGTTCTCCGAGGAGGTCGTCTGTCGCTGCGGCGGCGACGTGGAGGTCGCCTACCAGGAGACGTGGTTCCTGCGCTACAACGACGAACAGTGGCAGCAGCGGACCCTGGAGGCGATCGAGAACCTCGACGCCATCCCGGAGAACACGCGCGGCGAGTACGAACACACCGTCGACTGGCTGAACGAGTGGCCCTGCATCCGGAACTACGGGCTGGGCACGCGCCTGCCGTGGGACGAGGACTTCGTGATCGAGCCGCTGTCGGACTCGACGCTGTACATGTCCTACTACACGGTCGCCCCGCACATCCAGGACGTGCCCGTCGAGGACCTGGACCACGAGTTCTTCGACGCGATGTTCTACGGCGAGGACGCCGTCGACGACCCCGACCCGACGGCGCTGGAACTGGGCGAGGAGTGGGACTACTGGTACCCCGTCGACTACCGGTTCTCGGGCAACGACCTGATCACCAACCACCTGACGTTCTACCTCTACCACCACGCCGAGTTCTTCCCCGAGCCGAAGTGGCCCCAGGGGATCGTCGTGATGGGGATGGGCCTCTTGGAGGGCCAGAAGATGTCCTCCTCGAAGGGTCACGTCGTCCTGCCGGGCGAGGCGATCTCGGAGTACGGTGCCGACACCGTGCGGTTCTTCCTGCTGAACGCCTCCGAGCCGTGGCAGGACTACGACTGGCGCGAGGACGCCGTCGAGAGCACCCACGACCAGCTCCGGCGGTTCTACAACCGCGGCCGGGAGCTGATCGAGGGCCCCGAAGGCGACCGCGACGCCGTCACCGACGTGGACCGCTGGCTGCTGTCGAAGCTCCAGACCACGATCGAGACGGCAACGGATGCGATGGAGCGCTCCGAGACCCGGACCGCGACGCAGGCGGCGTTCTACGGCTTCGACGAGCACCTGAAGTGGTACCGTCGCCGCGCCGACCTCGACCGGCCGGGCGCGCGCTGGACGCTGCGGCACGTGCTGGAGACCCGGCTGCGCCTGCTGGCGCCGTTCACGCCGTTCATGGCGAACGAACTCCACGAGGCGCTGACCGGCACGCCCGCCGAGGACGCGCCGTGGCCCGAGGTCGACGACGACCTGCGCGCCCCCGACCTGGAACTGGGGGAGGAGCGCGTCCAGGCGCTGGTCGACGACATCAACGAGGTCGCCGACGTGACCGACACGGACCCCGAGATCATCCGGATCTACGCCGCCGCCGACTGGAAGCACCAGGTGTTCGACGCCGTCCGCGAGGCCGGCGCCGACGTGGGCGCGGTGATGAGCGAGGTGATGAGCGACCCCGACCTGCGCGAGCGGGGCGACGAGGTCAACGAGGTCGCCCAGGACGCCGTCGAGTTCGCGCGGGACTACGACGACGAGGAGCTCGCGGACCTGCTGGCGATGGACGAGCGCGCGGCCTACGAGAACGCCGCGCCGTTCCTCGCCCGCGAGTTCGACGCCGAGGTCGAGGTGTACGCCGAGGACGACGCGGACGTGGTCGACCCCGCGGACCGGGCCGGGAACGCGATCCCGTTCCGGCCGGCGATCCACCTGGAGTAGAAGGTCAGGGCGTTCGGTTCGTTCCACTCCCGTCGTTCGTTTTCGGGGGTGATCGAGTGTGGGACGGCGATAGCCTCTCGAACAGCGGCTGCGACAGCCCCCCGATCTGTCGGCTACCGCGACGGCATCTCGACGCATGACCACTTGTGACCGCAGTGCGCCGGACACGGGGTCCGGCGCAGCCCGGTTTCCCCACCCCTCCCCCGTGGACGCGACAGTTGCGCCCGCGAGGTGTCCACCGCCGCCACAGTCGGCACGAAGCGTCCGCGTCAACGGACGCGAACCGAGCGCGGGGGGCGAGTGACTGAGCACGAGCGAAGGAACGAGTCGGCTGGGGAGGTCCGTGGGCGTGCGGGGCGGTTGCGGCCGCAAGTGATCATGCTCCTCGGGGTGCTGTTCGCGGTCGCCGTCGTGCGGTCTCCATCGACGACGCTATTTCTGGTTGCCGTCCCACGAACCCCTAACTCCCACCGCAGTTCGAAGAACCGCCACCCGGTCCGCGACTCCCGTAGACGTGTCAGGCCAGGCCGAGCAGGTCGAACTCCGTCCCGTTCTCCCGCTCGTTCGCGTGCTCGTACACGACGTGCGCCGCGGCCACGTCCTGGATCGCGAGCCCGGTCGAGTCGAACACCGTTACGCCGTCCTCGGTCGTTCGACCCGCTTTGTCGCCGACGACGATCTCGCCGATCTCGCCGTAGAGGTCGTCGTCGTCGAGGACGCCGTTAGCCCACGGGACGTTGATCTCGCCGGAGTGGGTACACTGCGCGTAGTCGTCGATCACCAGCTTCGCCGCCCGCAGCACGTCGTCGCCGATCTCGTGTTTCCCCTCGGCGTCGGCGCCCATCGCGTTGATGTGGGTGTGCTCGCCCACGTCCTCGGGGCCGAGGATCGGGTCGCGGACCGGCGTGACCGTCGAGAGCACGTCGCAGTGGCCGGCGTCGCTCGGGGTGCCCGAGCGCACGTCGAAGCGGTCCTCGAACGCGTCGATGAACTCGTTCACGCGGGCCTCGTCGAGGTCCGAGACGACGACCTCCTCGATGTCGCGGATCTCCGCGACGGCCTCCAGTTGGGTGTAGGCCTGCACGCCGGCGCCGACGATCCCCATCGAGCTGGCGCCCTCGACGGCGAGGTGGTCGGTGGCGACGGCGGCGGCGGCGCCGGTGCGCTGCATCGTGAGCTCGGTGCCGTCCATGATCGACAGCGGGAACGCGTTCTCGGGCTCGGAGTAGATCATCGTCCCCATCACCGTCGGCAGGTCGAACTGCTCCTCGTTGTCGGTGTGGACGTTGACCCACTTGATGCCGGCCGCGTCCCACTCGCCCGTGTCGAGGTAGGCGGGCATCGACCGGAAGTCGCCGTTGTACTGCGGCAGGTCGATGTAGGACTTGGCGGGCATCTTCGCGTTCCCGTTCTCGTAGGCGGCGAAGGCCTGTTCGATGGCGGGGATCAGTTCCGCCATCGACGTGTTGTGGTGAACGTCCTCGCTGTTGAGAAGCAGCGTCTCCATAGCCCCGCGTACCGAGGGCGGCCCCTTAATTCTGTCACAATCCGGCGCAGTCGCCGGCAATTCCCGCCGTGAGGGGCCTCAGCCCTCGAAGCCGCCGGCCGCCAGCGCGTCGTCGACGCCGGCGTCGTCGTGGATCACCGCCGACACCGCGGTCGCGATGCGCTCGGGCCGTTCGTGCTGGAAGATCGACCGCCCCATCGAGACGCCCGACGCGCCGGCGTCCATCGCCCCGCGGACCATCTCGACGGTCTGGCGGTTCGTCCCTTTGCTCCCGCCGGCGATGAGAACCGGCAGTTCGGTCGACTCGACGACGCGCTCGAAGGAGTCGGCGTCGCCGGAGTAGCCCGTCTTCACCAGATCCGCGCCGAGTTCCTCGCCGAGTCGGACCGCGTGGCCCAGCGACTCGGGGTCCGTGCTGTCGACGCCCTCGCCGCGGGCGTAGGTCATCGCGAGCACGGGCATCCCGAACTCGCGGGCCTGTTCGGTGACCTCGGCCAACTGCTCGATCTGTTTGGGCTCGTACTGGCTGCCGACGTTGAGGTGGAGCGAGACGGCGTCGGCGCCGGCCTGCACGGCCTCCTTCACGGTCCCGGTGACGCGCTTGTCGTCCTCGTCGGGGCCGATGGTTGTCGAGGCGTTGAGGTGGATCACGTAACCCGCGCCGTTCTTGTTCGGGTGGACGCGCGGCGCGATCCCCTTCTGGGTCAGGACGGCGTCGGCGCCGGCACGGGTGACGGCGTCGATGGTCGATTCGATGTCGGCCAGCCCCTGGACGGCGCCCATGGTGATGCCGTGGTCCATCGGCACCATCAGGACGTTCCCGTCCGTCGAGAGGCGGTCGAGTCGTGCTGCTCTGCCGGCGTCGGTTGGTGTGAGTCGTGTCATTGTGGGAGCGAAATCGGCGCTGTACTGGCTGGTGTGCTACTCTGTGGCAACCGGAGGCTTGAGCGTTGCGTTCCCCGCCGCCCTATTCGCCTTGCGCTTCCGGCGATTCACGGGCCCCGCGCAGGGCACCGTCCTTCAGTTCGCGGGCCTTCTCCCGCAGGTCGTCGGCCACGTCGGCGGTCGCCCGGTCGTTCTCGACGCCGTCGGCGACGATGTCGACGAGCGCGGAGCCGACGATGATGCCGTCGGCGCCCGCCGAGACGACGCGGGCGGCGTGGTCGCCAGTGGAGATGCCGAAGCCGACCGCCTTGGGCACGTCCCAGTTCGCGATCCGGGCGAGGCTCTCGGCGGTCCGGTCGGACACGTCGGCCTGTGCGCCCGTGACGCCCATCCGGGCCTGCACGTACACGTAGCCCGACACCTGCTCGCGGATGGTGTCGAGTCGGTCGTCGGTGGTCGTCGGCGCGACGATGAAGACGAGACCGAGGTCGAACTCGTCGCACGCGTCCCGCAGGTCGCCCGCCTCCTCGGCCGGCAGGTCCGGGACGACGAAGCCGTCGATGCCGACCTCCGCGGCGCGTTTCACGAACGGCCGCGGCCCGGGCGCGGTGTGGTCGCCCTCGCCCGCCGCGGTGCCGGAGTCGGCGCCGTAGCGGAAGATGAGGTTGTAGTAGGTCATACAGACCAGCGGTACGTCCACGTCAAGGTCGTCGACGAACTCGAAGTACGCCTCGGGGGTGATCCCGCCCGAGAGCGAGCGGACGATCGCCTGCTGGATCGTCTGCCCCTCCGCGATGGGTTCGGAGAACGGCAGGCCGAGTTCGACGCAGTCGGCCCCGCCCTCGACGAGGGCTTCGACGTACTGCTTCGAGGACGCGATGTCGGGGTCGCCGACCGCGAGATAGGGGATGAACGCGGGCTCGTCCGTGGCGAACGCCTCGGAGAGCCGGCTCATAGTCCCCCCGCGAACTCGCTCATGTCCGGCGCGTTCGGAATCGACCGCTTGTCGGTCTCCTCGATGACGGTTTCGAGGTCCTTGTCGCCCCGACCGGAGAGGTTGATCACGATGCGGTCGCCGAGTTCGTCGGCGCCGTCGGCGTCAGCCTCCGCGTCCGGCCCGAGAACTTCTTCCACGTACGCCAGCGCGTGGGAGCTCTCCAGCGCCGGGATGATCCCCTCCTCCTGGGAGAGCCGGTGGAACGCTTCGAGCGCGGCGTCGTCGCCGACGTTGACCGCCGAGACGCGGTCCTCGTCGACGAGGTACGCCAGTTCCGGGCCGACGCCCGCGTAGTCCAGCCCCGCGGAGACGGAGTGGGACTCGACGATCTGCCCCCACTCGTCCTGCAGCACCTTCGTGCGGGCGCCGTGGAGCACGCCCTGCCCGCCCGTCGAGAGCGAGGCGGAGTTCGGGGCGACCCCCTCCTCCTCGTCGACGGCCAGCGAGGAGCCCCCCGCCTCGACGGCGAGCAGATTGACTTCGTCGTCGTCTTCTCGCGGGGTCCGCCCGCTCGAACGGCCCGAGGCGCTTCGCGCCTCGCTGTCGACGAACCGCGCGAACGCGCCCATCGTGTTCGACCCGCCGCCCGCGCAGGCGACGACCGAGTCCGGCAGCGTGCCGAACCGCTCCTGGGCCTGGTTCCGGACCTCCTCGCTGATGACCGACTGGAACTCCCGGACCATCTCCGGGAACGGCGCGGGACCGACGACGCTGCCGACGACGTAGTGGGTGTCGTCGACGTTGGTCGCCCAGTCCCGCATCGTCTCGCTGATCGCCTCCTTCAGCGTCCCGCGGCCCGCGGTGACGGGGTTGAGGTCGGCGCCGTTGATCCGCATCCGGAACACGTTGGGGCGCTGGCGCCCGATGTCGGTCTCGCCCATGTAGATCTCGCAGGGCATGTCCAGGTGGGCCGCCGCCATCGCCGTCGCGGTACCGTGCTGGCCGGCGCCGGTCTCGGCGACGATGCGATCCTTGCCCATGTACTTCGCCAGCAGCACCTGGCCCAGCGCGTTGTTGAGCTTGTGGGCGCCGCCGTGGAGGAGGTCCTCGCGCTTGAGGTAGATCTCCCGGCCGTAGCGGTCCGAGAGGTGTTCGGCGTGCTGGAGCGGCGTCGGCCGGCCGCCGAAGTCGCGCAGGCGCTCCCGGAACTCGTCCACGAAGCCGTCCTCGTTCTCCAGCACGTAGCGCTCGTAGGCGTCCCGCAGCTCCTCGATCGCGGGCATCAGCGCCTCGGGCACGTACTGGCCCCCGTACTCCCCGAACTTGCCGTCGGTGGATGAATCAGAACTCATGCGTTGACGAAGCGTGTCGTGTTCTCCCGTGGGTCACCGTCCATGATAGCCGTGCCGATGAGCAGGCCGTCCGCGCCCGCCTCACGCATCCGTCGGGCGTCCGCGGGCGTCGAGATCCCGGACTCGGCCAGCAGCGTCGCGTCCTCGGGTACCGCGGGTGCGACCCGCTCGAACGTCCCCAGATCGACCTCCAGCGCCGCGAGATCGCGGTTGTTGACGCCGATGATCTCCGCGCCGGCGTCGACGGCCCGCTCGAGTTCGTCCTCGCTGTGGACCTCCACGAGCACCTGCATCCCGCGCTCGCGGGCCGCCTCGACCATCGGCGCCAGCTCGTCGCCGAGGAAGCGAGCGATCAGCAGCACCACGTCCGCGGCCACCGCGTCCAGCTGGGCCTCGGTGACGAGGAAGTCCTTGCGGAGGACGGGCACGTCGACGGCCTCGCGGACGCGCTCGTAGTTTTCGACCGAGCCGCCGAAGTGCTCCGGTTCGGTGAGCACCGAGAGCGCGGCGGCGCCGCCGGCGACCATCTCCTCGGCCAGTTCGACCGGGTCGCGGTCGGTCTCGCCCTCGGTGGTGGGGCTCGTCGGCTTCACCTCGGCGACCACCGGCGTCCGACCGTCGGCCTCGGCGGCCGCGAACGCCGCCGGGAGCGACCGGGCGTCGTCGACGGCGACCCGTGAATCTCCGCCGGGGCGCTCGCGGGCGGCGTCGAGGATGGAGCGCACGGCGGGAGCCATCTCCTCTCTGCTGTTCACACTTGTACACTAATGTACGGAACTGTTCAAAAGGCTTGCGAACCCGGCCCCCTCCTCCGGCGCCGCCGCCGGGTTCAAGGCGGCGTACGGCGTCTCTCGGGACGATGGAAGACGCCGGCATCTACGCGCGGGAGTCGGACGTGCTCGGGCGCCCCGTCCAGATCGGGGTCGCCAGCAGCCAGGTCATCGACGTGTCGTTCCCCGACGAAATCCCCAGCGACGCGGACCCGAATCACCCGATCCTCGACCGCCTGTTCGACTACCTCGACGGCGCCGAGGACGACTTCGCGGACGTGGAGATCGCGATCACCGTCCCGACCGGGCAGCGCGCCGTCCTCGACGCGGTCTGCCAGATCCCCTACGGCGAGACAGGGAACACCCGGCAGGTCGCCCACATGGCGAACCTGAACCCGGACGACGAGGACGACGCCGGGACCGTCAGGGCTGCACTCCGGGCGAACCCCGTGCCCATCTTCGTCCCGGATCACCGGGTCGACGACGCGCCCGGCGCGACGCCGAGCGACGTGGCGGCGACGCTCCGGAACGTCGAGCGGTCGCGAGAACTCAAGTAGGAAGGCGCGACCAGCGTCCCCGTGACCTGAGTTCGGCCGTCGACGGGACGGAGAGTGCGGCAACCCGTCGGCGAGCAGTCGTGCCGCCTGTCAGCGCCTGGGCCAGCGGCGGCGCCGGTCAGTACAGCCGAAGCACGAAGTAGACGACGGCGATCAGGAACAGCGCCTGCCCCGCCGTCGCGACCGCCCCGATCCCGGAGTTCACGCCGCCGCCGTAGGCCGCGGCCGCGCCGAGAAACAGCGCGGTGTTCCCCGCGGCGTTCACTCGTGGGCCGGAGTGGACCGCCAGCGAGCGGTAGCCCGCGACGACGGTGACCGCGAGGAAGGCCAGCGCGAGCAGTTCATCGATCGTTCCAGTGCCGTACCGTACGCGATACCCCCCGAACACGACGAGTGCGACGCCGACGAAGCCGGTGAACACGGTGCCGGCCTGCACGAGTCGATCCCCCATTTCGCCCGAAGGGAGACGGGGAGACCACTTAACGGCGACGGGATCCCCGACGCCGGCCGTCGACTACTCGCCGGTTGGGTAGTCGGCCGCGAGGACGTCATCGACGGCCGACTCCGACTCGTCCTCGCTCTCGGGGCTCACGCTCCCCGTCTGGTAGCCGTCCAGATCGAGCGTGACGTGGTCGAACCCGATCTCGGTCAGTCGCTCCCGGGCGGCGGCGGCGAAGTCGGGATCGAGCGCGACGTGGAGCTCGTCCGCCCCCACCTCGATGCGGGCGAGGCCGTCGTGGTCCCGCACCCGGAACTGGGAGAACCCCCACTCCCGGAGCAGCGCCTCCGCGCGCTCGATCCGGGTGAGCTTGTCCTCGGTCACCTCCAGCCCGGTCGGGATCCGCGAGGAGAGACACGCCATCGAGGGCTTGTCGGCGACCGAGAGCCCGTAGCGGTCGGCGGCCTCGCGGACCTCCGCCTTCGTGAGCCCGTGGGCCAGCAGCGGCGAGGTCACGTCGAGTTCGTCGACGGCTTGGAGGCCGGGGCGGTGGCCGCCGTCGGTGTCGTCGGCGTTGGTGCCGTCACAGACGGTCCCGATCCCGAGTTCCTCGGCGGCCTCGTACATCCGGCCCAGCCGCATCGTCCGGCAGTGGTAACACCGATCGCCGTCGTTGGCGACGAACTGCGGGTCCTCGAGTTCGGAGAACTCCACGATCTCGTGGCGGATGCCGATCTCGTCGGCGACCCGCTTGGCCTCGGATAGCTCCGCCTCCGGCAGCGTCTCGCTTTTCGCGGTGCAGGCGACGGCGTCGTCGCCCAGCGCGTCGTGGGCCAGCGCGGCGACGACGCTCGAGTCCACGCCGCCGGAGAAGGCGACGAGCACGCCGTCGCGATCGGCGAGGTCGTCGCGAGCGGCGGCCAGTTTCGCGTCGAGGGACATGGCGGGAGTACCGACCCGCCGGGCAAAAGGCCGTCGTCGCGGGCCCCGACGAACCACACGCTTTTGAGCGATGGCGCGGAACCCCGGCCCGAATGGAGTTCACGGCCATCCCGGGGGTTGGAGAGAAGACGGCCGCCTCGCTGGCCGAACTCGACGACGCCGAGGCGGCGCTCCGTCGCGGCGACGTGGCGGCGATCGCCCGCTCGCCGGACCTCACCGAGGGCCGCGCCGCGGCGATCGTCCGCGGCGCTATCCGCCGGGAGCACGGCGACGACGGCGGCTTCCTCGCCACCGACCGGGCGCGGGAGATCTACGACGACGCGCTCGGCCTGCTGCAGGCGCGCGCGGTCACGACCTACGGCGAGAAGCGACTGGAGACGCTCTTCCCCAGCACCGAACAGTCCCGCATCGAGGAGGTCCGCAGCTTCGCGACGACGGCGATGGAGCGCGACCCGGAGCCGGCGATCATCGACGCGCTCGACGGCGTCGAACCGCTCGAACCGGCCGAGGGGATCCGGGTCCGGGAGCGATGTGTCGCGACCGCCGACGCCGAGCGCTACGCCGAGGCGAAGGACGCGCTCCCGGAACTCCCCGTCGAGGTGATCGACGAGCGCCGGGAGCTCGGCGAACTCGGTCGCTCGTACTCCACGGTGTACGTCCTCGACGCGGAGTTCGCGGGCATCGACGTTGAGGGCGACGTGCGCGTGGTGCCGGACGCGCTCGAACGCCCCGAGGAGTTCGTCCCCGAGCGGACGCTGACCTTCTTCGCGGAGAACCGCGAGCGCCTGCTGGCGGCCGCCGCGGTCCACGACGCCGCCGGGACGGAGCCGGGATGCGATCTCGACTCGCTGCGGGCGGCGCTCGACCGCGTCGACGATGACGGCGGCGTCGTCGGCGACGAGGAACTCGAACGGCTCTCGGTCGCCGTCGACGACCTCGACGCGGCCGTCAGCACCGCGGAGTCGATCGGGAACGACCACCTCCGGGACGCCATCGGCGAGCGGGACGTGACCATCGAGGGCACCGACTTCCTCTCGCTGGTCGAGCAGGGCGCCCGCGTCGACTCGCTGCTCTCCCGGGAGTTGGCCGACGACTACGACCAAGCGGTCGCGTTGGCGCGGGAACACGTCGTCGACAGCCTCGACCTCGATCCGGGGGAGGCGGAGTTCGTCGAGCGCGTCTTCGGCGGCGAACCCGCCTTCCCGCTGGAGCACAACGAGGAGGCCGTCTCCCGACTCCGGACCGAGCTCAGCGCCGACCGGGACCGGCGGGCGAACCAGTTGGAGACCGAACTCGCGGCCGAACTCCGGGAGCTCCGCGAGCCCGCCGAGGCGATGGTCGACGCGGCGCTGGAACTCGACGTGGAGCTCGCGGTGTCGCGGTTCGCCCGGGATTTCGACTGCACGCTGCCCACGATCCAGGGCGAGGGGTTCGAGATCGACGGCGGGCGATCGCCGCTGCTCGACGTGCCCTTCGAGGAGGTCGACCCCGTCGACTACGGCGTTTCGGGCGTGACGCTCCTCTCCGGGGTCAACTCCGGCGGGAAGACGTCGACGCTCGACCTGGTGGGACTGATCGCCGTGCTCGCGCACATGGGCCTGCCCGTGCCTGCGGACCAGGCGCGCGTCGGCCGCGTCTCGGAACTCCATTACTACGCCAAGTCACAGGGCACCCTCGACGCCGGCGCCTTCGAGAGCACGCTCCGGGAGTTCGGCGACCTCGTCGAGGGCGCCGCGGGCCGGCTCGTGCTCGTCGACGAACTCGAGTCGATCACCGAACCCGGCGCCTCGGCCAAGATCATCGCCGGGATCCTCGAAGCGCTCGACGACCAGGGGGCAAGCGCCGTGTTCGTCTCCCACCTCGCCGACGGCATCCGGGAAGCGGCCGGCTTCGAGGTGGCCGTCGACGGCATCGAGGCGGTCGGGCTCGTCGACGGCGAACTCCGGGTCGACCGCTCGCCGAGGAAGGACCACCTCGCGCGGTCGACGCCCGAACTCATCGTGGAGAAACTGGCGGACGAGACCGAATCCGGCTTCTACCGCGACCTGCTTGAGAAGTTCTGAACCGGTCGAGACCGGACGCTAAAACGGCTCTTTGTGTTTACCTAACTACTTTGTCGAGTCCACCCCAACGCTCGAGTGTCCCTGCTTCGGCCCTCCAATCGCCCCCTGCAGGGCACTACTCGTTCCCGATTTCGAAGCGCTCGAACACGTCGCCGTCCACGGTCTCCAGTCGCCCGACGAGTCCGTCCGCGGTCGGTTCGAGCACGGCGAAGGACTGTCTCGCGCCCCGTGGATCGGCGTGGCTCCCGGGGTTGAGTAGCGTCACCGCTCCCTCCTCGTCGACGAGCGGTCGGTGGGTGTGTCCCGAGACGACCAGGTCGGCGCCGCGTTCGCGCCCGAACATCGCCAGCCCCGTCGCGCCACCGCGCCGGCGGTGGGTTGCGGCGATCCGGACGCCCGCGTAGGTGAGCGTCGTCGCCGTCGGCAGCCGTTCGGTCACCGCGTCGCTGTCGCGGTTCCCGTGGACCGCCCGGAGGTCGGCGGCCGCGTCGTGGAACGCGTCGAGCACCGTCTCGGTGGTGAAGTCGCCGGCGTGGAGCACCAGCTCGGCGTCGTCGACGGCGTCCGTCGCGGCGCCGACGAGACTGGGGTCCTCGGTCGCGTGCGTGTCCGAAAGCACGACCAGCATGGTGAGTAATCGACGCCCGGTGGGCAAAAACGGTCGGGTCGGCGATGCCGCGGGCCGACTGTGCCCCGGCCGGGGTGGGCGTCGCCGCTGCGACACCGATAAGGGACTGTCTCGTGAGGGGCTGAGCATGGCAAGTGGCAGTACCGGGGTCGTGCTGGCGGCGCTGTTCGCCAACGGCGCCATCGCGGTCCTCAAGTTCGTCGGCTTTCTGCTCACCGGGAGCCCCTCGATGCTCTCGGAGACGTACCACTCGATCTCCGACACCGGTAACCAGGTGTTCCTCCTCGTCGGGATCCGCTACTCGGGGAAGGCCACTAGCCGCGACCACCCGTTCGGCTACGGGAAGGCCCAGTTCTTCTACGCCTTCCTCGTCGCCGTGCTCCTGTTCGGGATCGCGGGCTGGGAGAGCCTGAACCACGGGATCCACGCGATCCAGACCGCGGGCCACGCCGAGGCCGGAAAGTTCACCGTGCCAGTCGTCGGCGGTAGGTACGAGACGTTCTGGCTCAACGTCGCCATCCTGCTCGCCGCGATCGCGTTCGAGACGTACGCGTTCAGGAAGGCGAACGAGGAACTTCGGCGCCAGATGGAGGAGTTCGGCTGGGGCAGCATCCGGGAGGCGTTCGGCGAGACGAGCGACGCGACGACGCTGACGGCCTTCACCGAGGACGCCATCGCGCTCGCGGGCGCGGCCATCGCGTTGGTCGGGATCGTGCTCACCCGGATCACCGGGAACGGGATCTACGACGCGGTCTCGGCCGCGATCATCGGGGTCCTGCTGATGGGGTTCGCGCTGGCGCTGGCGTGGGAGAACAAGCGGCTGCTGCTAGGCGAGAGCCTCTCCCGGACCGTGGAGCAGGAGCTCCAAACCGCCATCAGTGACCATCCCGAGGTCGTCCACGTCGACTCGTTCCGCTCCGTCTTCTTCGGCCCACAGGAGGCGATGGTCGCCGCCGAGGTGACGTTCGACTCGGACCTCGTGACCGCGGAGATCACCGACCGGATCGACGAGATCGAGGCGGAACTCGAAGCGAGCGACGGCCGGGTGGCGATGATCTACATCGAGCCGTCGGCCTGAGCGTCGACCGCGAGTTCTAAGGGACCCGACTGGCAAGGGGGGCTGTGCCGCGGTTCGACTACCCCTGTCCCGACTGCCACGCCACGAGCAGCCTCCACGACGCCGGCTGTCGGTTCGAGGGGACCGAGTGGCAGACCGTCGAGCGTGCCTACGTCGACGTACTCGCCCCGTTGTCGGCGGGCGCCCGCGACGAGGACGACGTCCGCGATCTCGTCCCCGAGTGGGACGCGCTCCACCAGGCGGCGCTCTCACACCTCCGCCGCAGCGGCCGGATCCAGCCCGACACCAACGGCCGCCTCGAACTCCTGACCGCTGAGGAGTACCGCGAGCAGGTGTCCGAGCCGACGACCGACCCGATGCGGACCATCTACCGGCAGGGCTCCTACCCCGGCTGCCACGACAACGCGGTGTTCGCGATGATCGCGTGGTACGAGATGGTCGGGCTGACGTGGCCCGAGACCCGCGAGAAGGTGCTGGAGTGGCTGGAGGAGTCGGGCACGTGGGCCCGCGGCGGCTTCGAGGAGAACAGCCCGACGGAACTCGTCGACAGCAAGCGTCACGTCTACGAGGCGGGCTACGGCTGGAAGGAGAAGGCGCAGGCGGCGAAGCGGGTCATCCAGCGCCACGGCTGATTCTCGGCGACGCTACCCGCGGCCTGCCAGCGACGCTGCCCGCCCAAGCGTGTCGAGGCCGTCGACGGCGACGACGCCCGGTTCGGCGCCCGAGTCGACGTGCACCGCCAGGAACCCGGCCTCTCGAGCCGGTCGAGCGTCGTGTTCCAGCGAGTCACCCACGTAGACGTACTCCTCGGCGTCGAGTCGGTCCCGGGCGGCGTCGAAGATCGCCGGGTCCGGTTTGTGGGCCCCGACCTCGTAGCTCGGCAGGTACGCGTCGAACCGGTCGAACAGCCCCGCCGCTTCGAGCTTTCGGCGCTGGACCGCGGTGACGCCGTTCGTGAGCACGCCGAGGGCGGTGTCGGCCCCCTCCAACGCGTCGAGCGCGTCGCGGGCGCCCTCGGCGGAGACCGATGCCTCGACTTCGGCGTCGACGTACGCCGCCGCGAGCGCCTCGGGGTCGGCGTCGATCCCGCCCGTTCCGACGGCGGCAGCCATCCCCGCCCGGTACGGGTTCGGGCGGAACTCACTGAACGCCTCGAGGAACCGCTCGCTGTAGGCTGCCTGCGCGTCGGGGGTCGCGTCGACGCCGACCGACTCACAGGCGCGCTCGAACAGGGCGTCGTAGGCGCAGTCGAGGGTGAGGAGGGTTCCGTCGCAGTCGACGTAAACGGCGCGCATGGCCGTAGGTTAGGTGGGCGGGTGAAAAAGTCGCGGTGGGCGTGCGGTCGCGTGCCGTGGCTGCGTTACACCCGGCCACGGCGAAGCCGCCGCGGTGGCGACACGGAGGTCGCCACAGGTCGCGGGCCGTGGCTGCGTTACTCAGACTGGATGCGCGGCGCCAGCATGAACGTCACGGTGCCCAGCCCCTCGGCGAACTCGTAGTGGAGCTTCACCGGGAACTCCTCGCCGAGCTCGACGCGGACCTCGGCGTCGGACGCGATGGCCTTGTTCATGTCCTTGAGGTAGTCGAGGCTGAACAGCGAGTCGGCGGGCCCGGCGGTCAGCGCGATCAGGTCCTCCGACTCGAGCTGGAGGTCCACGTCGTCGGTGTCGCCCTCGGCCTCGATGTGGAACGTCTCGTCGGTCTCGTCGACGCGCAGTCGGATGTGGTCGCTCACCATGTCCGCGGCCGTGATCCCGCGGTTGAGCTGGGCGCCCTCGAGCGTGATCTCCGCCGGTAGGTCCAGGTCCGGGATGTCCGGCTCCTTGCGGATCGAGTCGGGGTCGATCAGCGCCAGCGTGTAGGAGAGCCCCTCGACCTCGATGTGGAGCTTGCGGGTCTCCTCGTCGAGCTCCAGGTGGATGAGGTCGTCGGCGTTGGCCATCCCGGCGACCTCCTCCAGCCGCGTGAGGTTGACGCCGATGACGCCGCCGTCGGCCTCGTAGGACTCGAAGGCCGCGGCCTCCAGCGTGAGATCGACCATGCCCACGTTCGCCGGGTCGACCGCGCGGATCGACAGCTCCTCCTCGTTCAGCCGGATCTTGCACTCGTCGACCAGCACGCTCACGGCGTCGAGGGAGTCCCGGAGCGTCGACGCGCTCACGATGGCCTTGAACATGGACGTGGGTTCCCTCCCACACTCAAAAAGCCTCCCGGTTCCGGGTGCCCGGCCCGTCGGTCGACGGCCGCCAACGCGGCCGCTCCGGGACGCTTCACGGGACGACTCCGCAAGCGGTATTGGCCGGTGTAGTCACGCTCCACCCATGGACCCACGAGTCCGCCAGCACGCGGAAACGATCGTCGAGCACTCCACCGGCATCGAGGCCGGCGACGACGTGATCGTCTACCTCCCCGGCGACGCCGAGGACCTCGCCGTCGCGCTGCACGAACTGCTGGGCGAGAAGGGCGCCAACCCGCTGCTCCTCACCTACTCCGAGCGCGCCGACCGCGCGTACCTCCGCAACAGCGAGGAGTTCGACACGCCCGACCACGAGCTCGCGCTGTACGAGAACGCCGACGCGACCATCATCGCCCGCAGCGGCCCGAACCCCAGCGAGATGGCGGACGTGGATCCCGACACCACGGCCGCGTACAACCGCGCCCACGACCCCGTGAAGAAGGCGCGACTCGACACGACGTGGTGTCTCACGCAGTACCCCAGCTCGGGCTTCGCCCAACTGGCGGGGATGAGCACCGAGGCCTACGAGGAGTTCGTCCACGACGCCGTCACCCTCGACTGGGAGGCCCAGCGGGAGTTCCAGGCGAACCTCGTCGAGATCCTCGACGACGCCAGCGAGGTCCGCATCCGGGCGGGCGAGGAGACGGACGTCACCATGTCCATCGAGGGCAACAGCGCCGAGAACGACTACGGCGAGGCGAACCTCCCCGGCGGCGAGGTGTTCACCGCGCCGGTCAAACACAGCGTCGAGGGCGAGGTGTACTTCGACATGCCGCTCTACCGGCAGGGGCGCGAGGTCGAGGGCGTCCGCCTCACCTTCGAGGACGGGACGGTCACCGAGTTCTCCGCCGAGCGCAACGAGGACGTGCTACAGGGCGTGTTCGACACCGACGAGGCGGCGCGCTACCTGGGCGAACTGGGTATCGGGATGAACGACGCCATCGACCAGTTCACCTACAACATGCTGTTCGACGAGAAGATGGGCGAGACGGTCCACATGGCCGTCGGCAGCGCCTACCCGATGTGCGTCGGCGAGGGCAACGAGGTCAACGACAGCGCCGAGCACGTCGACATGATTCTGGACATGAGCGAGGACTCGGTTATCGAAGTCGACGGCGAGATCGTGCAGGAGGACGGGGAATTCATTTTCGAGTAGCGAGGCGGGAAAACGTCGCGCCTGTGGCGCGGAGGGGAACGGTCCCGAAAACGAACGGGCTCAGTACCCCAGATACTCGTTCAGTTCCGCGAACTCCGCAGGCGTGAGAACGACTTCTGCTTCGACCCCGTCCAATTGCTCGAAGTCATCGTCGATGGTGAGAATCGTCTCGACGCCCTCCGACAGCGCCACCTGCCCGTAGTAGCCGTCCCAGCCGCCGATGTTCTGCTTCCGCGCCAGATCGAATCCCTCCCGGAGGAGTCGTTCGGACATCCCGTCGTACCAGTGGATCTCGCTCGTGTCGAGGAAGTTCTCCATCAGCCGGGAGGCACGCGCGTTCGACAGGCCGTAGTACGTCGCTAGTGCGTTGTGGGCACCGACGACCGACGCGTATGGGACGACGGCGTCGATATCGCCGGAAATCGCCTGTTTGACGTAGGAAAGCGGCGTCTCCCTGACTGGTGCGTCGGAGTGTGCGAGCGCGATTACGCCCACGTCGAAAAGATACGGGCCGTCACTCATCGCCGTCCTCGGCCTGCCGGCGGATCGTGTCGACGTGCTCTCTCGCCTGTGGGTCAAGTTCCTCGTACGGCGTCGGCTTGCGGTCGGAGATGCCCGCGACCAGTTCCTCCATCCGGTCGATTATCTCCTCGGGGTCCCGCTCCGGTTCCACCACCAGCCGCCCGTTCTCCTCGTGAATGTCGACCTCCTCGCCGGGGCCGATGTCGAGGCGTTCACGCAGCTCCTGCGGGAGGACGACCCGTCCCTTCGAGTCGACTTTCGGCATGTTCCCACGTTCGGTGGGAACAGGAAAAAGCGTTCGCCCTACTCCTCCTCTTCGTCGACGGCCAAGTCGAACTGCTGGTTCTCCACGACCGCGTTCAGCACGACCGAGGTGTTCGACTCGCGGATGTCCTCGTCGGTCAGGATGCGCTTGATCCGCTCGTTCATCTCGTCGGTGTCCTCGAACTTCCCCACGGCGACGACGTCGTGGTCGCCGGTCACCTCGTACACCGAGACCATCCCGCGGAGGTCGGCGAGGCGGTCGGTGATCTCCGGCAGCGCCGCGCCCTCGACTTTCAGGTGCAGGATCGCCGTCACGTCGTAGCCCAGTTCCTGGTAGTTCACGTCGGGGCTGTACCCCTCGATCACGCCGTCGTCCTCCAGGTCCTGCAGGTGGTTCGACACCGTCGTGACCGACACGTCCAGCTCCTCACCCAGACTCCGGAGGCTCGCGCGACCGTTGCCCAGCAGCGAGTTGATCAGGCGCGCATCGAGGTTTTCGTACGTCATGGTACTCCGGTCGGGGCGGGGGCGGCAAGAACTTTACGAACATCCAGTTTTCTCAGAGAGGTCTCGGCAGATACACGTTAGGAGGGGAATATTCTTGTAGTATCAGCCTCTCGACCCCGGTAGAGCATGACGGACAACCCAGCTCCCGACGGCGGGCTCACCGACGAGGAACGCGACGTTCTCGAACGCATCGACCGCGAGGGGATCGACTTCCTGCGGCTCCAGTTCACCGACATCCTGGGGACGGTGAAGAACGTCGCCGTGCCGGCCGATCAGGCCGAGAAGGCGTTCACGGAGGGGATCTACTTCGACGGCTCCTCGATCGAGGGGTTCGTCCGCATCCAGGAGTCGGACATGCGCCTCAAGCCCGACGCGAGCACGTTCGCGGTGCTGCCGTGGCGTGGCACCTCGGCGCGACTCATCTGCGACGTGATCGACACGTCGACGGGCGAGCCGTTCCAGGGCGACCCGCGGGCGGTCCTGAAGGGGGCGCTCGAGCGCGCCGAGGAGCTCGGCTACGAGGTCAACGCCGCGCCCGAACCGGAGTTCTTCCTGTTCGAGGAGGACGAGGAGGGGAAGGCCACCACCGACACCAACGACGCCGGCGGCTACTTCGACGTGGCGCCGAAGGACCTCGCCTCGGACGTGCGCCGGGACATCATCTACGGCCTCGAGGAGATGGGGTTCGACATCGAGGCCTCCCACCACGAGGTCGCCGAGGGACAGCACGAGATCAACTTCGAGTACGACGACGCGCTGTCGACGGCCGACAACGTTGCGACGTTCCGGACGGTGGTCCGGGCGATCGCCGCCCAGCACGACCTCCACGCGACGTTCATGCCCAAGCCCATCGCGAAGGTGAACGGCTCGGGGATGCACACCCACATCTCGCTGTTCACCGAGGACGGCGAGAACGCGTTCCACGACGCCGACGACGAGTTCGACCTGAGCGAGACGGCCAAGCAGTTCACCGCCGGGATCCTGGAGCACGCGCCGGCGCTGGCGGCGGTCACCAACCCCACCGTGAACAGCTACAAGCGGCTCGTCCCCGGCTACGAGGCGCCGGTGTACGTCGCCTGGTCCGACCGCAACCGCTCGGCGCTGATCCGCAAACCCGCCGCGCGCGTACCGGCCGCCTCCCGCATCGAGGCGCGCTTCCCCGACCCCTCGTGTAACCCGTATCTCGCCTTCGCGGTGCTGATCCACGCGGGCTTGGAGGGCATCGAGAACGACATGGAGTGTGAGGACCCCATCCGCGAGAACATCTACGAGTTCGACGAGGAGAAACGCGAGGAGTACGGCATCGACACGCTGCCGAGCAACCTCGGCGAGGCCGTCGACGCCCTCGAGAACGACGAGACCGTGTACGAGGCGCTCGGCCCCCACGTCGGCCCGAAGTTCGTCGAGGCCAAACGCGCGGAGTTCGCCGACTACCTCGTCGACGTGTCCGACTGGGAACTGGACCGCTACCTCGAGAAGTTCTGATCGGCCCGATCACGGTCCCTTTTTGACTGCTGCCGCGCGCTTCCCGGTAGTGACGTTACTCGTACCGTTCGACGGGTCGGCGCTCGCGGAGGCCGCGCTGATCCGAGCGGTGGAGTTCGGCGAGGTGTTCGAGCAGCCGGTGGTCGCGATCGCCGTACTCCCGGAGGAGAACGCGGCGTACGCCCGCGAGCGAGGCTGGATCGAGCCCGACGAGTCGTTCGACACGGGGAGGATCCTCTCGCGGCTACGCGAGCAGGTCCGGGACCGTGCGCCGGAGGCGACGTTCCGCTACGAGCGCGTACCGCGGGTGGCCCGGGCCGGCTCGATCGCCCGGGAGATCCGCCGGACGGCCCGGCGCATCGAGGCCTCGATCGTGTTCGTCGGGAGCGACAACGCGGGCCGGCTGGTGACGGCGCTGAGCAGCGTCGGCGGCAACGTCGCCGCGGATCGGACCTACGACGTGCTGATCGTCCGCCACACCGGCTAGCGCTCGGACGCCGCCGGGTCCACGACGAGGTGATCGGCGGCGTCCGCGAGCGCTGGCAGGGCGATGGGGTCGGCTGTCGACCGCTCGCACACGCCGAGCGCGCCGCGCGGGAAGCGGGCTACGCCACCCCCGACGAACACCCCCTTTTCCGGGTTCTCCCACGCCCACGGTTAGGGAATCACGGGCGACTACCTGCTCTCCTCCAGCGGCCACGACGAGGTCGCCACGGGGAGGTCACTCGAGTAGCGCACGCCGGTCGACCAGCCACGGCAGCGCGATCACCGCCCCGACGGCCAGTGCCGACCCCAGCGCCGTCACCGGGAGCGGCAGTTCGCCGACGTAGATCCCGCCCCAGGCGCCGCCCAGCACCGCCGTGCCGGGCACCGCGATCCGGACCGGGAGCGGCGAGAACTCCCGCCCCACTCGGCGCCACACGACCGCGGCACCGGCGCCGGCGCCGAGGGCGATGGCGGCTTTCAGCGCCTCGTCGGGGTGGGCCGGCGCGAACACCAGCGCCGCGCCGAGCGCGACCACCCCGAACAGGCCGGCGGCGAGGAACGCCCGTTCGGGTCGGCTCCCGGCGAGCCGGGAGACCGCGAGCAGCACCGCGGTGCCGGCGACGGCGCCCCCGAGCACGTCCGGGAGGTGGTGGACGCCGATGACGAGCCGCGAGAGCGAGACGACGCCGACGACGCCCGCGGCGGCGAGGACCCGTTTCCGGCGGGTCCAGAGCCGGTCGAGATAGAGCGCGAGCCCGCCGTAGACGATGGCACTCGAGGTGGCGTGGCCGCTGGGGAAGCCGAACCCGTCGCCGGTCGCGATGCTCCCGTAGACGCCCTCGAACAGCGCCGGGAGCCACGCCGGCGCCGTCGCCGTCCCCGCGCCCGCGGGGCGGTGGACGCCGAAGAAGGTCTTGAGCGCGACCGTCGCCGCGAGCGCACAGATCGCCAGTGCGATCAGGGTCGCGCCGGTCCGTCGCGGCTCGGACGCGAGTCGGCCGTCGGCGAGCAGGTAGAACAGCGCGAGGCCGCCGAAGACGAACCACGCGTCGGCGAGCTGTGTCAGGACGGCGAACAGCAGCGCGACCCAGTCGGGGAGGCCGGCCAGTGCCTCGGTAACGCCCCAGCCGTGCATCTACCGGAGGCGCTCGGCGACGCCGCCTGCGGTTCTCACGGCGCCGATGACGCCGCCGAACAGGACGAACAGGACGTAGAGGCCGAGCGTGGAGGTGAAGGTGACGAGCATCGCCGCGACGGCCGGCCAGCCCTGGAGCCAGTAGAACGCGCCGAGGCTCATCACGGTGCCGTACAGCAACACGAGGTACGGCCCCCAGCCGGTGGCTTTCCCCTGACGCATCCGGGCGCGGACGTACGCCTTGAGGTCGGCCTCCAGCTGTGGCCGGTCGACGGTCCGCTGCTCGACGTCCTCCTCGAAGCCGTCGAGCTCGGACCGGAGCTCCTCGACTTCCTCCGCGAGGTCGGCGACGTCTGGCGCGCCGCGGGGTTCGCGCTCTGCCATGTACTCCGAGGCTGGCTCCCGGTGCCCTTGGAACTGCCGGTCATGGCTCGCCGCTGCACGATGCGCCCCGGCGTCCGGGGGGCTACCGGCACGGCCACCCGCAGCCTCGTCGGGCCCTGCAACCCTGTCCTCCGCGAGCACGACGTTGACGACGGCGCCCAGCATCACGGCGGCGCCGGCGAGGTAGAGCCACGTCACCAGCAGGATCACCCCGCCCACGATGCCGTAGGCGGAAGTACTGGCGACGCTGGCGTAGAGCTGGAACCCCGCCTGCATCGCGGTCCAGACCACGGCGGCGACGAGGGCGCCGGGAAGCACCTCCCGGACGGTGACGGCCGTGTCGGGGAACCGGTAGAAGAGTGGGAGGAAGGCGGCGGTCAGCAGGATCGGCAGCGTGAGCACGCCGAGCGCTTCGACGACGATGCCGAGGCTGAACGCCGCGAACGCGCCGGCCAGCGCGAACATCAGCGTCATCGAGGTGCCGATGCCCACCACGACGACCAGCGAGTCGATCACCTGATCGAGCGCCGTGCCCCCGTGTTCGACGCCGTAGATCTCGCTGAAGGCGGTGTCGAGCGCGCGGAACACCTTGAGCGTCCCCCAGAGCAGGAACGCCAGCCCCAGGAGGGTCGCGCTCCCCCGCCCCTCGCTGGCGGTGAGTGCGGTAGTGAGCACTTCCTGTCCGCTCGGGGTGAGGAACTGGCTGGTCGACTCGAGCAGGACGGTCGCCAGCTGCTCGCCGCCGACGGTGGTGGCGACGATCAGCGCCAACACCGCCGCGGGGATCAGCGAGACGAACGCGTAGTACGCCACCGCCGCCGCGAGGAACGTGAGCTCCTGTTCCTTGGCGACGACGCCGACGCGCTTGCCCGTCCCGAGAGCGCTCCGGAGACGTGATAGCACGACGCCAGATAGGCGAGCGCGTTACAAGAACCCCGTGGAGCGACGGCCCCGTCGACCACCCCCGTCGCGTCACTTATTGGTGATCCTACCTAACACACCACATGGCCATCGCCCGCCACGGGAGCGGCCCCGCCGCCCTCGCCAGCGCGTACGCGTCGCAGGTGCATCCGGTGTTCATGCTCCCGCCGGTCGCGACGGCGGTGTTCGGCGCCGCGCTGGCGGGCCCGTTCGCCCCCCGAACCGCGCTGATCGCCGCCGGCGCCGCCTTCTTCGCCGTCTACACCGCCCACGTGAAGGACGGCTACGTGGACTTCCACCGCCGCGGCGAGGACGACGACCACCCGCTGACCGTGTTCGGCTGTCGGCTCGGCCTCGCCGCGGCGACGGTCGGTTTCCTCGCGTGTCTCGGCGGGCTCGCCGTGCTCGGAAACCTCCTCGCGGCGGCCGTGGCGGCGCCGATGTGGGCGATCGGCTACTTCCACGCACCGCAGTTCGACACCAACCCGGCTACCACCACGCTCGGCTACCCCGTGGGGGTCGGCCTCTGTCTGTTGACGGGCTACGCGGCCCAGACTGGCGTGCTCGCGACTCGGCCGCTCGCGCTGGCGGCGGTGCTCGTGACCGTGCTCGGGGGCGTGAAGGTCGTCGACGACGCGCAGGACTACGCGTACGACCGCTCGATCGAGAAGCGCACCGTGGCCGTCGCGCTGGGGCAGCGTCGCGCCCGCGCGCTCGCCACGGCGGCGCTCGGCGTTGGACTGTTCGCGGTCGTCCCGCTCTCGATCGTCGGGGTGCTCCCGCCGAGTGCCCCGGCGGCGAGTCTCGTCTACGGCGCCGTCGCCGCCGTCGCGCTCGGCCGCGACCCCGAGACGGCGACGATGCTGCTCGTCCGGGGGGCGTACCTCTTCCTCGCGGTGCTGCTCGTGGCGGTCTTCTTCGAACCGCTCGCGGGCGCGTCGCCCCCGGACATCACCGTGCTGGGTTCGTACACCTACCTCGCGACCGAGGTGGTCTTCGGCGCCGCCGCGCTCGCGCTGCTGCGCCGGGCCGGCGACGGCGCGCTCCGCCGGGCCGCACGGACGATTCCGGTGCTGTACCCCGTCGCGTACGTCTGGGACTGGTACACGCTGGAGGTGGGGGTGTTCGCGATCCCGATGCGGACCGGGATCGAGCTACTGGGCATCCCGCTGGAGGAGCACGTCTTCATGCTGGTCGTGCCGGCGCTGGTGCTGGGGATCCACGAGACGGTGAACCCACGGGCGGCGTGAGGGCTACTCCCCGGTCGTGTCGACTGCCGGTTCAGCGGCCTCCCTGATCTCGGTCACGTCGGCGTCGGTCTTGAAACAGGTGCCGCCGTAGTGGGCCGGGCTGGCCTCGTAGCCGGCGTCCCGAAGGTCGTCGAGGAACTCCTCCAGCTTGTTCGCGGGCGCGCCCCACTGCTTGCAGAGCCGGTGCTGGTCGTAGTGCGTCGGCGTGTCGAGCTCCGCGCCGAGCGCGTCGAGCAGCCGGCTCACGCGCTTCCACTCGCCCATGTTCGGCGTCACCTCGTCGGCGACGGCGTCGACGAACTCGTTGTCGACGATCGGGCCGAGCCAGATCGGCCCGGCGGTCGAACAGCGCGCGGAGCCGCAGTTCGGGCAGTCCTCGGGCGGGTGGGCGATCCGGCCGAACTCGTGTTCGCGGTAGAGGCAGTCCTCGCAGTGGTGGACGAACCCCAGCCACTGGAGGGCCTTGTCCGCCGCGGTGGCCTTGTGCGTCAGGTCGAGGTACGTCCGGGCGTAGTGTCGCGTCGCGTGCGAGCAGATCGGTTCGACCGCCACGTCCCGACGGGCGGCGACGCGGGAGAGCGCGCCGATCAGCACGCGCAGCCCCATCTCGCGGTGGAAGTCGGTGTTTCTGGGGACAGTGTCGTACTTCCGTACCCCGGAGTCGAAGTGGGCGCCACAGAGCGGCGCGGTGTCGGTCGCGGTGACACAGAGCAGCTTCCGGGTGCCGGCGACGGCGGCGTCGGCGAAGGGCATCGGGGTCCCGAACGGGTCGAGGTCGACCACGTCGAAGCGCTCGGAGTGCAGCAGCACGTTGGCGTCGGACTCGACGACTTCGCCGGGGAGATCGTTCAGCGCGAGGTTCTCGCGGGCGAGGTCGGCCGCCTCGGGGTCCACGTCGGCGGCGGTCACGTCGTAGCCGGCCTCGGCCGCCCGGGCCGCGCGGACGCCGGTCGCGGTCATCGCGTCGAGGTAGGAGAGGGTGCGTTCCCCGCCGCCGCTGTCGACGTTCGCCGCGCCGGCGTCGGTGCGTTCGGCGTAGGCGCGCAACACCGCCACGGTGAGGTCGCGGTTCAACTCCATCTCGGGGTTGAAGAACACGGCGTCACCGGCGCCCTCGCTGCTGCCGTCCCGGGGATCGGGCGCCTCGACTTCCACGTCGCCCTCGCTGACGCGCATGGCCGCCCCTGGTCGGGCGGCGCGGAAATCGGTTGCGTTCGGGTGTCCGTCGCGGCTCCCCGTCGCCGCGACGGCGCCGAGGGGCCGACGGCGCTTTCCCCGTCGAGTGCGAATCGGTCACATGGACGTGTTCGTCTACGGCACCCTGACCGAACCCGAGCGGGTCGGCTCCGTCGTCGACTCCTTCACCTTTCTCGGCTCGGCGGTGCTGTCGGGGCTCCACCCCGTGCAGGGCGAGTACCCCACGCTCGCGCCCGGCGGCGAGACCGGCGGGCGACTCCTCCGGACCGACGAGATCGGCGCCCTCGACGCCTACGAGGGCGTGAACGACGGGCTCTACGTTCGGGTTCCCGTACCGATCGAGCCCGTCGAGCCACGGGAGGGTGATCGTGAGGGGGGATCCGGACTCGACACGACGGCGGCGGTGTACGTCGGCGATCCCGGGCGGCTCGGCGTCGGAGACGAGGTGAGCTGGCCGGACGGCGGCGACGGATCCGCCGGGTTCGACGACCGCGTTCGGGCGTACCTGCGCGAGCACGACGTGTGTGTCCGGCCGCAGTGACCGCCGCTGCGACCCCGGCTGGCGGCGCCGATGACTGGTGACAGTCGGTTACCGCGTTCGACATTTCCGAGCTGTGGCGGGGATGTCCGTCGATTCCACTTTCACCACGGTCGGGGTAGCCTTATGCCCGGGGACTCCCAACGGGTGAGTGCACGCAGTGTGACGCGTGCGTTTCCCCCTTTCCCCCTTTGCGCACCGAAACTCCTTAGCGATAGCCGTGGAACCGTCGTGGGTATGCTCTCGCTCGCCGACGTGGAGGCGGCCCGCGACCGGGTGACCGAGGTCGCTCGGGTCACGCCGCTGGAGTACTCCCACAGCTTCTCCCGGATGACCGGCGCCGACGTGCGGCCGAAACTGGAGAACTTCCAGCGCACCGGCTCGTTCAAGATCCGTGGCGCGATGAACCGCATCGCCACGCTCTCCGAGGCCGAGAAGGAGGCGGGCGTGATCACTGCCAGTGCCGGCAACCACGCCCAGGGGGTCGCGCTCGCGGCGACCCGCGCGGGCGTCGACGCCAAGATCGTCATGCCCGAGCACGCGCCGATCGCCAAAGTCGAGGCGACCGAGGGGTACGGCGGCGAGGTGATCCTCTCCGGCGCCGACTACAACGACGCCCAGGACCGCGCCCACGAGATCGAGGCGGCGGAGGGGCGGACCTACGTCCACGCCTTCGACGACGAGTACGTGATGGCCGGCCAGGGGACGATCGGCCTCGAGATCGCCGAGCAGTGCCCCGAGGCGGACACGGTGATCGTCCCCATCGGCGGCGGCGGGCTGATCTCGGGGATCGCGACGGCGCTGAAGGCGACACTCGACGACGTGCGCGTGATCGGCGTCCAGGCCGAGGGTGCCTCGAGCGTCGCGCAGTCCCTGGAGAAGGGCTCCCGGCAGGAGATCGATGCCGTCGACACGATCGCCGACGGGATCGCCACGCGCTCGGTCGGCCAGACGCCGTGGGAGGTCATCCAGGAGCGCGTCGACGAGGTGGTGACCGTCTCGGACAACGAGATCGCGCTGGCGCTGACGTACCTGCTCGAGCGCTCGAAGACGCTGGTCGAGGGTGCCGGTGCGGTGCCGCTGGCGGCGGTGCTGGCCGAGACGTTCGACTACGAGGACGACGAGATCATCGTTCCCGCACTCTGTGGCGGCAACATCGACCTCAACGACCTCACCACGGTCGTCGTCCGGGGGCTGGTGCAGATGGGTCGGTACATCAAGATCCGGACCGAGCTCGAGGACAACCCCGGATCGCTCCAGCGACTGGTGGACATCATCGCCGACCACAACGCCAACATCTACGGCATCCAGCACGACCGAACCTCCCGCGACGTGGCGATGAACGCGGCGGACGTGGTGATCGACCTCGAGACTCACGGCCACGATCACGTCGACGAACTGCTCGCCGCGCTGGAGGCACACGGGTACGAGGTCGAGACGCTGGTCTAGGCGCGCTCGATCTCGTACTCGACGGTCAGGAACGGCCGGCCCAGCAGCCACATCTCGTGGGTGGCGCGGAGCGGTTCGTCGTCGTCCACCGGGGGCCACACCTCGAACCGCTGGCCGCCGGGCACCGCGAACGCACCCACCGGCGTCCGGAGGTAGAGTCCGGGGTCGCCGACGGCGTCGGTGGCGAGCCGAATCCCCGTTCGGTCTTCCCGCTCGGCGTCGGGTTCGAGGTTCTCCGGCCGCAACACGGTGTCGACGCCGCCGCCCGGGATCGGGACGGAGATGTTCACGAACCCCTCGCCGTCGCGGTGGTGGGTGGCGTAGAGCGCGACGAACACCGCCTCGCCGGTCTCGGGGTCTGTTCGGACCCACGCCCGCACGTCCTCGCGGGCCGGTTCGGTCGGGTCGTCGCCGACCGCGACGGCGCCGGGCTCCTCGACGTCCAGAAACCGGCTCTCCAGCCGGTGCCACGACTCGTCGCCCGGTCCCGGCAGGTTGAGCTGTTCGATCCGCCCCGTGAGCAGGCTCGCCAGCGCCGCGCCGGTGCGGAACGGCCGGTGCCAGCGTGCCCGGTAGCGCATCCCGTAGTCGGCGGTCCGCTCGTAGAACCGCCGCACTTCCGGATCGAGCCGGTCGGGATCGAACGCCTCGCCGGCGAAGTGGGCCACGTCGGCGACTTCGCCGGCTGGCTCCCCGCCCGTCGTCAGCCCCTCGCGCTCGGCGAACCCCGGACCGACGTACTGGCCGGCCTTGACCGGCGAGAGCGGTACGTCGCGGGCTTGCTCTCGGGAACGCCGGAGCGCGACGGCGAGGCGGGCCAGCGCCGCGGCGGCGACGGCCAGCACGGCGGCGACGATGGCTCCCGTCACCGCGCAGCGAATGCGGGCGAGCGGTCGGTTCACGGTCGTGGTTGGCGCGGCATCGTACTTGAAGCGTCGCCTCGGTTCGGTGTAGTGAGAGTTAAGGGGAGTCCGGCGCCACTCCCGAGCATGAAGGAGACCATCCACACCGAGAACGCCCCCGAGGCGGTGGGCGCGTACAGTCAGGCGACGACCGACGGCGAGATCATGTTCACCGCGGGCCAGATCCCGCTGACGCCCGACGGCGAACTCCTCGACGACGAGGACATCGCCACGCAGGCCGAGCAGTCGCTCGACAACCTCTCGGCCATCGTCGAGGAGGCGGGCGCGTCGATGGACGACGTGCTGAAGACGACGGTGTTCCTCGCCGACATCGACGACTTCGAGGCGATGAACGACACGTACGCGAGCTACTTCGACGACGAACCGCCGGCCCGCAGCGCCGTGCAGGCCGGCGCGCTCCCGAAGGGCGTCGGCGTCGAGATCGAGGCCGTCGTCAGCCTCGAGTAAGGTGCGTCCCCGTGCGAAGTCGGCGCTGCTGTGGGGAGTGGTGGGCCTGCTGGCCTTCCTCGTGGCGGTGCAGGCCTACCAGCTCGGGGTCAGTCCGTTCCCGGCGTCGATCCCGGTCGTCGGCGCCGCCGCGGTCGGCGTCGGCCTGGTAACCGCCGGCGTCGCGTACGCCACTGAGCACCGACTGCGAACGAAAGGAAGGACTTAACCCGCACAGGGCGGTAGATTCGGCCGAGCCAGGATGGCCGAACGGTAAGGCGCACGCCTGGAAAGCGTGTTCCCTTATGGGATTCTGGGTTCAAATCCCAGTCCTGGCGTTTCTGTCGACGCCACCTGCGAGCAGCGGTTGCTGCGGTGACCTTTTTGACGGAGGCCGACACAACGCCGACCGTGTCTCCGCCCCGTCTGATCGCCCTCCTCTCGGTACTCGTCCTGCTCGCCGGCTGTGCCGGGCCGGCGTCGACGCCGGCGGTCGAGGACGAGTCGTCGGTCCTCCGTGACGTGTACGTGACGAACCGCGACGACGTCTCGCACACGGTGGATATCGTGGTGCTGCACAACGAGACGGTGGTCCACTGGACGACGCGAACCCTCTCTGCACGGACCGAACACGCCGTCGACACCGCACGGATCGCGCCGCCGGAGATCGCCAACACGACCCGATCCTACACCGTGATGATCCGCGTCGACAACGGCACCGACGGCGTCCGGTACGATCTCGACGACCGATCGCTGCCGGCGTGTTACAGCATCGGCGCCGACGTCCGCGACGGAACGGTCGAGGGGCCGGCGATCGCCCACTGGAACGACGACCTGTACGACTACTGCGGCCGGCCGTCGAACGGGACGGCTGGAGGCTGATCGCGCTGGATTGGGACGCCGGTTCCGACGCGGGACTGTCCGCGCTACGTGTCCCGCGTCGCCATCGCGATCGTCTCTCGCAGCCCCAGGACGAACAGCAGGGCGCCGACGAGGACGAGCGCGACGACGCCGCCGATCCCGTTCGCCGTCCCGGCCATCCCCAGGTCGTAGCTGTCGAGATAGAGGAGGAAGTCCCGCAGGCCGGCAGTCAGGAGCACGAGCCCGCCCGCGATCCCTGCGGTTGCGACGCCGACGCGTCGGATATCGGGTACTCGGTCGTCCGTGGAGGGCATCAGCGGGAGGTACGGCGCCGGCGGAATAGCGGTTTCGGCGGTATCGTGAACGGGTTCGCGGTTCGTGGGGAGTTCGTGCGCTGCGATCCGTCGGCCCTTCAGGTCCGGTTCGTGCTCTCGACCTCGCCGACTTCACCGAGATCCGTCGACTCCCCGAGCGTCGCGGTCGCGGCGTCCCACGCCCGCGGCCCCCGTTCCTCGGCACCGATCGAGAGTTCGTCGGTCGAGAGCCCGTGGCGGTCGACGGTTTCGGCGTCGAGGTCGACGCTGACGCCGACGTAGCCGGACTCCATGAACGCGCCGGCCAGTTCACACTCCGTGCGGCTCGTGCTCGTCACCGTTCCGCAGTACTCGCGGCCGTCGACGGTCACGGACACGTCGTCGCCCCGCTCGAGTTCGGTCAACCGCTCCCCGATGTCGGTCATCCCTTCGGCGTTCGTGGCCGCGGTGAAACAAGGTGGCGGCCCCGACTACTTCTCGATGATGCTCTCCTCGATCTTCTCGCCGAAGTGGCGCCCACCGGCCTCGTAGTAGAGCAGCACCTCGTCGCCGGCTTCCAGATCCGTCACCGCCTTGCGGCCCTCCTTCGTCGCGACCTTCACCGTCTCGGCGTTCTGCAGCAGCGTCTCGACCACGTCCGGACCCTCCTCGGTCTCGACCTCGGCCTGCACCCGGAACATCGGGCGCTTCTCGATCTTCACGCGGCCGACGATGGCCTCGCGGGTGTGGCCCGCGGTGTCGGCGACCTGCACGCGGTCGCCCGACTGGAGCTCCGCGAGGTACTTCGTCTCACCCTCGGGCGTCCGGACGTAGGCGTGGACCGCGCCGGCGTTGACCCGGAACGGCCGGGACGCGACGTACGGCGAGTCGGCGGTCTCGCCGTGGACGAAAAAGAGGCCCCGCGAGAGCGAGCCGACGAGCATCCCCTCGTCGTCCTCCAGCAGCGATCCCGTGTCGATGCAGACGCGGTCGGCGCCGCCGGTCTCCTCGACCTGCTGGACCTCGGCGTAGCGCAGGTCGAGCCGCTCGCGCTCGCTGCGGTCCCGAACCTCGACCGTCTCGCGGATCACGTCGGGGTCGTCGGTGTCGAGCAGCACGTCGTCGACGCCGATCTCCAGCGTCTCGAACGCGGTCGCGGCCTCCTCGGCGGAGTCGACGCCGGCGACGAGGTCCGTCGCCTCGCCGACGCGGGCGATCAGGTTCTCCAGCGGGATCACCTGCCAGTCCTCGGCGACGACGATCGTGTATTCGGCGTCGCGGGCGGCCTCCTCGGCGAACTCCTCGTAGTCCTCGCCGAACACGCGGACGTACGACGCCTGCGCGCGGTCGTCGGAGCGTCGCAGCGTCGTCAGGTCCGCCGAGCCGGAGAAGTCCGAGGGGAGGTCGACCGTACCGTCGCCCTCGCCCCCCTTCCCGACGACGTAGCTGTCGGGCTCGGTGTCGCGGCTGGCGTCGACGATCTCCTCCTCGTACTCGCCGGTCCCCTTGAACGCGGCGACGTTGACGCTGCCCAGTTCGCGGACGCGGCCCACGTCGGCCTCGTCGACCAGCACCCAGTCGACTCCGGCTTCGAGGCCGGCGGTGATCCGCTGCTTTCGCGCCTCCCAGTCGCCGACGGCGTCGTCGGCTTTCAGCCACACGGAACGGGTCATGTCCGGGTACTCTCCGGCAGGCGGCTTGAACGTGGCGGATGCTGCAGGCCGTGGAGCGGCCGATCAGTTCGGCAGCCGGCCCGCCCGCTGGAGCACGAACAGCACGACGACGACGACGCCGACGACGGCCGCCAGCCCCCGAAACACCGTCACGTACGCCACGCCGGCCTCGGCGAGCGTCCCGACGACCCACGACCCCGGTGCCTGCACGAGCATCATCACGCCGCTGAACACGGCGTAGGCGCTGGCGCGGTTCTGGTCGGGGAACGAGCCGAGCAGGAACGTGTCGACCGCCGGAAAGAGGCTGTGGACGGTGTACCCCAGTGCGACCGAGACGACGAGCAGCCCCACCGTCGAGGTGGCCGCGGTCAGCGTGAACACCAACACGACGAACGTTCCGGCGACGCCGAGCAGGTAGTGTGGCTGCGGAAGCCGGTCGGCCAGCGTGCCGCTGATGGCGAAGGCGGGCACGCCGGCGGCGAACACCAGCGTCAGCGAGTTCCGCGCCACGCCGGCGGCGACGCCTCGGGACTCCATGAACAGTTGGTAGAAGTTGAAGATCCCCTGCCAGGCGAACCCGAGTACGCCCATCACGGCGACTCCGAGGAGGATCGTCTGCCACTCCGCGCGGGCGGCGCCCAGGAAGTCCCGGTCGGCGTCGCCGGCGTCGGGCAGGTCGACGCCGCGGGACAGGACGAACGTCACGGCCGTGATCGTCAGCCCGCCCGCCGCGATCGCGACGAACACGAGGCGCCACGGCTCGTCCGCGGGGAGCCCGAGCGCTACGAGAACGGGGGTCCAGTCCACGGTGGCGCCGACGGCGAGTGTCACGATCGGCGCCGCGGCGGCGGAGGCCACCTGGCTCGCGGTGCCGTGGATGCCGATCATCCGCCCGACGCGCTCGGGGAACAGTTCGCTGACCAGCGTGTTCCCGGTGACGAAGTAGAGCCCCGAGGCCAACCCCGCCATCGCCGCGCCGAGGATCAGCAGCGGGACGCTGCTGGCGATCGCCGCCGCGGTCGCGCCGACGGCCAGGACGAGCCCCGACGCGAGCACGACGGTCAGCCGCGACACTTTCGTCAGGAGGTAGCCGGTCGGGATCCGTGGCGCGGCGCTGCCGTACCACACCGCGGTGGCGACGAGGCCGGCAGTCCCCTCGCCGACGCCGAAGGTGACGATGAACACGCTCACCAGCGGCGCCATCACCACCCGGGTGAGGTTGACGAGGAACACCTGCCCACAGAGCGCACCGAAGAGACGCGAGCGAGACACGCGAGTCGGTTGCCCGCGGGCGGTGTCAAGCGTTCCGGATCCGTGCGGAGTCTTTTAACGTTCGGCCCCGAACCCGGGGCCATGAAGAGCACCCGGAAAGGTCTACGCAGCGACGAACTCTACAAGGACACCTACGAGCGACTCAACTGTGCGGAGTGCGAACAGACCCTCGCCACCGAGAACTTGTCGGACGAAGTGTACAACGTCCGGAAGTGTCCCGATTGCGGGCGCGAGTGGAAGGAACTGCCCTGACCGACGGCGTCGGTGAACGACCGACGGGCGGCTGTCGGGAACCCCTATGCTTCGATGATCTCGTCGTCCTCGTACTCCGGAACCGTCAGCGACCCGTCCAGGGAGACGACCGCGTCGCCGCCCACCTGCACCGTCTGGCCGTCGACGCGCACGCCGACGTGGCCCGGGCGGTCGAGGAAGTGGCCCTGCTCGAACGTCATGCGGTCGGGGAACTCGTCGTCGAACGCCGCGAAGTGATCGAGGTACGCCCCGCAGGCGCCCGAGGCGGTGCCGGTCACGGGGTCCTCGTCGACGCCGAGGCCGGGGACGAACGCGCGGCCGTGCAGCGTCGAGTCCCGGCTCCGGCCGATGGCGTCGAACGTGAACACGTAGATCCCGGCGCAGTCGTGGCTGTCCGCGAGTGCCTCGACGGCCTCCATGTCGGGGTCCATCCCCGAGAGGTGTTCGAGGAAGTTCACGGGGAGGATCAGGAACGGGAGGCCGGTCGAGGCGTAGGCGGGCGGCAGGTCCGCGCCCACGTCCGCGAACGCGGCCTCGTCGATCCCCAGCGCGTCGGCGGCGTCGGCGTAGTCGAGGTCGACCTCGAAGACCTGCGGGGCGTTCTGGGTCATCCACACCGCCCCCGTGTCGGTCACCTGGATGTCGAGCACGCCCACGTCTGTCTCGAGCGTGTGGCTGCCGGCGTCGATGGCGCCGTCCTCGAACAGCGCGCCGTGGGACGCGATGGTGGCGTGCCCGCAGAGATCGACCTCCTGGGTCGGGGAGAAGTAGCGCACCTTCCGGTCGGCCTCCTCGGAGGGGAGGAGGAAGGCGGTCTCAGAGACCGACAGCTCGCGGGCGATCGCCTGCATCTGCTCCCCGCTCAGTCCGGCGGCGTCGGGCACCACGCCGGCGGCGTTGCCGGCCAGTGGCTCCCTGGTGAACGCGTCGACGAGAAGCGTCCGGTAGCTCTCCATGCCCGGAGGTCGGGCCGGGCCGGTTTAGACGTGACGGGGTCCGTGGGGCGGCCGCGTCGGTCAGAGCCCGCCGAGCAGCACCACGAGCGTCAACGCGACGCCGAGGACGACGAACGCGACCCCCTCGACCGTCGGGTCGCCGGGCTCGATCGGTGCGGGCTGGGGACGGGCGCTCTCCCCCTCCTCGAGGTCCTCGAGGCTGATGGCCCACTCGTCGTCGGCCGACTCAGTGCCGCGGTCCTCGCTCATCGTCAGAACGGAGGTGGTCGTCGCGGAAAGCCGTTGTGGGTACCGGCTGCTGACTGTGCGCGACTGGGGAGGGTTCGAGTAGTGTCACGCCGCGCTGGCTGTCGAAACCTCTTTGTCCGAGTGCCGCCCAAGCCAACGCGTGACACGCGGCGTCGACGAGGAGAAGCGGGCGACGCTCAAGCGGTTCGCGGCGGCCGGCGCCGCGGCCCCGTTCGCCGCGTTGGGCGGCGATAGCGACGCCACGGGCGGAAGCGACACCCGCGACGCCATCGTCGGCTACGTCGCGGCGACGCCCGGCGCCCACTTCTCGAAGCTCCGGGACGACCTCCAGCTCGGGACCGGCGAGACCCAGCACCACGTCGACCGCCTGCTCTCGGAGGGAGCGATCGTCTCCTGGCGCGACGGCGACTACCGCCGCTTCTTCCCGGCCGACCGGTTCTCCGCCTTCGAGCGGACCGCACTGGGCTACCTGCGCCGGTCGACGCCACGCGGGATGGTGATCGCGCTGCTCCGGGACCCCGACGCCACGGGCGCCGACCTCGCGGCGGAACTCGGCGTCTCCCGGGCGACGGTCAGCAGCCACGCCGCCGCGCTGGAGTCGGCGGGCCTGCTCTCCCGCGAGGACGGCTACGCGCTGGAGGAACCGGAGACGCTGCTCGCGCTGCTCGTTCGCTACGCCGACTCCTTCGACGCCGCCGCCGACGCGCTGGCGGCCGACGCCGCGGCCCTGATCAGCCACGACCCCTGAGCGGTTCCTCTCTCCATGTGGACAGTTCCCAATCGATAAGGTCTCACAGCCGGTACGTGTGCGTATGCCCGACACAGCCCTGCTCTGGCTGTTGTTGGTGATCCCCATCGCGATACAGATCCCGCTGCTGCTGTTCATGATGTCCCGGATGGAGATCGACGAGGCGCCGGATTACACCGGTTCGGAGATCTGGGGCGGCGAGGACGAGGACGGCGCGGCGTACCGCCGACGGCTCTCCGAGAGCGGCCCCGCCGCCGCCCGCGAGGCGGCCGCGGAGGACGGCACGGTTCGCTGTGGGAACTGCGGGACGGAGAACGATCCGGCCTACCAGTACTGCAGCAGCTGTGCGCGGCGGCTCTGAGCTACTCGGCCCGGGTGACCTTCCACGTCGTGCCCGACGAGTAGCCCCACTTCTCGATGTCGAGGCCGTGGTCGGCCGACAGCAGCGCCCGCATGTTCGCGCCGACCTCCTTGGCGGTCATGTCGAGCTCTTCGGCCACCAGCCGCGACTTGAAGTACGTCTTGTCGGCGGCAGCCTCCCGCAGGTGGTTCAGGATGCGCGCCTGTTTCTCCGAGAGGTCGACCGTCGCCGCTACGCCTGCGTGACTCATACATCGACGGTGGCACCGTACACCCTTCAGGCGTTTGGTACGACGGGTTAATCCGGTTGCAGTCGTGCGGTTTTGTCCCCGATCGCCCCCGGCAGGGGCGGCCTATCACCACCGACAGGTACGGTCGGCTAACGCCGTTCTCGTCGGTGCCCCGCCTGCGGGCCGGCGACCCCCTTCAGAAGCTACTTACACGCGCCGGAGCCAACGTCGATTATGAGTAACCCCGCCGACGGGAGCGACGCCGAGCGAGCGGCGGGGGCAGACGCGGCCGTGACGCCGACGCTCGACTCGAACGCCGTCGCAGTCAGCGTCGTCCTCCCGGCGTACAACGAGGCCGACACCATCGAGGAGACGGTCCGGACCACCCTCGACACGCTGGGCGCGTTCCTGAAACCCGGCACGTACGAGGTCATCGTCGCCGAGGACGGCTGCGACGACGAGACGCCCCAGATCGCCGACCGGCTCGCCGACGAGATCGCGGCCGTCCGGCACTTCCACAGCGACGAGCGACTGGGCCGCGGGGGCGCCCTGGAGCGGGCGTTCGACGCCGCCCACGGCGAGACGCTGGTCTACTTCGACACCGACCTCGCGACCGACATGAAGCACCTGGAGACGCTGGTGAACAAGGTGCGAACCGGCGACGCCGACGTGGCGACGGGGTCGCGCTGGATGCCGGGCAACGTCGCCGACCGCCCCGCCAAGCGGGGGATCCCCTCGAAGGGGTACAACGGCGCCGTCCGGCTGTTCCTCCGAACCGGGCTGCGTGACCACCAGTGTGGCTTCAAGGCCATCTCCCGGGAGGCGTTCGAGGCGGTCCACGACGACGTGGAGGACCGCCACTGGTTCTGGGACACGGAACTGCTCGTGCGCGCCCAGCGCGAGGGGTTCCGGGTCGCGGAGTTCCCGGTCGACTGGGAACCCAAGGGCGACTCGAAGGTCGACCTCGTCCGGGACGTGTTCGGGATGGGGAGCCAGATCGTCCGGACCTGGTGGCAGCTCTCGGTCCAGCCGCGGGTGACCCGCCGGATGACGCTGGCCGCGAGCGCGCTGCTGGTGCTGGTCGCGCTCCTGCTCTCGACGCAGTACCTGGACTTCGAAGCGGTGCTCGAACACATCCGGGACGCCGACCCGGTGCTGGTGGGCGCCGCGACCGTCGTCTACGCGCTCTCGTGGCCGCTGCGCGGGATGCGCTACCGCGACATCCTCGGGGAGTTGGGGTTCGACGAACGGATCGGCTTCCTCACGGGCGCGGTGTTCATCTCCCAGACGGGGAACCTGGTGTTCCCGGCACGTGCGGGCGACGCGGTCCGGGCGTACGTGGTGAAAGCCCGGCGGGGGATCCCGTACCCCTCGGGGTTCGCGTCGCTGGCGGCCGAGCGGGTGTTCGACCTGCTCACGATCACGGTACTCGCCGGGATCGTGCTGCTGAGCTACGCGGCGACGGGCGACCTCGCACGGGTCGCGCAGTCGCTCACGGGCGCCTCCGAGAGCGGCCAGATCGCCGTCATCGTCGCCGTCGGCGTCGCCGTCGTCGCGCTCGCCGCGGTCGCGGGTATCGTCCTCTCGGCGCGCTCGGACCGCAACCACGTCCGGGGGCTAGTGACGCGGGTCTCCTCGGACTCCTACGCCGACTTCGTCGCCGGCGTCCTGGAGCGGTTCGTCGGCGACGTGCAGCAGGTCGGCGGGAACCCGCGGGCGTTCATGCTCGTCGGCGCCTCCAGCCTCGTGATCTGGACGCTCGACGTGGTGACGGCGGCGCTGGTGCTGGCGGCGTTCGAGCCGCCGCTCGAAGCCGCGACGCTGGTGACCATCTGTTTCTTCGCCGTCTCGGTGGGGAACCTCGCGAAGGTGATCCCGCTCACCCCCGGCGGCGTCGGCCTGTACGAGGCGGCGTTCACCCTGCTCGTCGCGGGGCTGACGCCGGTGACGGCCGCCGTCGCGCTGGGGGCGGCGATCGTCGACCACTTCCTGAAGAACGCGGTGACGGTCGTCGGCGGCGTGATCTCGATGCTCGCGCTGAACGTCTCGCTGACGACCGCGGTCGAGGAGGCCGAGGAGATGGAAGAGGCTGAAGAGCCGGCGTAATCGTCGAGATCAGGACGACTTCGCTCACTCGCCGAAGGCGAGGCCGACGAACGACCGCAGTTCCCGCGAACGCAGTGAGCGGGAGCACGGGAGAGCTTCGCTCTCCCGGAGGGAGTGCGGAGGTTTTTGCCCGAGCTTTCGCCAGCGACCGAAGGGAGCGCAGCAAAAGGTCGACGTTCAGTAGCGGTCGGTCACGAACGGCCCCATCGCCGCCGCCACGCCCGCCGCGAGTGCGTCGTCCCGGTCGACTACACCGCCTGACAGCGCGCCTGCAGCGCCCTGCCTTCTCGCGACGCCGTCCTCCCCGAGCACGTCGTCCATCACCGGTCCCAGTTCCTCGCCGGCGGCGACGCGGTCGCCGATCGCGTCGGGAAGCCGGAACGACGGCCCCGACCCGACCCCGACCTGGTCGCCGTCGGTCACGGCGACCCACATGATCAGGAACAGCCCCTCGGCGCCCTCGACCTCGGCGACGCCGCCCTCGAGCCCGACGCCGAGGTCGTACTCGCCGGCCGCGAGCGCGTTCGCGGCGCGAGTTTTCGCCCCCGTGACGGTCTCCTCGCGGCCGGCGGGCTGCTCGGCGACGCCCGAGTCGACCGGGACCGCCTCGACTTCGGGACCGTCGAGCGTCGCCTCGACGGCCTGTTCGACCGCGCGTCGCTTCACCGGATTGCCGCTGCCGACGGCGAGTCGCATACTCGGAGGCGGCGCCGCGCCGGGCCTATCGGTTTCGGTCGCGGTACGTTCTTGCGGCTCGCCCCGGAACGGGAGGGCATGAACGACGCCGTCGAGCGGCCGTCGGAGGGCGAACTGGCCAGCCTGAAGCGAATGGTGTTCGCCGCCCAGCTCACCGTGTTCGCCGTCGTGCTGCTGTTCGTGACGGGGGACGCCCCGGTGTCGACGGTCGGGAGCCTCGTGTTGGTCGTGCTCTCGCTGGGGTGGTCGCTCGCGGAACTTCGCGGGTAGCTTCAGTCGGCGGTGCCGATCCCGTGGAGGACCTCGGCCAGCCGCTCGATCCCGCCGATCAGGTTCGGGCTCGGCTGGTTCAGCAACGAGTCGTCGACGACGTGGATCTCGGCGTCGAGAGCCCAGCCCCGCTCGCGGAACGCGTCGGGATCCGTGCGGTCACCCTTCCCACAGGGGTGGAGGATCACGTAGTCGGGCTTCGCTTGCGCCACCTCCCCCGCCGTCACCTCCGACGACCGCTCGCCCGGTTCGGCGAACGGGTACGCCCCACCCGCGGCGTCGACGGCCTCTGGCACCCAGTTCCCGGCAGCCATCGGCGGGTCGGCCCACTCCTCGCAGTAGACGGTCGGCCGCGGCTCGTCGGCGACGGCCGCGCGCACAGCCCGGAGGCGTTCGCGGGCCTCGGCGGCCAGTTTCGCGCCCGCGTCGGCGTCCCCGACCGCGCGGCCGAGGTCGGCGAACCCCTCGACCGCCTCGTCGAGCGTGCCCGGTTCGGCGTGGTGGACCGCCAGCCCGCGCTCGCGGAGTTCGTCGCGCGTCTCGCGCTGGAGGGCGTCGCTTGTGAGCACCAGGTCGGGCGACAGTGCCTCGACGCGGTCGAGGTCGGCGTTCAGCCAGCCGCCGACGCGCTCCGGGTCGGCGGCCACGCCCGAGAGGTCGCAGTGAACCGTGGCGCCGACCAGGTCGTCGGCGACGGCCATCGCCGACAGGGTCGCGGTCGCGCTCGGGGCCAGCGAGACGAGTCGCATCTGTCGGTGGTGGGGGCGGGCTCGGGAAATACCCCGCGGCCCAGCCCGAATCTGTATGGTCCCCCGCCACTATCTCCTTCCCGTGTTCGACTCGTTCACCCTCGTCACCGCCACCGCCGACCTCGCCGACGAGCGCGCGGCCCGCGGCGTCGCCGACCTCGTGGAGTTCCGGATGGACCTCGCGTCCGACCCCGCCGCACAGCTCGCGGCCTACGACGGCGACCTGCCGCTGCTCGTGACGAACCGCCCCGCGTGGGAGGGCGGGGAGGTCGACGGGAGCGACGCGGCCGCGGAGTCCGCCCGACTCGACGCCCTCGAAGCCGCGCTGGGCAACGACGCCGTCGCGGCGGTCGATATCGAACTGGCCGCACTCCGACGGTCCGAGCGCGCGGTCGCCGTCGCCGAGACGGCCGCGTCGCGGGGGGTCGAGGTGGTGGTCTCGGTCCACGACTTCGCCGGCACGCCCTCCGAGCGCGCGATGGTCTCGCTCCTGTCGGCGGCCGCGTCGGCGGGCGACGTGGGGAAGCTGGCGGTCACCGCCACCGACCGCGAGGACGCGCTGGCGCTGCTGTCGGCGACCCACACCGTCGACGCCGCGGGCTACGCCGTAGCGACGATGGCGATGGGCGAGGCCGGCCGGCACACTCGCGCGGTCGCGCCGGTGTACGGCTCGAAGATCGGCTACGCGCCGGTCCATGCGGAGGACGCCACCGCGCCCGGGCAGTACGATCTGGAGACGCTGGCGGAGTTGGTCGGCCGGCTCCAGAGTGGGTAGTCAGCGTCCGAGAGGGGTCGCCGTCGGCCTCACTCTCGTTTCTGTAGTTCGGGGGGTTTCTCCGTGCTACCGAGGCGGGTGCGCCGGCCGACGAGATAGTGAAAGACGGCCGAGGTTCCGAAGGCCATCGTGACGAACACGCCGAGACCCAACGGACTGAGCGCGGCGAAGGGTGGGATCCCGGTGCTGATCGCGAGCAGGAGTGCGGCGGCGAGGCCCGCGAGCCCGACGTAGTAGAGGCTCCACGGGATCTCCCGACTGCTGAGTACCTCCACGTAGACGTCTAGGTCGTCCAGAGCGGGCGTGGGTTCGACGAGACAGGGATCCTCGCTGATGGTCACGACCTCTTGCTCCGCCAGCTTCGGTAGGTGGTTCCGCTTGAGCGTGCTGTACACGTTCCGCCGGTCGTCGTACGTCACGTCGGCCGGGTCGATTCCGCGCTCCCACGCCGTGACGTCCCGTGAGAGCTCCGAAACATCGACCGGCCCCTCCGCGTGCTTGAGCGCGTGGATGACGTAGCGTCGCCGTCGGTTCGAGAGCATCTCGAAGACGTCGTCTTCTGACAGCTCTTCCCCCGTGGAGCGTGACTCGTCGTCGGTGGCGGTGATTGACATCATCTTTCGGCCCTCTCAGCCCGGATCTCCCCTACCTCGGAATCGGCGAGTCTCGCCAGTACGTGTGTGATAGAGTCCCATAAATTAGTTAGATAGTTAACCTCTTTCTCCCCGTATAGTGAGGGGAGATGGCTCCCCTCGTTGTCCGCGAACGGAGTCGTTGATGGGCGTATGGACCTTCCTAACTGCGTCGCTGTCTGCGGATTCGAACTCACCCGCAGGCTGTGGGCCGCATCGAGCGGCCCCTTCGCGCCGGTTCTCCAAATCATGCTCCCCTCGTCGGCGGCGACGAGGTTGGCCTGTCGTCCAGCGATCAGGCACTGCGATCCATCGAGCACGCCCGGTAAACATGTCGAGCGTCTCATAACCAAGTATCACCCTCCATATGGGTTATCCGAGCGCTCCCGCCCCGGGCGTCCGGGATCGGGGGTGCGCGAACACAGGTGAGATAACCTATGGAACGACGCAAGTTCGTGATCGGAATGGGTGCATTGGCTTCGGGAACAGCGGCTGCGATGGGTACTGGCGCGTTTACGGCTGCAGAACTCGACGGTCGGGAAGCCGACATCAGTGTCGTGGATGATACAAACGGCCTGATCGGTCTTGATGCAGGTACGACCGAACTTGTCTCGAACGATGGAGGAGCCAACAGCAACGAGCTCGTCATCGACTTCAACCCGGATGACCACGACGGAGAAGGTGTTAACCCGAACTCCAAGTATCAGGTCGGTGGAATGGGTGGGATCGGTAACCTAGACGAAGTCCCCGGAAACCCGACGAACGATCTAACTCTCGAGGATCTCGCGATCGACACGACCAGCGACATCGAGGAACACTACGCGTTCAGGTTGCTCAACCAGTCTGGATCCGACCATGCGGTCGAAGTGACGTACCAGGCTAACGAAGACTTGTCGGAGGCTGAAGTGTACATGGTCTCCCAGTACGAGGAGGGAGATGGCGACCCGGAGAAAACGAGCGCGCTGGTGGCGACGGCGACGCCAGACGCTCGAGAGGCGAGTATCATCTACTCCGACGCCACTGACTACTCGACGGACGTGGACCCGGGGACGGACGTCAAGGTCAGCCTCCTCGTCGTCGTCGACGACGCGGATACGGGTGACGAGCTGGGCGGCAGTATCGTCGTCCGCGCCGGGAGCCACGACGACTTCAACACCGCTGATCAGTAGATCCGATAAACCGAGCACAGAACAATGAATCGACGTGACGTCGTGGTCGGGCTGGGAGGGATCGTCGGCGCGGGAGCGCTGGCGTCCGGAACCGGTGCGTTCAGCGCCGCGGAGGTTTCCCGGCAGGCGAAGATCGAAGTCGTCGACGACAGTGATGGGTTGGTCGGACTGGTCGCGAACGAAGAGATCTCGGGCGTTCGGATGGACTCGAACGGCGAACTCACGATCTCGATCGGTGGTGACGACCCCGGAGTGAACGTTAACTCGGTGTATCAGTTCGGCGCGTTCGTCACTGACTCCGGTGTGAGCGACCTCACTGGAGGAACGTTCTCCGTGGTCACGGCCAGCGACCCCTCGGACCTGAGTGACGGACAGAACTCGCTCGAATCCGCGTTCGCCATCGTGAACCAGACCGGGGATGATCTCTCCGTCACGGTCGACTTCGAACTGAACGACGACATCGAGGGCGGGGCTGAGTACGCCTTCGAACTGCAGTCTTCCAAGGACGGCAGCGGGACACGAGAAGGCCTTGCGACGAGTCCGATAACGGGGCAACTGACTGCTCAGTTGGCTACCGGCGAATCGATCGGGGTTTCGTTCATCGTCAACGCGCTTGACGGCGTGACCGACGACGAGATATCGGGAAGTCTGAGTCTCTCGGCGACGCCCCCCTAGCGACACCCATTTTTCCGACTGGGGCTGCGTTTCGCGGATGACCAGCGAGTCCCTCGGCGAAGCATCGCCACCGTTTCGAAAGAGAGGTCCCGGGCAGTCGAGGTAGACGCTGATACAGCGAACGTGCTCGACACCGCCCACTTCCCGATAGTGTGGAAAGAGGGCACCGCTTTTGCCGACCGCGAACCGACCCCCGGCCATGCCCACCATCAGGGAGAAGCGCGTGTACGACGAGGCGGCGACGCCGACACCGGTGTTCGTCGCCGCCGAGCAGGGGCTTGTGGTCGCCCAGCTCTCCGACGACGCGGTCGGCGAGTTCGGACTCGCCCATCCCGGCACCGCCCGGGACGTGGCGGTCGCCCCCGACGGGACGCTCGCGCTCGCGACCGACGAGGCGCTGCTGGTCGCGTCCGGGGCCGACCCGGAACGGCTCACCGAGACCGAGTTCGGCCCGGCGACCGCGGTCTCGGTCGTCGACGGTGCCGAGCGGTCGGTCGTCGCCGTCGACCCGTCCGGGGGAATCGCACGGCTCCCCATCCCCGACGCCGGGTTCCATCCCGAGTCGGGGCCGACGGCGGCCGACTGGGTCGATCTCGGCTCGGTCGACGACGTGCGCGCGGTCGACGGGCGCCTCGTGGCCGCCGCGGACGGCGTCCACCGCATCACGGCGTCGGGGCTGGACGACGCCGGCCTCGACGACGTCCGGGACGTGGCGGCCCGCGGCGCGCCGCTCGCGGCGACGACCGACGGGCTCTACGAACTCGGCAACGGCTGGATGCTCGCCCGCGGGGGCGGCCACGAGACGGTCGCGACCGACGGCGAGCGCGCCCACGCCGTCGCCGCCGACGGGACCGTGCTCGGACGCAGTTCGGGAGGTGGGGACTGGACCGCGCTGGACCTGCCGACCGACGAGGGGATCGTCGACTTCGGCTACACCGACGACGCCGTCGTCGCCGCCACCGACTCGGGATCGCTGCTGGCGACCGTCGGCGATCGCTGGCGCTCGCGGGCGGTCGGCGTGACTGGGGTGGCGTCGATCGCGGCGGGACCGACCCTCGACGTGGCGTAGCGTCGCCGGCGCTGGCGGCGCGGCGCCGCGGCCAACGGAAACGTGTTTACCGGCGCGGGCGCGAGCCTCCGCCATGATACTCCCGGGTTCGCACTCCCAGTCGCTCTCGGCCCGACTGGCGACGGCGACCGACCACGACCTCGCGAGCGTGCGCTACGAGCGGTTCCCCGACGGCGAACTCTGTGCGTCGCTCTCGGGGAGTGACCCCGACGCGCTGGCGGGCGAGCACGCGGTCGTCGTCGCGTCGACGCTCACGAGCGACGCCCACCTCGAACTGCTCCAGCTCCAGGACGCGGCCCGCGAAGCCGGCGCCGACGAGGTGACGACGGTGATCCCGTACATGGGGTACGGCCGGCAGGACGAGGCGTTCAAGCCGGGCCAGCCCGTCTCGGCCCGCGCGGTCGCCCGTGCGGTCTCGACCGGCACCGACCGCGTGCTCCTCGTCTCGCCCCACGAGCCCGACGTGACCGACTTCTTCGACGTGCCCTGCGAACTCGTCGAGGGCGCCGCCCGGTTGGCCGAGCCGCTGCCCGCGGACCTCGACGATCCGGTGTTCGTCTCGCCCGACGAGGGCGCCATCGAGATCGCCGAGCACGCCCGCGATGCCTACGGCGCGGGCACGGTCGACTACTTCGAGAAGGACCGCGACTACGACACCGGCGAGGTCGAGATATCGCCCGGCAACGCCGACGTGGCGGGCCGGGACGTGGTGCTCGTCGACGACATGGTCGCCACGGGGTCGACGATGAGCGAGGCCGTCGACGCGCTCCACGACCGGGACGTGGGGCGGGTGTTCGTGGTCTGTGTCCACCCGCTGCTGGTCGGCGACGCCCGGACCAAGCTCGAGCGCGCCGGGCTGGCGGGCATCTGGGGCACCGACACGGTCGAGCGCGACGTGTCGGCCGTCTCGGTCGCGCCGCTGCTCGCGGATCTGGTCTGAGGATGGTCGCCGACGGCGGCGCCGATCCCGAATTTCCCGACCCCGACTCGGCGCTCGTCCTCGAACCGGACTGCGAGCGCTGCCCAGAACTCGCCGCGTGTCGGAACCGGATCGCGTGGGGGAACGGTCCCGCGGACGCCGACGTGCTGGTCGTCGGCGAGGCGCCCGGCGCGGGCGCCCCGGACGCCGCCCGGTGGCAGGGTGGGAACTGGACCGGCCTCGCCTACACCGCCCAGCACTCCGGTCGGCGGATCCGGGAGACGATGGCCGCCGTGGGCTACCCGGACTCGTTCTACACGAACGCGGTGAAGTGCTTCCCGGCCGATCCCGAGGATCCGTCGACGAACCGCGAACCGACGGCCGCGGAGCGCGAGACCTGCAGGGAGCACCTGCGGACGGAGATCGAGCGCGTCGACCCGGACGCCGTCGTCGCCACCGGCAAGCACGCCACGGCGTCGATGCTGGCGTTCGAGGATCGGTCCGTGGAGGGGTTCGTCGACGGCGTCCTCGAACCGGTCCGACTCGACTCGCTGGGGCTGACGCTGGTGCCGATCCTGCACCCCGCTTACCGGGACATCTGGCTCTCGCGACTGGGGTACGACCGGGGGGCGTACTTCGAGGAACTCGGGGACGTGTTGGACGCGGCCGTCGACGGCTGATCCCCCACCATCTTCATACTCCGACGACCCAAACGGCCGCGTATGGCCGAAGACTGCATCTTCTGTCGCATCGTCGCCGGCGACATCCCCGGCCGCATCGTGGCCGAGACCGACCACGCCGTCGCGTTCCTCGACGCGAACCCGCTGGCGCCGGGGCACACGCTCGTCGTCCCCCGCGAGCACTACGCCCGACTGGACGAGATCCCGAGCGACGAGGCCGCCGACCTCTTCGGCGCGGTCCACGACATCACCGACAGCGTCGAGGCCGCCGTCGACGCCGACGCCGTCTCGATCGGCATCAACGACGGCGAGGCCGCCGGGCAGGAGGTGCCCCACACCCACGTTCACCTCGTCCCGCGGTTCGAGGGCGACGGCGGCGGACCGTTCCACGCGATCAACCCGAACAGCGAGCAGCCCTCCGACGCGGAACTCGACGAGATCGCCGACGCGATCCGCGACGCGTAGTTCGATTCGCCGTCCGACCCAGTGTTTTTCAGTCGGAACGCGGGAAAGGAACCGTATGGCAGCGACGACTGCGGCGCTCGTCGGCGCGACCGGCGGCGCCGGGACGACCCGGACCTGTCTCGAACTCGCGAGCGCGCTCGCCGTAGCGGGCGACGACGTGGCGGTGCTCGACGCCGCCTACGATACGCAGGGGATCGCCCGACGGCTCTCGGGCCGACTCGATCCCGACGCGACGGCGCTGGTGACCGACGAGTCCGACGCGCCGCTCGCGGACGGGCTGGTCGAGTTCGACCCCGACGCCGACCGTGCCGCGCTCGACGCCGAGGCACTCCCCGATCCGGGCCGGATCGCCTGTCTCCCGGCCCGCGCGCCCTTCGAGCGCCTCGCCCGGGCGAAGACCGCCGAGGCCGCACAGGAACTGGAACGCCGGATCGAGGAGGCTGCGAGCACCTTCGACCGCGTGCTCGTCGACGTGCCGCCGCTGGGCTCGAACCCCGGGGTCGCGGCCGCCACCGCGGCCGATCGCGTCGCCGTCGTCACCCCCGTCAGCGAGCGCGGCGTCGACGCCGCCCAGACGGTACGGGGCCGACTGCAGGACGTGGGAACGAACGCGGACGCGATCGTCGCCGTCGACCGCGACGGGACCGGGGGGTTCCCGGAGGCCGATGCCGGGGCGGTGCTCCCACAGTTCTCGGCGGACGCCCCGGCGGCGCTGGAAACGGAGTCCGGGGTCGCAGCGATCGCGGGCGCCGCCGACGCCGTCCTCGATCGACGGCTGGATCTACCGCTCGCCGAGGGCGGACTGGTTGATCGGGTCGCGTCGCTGCGCGAGAACTGAGTCAGAACAGTTCGTCCACGTCGCCGACGGCGTCTGCGAGGGGATCTTTCCTGCCCGTCGGACTCCCCACGTCGGCGACGGCCGCCGAGAGGTCGGGGTCAGGTTCGTGGCTCTCGATGTAGCTCCCCAGCGCGAACTCCGCCTCGCCGACGCCGGCGAGTTCGATCGCCTCGGCGCGCGAGAGCTCACCCGCCTGCCAGTCCCGGACGATCTCCCGAGCGATCGGCGACAGCGGGGTCACGCCCGAGACGCCACAGCGATGTAGCGCCTTCGCGGCCGTCACGGGGGCGATCCCCGCCTCGCGTGCGCTCTCGCCCACGCTGGTCCCCGCGGCGTGGGTCTCGACGACCGTCGCCGCCGCCTCCGGCGTGCAGGGCAGCGCCGCAGCGTGGTCACGCAGCCGTTCGACGAGGTCGGTTCCGGTCTCGTCGACGGCGGCGACGCCGCGGGCCTCCTGCTCGGCGGTCACCTCGATGCCGGCGGCGATCTCGTCGAGGGTCATACGCGACGGTTCTACCCGCGATAGTTTAAAGATTTTCTCGATTGAACCATCTCACTCGGTTCGCTGTCGAAGAACCTACCGATAACCGGTACGTTCGACCGGCGGGATCGGGTCCGGACGACCGCTAGCCACCCGGGTTTATGTATCCGATCGGGAGCGACTTTCGAGTATGAGCACGACGCGTGCTACCGGCTGTCCCGAGTGCGACGGGCGACTGACTGCCGACGGCGACGAGACGGTCTGTGAGGGCTGCGGGCTGGTCGTCTCGACCGACCGGCTGGATCGCGGTCCCGAGTGGCGCAGCTTCGAGGACGACGACCGCAACCCGGCTCGCTGTGGAGCGCCGCTGACGCGCTCCCGGCACGACCGCGGGCTCTCGACGGAGATCGGCCGATCGGGGCGGGGGAAGAACCGCAAGTGGTCGCGCCTGCGCCGCCAGCACCGTCGGACCCAGATCCGCTCGAAGCGCGAGCGCAACCAGGTGTACGGGTTCACCGAGATCCGGCGGCTGATGGGCGCACTCTCGCTGCCCGATCGGATCCGCGATCAGTCCTGCTCGCTGTTCGAGTCCGCACAGGAGGAAGACCTGCTGCGTGGGCGCTCGATCGAGGGGTTCGCGAGCGCGGCGGTGTACGCCGCCTGCCGTGTCGCGGGCGTTTCCCGAACCACGCAGGAGGTTCTCGACGCCGCGAAGGCGACCGCCGACGAGCACCGCGCGGCCTACGACGCGCTGAACCGCGAACTCGGGCTCCCGGTCTCGGCGGCCGAGCCCGCGGAGTTCGTCGCGCGGTTCGCGAGCGAACTCGATCTCGGGCAGGCGGTCCGTCGACGCGCCCGTGACCTCGCCGAGCAGGCGGTCGACTCGGGCCACGCCAACGGGCGCAACCCCGGCGGCGTCGCGGCGGGCGCGATCTACCTCGCGGCCCGCCGGAAGGACGAGGCGGTCACGCAGGCCGAGGCGGCCGACGTGGCCGACGTGACCCCGGTGACGGTGCGGACGACGTATCAGGCGCTGCGGGACTGACCGCGGCCCGCTGGTTTCTCACCCTGTTCGACGCGCTCGGCCAGCGACGCGAACGCGGCCGCCGGCTCGCTCCCCGGCGCGGCGTCGACGACCGGCGCCTCGGCCCCGACCGAGCGCCCGACGCGCGGGTCCGCGGGAATCGACTCGACGGGCGCGCCGAGCGTCAACCGGACCGTCGGCGTCGGTGGATCGTCGACGACCCTGTTGAGCGCGACCGCAGCCAGCGGCGCGCCGAGTTCGCGGGCCAGTTCACGGGTCCGGAGCGCGTCCGCCAGCGCGAACGGTTCCGGCGCGGCGACGAGCACGGCGGCGTCGGCGACCGCGAGCGGCACGCCCGCGTCCGCGCGCATGCCCGCCGGACAGTCGATCACGACCGTCCCGTGCTCGCGTTCGACCGCCGCGAGCGCATCGCCCAGTTTCGACACGTCGGCCGCCCGGGCGCCGGCGAGCGATCGACCGCAGGGGAGGACGGTCACGGGGCCGGCCCGTACCGCCTCGGGGGCCGCAGCGCGCCCTGCCAACACGCCGTGCAGCGTCGGTCCGCGGTCGGCCGGGAGGTTCGCCATCCCGAGGTCGCCGTCGACGACGACCGCGTCCAGCGCGGCCGCGAGGTTGTAGGCGACCGTCGACTTGCCGACGCCGCCTTTCCCGCTGGCGACCGCGAGGATCACGACAGCCTCCGGAGGTCCTCGACCGGCGGTGCCGCCGCCGCTGCGCGGTCGGCGAGCGCCCTCGCGGTTCGGGCCAGCGCGCGCAGCTCTCTCGCGTCGGTATCGAGCTCGGCTGCCAGCGACTCGACGCCTCGGAGCCCGCCGTTCGCGTCGACCAGCGTCGTCGCCTCGACGACGCCGACGGCGGTCAGCGCTTCCGCGGTCCGGATCCGGGTTCGCGGGCGATCGAGTCGAGCCGCGACGCCGTCCGGAAGAGACGTGGCTTCTGGCGTCTCCGTGACCAGGTCGCCCGTGGGGGGATCGCCGTCTGGTGGCTCGCTCCTGGATTCGTCGTCGTCGGCGTCGATCGCCGGGTCGGCTCGCTCACCGCCCAGCACCGCCCGCGGCGGACGATGATCGCCGAGTTCACGGACGGCCGTCTCGGGCGTGTCGTCGCTCGCCGGCGCGTCCGCCGCGGTAACGTCGTCGACGACGACCGGCGGGTCGGCTTCCGGCGCCGGGCAGGCGTAGCCCAGTGCGACGCTCTCGCCCGCGGGGACGACTGCCGTCGTTCCTTCGCGGTCCCAGCCGGCCTCCGGAACCCCGTGCCGGCGCGGCGGGAGAACGGGGCCGTCGAGACGGTTGCGGAGGCGGACGCGGCGGTCGGTCGCGCGCTCGTTCCGGAGGCGTGCGTGGACCAGCGTGACCGGCCCGGCCGCCTCCTGGGTCCAGTTGAGTTCCATCGGCGGCGCTGGCGCGCGACCCCTGAAAACGTCCGGGCCGGCTCAGACCCGGACGACCGGTACGCCGAGGCTGTTCGCGGCCGCCGCCACGCTGTCGAACCGGTCCGTAGTGTCGACGACCGGCGCGTCGAGATCCGCGATCCGGGCCGCCGCCAGCGCGGCCGTCACCTCGCAGCCGACGATCCCGAGCGGGTCCGTCGAGAGCGTCGCCTCGCCCGGCACGGCGTCGACGGCGTCGTCGAACGCCTCGCTCACCTCGGTTGCCAGCGCTCGCCGGGCGTCCCGACGCCGGTTGGCGACGCGGTCCTGTAGGCGGAGGCGTCGCTCGCGGGCTTCTCGGGCTTCGCGGGCGCGTCGCTGCGCGGCGTCGTGGGCCTGCTCGGCGGCGACCAACTCCGTTTCGGCCTCCGAGAGCCGGCGGGTGGCGTCCGCGAGCGCGGCCTCGGCCTCGGTCGTGTCGGCGCCCATCTCCCGCCGGCTCTGGAGCCGACCGCGTGCGGTCGCGACTTCCTCGCGGAGGCGCTCGACCTCGGTTCCGGCGTCGGCGAGACGGCGACGGGTGGGGTCGGTGTCGACCGCCTCGATCGACAGCGAACGGAGCGCCCGCTCGGCGGCGGCCAGTTCGCGTTCGACCGCCGGGTGGTGGCCGCGGGAGCGCGCGGCGGCGACGACTCGATCTAGCGGGTCCGTGCCGTCGCCGGGCGAGCCGAGTCGCTCCCACCACCGCGACGGCGAGGGGCAGTCGACGATCAGTGCCGTGCTCTCTCCGCGGACCGCCGCGCGGACCGCCTCGGCGTCGACCCCCTCGGCGCGGAGGTCGACCGCCCGCCCGTCGCCGAGGAGCCCGCCGTCGTCGCCGTCGCGGACGACGACCCGCATCAGAGCTCCCGGCCCTGCATCGCCGCCGGGTCCGGGTGGTCGGTGCCCGTCGCGAACTTCGCGTACGGCGTGCTCGGCTGCTCGCGCGCCTCGTAGGCCGTCGCCGCCTCGCGGATCGACTCGGGGACCGACTCGTACTCGTTCAGTGGTCGCGTGCGTTCGATCTGTACGTCGTCGCCGTGTTTCTCCCGCAGTCGCAGCGCGAGGAAGGCGCCGAACTCGGTGTCGGCCAGCAGCGCCGCCCGCCCGAACTGCCGGACCGTGGCCGCCTCGTGGCTCCGGCAGACGTTCCGCAGACTCGTCCGTGCGTCACGGGAGTACGTCACGACCAGCAGCATTTGCTTGCTGCTTACGACAGAATGAATTAAAGCTTGCGTGTCCGGACGTTCCGTTCGCCCGTCTCGTCGACTTCGACCACGGCGTCCATCAGCCCCGTCAGGACCTCGATCGTCTGTCGGTCGTGGGCCTCCGGATCCATGTGGAAGTGGGCGAAGGCGTCGACCGTTGCCAGCCGACCGGTGAGGATGTGGAGGAACTCGTAGGCCGTCTCGAGCTCCACGTACTGCAACAGCGCGGTCAGGGAGTCGAAGCAGACGACGGTCCGGTTGTCGTTCTCCGCCCAGTCGGTGAGGAACTCGGTGATGCGGATCCCCAGCCCGGTGAGGTCGTTCGGGCTGGTCACCGTCTCGATGGGTGCGTTGGCGTCCGGGAGCGACGGCCCCCCGGCGCCCCCGCCGCCGGCGTCGGCGGCGACCGAGCGGGTAGAGTCCTCCACGCTGACGATCCCCATCTCCGCCGGTTTGCCGTCGGCGTGTTCCCGCCAGCGGCGGAGCTGTTGGTCCGGCGATTTGGTGAAGGACACCCAGAGGACGTTCGTGTCGGCGGCCGCGTGGGGGTGGAGCAGTTGCGTACAGTTCTCCTCGCCGGCGAACGAGGAGTTAAGGAGCAGCGTGCTGTTCGCACCTGCCAGGCGATCCGGTAGCGTCTCGGCTGTCTGCGTTACTGTCACGGCCGTGCCTCTCTACTACCACGTTGGCTGGTACTACCAAAAGTCTTTTCGACTTTTCAACACTGAGAACGCTCAGAGCGGCTCGACATCGAACGTCGCGTGTTCCGCGTCACTGAGCGATCGTACTCTCGCTTTCGCCGTCTCGGCGTCGGGGGCGACGACGACGACGCCGTCGACGGCCTCGTCGCCGTGTGCGCGGTAGGGGCGGCGCTGTTCGGCCTCGAACTCGGTGGCGTAGCTCTGAAGCACCGACTGCACGCGCCGCTGGGTGGTCGCGAGATCGGCCTCGCCGTCCTCGAACGCCCGCAGCGCCTCCTCGACGTTGCGCAGCGCGGAGATGTGGTCCACGTCGATCGTCGGTGGGGCCCCCGGGCCCATAACGATTGCCGAGCGAGGCGGCCCTACACAGTCACGGCAACACGTTCCTGGCGCCGAGCCGGAGGTCGACGCCGGTCACGAGCCGTCGCCGGACTACGTCCGGCTGGCAGCCGAGAATCAAAGATTCTCGGCGACGTGACTGGCGCTACGTCGTCCGCAGGTGGCCCTGGACGGGCTCGTACAGTTCGCCCTTCTTCCGGAGGCTCTCGATCTCCTTCTCGGCTTTGTCCTCGTCCATGCCGACCTCGCCGGCACGGTCGAGTACCTCCTCGATCGGCGCGCCCTCGTCGTACTCCTCCTCGATGTCGCTGATGAGCGCCTTCACGCTCTTGATGCGGTCCCGCTGGGACTTGCTCGTCCCCGTCTCCACCACGTCGGCGTCGAACTCGCCGGTCTCGGGGTCGACGCCGATGTTCTCCAGGCTGTCCCGGACGATCTCGATCACGCGATCGGCGTCCTTCTCCTCGACCACGTCCGAGAGGCGGACCCGCGCGGAGGCCTCCGCCAGCCGGACGAGCGCCTCCAGCTTCCGGGCGGTGACGGGCACGGGGGCGTCCTCGTCGGCCCCCTTCGCGCGCAGGTCGACGTAGAACTCCTCGATGGCGTCTTTGGCCTCGTCGGACATCGTCGGGTAGACGTTGCGCTTGGCGTAGGCGATGTACTTCCGCAGCAGCTCGGCCTCGATGTCCGGCGCCACTTCCTCGGTGACGTCGTCGACCTCCGCCTGGCTGAACTCCGAGTTGGGGGTCTCCTCGCGCTGGGTGTTGAGTTCCCCCGCGTAGTTCGTCTTCAAGATGTGCTCCGCCAGCCGGCTGTCGTGTTCGGGGTCGGGCTGGTCGGTGACGGTGAAGATCAGGTCGAACCGGGAGATCAGCGCGGGCTCGAGGTCGATCTGCTCGCCGATGGGCTCGTACTGGTCGAACCGGCCGTACTTCGGGTTCGCGGCCCCCAGCAGCGAGCACCGGCTCTTGAGCGTGGCGTTGATGCCCGCCTTGGAGACGGAGATCTGCTGCTGTTCGAGCCCCTCGTGCATCGCCGAGCGGTCCCCCGAGTCCATCTTGTCCAGCTCGTCGATGGCGGCGATCCCCTTGTCCGCGAGCACGAGCGCACCGGCTTCGAGCGTCCACTGCTGACCGTCGCCGAAGTCGTCGCGAACCGCCGCGGCGGTGTTGTGCGTGACGAGACCGTTCCCGAGGAAGTTGTGCGTCTCGGGCACCGTCAGGTCGAACACTTCTTTCTCGCCAGTGTCCTCCGCAGCGACGACTTCGTCCCAGACGAGGTTGGCCTCGACAGCCTCCTCGACGATCGGTTCCACGTCGCCGAGGTCACGGTCGCCGAGCATCTCCCTCGCGCGGGCCCGGCTCGGGTTGTCCCCGCGGTTGAGGTTCTGGTAGAACGGGCCGCCAGCACCGTCGGCACGGAGGAGTGCGTCCCCGACCGGGAGTCGCTCCCCCCGGCGGGGGGGGTCCACGACGATCTCCGAGAGTGCTTCGGATTTCGTGGTCGAACGGAAGCCGATCTCCTCGGCGAACGTGTCCAGTTCCGTGCCGTAGATCGCGAGGTGGGTCTGTACGGAGGTGGACTCGATCTCGTGGCCGTCGGCGCGCTCGTACGTCCCGCGTCGGTCGCGATCGCGCGTCCGCGAACGGACACCGTAGGTCTCGAGCATCAACTGGACCTGCTCGGCGAGCCGTGAGCAGACGGTCGAGAACTGAACGCTCGAACCACCGTCGTCACGGCCACAGACCGACCCGTCGGCGTCGAACAGCCCGCGCAGGAACGCGTCGGCGTGTTCTGCGGTCGTGAGTCGCGGATCGAGTGCGATGTCGTCTTTCGGCGACTCGACGCCGAGGTTGCTGAAGAAGCGAGCGACGGTCGCGCTGTGGAGACGGATACAGGGGACGCGGTCGTCCTGATACTCGATCTCCGGGCGCTTGTCGAACGTCTCAGCCATGATCTCCGCGGCTTCCCGGAGCAGTTCCTCGTCGCTGTTCGAGATCCGGACCTGGCCGCGGTTTCCACCGCGCCGCGAGACCATCACGTCGCCGTCGCCGAACACCAGCCCGACGAGGTACATGAGGTCCGCGTCGAAACGCTCGGGGATAGTGACGCCGCCGCCGTGCCTGAGCATCGCCCGCTCGATGTCGATATCCTCGCGCTTGGCGCCGATCGCGTCGAGCACCGTGTCGAGGCGGTCCTGCGGCAGGTGGCGGTTCCGTAGTGAGTCGTAGACGAAGTCTTCCGTGAGATCGAGCGCCGCGGCCGCGTCCCGAAGGGTTCCGAACTCCTCCCGGAGGCCGTCGACGAGCATCGTCGCCGACTCGTCGCTGGGTTTCAGTTTCTCCTCGGTGAACTCGACGAACGCCATCGGATCGGGCGACGTTCGCTCGACGTTCGTGTACGACGGGACAGCGACGTGATCGCCGGCGCCGATCTCCGAGATCTCCTTCCACTCGAACCCGTCGGCGCCACAGACGAGCAGGGGCGTGTTCGTCGACGCCTCGATCTCCTTCCCGTGGGCCGTCTCGACACGCCGGCAGGGCTTCTCGGGCATCCGCCAGACGTGAGAGCTTTCGGCGGTTTCGACCGTTCCGTCGTCCCGGTTGTACGTGTAGAGATCGCGCTCCATCGGCGCCGCCGTTTCCTCGTCGACCGGCTCGGGATGCTGATCGGCCGTGAGCTCACGGATAGGCGTGAACCCGTCGGTGGTGTGAATCAGCGTGTCGCCGGTGACACACAGGCCCGCCGCGGACGACCCTTTGCCGGAGGTGTAAACTGAACGCGGAGCGACCTGTTCGACATATGATATCATCTGGGACTTCCCCGTACCCGGATCCCCTATCAGCAGCAAGTGGAGGTCACCCCGGATCCGGGACCCGTCCGGCAGGTGTTTCGTCACGCCGGAGAACAGCTGCAGCACCATCGCGAGCTTCTCCTGCTCGTAGCCGTAGATCGCGGGGGCGAGGGAGCCGACCATCTTCTCGTAGACGTCGGGGTCGTTCGAGAGTTCGACGATCTCGGCGATGTCGTCGTCGGTGATGTCCATGTCCTCGAACTCCTCGTCCTCGATCTCGATCGTGACCCCGTCCATGTAGAGGTCGAACAGGGCGGTCTTCTCCTGGCCCTGCGTGACCTGCTCGATGTGGAGCACGCCCGTGACCGTCACGTGGTCGCCGGCGGTCACGTCGCCGGTGATGTCGTCCTCGATGTCGACGTCGATGCTCTGTGGCGTCTCACCGCCGCGGAGCCCCTCCGGGCTCTCCTGGACACGGAGCTTCTGGGAGTCGACGAACTCCGACTGGTCGTGGTTGACGGAGAACGGGCCCTGGCGCTCACAGCCCTGACACTCGTGGGGTTCCTGGAACCCCCCGTCGCTCTGGGGGATGTAGCTCATCGTCCCACAGCGCTGGCACTCGAAGGCGGCCTCGGTGACTTTCGGGCGCACGTCCGTCGCCTTGCGGATGATCCCCTGGATCGCGATCAGCGAGCCGATGTGGTCGTCCTGCACCCGGAGATCCCGGATGTCGACGGTCTGCTCGCTCGGGAGCCCCCGCATGCGGACGTGGGCCTGGCCGAGGCTCACGTCGGCCGGCAGGTCGTAGAGCCGGAGCGCCTCCTCGGCGTACTCCCGCATCTGTTCGGGCTTGGCGAGGTAGTCCTCCGCGAGATCCCGATCGAACGTGAACAGGTCGTTGTAGTCGACGTAGAGCGAGCGGCGCTCGTTGGGGTACTCCTGTGCGAGCCGCCCCACCTCCTCCCGGTAGTAGTTCCGGTAGAACTGGATGAACCGCTCGGTGAGCTCCTGGTTCCCCGTCTGAGCCATCTTACCTTCCCTATCTCCCTCATCGGTTAAGGGTTATCGGCTCCACAACCCTGGGGCCGAACCAGTCACCACGCTTGAACGTTTGGGTTCCGGAGAAAGCTTTATCTCTCCCGACTGCGTGTGTGTGCTTGTCATGGCCATTAGTGCCGAAGACCTGCGACGCAAGACCGGCTTCGAGCGCGTGCTCTCGTGGTTCGAGACCGAGGACGAGGAGGTCGAGGCCGCGACGGCGTACAAGGCGCTCGAGGACGAGTACCTCTACTGAGGCCCACGCTCGCCCGGCCCCGCGAGCGGTGACGTAGCCTGCCGTTTCTCACCCGTAGACCGACACGTCGGAGCCACGCTCCTCCATCATCTCGGCGGCGCGGTCGGCCCAGTCCGTGAAGTGGAACCCGGTGGCGACGACCAGCGCCATCCACACGTACGTGGCGCCGATCCCGACGTAGGCGCCGAGTGCGCCCCAGCCCAAGACGACCCCCAACAGGAAAGTCAGCCCCAACTGGAGGCCGAACACGCCGCTGGTGCGGGCCACGAGGGGGATTCGCGTCTCGCTCGCGCCCTGGAGTCCGCCCGAGAGCACCGAGAACACCACGAGTGCGGCGCCGCAGATGCCGTACACCTGCGCGAACGCGACGGCGTAGCCCACGGTCCCGGGGTTGCTGGTGAACAACGAGACGAACGTGTCGGCGGTGAAGACGAGACCGACGCCGACGCCGCCGACCGTCAGCAGGCCGAGCGCGGCGACGGCCCAGCCCTCGAAGCGCGCGCCGTCGGCGTCGCCCTCGCCGAGTCGCTGGCCGACGACGACGCTGGCGGCGACGTTGTACCCGCGCGAGAGCGGTCCGGTCACCTGCTGGTACATCCGGCGGCCGATCTGGAAGCCGGCGTTGACCGGCTGGCCGAAGCCGAGCAGGATGGCGTTGAACGGGAACTCCGCGGCCGTCGAGGCGAACCCCTCGGCGATCTTGGGCGTGCTGACGACGATCAGCTGTTTGGCGATGATCCAGTCCTCCGGCCACGCGAAGTCGGCCTCGGACCAGTCGGTCGCGATGGCGAGACAGAGCATCGACGCGGTGAACACGTTCGCGGCCGCGGTGGCGAGCCCGACGCCGACGATCTTGAGTCGCGGGATGCCCAGCGGCGCGAACCCCAGCCCGAACGCGAGGCTCCCGGTGATGTTCATCCCGTTGGCGACGACGTTGACGTACATCGGCGTCCGGGTGTCGCCGGTCCCCTGCAGCGCGCGGGCGGCGATCAGCGCGACGTGCCGGGCCGGCGCGGTGGCGAAGATGATCGCGAGGTACGTCGACCCCAGCGTCACCACGCGGTCGAGGTTCTCGACGTTCTGCCCCGTGCCGAACACCCGGATCGCCGGCTCGCTCAGGAAGAACCCGAGCAGTATGAACGGGACGCCGAGCAGCGCGCCGAGCAGGATCCCCTGCGTGATCGCCTCGTCGCGGTTGGCGTCGGCGGCCGCGCCGCTGTCCTGCGAGGAGAGCGCGATGGTGCCGCCGCCGAGGCCGAGCCCGATCCGCAGCGGCAGCCGGGCGTAGAGGTCCGCGAGGCCGATGGCGACGACGCTCGCGGGGTTGAACGTCGCGGTGACGACGATGTCGACGGTCCGCATCAGCGTCCGGAACGTCTGTTCGGCCATCACCGGCCACGCCAGCGAGATGACCCGCTTCCAGACCGCGCGGACGCGGGGCCAGTCCATGGATCGTGGCTTTCGTGGCCGAGGCTTGACGCTGACGGAAGCGGCTAGCCAGCCGCCGGGGCTCGCCGGATCGGGCCCCACAGTCGGTGGCGTTTTGCCCCGTGCCCCCTGAACCCCGTCCGTGCCCGACGAGGACTGGCGCGACCGGCTCGCCGAGGCGGGTGAGCTCACCCCCGAGATAGCCGGCGCCATCCTCGACGCCCACGGCGACCGCGGCTCCCGCGCCATCGAGGCGGTCTCGGAGGGGCGGGTGAAGGAGTACCGCGACTTCACCGTCGTCGTCGGCCACGAGGACGAGTACGTGATCGAGGACGACGGCTGTACCTGCGCGGACTCGGCGTACAACATCGACAGCGAGGCGGGCGAGCGCTGTTGGCACGTGCTCGCGGTTGCGATCGCCGAGCGCGTTGGGGCCGTCGACCACCACGACATGTGGTACTCCGAGGTGCGGGAGTTCATCTGAGCCCTCGCGAACCGGGAACGTTTAGACCGTCGCCTCACTACGTCTCTGTATGCCGAACTGTCCGTTAGCCGACGACTGCCCCAGCTTCTCCGAGCGAATCGAGGGCATGGGCTGTCAGCACTACGGCGACAGAGGGGGTGCCGAGTGGTGCAACCATTACGACATGCCCATCGACGAGCTCAAAGAGCAGCCGGTGAAGCCGGGCGAGGAGATCGTCGTCGACGTGACGGACATCCACGAGAGCGGTGCCGGCGTCGGGCGGACCGAGGACGGGTTCATCGTCCTCATCGACGGCCTGCTGCCGGAGTGTCGGGCCCTGGTCCGCATCGACCGGGTGAAGTCCAGCCACGCCAAGGCGAAGAAAGTCATCGAGAAGATGCCCCTCGAGGAGGAGGAAGGGGAGAGCGGCGAGGGCGACGGGCCGGACGAGGAGGGCGTCGAGCCCGACGACGAGGACGGCCGCCCCAACCGCACCGACCGCGAGCGACTCGGCTCCCGAGACAACTTCTGGGGCGGCGACGGCGCCTGAGACGGTCCCGACTGGGGCAACCTTCTTGCGAACCGGCGGGGAACGCATTCGTGATGCCTGAAGAACAATTGTTCAAGTCTGAGGAATCGCGTTCGCGCGCGGAGATCGCCGACGCCCTCGTCGCCGCGGCCGAACAGATCGAGAGCGGAACCGTCACGCTCGAGAGCGGGACCGATACGCGGGAGGTCACCGTCCCGGAGTCGTCGCAGTTCGAGGTCGAACTCGAACGGCTCACCGACTCCGAGACCGGCGAGCAGCGGTACGAGCTCGAGTACGAGGTCCGGTGGACGGAGTAACCCGCCACGAACTGTAGGTTTTTCTGCCGCCGGCGCCCAGTCCCCTCCATGACCGACGGCGACGCCGAGAACTCGCGGGAAAATCCGCCAGCCGGCGGCGGGGAGTCGAACGACTCCCCCGGTCGGGACGGGTCCGACACCCAGCCCGCGTCCGACGGCTCCGTCGACGCCGACGAACTGCTCGCACAGTCGGGGTTCGACGCCGACAGCAACGTGCTCACGCGCCGGCAGGCGGAGGTGCTCGCGCTCCGGGAGCACGGCCTGCGCCAGTCGGTGATCGCCGACCGCCTCGGGACCTCGCGGGCGAACGTCTCGAGCGTCGAGGCCAGCGCCCGCGAGAACGTCCAGAAGGCCCGGGAGACGGTCTCCTTCGCGGAGGCGCTCTCGGCGCCGGTTCGGGTCCGCGTCGAGAACGGCACCGACCTCTACGACGTGCCCGAACTGGTGTACGACGCCTGCGACGAGGCGGGTGTGAAGGTGGGCTACGCGGCGCCCGAACTGATGAAGATCGTCAGCGACGCCGCCGGCGACGCGATCCACGGCCGGGAGGTGCGCGCCGAACTGCTCGTCGGCGTCACCAGCGACGGCCAGGTCCGGGTGCGCCGGACCCACGAGGAGTAGCGACGGCCGTCAGAACGCGCCGCGATCGGCCAGCACGGAGACCAGTTCTCGCACGCGCTGGGCGTCCTCTTTTGGCACCACCAGCACGCGGTCGTCGTAGACGACGACCGCCAACCCCGAGACGCCGACCAGCGAGACGTGTTTGTCGTCGCTCGCGACCACGTTGTCGGCGGCGTCGACGGCGGTGTACTCGCCGAGCGCGACGTTGCCGTCGTCGTCCGGCGCCAGCACGCGGTCGAGTGCGTCCCACGACCCCAGGTCGTCCCACGCGAAGTCGGCGTCGACGACGGCGACGTTCTCGGCGCCCTCGAACACCGCGTAGTCGACGGAGACCGGTTCGACTGCCTCGAACCCCGCGTCGGGGTCGCCGGCCGCCAGCGCGTCGACCAGCGGCACGAGCGGCGAGTCGGCCGCGGCGTCGAGGAAGCTCGCGGGCGTCCACGCGAACATGCCGCTGTTCCAGCGGTAGCCAGCGTCGACGTACGCCCGGGCGGTTTCGGCGTCCGGTTTCTCGTGGAACTTCGCGACCTCGTGAAACCCGACGCCACCCGTTTCCCGGGCGGCGCCGGGTTCGACGTAGCCGTAGCCGGTCTCGGGCCGGTCGGGCGTGACGCCGAAGGTGACGAGCCGGCCGGTCTCGGCGGCGACGCGGGCGCCCGCGGTCATCGTCCCCTGGAACGCCGCGTCGTCGTCGACGCGGTGATCGCTCGGGAGCGCGACGATCACGAGCTGTTCGTCGGCGTCCCCGTACTCCTCCCGGATCCGGTGGGTCGCGTAGGTCAGCGCCGGGCCGGTGTCTTTTCCGTCCGGCTCGACCAGTACGTCGGCGTCGGGCGCGTGGTCGCCGATCTCGTCGGCGAAGCGCGGCCGGGTGGCGACGATCGTCTCGTCGGCGAAGCCGGCGCGCTCGACTGTCTGACTGAGCAGCGAGCGGTCACCACTGATCGGGAGGAACTGCTTGGGGCGATCGGACCTGCTGGCCGGGTAGAGTCGCGAGCCGATGCCGCCCGCGAGGACGAGCGCGACGACGTGCATAGGTGGAGGTCGGCGGCGAGCGTGTTCAACCCGGTGGCTCCGGTCGGCGGCCAGTTAGCGCAGCCCCTCGACGCCGTCGGGTACGTGGGTATCGAGCGTTCCCCGTTCGAAGTAGAGCAGTTCGGCGCTCACGACGAACGCGCCGATGACGAGCACCATCCAGAACGTCTCGGGCTCGCGGTCGTAGAGGTTCCACAGCATCACGGGGGCGAACGCGAACCCGCCGACGACGCCGACCAGCGGCGGCAGGGGGTTGATCGCCTCCCGGTCCCGCTCGCGGAACGCGAGCAGGCTCGTCGCGCCGAAGACGACGATGAACGAGAGCGACGCGAAGGAGGTGATGGCCCCGAGGCTGCCCCAGGCGGTGAACGCGGCGGTCATCCCGCCGAGAACGAGCACGGCTTTGGTCGGAACGCCGTCGGCGTCGGCGTCCGCGATCTGGTCGGGCAGCAGGTCGCCCGAGACGAGTTTCTTCGCGAAGTGGCCCGCGGAGAACAGCGTCGCGTTGATGGCGCTCCCCGTCGAGAACAGCGCCGAAACCGAGACGACCAGGAAGCCCAGCGAGCCGAGGCCGAAGTAGCCCAGCATCGCCGACGCCGCGTCCGCGAGCGCGACGTGCGGGCGCTGCTGGATCGCCTCGGGCGCGAGGTTGGTCGTGACGAGCGCGACCAGCACGTAGATACCCACCGCGACGGGGATGGAGATGTAGACCGCCTGCCGGATGGTCCCCGTCGGGTTCTCGATGCGCTCCTGGTCGTAGAACAGCAGCTGCCAGCCCTGGAACGCGACGAAGGAGATCGCGGCGGCGACGACGGGCGTGACGCCGGTGAGCTGGCCGACCCCGAACTGCACCGACTGGGCCGACACCGGGCCGAGGTACGCCAGCCCCCAGACGCCGAAGGCGACCAGGATCCCCACCTTCGCGGCGACGAGGACGTTCTCCGCGGCGCCGGTCGTCTGCGCGCCGGCGACGTTCAGCCCGACGAACAGCGCGACCGCCAGCACCGAGACGACGGGGCGGAGCGGGACGCCACCCACGCCGTCAGGAACGCCCTCGAACCCCAACGCGAACTCCGCGAACGCGAACGCGTACATCGCGATCGAGCCGACGTAGCCGAACAGCAGCGACCAGCCGACCATCCCCGCGAGCGTCGAGTTACCCACGAACTCCTGGACGAACGAGACCGAGCCGCCGCGCTGGTCGCCGACGCGGTTGAGCACGGCGTAGGAGTAGCCCGCACAGATCGCCACCATGCCCGCGGCGACGAAGCCGAACCAGGTGGCGTACATCGAGATCTGGGCGACGACGCCCAGCACCGCGTAGATCCCGCCGCCGATCATCCCGCCGAGCGCGATCGAGACCGCCTCGGTCAGCCCGAACTCGCCGCTCATACCCAAACCCCGTCGACTATCCGCCGAAAGCGTTGCGGCCGTCGCGGCGTCCGCCGTGGATCCCGGGGATCACCACGTCTCGACGACGCCCTCGCGCACGTCCTCGGCACAGCCCCGGCAGTCCGGGTGGTCGGCGTCGAAGCAGGCCGGTCGCCCCTCGGCGTCGATCTCGACGGCGCGGCGGTCGGCGTGGCGCCGGCAGACGATCTTCGCCCGGCCCTCCTCGTCGGTCGGGAGGTCGAACTCGGCGGGTGCACGGCCCGTCTCGTACGCCTCGCGGGCCTCCTCGAACTGCTTGCCCGCGTTCCGGAGTTTGGTCCGGATGAACCGTTCGAGGCGTTCGTCCATGGCGGAATCTGGCGGGCCGTGCCCAAAGAGGCGTCGCCCCGGCGCGTCGACGCCGCGATCGCTCGCGTTGGGTTTCAGTTCCGCCACGGTGGCGGAATCTTAAATACCGTTAGGAACCAACCTGCGTACGCCTCCCAACGAAACACAGGCGGAGGCAGGCAACCCATGAGCGAACTCGAGTCACACGCAGCGGCGATCGCCGAACAGTTCTCGGACCACCTAGACATCACCCAGGAGGACGTCGAGGAGCGCCTCGAGACCCTGGTGGAGGAGTACCGCGTCCCCCTCGACGAGGCCCGGCGCAGCGTCGAGAGCCAGTACCTCGACGAGGCCGACCTCGAACGGGACGAGCTCGGCAGCGGCGACAGCGAACTCGTCCAGCTGGGCGAGATCGACGAGGACGAGCAGTGGATCGACCTTCGCGTGAAGGTCGCCGACCTCTGGGAGCCCGGCCACGAGTCCATCGCACAGGTGGGCCTGCTGGGCGACGAGAGCGGGACGATGAAGTTCGTCGCCTTCGACACCTCGGACCTCCCGGAACTGGATGAGGGGACGAGCTACGCCCTCTCGAACGTCGTCACCGACGAGTACGAGGGGAGCTTCTCGGTCAAACTCAACAAGACGACCACGATCACCGAACTCGACGAGGAGGTCGAGGTCGGCGACGACGCCGTCACCGTCGAGGGCGCGCTGGTCGACGTGCAGTCGGGCTCAGGGCTCATCAAGCGCTGCCCCGAGGACGACTGCACGCGCGTGCTCCAGAACGGCCGCTGTTCGGAGCACGGGCAGGTCGACGGCGAGTTCGACCTCCGCATCAAGGCCGTCCTCGACGACGGCCGGGAGGTCCACGAGGTCATCTTCGACAAGGAGACCACCGAGGAACTGACCGGGATCGACCTGGAAGAAGCCAAGCAGATGGCCACCGACGCCCTCGACACGACCGTCGTCGTCGAGGAGATGCAGGGCGACCTGCTGGGCCACTACTTCGAGGTGTCCGGCCCCGTCTTCGGGCGCTACGTGCTCGTCGACGAGTTCGAGCGCCTCGACGGGCCGGCCGATCCCGAGAGCGCGCTGATCAAAGCGAGGTCGATCTAAATGTCCGCAAACGCCCCCATGCGCGAAGTCGCGCGCCGCGTCTTCGCGTCCGAGTTCAACGACGCCAGCCACACGTTCAAGGAGTCCGACGACGAGCGCGCCCCGGCCTACCAGCTCCTCCCGACGGGGGAGAAGGCCAACCGCGTGTTCTTCGTGGGCACCCTGACCGAGAAGGAGGACATCGGCGAGGACAACGAGTACTGGCGCGGTCGCATCGTCGACCCGACGGGGACGTTCTTCGTCTACGCCGGCCAGTACCAGCCCGAGGCCGCCTCCACGCTGCGTGACCTCGACCCGCCTGCCTACGTCGCCGTCGTCGGCAAGCCGCGAACGTACGAGACCGACGACGGGAACGTGAACGTCTCGGTCCGCCCCGAGTCGATCACGGTCGTCGACGCCGCGACCCGGGACCGCTGGGTCGTCGAGACCGCCGAACGCACGGTCGAGCGCGTCGCCGCCTTCGAGGACGAAGGGAACGAGTACGCCCGGATGGCCGCGGACCGCTACGACGCCGACCCCGACCGCTACCGCGAGGTCGCCGTCGAGGCGCTCCGCGGGATGGACGAGGACGGCGACGCGGACGCGACCGACACCGACGGGCAGGCCGAACCGACGCCGTAAGTCGGCCACCCGGCCCGGTTCTCCGTATTTTTCACCCGACCAGCCACAGCACCGGTGACGGCTAAGTGGCTGCAGACGGAGACGGGGGTATGGACCGATCAGCACACACGCGACCCCGGCGGGTGAGTCGATGCGCGTAGCCGTCGTCGGCGGCGGCGCGGTCGGCGTCACGGTCGCCCACGACCTCGCAGCGGGCGGCGCCGACGTGCGCCTCTACGAACGCGACGAGGAGCTGGGCGACGACCGAACCCGGCCCCGCGACCGAATCGAGGGGAGCTCCCACCGCGCGGCGGGGGTGCTCGCCCCGCGCCCGACTGACGGGGTCGGCGCCGAGATCGCGAGCCGGGCGCTGGACCGCTTCGAGTGGCTGAGCGACCGCGACCACCGGTTCTCGGTCCACCCCACGCCGCAGGTCACCCTCGTCGACGCCGAGGCCGGGGGGAAGCAAGCCGCGCTCCGCGAGCAGACCGACGCCGCCCGCGAGCACGGCGTCGACGTGGCCTGCCACGAGCCCGAGGCGATCGCCGACCGGTTCCCCGAACTCGACCTCGGGGGCGTCGGCCTCACGGCCGTGACCGAGCGCGCGGCGTACGCGACGCCCGGGCCGGGCGCGTACGTCGCGGCGATGGCCGATCGCGCGCGCGACGCCGGCGTCGACTGCTGGACGGGCGTCGAAACCAGCGTCTCCCACCGCGGTGACGGCCCGCGCGTCGACGGCGAGCGCTTCGACGCCGTCGTCGTCGCCGCCGGCGGCTGGACCAAGCGCGTGCTGGCGCCGACGGGCATCCAGCTCCCGCTCAAGCCCTACCGCGTGCAGGCGCTCGTCTCCGGGGCGGACTACGACGGGCCGATGGTCCTCGACACCGAGGCCGGCGTCTACTTCCGCCCACACCCGGCGGGCCTGCTCGCGGGCGACGGCACCGTGCCCGAGGAGTGCGACCCGGACGGCTGGGAGCCCGGCGGCGACGACTGGTTCGTCGACGGCGCGCTCGATGCGGTCGCGAACCGGACCGGCCACGACGCGGGTGCCGACGCCGCGTGGGCGGGGATCGCGACGGCGACGCCCGACGGCGAGCCGCTACTGGGGGAAGTGGAGTCGGGCCTCCACGTCGCGACCGGCTGGCAGGGCCACGGGTTCCTCCGGGCGCCGGCGACGGGCGAAGTGCTCGCGGCGCAGGTGCTCGGGGAGCGTGACCCGATCGAGGCGTACGCCCCCGGACGGTTCGAGGGCGTACCCGAGTTCGCCGTCGAAGAAGGGATGTCGCTGTAGCTTACTCCTCGCTCTCGGCGTCCGCGGCGTCCTCGCTCCCGGTGTCCGCCTCCTCCTCGGAGTCGGACTCGTCCTCGCCCTCGGCGTCGAGCGGCACGTCGGTGGCGTCTTCCTCCTTCGGGATGCGGACCTCGAGCGTCCCGTTCTCGGTGAGCGTCGCGTCGGCGCCGTCGGCGTCGACGACGGCGTCCGGCGGGAGGCGTGCCCGCCCCGAGAGCGCCAGCCCGCGGCCGGGGAACCGCGTCTCGAACTCCTCGTGGAACGAGCGGAACCGGTCGGCCCGGACCTGTACCTCCCCGTCGACGAACCGGACCTGCACGTCCGAGGGCTCGACCCCCGGCGCGTCGAACACGACGAGGTAGGCGTCCTCGCTCTCCAGCAGGTCGTAGGGCAGCGGTTTGCGCTCCTGGACGCGGCTCACGCCGCGGCCGACCCGCTCCATCACCGCGTCGACGGCCGAGCCGCCGATGTCGCCGAGTTTCGTCATAGCTCGATCTCCTCCAGACAGTCGGTCCCCCCACACAGCGGACACGAGAGATCCGCGACGGAGTGGTCGTCGGCGATGTCGTACGTGTAGTGGTTCTCGAACATGTCGAGCTCGCAGTCCTCGCTCGTACACTTGACCTCCTTCGTGGCGGGCATCGTACCCGGTCGTTGGGGCGCCGGCGGCTTAAACGGGCCGGGCACCGGGCCGTTCCGCGGGTGACTGCGGGCTCCCAACCGCCCCCTGACCGGCACAACACCGAAACCGGTGGCCGCCCAACTGTCCGTATGGCCAAGCCGCGGCTGGTGTACGACGACGACTGCGGGTTCTGTACGTGGTGTGCGGCCGTCGGCGCGCGCTACGGCGACGTGGAGCCGGTCGCGTTCTCGGCGCTCTCGCCCGACCAGAAAGCTCGCCTGCCGGCGGACTGGCGCGAGTCGACGCACCTGCTGACCGACGACGCGGTCTACTCCGCCGGCGCCGCCGTCCAGGGCGTGCTGGTCCGAACGAGCGTGCTGTTCGTGGCGGTGTTCTGGCTGCTGGAGCGGGTTCCGGGCTACGACCGCCTGCGCGAGTGGCTCTATCAGTGGGGCGCGAACCGCCGGGCCTGGTGGGGGAAACTCGTCAGCCGCGGGTCGCTATAGCTCGTCGCGAACCGCCGCCAGCACGCTCCGGCAGGTCGCGCGGTCCCGCAGCGGCGCGCCCGCGAGGTACTCGGAGAGCAGTTCCCGGACGAGCAGCAGCGCCTCGCGGTCGAGGCGGAGGGGGTCGTCGCTCTCGAGCGCGTCGAGGAGGTCGAGCGCGGCCGTGCAGTCCCCGTCCACGGTCGGCTCGGCCGCCGACGACTCCGTGAACCCCCCGTCGTCGGCCGTTGGCTCCGTCTTCTCGTCCGTCCGTTCGCCGAGATACTGCAGGAGGGCTGCGTGGAGGACCCACTGTTCCTCGTCGCCGAGATCGAGGCGGGCACCGTCGTCGTGTTTCGGGTCGGCCATCGGCCTTGTCGACTCTCTTTCGTCCAGACGGGTATAGTTACGCATCGGTTAGACCGCGGTTTTCGTCTCGTACTGCGGCGAGCCGATCGCGGATCGAGGCGGCGAGGCGGCGCGCCCGGCGGGCGACGGCGTGGGGCGCGTCCCGATCCCCGCGCTGGAGGTGGAGCGACCGGAGGTAGGAGAGCCCGTTACAGAGCGTCAGCGCCTCGCGGCACCGATCGAATCCCGTCGGGAGCGGCCGGACCGACTCGTACGCCTCGCGGAACACCGCCTCCGGCACGTCGTGGTCGGCCCCGGGGCCGAACACCGGGAGGACGGTCCGGAGGTAGTCCCACTCCGCCGGCGCGGCGAGTGCGTGTTCGAAGTCGATGACGGCGGCGACCTCACCGTCCGTGTCGAGCCCCACATGTTCCCCGAAGTAGTTGCCGTGACACAGCACCGCGTCGCCCGCGGCGTCGAACAGCGCGCGGTCTTCGCGCACCCACCCGAGCACTTCCCGCGCGAGGTCGCCGTAGCCCACGCCGTCGAGGAACCGGGCGCGCCGTTCGAGCAGTGCGATCAGGGTGTCGCTCCAGCGCGGCTCAGTCTCGACTGGCGGTTCCGTCGGATCGTCGACGACACTCGCCGGTTCGAGGCGGCCGGTCCACCCGATCTCGGCCGTGTCAGCGTGCAGCGTCGCCAGCCCGCGTCCGAGCGCACGGATGCGGGCCTCGTCGCGCGTCGGCGTCGCGCGGGGGACGCTGTCGTCCCAGCGCGCCACGAAGTGGTCGTCGCCGACGGCGAGGAGTTCCGGGACGGGGATGCTCGTCGCCGCGTCGACGTACCGCATCGCCGCGGCCTCGCGCCCGAGTTCGGCTTCCGGGTGAATTTCGAGCTTGCAGACCGCGCGCTCGCCCCGGAACCGGACCTCGTAGGTGGCGTGCGGGCGGACGCGGTGGCGTTCGCGAACGATCTCGTACTCGTCGGTGTGGGTCGACAGCGCGTCGTGGATCTCGTCGTGCATGGTGGCGTCGCGTGACGGGCGACGGCCGGCCGAGCCCAGCGCGGTGCTGCAGCTACGGCCGGGAGAAGACGAACGGGACGTGGGAGAACTGCGTAAAAAACGTACCTACTCGAAGGCCGCGATACCCGTCAGATCCTCGCCCAGGATCAGCGTGTGGATGTCGTGGGTGCCCTCGTAGGTGTACACCGTCTCCAGGTTCGCCATGTGGCGCATCGGCGAGTGGTCGGCGACGATGCCGTTGCCGCCGAGCATCTCCCGGGCGACCGGCGCCTGTTCGCGGGCCATCCGGACGTTGTTGCGCTTGGCCATCGAGACGTGCTGGGGCCGGAGGTCGCCGCGCTCCTTCAGCTCGGCGAGGCGGTAGGCCAGCAGCTGGGCGGTGGTGATCTGGGTCGCCATCTCCGCCAGCTTCTGCTGTTGGAGCTGGAACCGCCCGATCGGCCCGCCGAACTGCTCGCGGTCGGTGGCGTACTGGCGGGCGGTCTCGAAGCAGTCCCGCGCGGCGCCGACGGCGCCCCACGCGATCCCGTAGCGCGCCTGGGTGAGACAGGAGAGCGGCCCCTTCATCCCCTCGACGCCCGGCAGCACGGCGTCCTCCGGCACGCGGGCGTCCTGCAGGCTGACCTCGCCGGTGACCGACGCCCGCAGCGAGAGCTTCTCGTCGATCTCGTTGGTCGTCACGCCGTCGCGGTCCGTCTCGACGAGGAACCCGCGGACGGGGTCGCCGTCGGTCGAGCGGTCCTTCGCCCAGACGACCGCCACGTCGGCGATGGGGGAGTTGGTGATCCACGTCTTCGAGCCGTTGAGCACGTACTCGTCGCCGTCCTTCTCCGCCCGGGTCTCCATCGCGGACGGGTTCGAGCCGTGTTCGGGCTCCGTGAGGCCGAAACAGCCGACGGCGTCGCCGGCGCCCAGATCCGGCAGCCAGCGCTCCTTCTGTTCCTCGCTGCCGAAGGCGTGGATGGGGTACATCACCAGCGCGCCCTGCACGGAGGCCATCGAGCGCAGGCCCGAGTCACACGCCTCCAGTTCCTGCATCAGCAGGCCGTAGGCCGTCTCGGAAACGTTCGGCGAGCCGTACCCCTCGAGGTTGGGCGCGTAGAAGCCGAGGTCGCCCATCTCGGAGACGAGGTCGGTCGGGAACGTGCCGTCGATCCAGTGCTGGCCGATGTCGTCCCGCACTTCCTCCTCGACGAAGCGGCGCGCGGTGTCCCGGATCAGCCGCTCCTCCTCGTCGAGGTCGCCCTCCAGTCCGACGTAGTCGAGCATGGTGGTACTCGTATGCAAGGGGGCAAAAGGAGTTCGCTATCCCGGGAACGCTACGCGCTGGCTTCGCCGGCGTCGGCGCCCGCCGCGGCGACTTCCGCGGCGTAGCGCGTGAAGTTCTCGAACAGCCGCTTGGCCTCGCAGGCGGCCTCGTAGTTGGCGGGGGTGATGTCGTCGAGGACGGCGTCGACGCGCTGGTCGCTCAGTTGGTCGCGCTTCCCGTCGGTCACTTCGCGGGCGGTCTCGATGTCGTACTCGGGGTGGAACTGCACGCCCCAGGCGTGCCCCGCCCGGAACGCGTGGACGCCGTGTTCGTTCTCCGCGAGCAGTTCCGCCTCGGCCGGCAGGTCGACCACGGTGTCGCCGTGGGTGGTGAAGGCGAGGAACGAGTCGCCGAGCCCGTCGAGCAGTTCGTCGTCGTCGGCCTCGGGTCGGCGCTCGATCTCGTTGTAGCCGATCTCGAAACCGTCCATCCCGGCGACGCGGCCGCCCAGCGCCTCCGCGAGCACCTGGTGGCCGTAACAGACGCCCAGGATCGGGATGTCGCGTTCGTGGGCCTCGGCGACCCAGTCGACCAGCGGCGGGATCCACGCCTCGTCCCAGTAGACCGAGGCGCGGGAGCCCGTGACGACGACGCCGTCGAACCCGTAGTCGGCGGGGAGTTCGCCGTCGGTCACGTCGAACTCTGCGAGGTCGGCGTCGAGCTCGCGCCGGAAGTTCCGGCTGGTGTTCTCGTCGCCGTGGGCCGCGTGCAGCAGCGCGAAGCGGAGTCGACTCATTACCCGAGGCTCGGGCACGGGGCGAAAAGACGCTTTCGGGGGCTCAGGCGTCGCCGTCCTCAGAGACTAGCCGCCAGGCGTCGCCCTCGCGGTCGAGGTAGCCGCGGTGGACCATCTCCTCGAGCACCTCCTCCAGCCGGTCGGGCTGGGCGATCTCCATCTCGATGCGGTTGATCCCGTGGTGCTCCGAGAGCAGGCCACGGATGTCCTCCTCGTCGAACAGTTCGCCGCCGTCCTCCTGGGCCATGGCGCCGGAGATCAGGTCCACCATGTCCTCGATGAAGTTCCACGGGTAGACCATCCACGTCCACTCCGAGAGGTACTCCCCGACGTAGTCCGGTTCGAACTCGGAGGTGCCCAGCAGCTGCAGCGTCGCGGTCCGAACGGTCCCGGGGTTGCGGTCCCGGACGTACTCGTCGGCGCGCTCGATCGAGCCGCCGGTGTCGGCGATGTCGTCGATGATCAGCACGTCCTTCCCCTCGACGCTGCCCTCGGGCATCGGGTACCGGACCTCGGCGCTGTCGGACTTCTCGGCGGTGCCGACGTAGTGTTCCATCTTCAGGCTCGCGAGGTCGTCGAGGCCGAGGAAGTCACAGAGGCTCCGCCCCGCGAACCAGCCCCCGCGGGCCAGCGCGACGACGACGTCCGGTTCGAACTCGTCCTCGCGTACCTCCTCCGCCACGTCCCGGCAGAGCCCGTATATGTACTCCCAGTCGGTGACCGTACAGTCGAAGTCCTCGGGGAGGTCGCTCATCGGTCGCAATCTCGGGCGGGCGGCAGTTAAGGGTTCAGAACCCCGGACGTGGCGGTGCGCCGCCCGACCCCGCCCTTTTTGCGTCATCGACGGAACAGGCAAACGGATGCTGGAGTTGGAGCACGGCTTCCGGGTCGTCGACGTGCACACGCGACTCGATCCGGACGAGGAGGCCGTCGCAGTCCGGGGCCGGCAGGTCTCTCCCGAGCGCCTGGAGCGGGAGATGCACCAGGCCGGCGTCGAGCGCGCGGCGGTCTCGCCCGGGCGCACCCCGAGGGGCGAGGGCTACCTCCGGGCGAACAACGCGGTCGCCCGCCTGAGCGTCGACCGCCCGCTGCTGCCGTTCGCCCGCCTCGGCGGCCCCCGGCGCATCAGCCGGGTCGTCGGGCCGCTCGTCAACCCCGTCAAACGGGCGAAGTCCCACCACACCACCGCCGGCGACGTGGAGCAGTACGCCTACGACGACCGCTACCACGGGTTCACGCTCGCCCCGGCTCACGACGGCCTGCCGACGGCGGCGGTGATCGACGAACTCGCCGCCGTCGGCGACCCCGTGCTCGTCCACGCCGGCGAGAACTGCCCGCCCCGCGCGGTCGCCGACACGCTGCTCGGCCGGGGGTTCCCGGTCGTGCTGACCTCCTTCGGCGGCTACCCGCTGAACGAGAACCTGATGGACGCGGCCCTCTCGCTGCTGGAGACCCACGACGACCTCTACCTCGACACCGCGTACGTGCCCGACCGGGACGTGCTGGAACGGGGCCTGCTCGAACACCCCGACCGGATCCTGTTCGGCAGCGGGGCGCCGTCGGTCCACCCCAACGTGGGCGTCATGGAGATCCTCACCCTCGACGTGTCGGAGGACGCGATGCGCCGCGCGTTCACGAAGAACCCCGCGCGGGTGGTGCCGGGGCTCCTGCCGGACCGCTGACGCCGTCGGCGAGCAGCTATCGGTGCTGGCGCCGCTGTCGACCCCAGTTCCACGCTGGAGCGCGGGGCGACGCCGGTACGCCGGCTTCCGACGATCACTCCCGCCGGTCGTACGTCGCCACCGCGCGCTGCTTCTCGACCGCGAGCCCGTACGGGTTGCGCGTCTCGCTCCGGTCGCGGGCGCGAGCGACCAGGCCGTCGGCGCTGCCCCGCAGGATCCCGCTGATCACCTCCCGGCCGTTGCCGAACCACGCTGACGGGCTCCCCTCGCCGCGGAGGACCGCCCGTGCGGCGTCGGCGGCGTCGCCCGTGGCGTGTGCGAGCGTGCGCCGCGCGACGGTCGGCCGGGGGCCGTAGTTCTTGGTCAGCCGGTAGCTGAGCGACCGGTACTTCCAGTTCCGGTGCTGCTCGTCCGGCCCGTGGGGGCCGGGGCCGTCGTGCTCGTCGGCCTCCCGGTTCGTCGTCATCCCGTCGCGCCACGCGACCTGGTAGCCCGCGCCGGCGAGGCGGTGGGCGGCGTCGCGGGCGCCGCCGGTCCGGAGGTACTCGTCGAACCCGTCGAGCGTCTCCCGCAGCGTCGCGGTCCGGAACGCGACGTTGTCGCCGTTGAAGTAGCGCACGTCCCGCCCCGCGATCCGTCGGCGTTCGAGGTCGCCCCCGCCGTTCTCGCCGTCGTCGCCGTGGCTGACGGGGCCAGTGACCGCGCTGGCGGCCGCGAGCCCGTCCCGGATGGCGTCGACCCACCCCTCGGCGATGGTGAGGTCGAACCCCAGCAGGGCGATGGCGTCGCCGCTGGAGGCGGCGATGCCCGCGTTCCGGGCGACGTTGATGCAGCGGTCGGCGACTTCCACTAGCACGTCCACGTCGGTGCGTTCCCGCACCATCCCGGTGGTGCCGTCGGCGGAGGGGCCGTTGACGACCACCACCTCCGCGCCGGGCGCACGCGAGGCCAGCGAGTCGAGGCTGGCCGCGAGCCGGTCCCGACCGTTGAGCGTCGGAACCACGACCGAGAGGTCCATACTCCCCCTTCATCCGGCCGAGGGTTAAAAACGTGGTCGGCCCGAACCATCGTGTTTAGTTAAGCGAATTCCACCAGACGGCGAAGGCTTGCAGCCATGTTTCTGCCGTCGTCGGCTGCACGTTGCTGAAACTATTACTA
>NZ_FOXI01000008.1 GCF_900115675.1 Halolamina pelagica | reverse complement strand
ATCCGGGACGACCAGGTCGATGTCTTTCGTCGCCCCTTTGAGGTCGCGCAGCGACATCGCGCCACCACCGATCAGGTAGACCGTGAGCGGTTCAGATAGCCCGTCCCCGATCCGCTGGAATTCGTTCTCGATGTACTCACGTCCGAATGTTGGTCTCATTGTGGTAGTGGCACCTCGTAGTCAGCCGCCAGCTCCTGGAACTCGTCCCACTCCGGGAGCCGGTCGTCGTCGACCTCGCCGTGCGTCTCGAGGTAACGGAGCAAGGCGTCGATTTCGTCTTCGAGGCCATACTTCGCCGCCTGCTCTCGGAGGTCCGCCTCGTCGACGTCGACGTGGCTGAGCAGGAGGAGACAGTACGAGCGGTGACGGCTGCCGTCGTCGATCAACAGCGTGTGACAGCAGAGCTCTGCCGGCGAGATTTCGTCAAGTTCCTCGGAGTAGACGTAGTAGCGGTGGCCGGTGAGCAGGAACTGGAGGTCGAAGGCCGCGAATCGAGCGAGGCCGGTTTCGTGGAACTCCTCGGCGTCGATCTCCGTCTCGGCCTGGGCGAGGAATTCGTCATAGTCCTCCCAGAGAATCGTGCCCTTCGGGGCGACGGCTTCGAGGCGTTGACGATGCAGATGGTGTGCGAGTTCACGGGCGAACTCGTGGAGGCGGTCGAAATCGGCGTTGAAGTCATAGCGGCCGTCGTCCGTCCCGACGAGCCCACGGTCGCGAAACCGCTTGAGGACGCGGTTGACCGTGTTGCGGTAGTTATCGCTCTGGTCAGCGATTTCGGAGACAGTTCGCGGCTGGTCGAGGTAGTACAGCACCTCGAGTGCCTTGCCGGCCAGTAGCTCGGGGAAGTCAATGTGGGAGTGCTGGCGGACGAGGTCCCGATAGAGTTCGACGGCGCGAGCATCCGACGGGACGACTCGTTTTCGCCGGCCATCGCGTTCCGTGTAGACGAGCCCCTTCTTGACGAGGTCGGCGACGGCACGCGAGAGGTAACTCTCGCTGTGGTTGAGCTTCGTCGCGAGCTCGGAGATCGTGTCGCCGCGGTCGACCGTAGCTAGGACCTCGAGTTCGATGCGCCGGAGCACGGTGTAACATAGTACGAAACTTGTATATAAAGAAGTTTCGAGTAGTGTTACAGCCAGCAATCGCGAGAACCGCCCCATCGTCTTAACCAACAAAACTATGGATTCATGGGCCGTGTTGGTTAACACGAGAGTAGCCGATGTCCTACGAACCCCCGACCCCACCGGCGAACCTCCCGACGGAGATCGTCAACACGCTCAACGAGTCGGACCCGGAGCAGCTTCGGGAAGTTGTCAGCTACGCCGAGGCGTTGGCCGAACACAAAGAGCGGGAAGCTCGTCTCGAGGAGGAAGCGGACGACGCCGACGTCGAGGAGCGCCCCGATGACCTCCCAGACGACGTGCCGGCGAAGGCGACGATCACGATCAAGGAGATCAACGACAACCGCTACTACTACTGGCAGTGGCGGGAAGGCGATTCGGTGACGTCGAAGTACAAAGGGCCGGTGAATCCCGACGAGTAGACGAGATGGAACTGTAGCCTGATGTTCGTTTCAACGTGATTCGTAGCGTAGCAGATGACACCCCCCAGAGTGTGAATGGGATCGGTTTACCCGACACCCCTCGGTGTGAATGGGCTACCAACCGCCGATCTCTAACGAGACTTCACGCTGAGAGAAGACAGAGCAACACTCGGATAGATTACGCCTCGTTTACCCCCACACCCCTCAGTGTGAATGGTCCACCACCCAGGGTACCGCGATTAAGAAGGCATTAACAGCTGAAGTCCTCACGCCGTAGGGAGGGTTCTCGCCTCAGTGGCGAATCTTCGGCTTCGGCACAAGGCCTCGCCTTTCAAAATGTATCTACTCGGAGGGCTGTTTAGACTGTAGTATAATAAAGATAACTACAACTGCGGTGCGGTGCAGTAGCGGGTCGGGTCAGCTACCGTGACAGAACGTGTAAGCCGCTCTCCGTGCCGTACTAGGTTCTTCAGACGAACGAGCCTGCTTCCTCGACTCCCGCTCTATCTCTACAACCGTCGTATCCTATGGGGGACCATTCACACCGAGGGGTGGGGGTGTCACCATCCCATCAACGTCTGGAGTTCCGGCGTCGAGTTGATCAGTCCAGTTCGTGTACTCTCGACGTCTCCTTGGAGCGAATACGACCTAAACTTCCCCTGATCTCCGCCCTCCTTCTTTTTCGATTCGAGAACTCCTGTCGTCACGTGCTTGTTCAGAAGCTCAAGAGCACGATTGTACCCCTTGGGCTCTACTTCGACGTCCCGTGCTACTGTTTGGTAAACCTCGTGAATCTCTGACGTCCGGAACCATTCTTTCTCCGGGTTATTCCGGTCAAGACGCGTGAGAGCAAACAGGAGTAATTTCCCGGACAACGGAGTCCCTTTCACCATCTCCATGAAGAGCTCAACTTCGACGAGTTCGTCAGCTTCGAGAACGTGATTCGCGGTCACGATATCGTCGCCTTCTTCGTCGGCGATCTCGCCCGCATTTCGGAACAATCGGACTGCCCGTCGAGCGTCACCGTGTTCTTCAGCTGCGAGTTCAGCTGTGGTTGGAATCACCTCGTCATCGAGGACACCGTCGTAAAATGCGTCCCGTCGATTTTCGAGGATTGCAATGAGCTGGTCTTCTTCGTACGGTGTGAACGTTCGGTGTTCTGGCTGGAGAGTCGATTGAACCCGTGACTCGATTTCTCCTTTGAATTCGATGTCGTTCGAAATCCCGATTGTAAGGACTGGGAAGTCAACGTCGTCTTTTGATTGTGACCGTGATAGCGTGTAGAGGACTTCGTTCACTTCTCCGTGCTTGTCGATTTCATCGATAATGACGACAAGACCGCCAGAAAACTCCCGCTGAACAACGGGCCACAATTTCTGATCCCGATAATGCTCGGCTGAGAGGCCCTGATAGGGGACATCAAGCGGATTCTCTGCTTTCGCGTTCACCTGCTCTGCAATCTTTCGGAAGGTGGAGGTATACGTAGAGATGGGGTCTGGGTTAATGTAGGCAGTAACGATGGGGGAGTCCGTTCCTGCAGTTGCTGCTTCAAGCCGCTCGCAGACGTGTCTTGCAACTAGTGTTTTCCCCGTCCCGGTTTCTCCCCACTCCAGGACGTTATCCGGGACGCTGTTTGTCCGCATCTTTCGGAGATTCTTGGCCAAGAACGTGATATGGTCGTCTCGTCCGACAATTCGATTGGCGTCAGGAACGTTATCGATCTCGAGCAACCACGGTTTCTCAAAAATATCCGATTCATCTTCGCTATCCCCCTCGTCGACATTTAGTATCTCGTCGACGGTTGTTTGCGTGGAATCGTTGTTTGGCATGACCGGACCAATTCGCCCCATTCACATATAGGTTGTCCACCCTCGGTGTGATTGATTTACGTCCATTCACACTCCGGGGGGTGTTCCAGAGAGCAGGACCCCCCAGAGTGTGAATGGGATCGACCTCGTCGCCCACTTGTGATTTTGCTCACCTCAGAAGAGATTTGAGACAACTCATCCGTTCCGGGCTGCTGTAAACTCCGTCAGCTCCAGCTCTCGTGTCTCTGCGAGTCTCCGTCGAATGTCTGTCCGATCCCACCCGAGCGGTGAAAGCACGCTCTCGACCGCTCTGACCAGCTGTGTCTCGTAGTACGAGGCGTCGTAGGTCTCGATCGCTTCGTGGGCGAGGGCGACCCGGTCTCGCGAGGATTTCTCGTCGTCGACGACCACATACTCGATATCCTGGCCCGGGTGGACTGCCAGGTCCTGCTCGCGGGCTCGCTTCAAGGCGGCCACGTTCTGGGTATTCTGTGAGTAGCCTTCCAGCGGCTTGGAGACACGATTCCGCTCGACGATCCGCTCCACTGCTACGTTGCCCGCCTGCAGTTCGTCGATTGCTCGTTCGAGACGTCTGAGCACCGCGTCCGGTGACCGCGTGGCATCGAGCCGGTCAAGACAGTCCTGCTGGACGTCCTCGATGAACGGCGGAGTCGAACGCTGTCGGGCTTCGATGCCTCTGATCTTGAAGTCGTCGTCGCCGGCGACCTTCCCGAAGTACTTCGTCAGCGCGCCGGCGCCGCTCTCGCGCTGCGGGACGAACGCCACCCAGTCGTAGTGGGCTTCGTGTTCGAGCCGAATCTCGACGCGTTCCGTGATCTCCGTCGCGAGCGTCTCGAGGTCCTCGCGGTCATCGTCGTCGATGTCGGGGTCCGGCGTCACCCAGATGGAGTCGACGATTCCGTGGACGACCCGCCAGCCGCCAGCTTCCAGTCGCTGTTTCGCTGTTAGTAGGATCTCGCGAGCGAACGCGTTGATCGCTTCGTGGCACTCGATGCGGCCGAACTTCGCGTTGCTGAACCCCTGATAGCCGAAGCAGGCGACGAGGATCCACTTCAGCGCTCCCGACCGTCCCTCGAGCTCCGCCAGCCGGTCCTCGTCGGGGTTGTTCTGTTCCTTCTCGCGACGGATGGCCGCCTTGATCTCGTCGCGCGCGTCGATGATCGGCTGTAGCACGTCGACGAGGTAGCCCCGGTCGTCGCAGATCGAGTACCCGAGGCCGGGGACGTCGTCGCGGTCGCTGTGGCAGTCACATCGAATGACGTCCGGCGAGATGTTCCGTGTACAGATGATGTTCGGGTACAACGAGGAGAAGTCGAGTTCGTGGACGTTCTCGTGAAGCCCGACCTCGGGCGCGAAGATGAAGCCGCCACGGTCGGCGTCGTGGAGTGTCCCCATCGGCTTGTAGAACTCGTGACGCCAGGAGTTCCACGGGACGAGGACATCGCGGTCGTGGGCCTCGCAGATCTGGATCGCCGTGAGCACGTTCCCGATCGACGCCCACGCAAGCTCCTGGACGGGCTTTTTCGAGCGCGACACGAGGTCGAGGACGCCGTCGAGGTTCGTCTCCCCGTGGAAGAACGTGTTCGACTCGTCGATAATCGCCCGGCCGGGCACGTTGTACCTCGCCGGCGAGTGGCCGACGCGGCCGTAGCTCGAGTACGTCGACCGGCTCGCGAGCTGCTGGTAGTCGACGTCCGGCCACCGACTCAGCGAGAAGTCGTCGACGCCGGCGTCCGTCGCCATCTCGTACAGGGTCGGGATGATCTCGCTGGTTGAGCAGACCAGGACGTCCGGATCGTGCGCTTCGAGTGCCCCTTGGACGGCGGTCAGGATATCCGTCGGCGAGCCGGTGACGGCGTCGCCGGCGACGGTCAGCTCGCCGTAGACGTCGTTGCTCGTTTCGGTCACCGGAACACTAAGCCGGAGCGTCGACAGCTCGCTCGCCGGCGTCGGATCGGCGCCGGTCTCCAGACAGTATCGGAACTCTCGCGAGAAGTCCACGTTGAAACAGGCGAGATCCCCGACTGGATAGTCCGACAGCTGGCGTGCCTGCCGGGCGAGTGGAGTGACGCGGTCGATGTGGGCGACGTCGACCGCGAGAACTGCCTCCTCGTCTCGTCGAAAGCCGGGGCGTCGCGCAACCAGTTCGGTCGCGACGACGTCCGGGTGCTGGTCGTACACCGACTGGAGTGTCGTGAGGTCGAGGTCGGACGCTGGGTCGCGAGCGGCGACGTAGAAGCGTGGGGTGTAGTCATTGCGCTCGGTCGCGACGGCGCCGTCGGCGGTTGCCTCCCACTCCAGGACGCGGCCGTCGTCCAGAAAGTCGATACTGAACGGCATCGTCACGGGTTCGCGTCCGGTGGAGCGGCCTCCTGGTCATCGCTCGTTGCGACCGCGGCTTCGAGCTCTTCGAGGCGTTCCTCGTGGTCGTCGAGGCGGGCCTCCTGTTCGAGATCGATGCTGAGCAGCGCCGGCAGCAGCGGGTTCTGGTGGTTCAACAGCCCGCTCGCGTCGGCGTGCTCGCGGGCGTACTCGAACAGCCGGTCGAAGCGCGGCTGGTCGCGACGCCGCAGTGCCCGGCGGAACTCCGCCCACCGCTCTTCGATGGCCCGGAGCGCATCCCGGTACGTCGGGTTTGTGCGCCCCATCGCTATCGGCCTCCTGTCCCGGTCGCGGTCCACGCATCGAGCAAGGGGTCCGCAATGGCCGCCACCGTCTCACCGTCAGCTGTGACGCCTGTCCCGACACCCTCCGGAGTCGGCGTCGACGGCGTCGGCGTTGTCGGTTCCACGCCGACCTGCGTGGCGCGTGCCGCGAGCAGCTGCCGCCAGTAAGCGAACGTCGTCTGGTAGTACGCGCCGTCGTCGACGGGATAGACGAGCGTCTCGAAGTCCTCGCCGACGACCCGTGGCCCCATCCGAGTTTGCTCGCACTCGAGGTGATGGTCGGCGACCGTCGCGACTGGCTCGGTGAATTCGTTTCGTTCGTTTCGCGTAACGAGCACCGGGATGTCGTACCCATCGGCGTAGGTCGCCAACCGGGCGAGAGTTCGAGCCTGGAGGGTTTTCGCGTGGGTTTCGCCAAGGGTATCGTCGGCGCGGTACTGGGCGTCGACGGCCGGCGCGACGATGAGGGCGGGTGTGTGGGGCGACGTGTCCTCGTCACGACTTGGTTGCCCTCGACCGGCCGCCCCGGCATCGGCGGTGGACGTCTGGATTACCTTATTCACCGCTGACGGGAGATCACAGACCGCGCCGTAGTGCTGGTAGGCGGTAAATCCGCGTGCCACGTGGATTCGATTGAGCAACCGTTGACTGGGCGCGATTTGGGCGAGTGTCGTCGTCGTCGCGTGTCCGTTTGCGTCGACCCAGAAGGCGGGCCCGTCTTGCAGGAGGAGATGGTCGAGTACGAGCGACTGCAGGATCGGGACGCCACGGCCTCCCTCGACGTCGAGCAGCGTGATGCCGTCGCCGAGTGACGGCAACAACATCTCGTCCGTAGTCGGATCGGCCTGGTCAGGAAGGGACCGATTGCGGTCAGCGCCCCGTGTCGGCTGGTCCACCGCCAATCGGTTCGACGTTGAGTGTTCTCCCATACTAGATTAGTTGTCTACGTTCCCGATAAGCCGCGGCGTGTCGCTTCCGCGTTTCAGGAAACTCGATGTGATCCCCTCCAATTCCGGTACAGTCCCGAGTTGTCTCCGTTTGGATCCTATTTCCGAGAATAGTTCCTGAATCGAGCGTACTTCGTGTTAACCAACACCCGGCCGTATTGACGGCGGTGTGTTGGTTAAACCTACCCAGCTGCAGTCTCGAGCCTGACTGCTCGGAATGTTAATGCTCAACGCCACGTTGGAAGAGGTGCTCAATGAGCTATCCACGAACCCACGTCGACCACCGAAACCCCGACCACCACGAATCAATGCACCCAACTCGAAATATCGTGAACGCCCACGTTGTTGCCGGGGAATTCCTCACTTCGCGGTACCACGAGGCGCTTCAAACTGTTCTCCATCCCCTCGGCGAGTCTTTGGACACCAAAGACCAACATGCGCTCAACGACCTTGGCATCGTCCATGCTACTGGTTCCTTGAACGAGCTATCCCCGATCGTTCGCACATACGTCAAACTCGATGAGTATTGGACACGCACCCATCGTACTGCGCTCAACGAACTATTCGCTGATCGACGTGCTCACGTCCTGAGTTGCTGTACGCGGTTCCTTTCTGAGTTCCCTCGACACACTCTTGAAGCCGAATCCGGCCGTTCCGGAACTGCGCTGGATACTACCCTTGCTCCGCTTCTTGAGTGCGGATTTCTCTCACACACAGATGATGAGAAAACCCCATACTCTGTTGATGAACACCACGCGCTATATCGACCGACTGAACGGCTCTTCGACGCACTTCTTGAACAAGCAGCTGTTCTCTGTGAGCTTCTGCCGCCGACCGAGCTCTAACAGCACGATTCAGAGCCGTTCACATTTCCAGATACGTTGAAGACTCTCCCGGCCGGACCCGGATGTATGTGTGGCCGGAACTCGCTCTTCATCGACCAAGCAGACCTTGAGGCCCGCTTCGATGCCGAGGTCGTCGCGGACGGCGGGTACACACCCCGATACAACATCGCGCCAGGTGAGGACCTCTACATCATCACGAACGAGGCCTCCGACGAGATCGACGCCTACCACTGGGGGTTGATTCCGTTCTGGGCGGATGAGCACGAGGAGGGCATCATCAACGCTCGTTCCGAGACTGCCGGCGAGAAACGCGTCTTCGAGCGGGCGTGGGAATCCCGCCCCTGCCTGGTCCTCTCGTCGGGATTCTACGAATGGAAATCGCCGAACGGCGGGTCGAAACAGCCCTACCGGATCTACCGCGAGGACGACCCCGCGTTCGCGATGGCCGGCCTCTGGGACGTCTGGGAGGGCGACGACGAGACGATCTCGTGCGTCACGATTCTCACGACGGAGCCGAACGACCTGATGAACTCAATCCACGACCGGATGCCGGTCGTCCTCCCCAAGGACGCTGAGTCCGACTGGCTCTCCGCAGACTCGGACACCCGCAAGGAACTGTGCCAACCGTACCCGAAGGACGATCTGGACGCCTACGAGATTTCGACGCGGGTCAACAATCCCGGTAACGACGATCCCCAGGTCATCGAGCCGCTTGACCACGAGCAATCGGGCCTCGGCGAGTTCAGTTCGGGATAGCTGACGGCGTCACGGTCACTGCATCGGCGACGCCGCTGCCGAATCGACAAGCGAGTACTCTCGGTCTCGGCTCGTCCCCTCCGCCTCGAGGAGGTTGTACTGCTCCATCTTCGAGAGGTACGTGCGGATAGTCCGCTTCGTCCGCGGATCATCGACGTCCTCGGTATAGCGCTCGTGAATCTCGCTCGGCCCGACCGGGCCGTGCTCGCGAACGATGTCGTAGACGACGCGCTGGTGCGGCGTGAGCGAGTCGAGGCTCTTCTGCTTGATCTGGGCTCGAGCATCCTCGGCGGCGTCCAGGAGAATGTCGTCGGTGATGCGCTCGTGGTTCTCGCGATCGGCCTTGCCGGCAGCCGTTCGGAGGATGCCGATTGCGAGGCGAGCGTCGCCGGCGGCCGCGTCGGCGATCCGGTAGAGCTGGTCGTCGGTGATGACGTCCTCATCGAGTCCCCACTTCGCCCGCGCACTCAGAATGTCGTACAGCTGCTCGTCGTGGTACTTGTCCATCCGGACGTGTTCGCTGGAGCGCAGCCGGCTCACGAGGCGGTCGTCGACGCGGCTGAACAGCTCCTCTTCCTTGTTCGCGATGCAGATGATCGCGAACTGTGGGAGGCTGTGGAGGTCGTAAATGACGCTGGGGTCCTCCAGTTGGTCGACCTCGTCGAGAATGACGACGGTTCGCGGGCCGTCGTGCTGCTGGAGGCGGTCGACGAGTTCGTCGTGGGGCGTCGACTGCCGGTGGATGTCGATGGTCGCGCCGAGGTCGTCGAGGATCTGGTAGAGCGTCCGGAACCGGGTGTAGTTGCGCCAGCAGTTGACGTAGGTGGTCTCGACGTCGAGGACCTCTTCCCGGAGTCGTTCGGTGACGAACTTCGAGATGCACGTCTTGCCGGCGCCGCTGGGTCCAGTGACGATGGCCGTGTCGGCGGGTTCCCCGTTCGTGATGGGCTCAAGAACGCTGGAGAGGTGGTTGACTTCGGCGTCGCGATGCTCAACTTCCCGAGGGACGAACCCGGCGCGGAGAACGCGAGCATCGCGGATCATCTTTGCTTGATAGACTGGTTTTCTGGCTAGTAGTAAAAACGTGACCGGGTTGTTTCCGGAAACGATTCAATTAGTCCGCTCTGACCTGTGGTAATTCCCGCGCAGTATCGCGGTTCGGTTTGTGGAAGACCCAGATTTCCGGGAGCTTCCGGAATTCGTTTATGAGCAGGAGCGTGTGAAGTCTGAATTTTCCAGTCAGCGACATTCACTCCAGCTAAACTAACCGATATGAGAGGTCGAGGTTAGACCCCTCGTGATCAGGTTATCCATATCAACTAAGTGGTGTGGATGGTTCGAGATGATATATGACTCTCCGCACCGACGGGAGGGGAACTTCCCTACCGTCGCTCGACTCGACATTTTCTCACGACGAGGTGTCGATGGCTCTCACTAGATGCGGACTTCTTGTGGATAGAGCAGAGATGCTCGCTCGGCTGTACGCCCAACATCGAGACTGGACGGTCGTCGAACAGAAATGGATCGAAGAACGCTTTGACGAGCGCAGTACGCGTGGGAGTTCGAAGGGAATCTATCGCGCTCTCAGTTCTCGATTCAAGACTACTGGTAGCGAGCTTCCGTCTATCGTCCAGCTACCCTCCGTCCTCGACCAGTGTGAGACGGTGGGCGACAAAGCGCAGGTACTGTACTTCTACTTGCTGGAGGACGACCCTCTCGTGAAGTACACCGTTCACCGGTACGTCGACCGGCTTCAGGAGTCCGGTGTCGAAGGATTGGATTTCGAGCAGGAGACGGTTGAGCGCCTCCTGAACGAATTCCATTACCACGATGGAAGCGAGTTCGACTATGCGGAATCGACGACTCGTCGATGGGGAGAAGGTCTTCGGTCGGTAATGCGAGAGATCGGTGTTCTCGAGACACAGCAGGCCCTTCAAGGACAAATCCCCAACCTCGGAACGACGCCACTGCTCGTTGCGTCAGGTTACTCGTGGGAGATTCACGGGGATGACTGGCTCTCCCAGCCGACTGGCTGGCTCTATCTCTTCCAACCGGAACAGTACTGGGACTCCTTGGCCGAACGAGTGAGCGACGATCCGAACTGGGAAGCGAGCGGAATTCACGGTGAGCTGAGGCTCCAGCCGGTGGATGATACATACGACTGGGCCGAACCATGGGAGGGCGAAGTGTGACTGACGAGAGCTGGTTCGCTGCCGATGTTGGGAGCGATTTCGAGGAGTCCGTCCGCATCGACCGCGAGGATAACGGTCGCGATCACCGACTGGAATCGATCGACTCCTACCACGTGACGGAGGAGTCTGAGGACTTTATGTCCGACTTCTTCTCGCGCCTGCTCGGCCGTTCCGAGGATATGCGGTCAGGTGCAAACTACTGGCTCTACGGGTACTATGGGAGCGGGAAGAGCCACCTCCTCAGCGTGCTTCGCGGCCTGCTGGATAGCGAGTGGCTTCGAGAGCGCGAGGATGTCTGGGAACAGCTAACCGATGGTCGTGAGCTGGAGACGCTCGAGTCCACTTGGTCGTCGATCCACGATGAGTACGAGGTCATCCCGATCTCGGTGAACCTCCTGAAGCATCAGGGCCAGAAGAAACTGAGCTTCAGTGAGATCGTCCTCCGCAGTGCTCACACGTCGGAACGGCTCACCGGTGCCGATGGGGGGCTCTCGTCGCAACTCGACGTCGCATTCTTCGAGGACTGGTACCGGACGACCGACGCGTGGGATGACCGGACGACCAACACCCAAACAGCACTTCGGAGTACGGTTAATAGCCCCGAGAAGTACGATTGGGAAGACGTTCAGCAGTACAACGCTCTCGCGGACGCCGTTCTTCCCACCCTCTTCGAGCAGGAGACCGGCACGGTGGATGGTCTAGACGACCTGATGCCGTCGGATCTCGACCCACAAGCGATGGTCGAGCGTCTCGAACAGTTGCGGGGCGATCGCGAAGAGGAACTCGGCCGTCCAGTCAAACTCGTACTACTGCTCGACGAGGTCAGCCTCTTCATCGGGACGGACTTCGACCGCCTCACCGAGCTGCAGACCCTCGCGGAGAGCGTCGATGAGACCGGTGACGGCGACATCCAACTGGTGGCGACGGCACAGGCCAAAATCGAGGACGTCCAGCCGCAGTTCGCGGCTCGTGGTGCTGACTTCAGCATCGTCAAGGATCGGTTTCCGCACCGGTTTGGTCTTCCGAGTCGACACGTCGGCGAAATATCGACCCAGCGGTTGCTCAAAAAGACTGTGGACGGGAAGGAGGATACGGAACGCGTCCTCGACCGAACCAGCAACGAGCCCGAGACGTTACTCGTGTACTCGGGCATCGAACAGAACACCGAACCACCGCTCGACAACATCGACCGTGAGCGCCTCGTCGAGTTCTATCCGTTCCTTCCGTATCAGCCACCGCTGTTCCTCGAGATCCTCTCGAACCTCCGGCAGGAAGCACACGACCCGGCGAAGTCGATCTTCTCGGGAACCGCACGGGCGATTCTGGCTCTCGTTCACGGACTCCTCCAAGAGTGGATAGAGGCCGGCGAGGAGACCAACGTCATTTCGCTGGTCGACTTCTACGACCTCATCGAACCGGAACTCGATGACATCACGCCACAGGACGTGGGGGTCATCGAGGAGATTGAGGAACAGCACGAGGCAGGCGAACTGGAGGAGATCGACGTGGATGTCGCGAAGGCCGTGTTGCTCCTCCAGCACATCCCGGACACGATCCCGATGTCCGAGCGGAATCTCGCAGTCGCCGTGTTGAGTGACCTCGACGGCCCGACTCAGTTCCAGATGGAGAACCGCGTCGAGGACTCGCTCCAACGGCTTCGGAAGTTCATCCGGCCGACGCACGACGAAACCGGGCCAAAGTACGCGTTCACTCATCCGGAGGAGCGCGAGATCATCGAAGCCTCCGAGGAAAACCTCGACAACCCGGACTGGCAGTCCATCATCGAAGCCGTAGACGGGTATCTCTGGGAGGACATCGTGCGCGACCTCTCACTCCCGACATCGGCCGAGTACCCAGACACCGGCGAGCAGTATCCCGTTCGCTACGAATTCAGTATCGACGGGATCGAACTCGATACGACAGTCGACGCTGAGGACGCCCTCGATGTCGAGGTCGCCGTCGAAGGAATCTCTCCCGCCGCAGCAGACATCAGCTACGACGACGACCCGCTCGAATGGACGATCGGACAGGACGGACTCGACGATCTCCGTGATAGCCTCATCGAGTGGTGGTCGCTCAGAGATGCCGTCGGAGACCACACGCTCCCACAGTCCGTCGAGCGTGATCTCTCCGACCGCGCAGCTCGCGTCCAGAGCAAACTCGTCGAGGCGCTCAAGAGCGGGACATTCGACGTCAAGGATCGCGGCGATCAGATCGGGGGTATGGTTTCGGGAGTCGAGGAGTATCTCGACGTCAACTACCCCGACGACTTCCACCCCGTAATGCTGCAGGTCGGCGACGAGCACTTACAGGAACTCCGTGGACTTTCCGCACAAGACCCGCTCCCTACGTGGGCCCAGCAGATCGATGTCGCGACAGAAGACCCCGAAACGCACGAGGGGTCGATCCAGAACAACGTGCGTGCATTCACCGGCCGACAGTTGAACCAACGCGGCGGGAACCTCGCGATGGCGACGATCCTTGACGGAATCATCGAAAAGAAGCCGATCTACGAGGACGCTCGCCCCGCACTGTGTGCGATTATTTGGGGCCTCTGCCGGAAGGGAGACTTCCTGCCCATCGACGAGACAGGTGACTCCCTCGAACTCGACGACGTAATCGACCTGAACAAACTGACGACGACGCGTCTGAAGATTGCGAAAGGTGACAGTGTAGGAAAGATCCTCCGCGAGGGAGGATTTATGGACTCGACGGAGACCATCCCGGATGGAATCGTCAGGCTCCAGTCCGCGAACGACACGCTCGCGGGTCGACTCGGTAGTCTCGTAGAAGACGTCAGACTGGTCGCCGAGAGTGACATCCAAACGCGCGCCGTTCGCAACCTCCTCGAGTCGTTCGTGGAAGCGCTCGAAGCCGAGCAGCAGAGCGCGATCGACCGACGAGAGGCCGTCAAATCACGTGACACCGACTGGGAGGACGTCGTCGAAGCAACCAACGACGCTCGGGAGTGGTACGACGACGCCGAGGAAGTGTGGAGCTTGCGCCTCCCCGCGCTCACACGAATCGACTCGCAGTTGACTCTCGCCCAGCAGTCGTACGACTGGCTGACCGAAGAGGTCGAATCGGCCAGCCAGACGCTTCGCGAGAGCATCGGCGGTTACGAGGGTGAATGGTGGACACACGATGGCTGGGATCGGTTCAACGACGCTCAAACTACCTCGCCGGCCCTCGACGAGGCGATCGAGACCGCGTGGGACTCGTTCCGAACGGAAACCGAGGTCGATGCGTTCGTCGGCGAGTTACAGGAGCATCCGTGGATCCAGCCCGCAAATGAGTTTGAGTCGAACGTTCGGCCGGCCTTCGAGAGCGAATACATCACACCACTCCGTCGCGCCGCATCGTGGTACGAGGACGTCTCGGACGCGGTATCGACGGTGACCGGCGGAACGACCAACACCGAGGCTGATGACTTCATTCGAGCAACGAACACACTGCTCGACAGCGAACCCCTCGCTGTGGTTGCCGGTAGCGACATCGACGAATTACGAGATACGTTCGAGGAGTTACAGGCACTCGTTGGGGATCAGTCTCCCACAGACATCACGGCGATCGGGGTTCTCCCGTCGGATCGCGAATCGCTGGACTCGGAACTGGAACGGCTCGTCGAACGCCATGACCTCAGTATCGAGCGGACTGAGACGGGGGTGATCATCCGATGACGACTAACCGTCCTTTCCACGACTTCACGGAGCGACTCGCACAGTTCGCCGACGGACGACGCGGCATCCGAAATCCGTTCGTAATCGTCCCCGTCCAACCGAAGTACGAGCACCGGGTTGCCGAACGGCTCACCGATTGGGCGACGAACCCGCATCGTACCGAGGAGTTCCCGGATGACGGAACCGTCCAAGTCCTCCGACTGGACGAGCTGTTCGTCGAAACCGATGTCTTCGAACTCGCGGTTGACCTCGGCGAGAACAGCCAACCCGCGACGATCACTGAGACGATGCAAGACCGATTAGCGGAGGAACTCGTCGCGGTTATGGTCGAGAAAATCGATGCACCAGCCCAGCAGCGACACGTCGTTCTCCTCACGCACCTCGGGAGCCTCTACCCGTTCACGCGTGCGTCGGAACTCCTCGACGAACTCGACCGCCGCAACGTCCAGTCTACGATCGGCATACCGTTCCCCGGAGACATCTATGGTGGCAATCTGAACTTCTTCGGCGAGGAATCACGCAACTACTACCCGGCCCACCAGATCGAAGGCCGAGTTAAGGGGGTGCATCTCCAATGAGCGACATACACATTCACGACATCTTCCAGCAGTCACCGGCTCGCGAACTCGAGGAAGTCCAGAAGGTCAACGCCAGAGCGCAGGCCGAAAACGACGTCCGCGAGTTCTACGAGACCGACAGCGCTCGCGACGTGCTCACCACGCTCGGGAACCTCGTCGACAAGTATCCACACGAGGAACCGCGCTTCCTCTACATCTCCGCGACGTTCGGGTCGGGGAAGACGCACCTCCTGAAACTTATTGGGTTCGCTGCCGACACCGAATCGGAGTTCTCCGACCTCGGCGAAGAGCTGGCGAACAGATGGCCGGGCTTCCAGTCGTTCCGGCAGAGCGTCGCCAACTCTCACGTCGACCGGCTGAAACCTGTCTTCCTGAACCTCCTCAACCGGGACGCGTCACAGGAACCGCCACTCCCCTACCTCATTTACGAGGCAATCGGTCGCGAACTCGGGTACCCCACCGACCCGAATTGGCTGCTCGAGTGGGCATGGCAGCTCGACATGAACCACGGTGACTGCTGGGAGCGACTACAGGAAGTCGAGCACGACGGACAGACGTTCGAGGACGTGTACGACGAGCGGGCGTCGCTACGGAGCTGGCTCTACGACGCTGTTCCGACACTCGATGACTCACCGTTCGCGTCTCGGGAGGAGGTCAAGCAGTCGATCGACGACGCCATCGAGGAAGTCGATCCCGACGAGTTCGACCCCGACGAACTCGTCGAGCGCATCGAAGAGGCCCAAGAGTCGCTGAGCACACAAGAGACCGAGACGGAGTTGCTGATCGGGCTCGACGAGGTGGCGCTGTTCATCGGCGATGGCCGCCATCGCTACAGAGAGTTCCAAGAGACGATGGAAGCGCTGACGGAGTTGGGTGTCGGGCCCAACCCGCCAGTTATCGGGACTGGACAGTATCCGATCGAGCGTATCCACGGCGAGTTCGACGATACCGAAGTCACGGAGCAACCGTGGTACGGGGCTCAAGAACCGCTCGAAGGAGCCGATACCGAGATAATCGTTCGGAAGCGGTGGCTGCAGAAGGACGCCGAGGGTGGACAGGCCGTCGAGTCCGCTCTTCGGGAGATGCCCGACCTGACGCTCGACGCATACTCCGATATTGCCGGAGCCGACCCGGACGCAATCGAGTCGTATCCGTTCCGCGAGTACGATCTCGGGTTGCTCCGGACGGTGATTCAGCAATTGATGCCACGGGGACGCGTGACCGAAGAGGAGTACGTGCAGGGTCGGGCGTTGCTCATCCTCGTCCGCTCGCTGTTCACGCGGTTCGAGTGGGGAGACAAGCAAGTCGGAGCACTCGTCACGTGGGACGAGCTGTACGACCTGCTGGTCGAAGAGACGACCTACATCCCGCTCTGGGTGCAGGAGATGGTCGAGAACAAGCTCGTCCCCTCGGCTGGCGGCGACGAAGATGCGTTCTCGGTTCGCGTTGCGAAGGCGCTGTACCTGCTAAATCAGGTGCGTTCCGAAGTGCCGTCGACGCCGGCGAACCTCGCCCGACTGATGGTCAAGTCGACTGACGAGTCGTTCGATTCCGTCCGAAGCGATGTCGAATCGGCGCTCTCCGACCTCCTCGAGGATCGGAAGGTGCTAACGGAGACGAACGACCGCGGTGACGAGGAGTACCTGCTGGTCTCCGAGGAACAGGAGGACATTCTGACGCGGGCGAAGACCCGCGCACAACAGATCCCGTCGCATCGACTTTCGGCCAAGTTGGAGAACTCCCTTCGGGAGGGAAGCAACCTTCTGCTCTCTGAGGGCAGTCGACACGAGGTGGATCTCGAGGGGGAGCGCAAAGTCCCACTCCGGTTCGGCTACTCTGTTCTCAACCCTATCGAGCAAGCACCAACGCCGGAGTTTGACGCCGTGCGTGTGCGGCTGGTCGCGGGCCGCGACGAGGAGGTTAGCGATCAGGTTGATGCATGGCAGTCGACGAACGAAGGCCGGGACGGGGGCGAGCACGTCCTCGTCGCCGTCGATCTACAGGGATCGACGATTGATCGCCTGCGAGACGTGATGGGTATGCAGGAGGTGCTGTCAGAGGAGACGGAAACGTATCCAGACTTGGAGTCCGACCACCGTGACGAACAGCGGGCGCTCGAATCGGCGATTCGAGAGCAACTTGAGGAAGCGGACGTCTTCGTTCGGACGGGTGGGACGAGAGGACGATACGGGGACGTGTTCGAGCAGGTCGTGGAAACGCAAGTCCAGTCCGTGTTTAGTGGGACGCGTTTCGTCCTAACCAACGGAATCACGGAAGTCGAGGACGCCAAGCAGATGGCGCAGTTCTTCCGCGGCATCGACGACTGGCCGCTTTCGAGCGAGGACGCAGTCACGCTCGGTGTGGATACCGACCGTGACGAACTCGCCGACGGCTGGTGTCAGGAGTTCCTCGACGAGTACGAGGACACCCAATCGCTTCGTGCCGAGGACTTGCTTGCCCAAACTGTCCAGCGTGGAGGCACGTATCGCGGGACTCCGCAAGAATCGATTTCGGCCCTGCTGATCACACTTGCAACAGCAAACGAAATCGCGCTACGCCGAGATGACGAGTACATTACCGAGCCGGACGAGATCGGCCGAGCAGTCAGAAACAAGACGAATCTGACTGACGTACAGATTCGGTTTGAATCGATAGATGATGATTTCGACCGGGTTCAGGGGATTGTCGAGACTTTGCTCGGCCGGGAGCCGACTGGCACCGATGTCGATTCGTGGCTCTCCGAGTTGGCTGAGTGGGTTGACGAAAACAGTGTGCTAGTGAGACAAGTCTTGCGAGGCGTCAGCAGAGAGTTCGGCAAAGACGCTTCGCTGGAGGAACTCGAGACGGTTCTTCAACCCGCGCTCGGAGGCGAACCGCTCGAAACAGAGGATCTCACCTCGGACGGGATTGAACGGCAGTCTGAGCGCTTCACTCGGGCAAAGGAACTGTTCCGACCGAGAGAAGATGGCGACTCCCTCTGGGAGCGCTTCGGTCACCGGGCAAAAGAGATGCAGCGGCTCTACTCCGGTTCGGACATCACAGGGGAGATGCAAGCGATCGTCGGCGGGGACGAAGTGCCAGATGCCGACCGGCTTCGAGCAATGATCGCCGAAGCCGACGCTCACAGACGAACCGTCGTCCGCGAGCAGTACGAACGTATCACGGGGGAATCGCCGGCGGACGAGGAGCCCGAGAGCGTGGTTTCCAGTCTTGTGACGTGGCTCTACACTCACGATGGGAGCAGCAAGGAAACTGCCGACCGCGTCGCCGTCGAATTCGGCGGTGTAACCATCGACGATCTCTACGAACTCTTCGAGACGGCGTGGAACGGTGATTCGTTCTCGGAGGAAGACCTCGTCGACTCAACGGTCGTTCAGCAAGCCAAACGGTACGAACGGGCACGGCAGCTCCTCGAAGCATCCGAGAACGAGGCCTCGGTCTGGTCGCAGCTTCGAGGGGCATCGGAACGGCTGGAGGAAGAATACCCGAACCACCCAGTTACGACCGATGTGAGCGAGATGCTCAGTCGGCCGCAGCCGCCGAGTGTCGAGGATGTTGAACAGCTCCTCGACGAGGCAGAGAACCCCTTCGAGGTCGACGAGCGACTCGAGGAACTCGCCGACAAGCTGCAGTCGGAGTATCCCGACCACGATCTCACCCAAGAGGCCGTCGATGCAGTAGAGGGCACCAGCCCACCGAGTGAGGAACGCGTGGGTGAATTAATCGAAGATGCCGAGCAGTTACTCGATGGTGTTGACGAGCAGCTGCGGCAGATTCGGGAGACTATGGATGAACTACCGGATGGCTCTGTGATGATGATCCAACCGCTCGACTGACGGTTTGCTGTTGCAAAACAGCGAACTCATTTATATTCATCTCGTAATTATGCAACATAGATACGTCATCACGCTCGGAAACGACGTACCTCTATGAGGATCACGGTGGCCTATCGTGTATCGAGATATTCTATCGGGTCATTCCGGAACTCCCTTAGCCACCGAAGTGCAGCCTCTGTTTCGGTGAGTTCCTCCTCGTGAGTCCCTGCACCATCGCGCCATTCACCGTCAATACGATACCGGTGACTCACGGTCAGAATCGTCGTGTCAGTATGATCTGATCCCCCTACGCGTTCAAGGTACCAGTCAGGCTCGTAACGCCGAAACACTGTCACATTATCCGTTTCGTCCTCAACTCGCGTTAGAAGTCGGTCAAGAGCTTTACTTCGGGAACATCTCTCGAGATGTGCTGTGATGCTCGTAGCGATCCGCTCGCCATGATCGTATCTTTCGAGATTAAACTCCTCATCAGCGGCGCCCTCCATGTCTCGAAGGTGCTCTAGAAGTTCCAGACCGAGGTCTCGGATCCACTTCTCGACATCGCCCACATCAGCACCCAGTTCGATCAAGACCTCGAACGAGGAATCATCACGGGCAGCAAACAGGAGTCTCTCGTTCATTCCGAGGTTACCTCGGGAGACCAGCGTGTCTTCGAAAACCTGTACGACCGGAATATTCGATTCTCGTAGCTGGCGCTGCAGGTGAACGATGTCGTATGAAGGTGCTTCTTCCACCAGTTCCACGCTGATCGAAGCTAAGGCCTGTCTCGAATAGAACTCACCCAGTCGCGGATAGGAGGCTCTCGTTCGGACGCGGATGTCGATTTCGCTGATTGTGCGCAAGTCTTCAGTATCAGGAAGATGGGAGGCCACCTCGTCGTTCAACTCGGCCTCGCTTCGATAGAGGGTCGCTCTCGCCGAAGTCCACATCCGAGCTGGAAGCCCAAGTACTGAACCGACGATAGAGCGAAGAAGTCCCATCCTTTGTAGCTCCTCTCGATGGAAGACCGTTAAATCACGGTGAACATCAGTCGTTTGATTCCACGTATCGAACAGATACTCGAGACACGTCCATTTGAATCCTGAACGTACGATTGAAGCCCATCTCTTGCCTCCAAAAGATTATGATGCGTCTGTGACTCTATCTCGACATCATGCTGAGAGTCGGGGACAAGGAAGACGTTTCCACGTTAGAAACGGTCTCCCTGAAGGACGAGGGGTTTCGTGAAGATGACCTCCGGGAGTGGATCATCAATAGTCCCGAGAGCATCCTAGGAGAGGACTTTCGCCTCGTTGGACGAGAGGTCTCTGTCAAGCAGATCGGCGATGGCATTGACCTTCTCGCCATCGACCGTGACGCCAACGTGGTCGCTATCGAACTCAAACGGGGCGCGCTGAAGCCAAAGGTCGATTTTCAGGGACTCAAGTACGCCGCTTACACCTCGCACTGGGATTACTCCAAGCTTCGCGACCAGTTCGAGAAATTCAAGTCCACGACGTGGGGCCGGACGCTCTACGAAGAGGAAACCACCTTTACCGAGGTACTCGACGAGTTTTGCAACGAGGACTACACTCTCAATCAGGATCAGCGAATCGTCTTCGTCGGTGAGTCCGTCCGCGAGCGGCTGGACATCGTCCTCCGGTGGCTCAGCGACAGATCGATCGACATCTCCGTCATCGAGTTCCAGCTCCTGAAGGACGACGACCGGCTGTATCTCGATGCGGAGCAGACGATTCCGACACCGGAGCACACCGTGACGGACGTAAGTCCCGACACCTCTGACGAGCCGTGGAAGGAGGACGGACAGAGCTGGCACCTCAACGAGCGTTCAAACGAGGAAACAGGCGGGTTACTGGAAGACGTCACAGCCGCGCTGCAGGAGCTAGAATTCCTCAACGGCCCGGAATGGGGGCAGAAGCACTACGTCGCGTTCAACAAGGGTCGGAAGCGCCGGATCGCAATCCGGACGAAGCGGACGCTGTTCCACATCGACCTGTACGACGTCGATACCGCGTCGCTAGACCCTGCGGAGATTGCGGATGCACTCGGGATCGATGCTGAGTCGGTTGCAGTCAAAGAGGATATGCGGGGCAGTGGTCGAAGCGGAGTGAGAATCACCTGTAACCCGAATCAGGAGATCGATTTTGACGCGCTTGAATCACAGGCTCGGGAGATACTCGGCGAGACTACTGAATGAGATAGAGGGCAGCAGAGGCCGCAGCCCCACTCTTTTCGAACCTTGACCCAACACTGGGTCGGCTTTCGCTGTGTCGGCCTTCTGTTCACGTAAGGCGCTTAGAATACTTCGCTGTGACAGTTAGAATCCGCTATTATCGGCCAGTTCCAGAGCTTTCATCCCCACAATAAGGATCAGCGCGATGATCGAGAAGAACCCTGCAAGCTCAAAGAGCGCCATCGGGTTCTCTACGAACCACCAGAAGATTGGTTTGAGAAACATGATCCCGTAGAAGTCTGCGAGTATCGTCGAGATCACGGCTCCGAAGACCACAATCAGCAGTAGATACAGGAAGTACCGAAGCTTCCGAGGGCCAGCGAAGTCATCTACCATACCTCAGCTTCCACGTTTTGGCATAAATGCTTCGTGGAGGACTACCTCGTTAGCTCATTTCCAACTCCTAACTCGGCCGCTGTCCCAGAATATATGGACAATCTTCAAGACATCTTGATGACTCTGCTTATAACATCACTGAGTTTCGCATGGACGGACAATCTACCCAACCCCGCAAGGCCCAGCTCGACAAGGAAGAGCGCGAGCATCTCGAGGACGTCGTCACCGAGATGCGCGACCGCGTCGAGGCGAACGTTCGCTACCAGCTAGAGGACGAGTACAACCTCGACGAGAAGCCGGACGACGACGCGTCCCTGAGCGAGGAGCAGGAAGACCTCGTTGAAGCCATCGAACTCGAAGCCGCCGATGGCCACAATTGGGACGGAGCCCACGAGCAGTACATTACGGGCGTTGGCTACACGATCGTCAATCGGCTGGCTGCGCTCCGCTGTATGGAGGTTCGAGACTTCATCGACGACGAGGTGACGGCTTTCCGCGACGACGGCCTCACGCCGGCCGCCGACCGGCTGGTTACGGAGGAGTTCATGCTCGAGGAGGAGGCCGTCCTCGAAGCGTACCGTAACGCGTGCGACAACCTCGCCGAGGAGATCGAGATTCTATTCGACCGCTCGACCGTCTACAGCCTGATCGATCCCGACGACGACACGTTCGAAGACCTCTGCGGAATGCTCGACAAGGTCTCCGACGAAGTCTGGCGAGGAGATGACGTACTGGGGTGGGTGTACGAGTACTACAACCGACCGATCGTCGAGGCTCTTGACGCAAAGAACACGCTCGAACCGGAAGACGTGGGCCCGGCGAACCAGTTCTACACGCCCCATTGGGTTGTCCGGATGCTCACCGACAACTCTCTCGGGAAGCTCTATCTCGAGGCCAAAGGACAAGAGTCGGCGGTACCGGAGCCGGAGGCGCTCAGTCCCGAGGAGCGCAAGGAACGCTTAGTCACGCCAGAGGACAGTCCGACCGTTCCCGAACTCTGTACGTACCTTATCCCAGATGAGGAGGCTGGCGACGCGCCCGACTTCGACCACCCCTCGGAGCTGAAGGTCATCGACCCGGCGTGTGGGAGCGGGCATTTCCTACTGTACGCGTTCGACGTGCTGGAGCGCATTTGGTGGGAAGAAGAAGACGAGCTCGACCGAGCGGAGATCCCTGCAAAAATCCTCGAACACAACCTCTACGGCGTCGACATCGACCTGCGCTCGTGCCAGCTCTCGGCGTTCAATCTGTATCTGAAGGCCCGGACGCGTGCCGAAGAGGAAGACGGCCAGTTCGAGATGCCCAACGTCGACATCGTCTGTGCGGATGCCCGCGTGGCAGAGGTTGAGGAAGGCGCAAAGGTGCTGGACGAGATCACTGGAGAGGGGACTGATCTGCGCGAGGCGCTGAGCGAGATCATCGATACCTTCCAGCACACGGAGGCACTCGGAAGCCTGCTCGATGTGAGTGGGACACTTGAGGACGTATTCGACTCTAGTAAGACACAGTCCGAGCTCACTGACTACAATGACGGGGCTCATCAGTCGTTGAACTCCTTCTTGAAGGCTCTCCGGCGGGCCGTCGAAGAACGGACGAGCGATTCGTTCGGAGAACAGAACCTCAAGAGCTTCCTGAACCTGCTGGTAGTATTAACGCAGGAGTACGACGTGGCGCTGATGAATCCGCCATACGGTTCACAAGGGCGTATTCCATCGAATGTTCGGCAGTATCTGGAAGAGGAGTACCGATATACTGCGGAATACTACATCAATTTCTTCGAGCGATGTATGTCGATGACACAAGAAACCGGACGAATTGGGATGATTGTCCCCCGAACGTTCATGTTCAAACAGAGCTTGGAGGATTTCCGAGAAGACTTTGTTGGAAGGCTCGGGACGTTCGACTTCTTAACCGAATACGGAAATGACGTATTGGACAACGCTACCGTCAGAACCGCCGGTACTGTCGTCAGGTCAGGCAATACCACCAATAAACAGCCTTCTGCGAGGTTCATACGGCTGCACGATGTGCCGAAGGAAAAGAAAGAGAGGCTCTTTCTTGAGACATCATTTGGCAGGTATGATGGCAATATTGAGCGGAATTTTGTCCGTGACCTAGAGGATTTCTCGCTGATCCCCGGCTCTCCACTTTCATACTGGATGCCCAAGGAGATCAGAGGACTATTTGACTCTGATATTGTCTTTGACGCCGATAACGGCGGACTGGATGCAGAGAGTGCCGGTTCAGTCAAAGCAGGACTTACGACTGGAGATAATGAACGATTCGTTAGTAGATTTTGGGAAAGTAATGGAAGCGGATTTGTTCCTTACGCAAAGGGCGGGAAAGATGCATGGCTACTTCCTCGTATTGACCGGACTCTATACTGGGGCCAGAATGGTTCAGAAGTAAAGCGTCACTCAGGATCTTATCCGCGTAACGAGGACTATTACTTTGAGGAGGTTTTGACATACACCTATCTCAAGGAAGGAGGGCGACGGTTCGGCTATCTTAATCCGGGATCACTATTTGATCACGCTGGGAAGATCTTTGCTCCTGATGTAGAGAGTTGGTCTATGCTTGGGTATGCGAATTCTCATCTAATTACGTATCTTATGCTTGGCCAGACACCAGACCGTCATTGGGAGGTGAGTCATGTTTCAAGGCTTCCATGGCCCAGTGAGCTTAATGATATTGAGCGAATATCCCAGTTGCCAAGAGACGCAGTCGGACACATCATTCAGAAGCGTCAACACGAGTTTAACTCCCCATATTACTGTGGCCCCGTACTTCTCCATATTTTAGGGATCGACAGTGACCTCCCCCAGTACGAGCATCCTCATCGTAAACTCCGCGATGAACTCAATATTGAGGATGCCGACAGCAGGATCGATAGGTCGGCATCTATAGAAGAACTAGGGGTAGAAGCTGCAAGGCATCTAGAAACCGTCGGCGAGAACTTTCAGTCGTGTACCGATGACATTGACGAGGCAGTCTTCGACTCTTTCGGGATCACCGATGAGCAACGCGAAATCGTCCTCCAAGAGATCGCTCTACGAACGAACGAAGACCCCTACAAACGAGAAGAGTACAATCCCGAAGAAGTTACAGAGCCTTCAGACGAGTTCCCGGAACAAGTCAAAGACCTCCTTCTTCACTTCACTCTCCGAGCTATCCATGACACCGACGATGGTATCATACCCCTCTCAGAGATCGACGGCGAGAATGATCTACTCACTCACATCGAGATGGAGTTCGAGCGCGTCTGGGGCAAATACGCAACTGACCGCCTCGCAGAAGTCGACGAGATACTCGGAAGCCGTAGCGCAAGTGACGAAGCCTATCCGAACCTCCACGCGTGGTTGGAAGACGACCTATTCGAGTACCACATCTCGAAGTTCGATCGGACGCCGATCCTCTGGCGCTTCTCGACCGAACGACTCGTCTCCGATCCAGAGGGCGAGGGCTTCGGGTGCCTCGTCGACTACCATCAATTAGACGCGAGCATCTTCGACCGCCTACAGAACCAGTATCTCGAACCCCGGCGAACGTACCTTCGCGAACGACGGGCGGCAGCAAACAGCCGCCGTAACGATGAATCGCTCTCGACCTCCGAGCGCGCCGACGCCGCCGAGGAGTACGAACGGTGCGAGAGCGGCCTCGAACAGCTCAGCGTGTTTGAAGAACAGCTGGGCGAACTTGCCGAATCCAACCCTCGCGAGTGGCCCGAACAGAATCAGGAGCGCGCCGCCGAGGCAGCCGAACGCGTCGCGGAGTTCCGGGAGCGGACAGCGTCACGGCTGGACACTCTCGAAACGCTCGCCGGTCTGGATGACGTGGATATGGAAGACCTGTTCAGCCCCTCGTTCTACGAGACTGTACAGGAAAACCAAGACGAGTGGCTCGATGCGCTCGACGACCTACAGACTGCCTTCGAGACCTACGCCGGGGATGGTTCCGAACCCGTCGAGGCACATCTCTACGACCTCTTCGAGTACTACGAGGATCTCGTCGGCTCCTCCCACTACGCGAGCAACGGGATTCTGTTCATGACGTACTACTTTGATCAGTTCGAGGACGCCGGACAGGCCCAAATCGGGGATGCCGGTGTCTCTGAACGGCAGCGGCTTCTGTCGGAACTCGCCGCCGACGTTGACGAGTACACCCAACTGGCCGAAGAGATCTCTGACGATTGCGACGAGGTCGCTGCAGACATCCCCAACGATTGGGAAGATCGGGCGCTCTCAGAGGTGACGACTACGGGTTACCAGCCTGTCCACAAGCATGGCGTGGCGATCAACATCACGCCGCTCGCGGAGAAGGACATCATCCCGGAGGTCGTCGAGGACAAAGTGTTGTAGTCGATTACGCCTTCGCTTGTTCTACACAGTCATCGAGGAATCCCTCGATTTCCTCGATTGACTTGCCGTTCTCGTACATCCACTCGATGATTTGCTTTCCGTGGTCAATTTTGTTGTAAGCACTGACTGATTTAACATCATACTCCTGAGCTACCAGCCTATTCACCTCCTGTTCAATATCGCAATACTTGGAGAGGTCATCTTCAGAAATTGGAATGGATAGCACTTTCCCAATCGCATCAGGATGATAGTAATTTTCAATCTCTCTTCGTTCCAACACATGGCAATCAATGCCCTCTCTGGCTGATTTCTCTTTAATCGACTGAACTTCCCCCTTCAGGTCGTCACCTGCGGCTTTCTTATCACTATCAAACAAGAAGGCGAAGTTCCGATTGATCTTTTTCAGCTTCGCTGGTTCACAATGACGCATATTTCCGGTGCCACCGAGATGTTGTATCGTGATGTTGTGCTCCTTCCAATCCTCGACATACGCTTCCGAAAGTGCCTCTAGGACTTTCACATCTGACGGCCCCTCGACGTAGATTACGAAGTCGCTCTGGAGGATGTCGCTATTTCGTGCCCCGATCTCGTCGACGGCTTTGAATGCGTCTTCCTCGATGTGTTCGAAGGATGTGACTCCGGAGTCACGACGCGTGATGTACATTTCCGCATCCGCCCGGTTATCGATGAATACCTGCGAATGCGTGGTTATCATCACTTGGCCACCACTATCAGCGATACTTCGCAAGGCATCCAGCATCTTCCGTTCTGCTGCTGGATGGAGGAAGTTCCCCGGCTCCTCGAAGAGGAGCATGTACCCCTCACCAACTTGCAGATCAACGTAGGCTTGCATCATCGACAGAAGAAGAAGACTGCCTACACCCGATCCCCGTTCCCGAACGTCGATGCTCTCCGAGAGGTGCTTGTCTTCGAGATGAATCTTCGGGGAAATCGCTTTGCTGATTTGGATACTTCCGGGACTCATATTCACCTTCTCGACATCAGCTAGGTGAGACTGCATGTACTCTGTCAACCGATCCCCGATTCCCTCGGAAGTCTCCTGAAGAGAACCTTTGAGTTCCTTGATCTGCTCGTCGATCTCGTCGTGAAGCCCACCACCTCTTAGAACCGGCATGAGGAGCTTGTTTAGGAAGGTACCACCCTTCAGCTTCGTCTCCTCATTCACATCACGTTCCGCGAAAATCGGGAGTGGCTCAGGGAAGTATTCCCATATGAAATCACGAGACTTCGCTTTGTACAGTTGGTCACCATCGACGACAACCGCCCCTTTGGCCATCTTCTCGCCATTAACGTAGGTTTCGGCTCCCGGAGTCGTTCCCTCCCTCCTTGTGAATTCCTTCTTGATCGTGAACTCTTCATCCCCCTCAGGAAGGTAGTCATCAGAGAGTGCGTCTTTGAGTTCAGATGGTGCCTCTGCAAGCCTTGCAATGAAGGAAATCGACTCAGCCTCTCGCTTGTGGAAATGGTCGTTGTCTGGTTTATCTCCCTCAAGAAAGATGTGGAGGGCTTCGAGGAAAGAAGATTTGCCAGCATCATTCTTTCCGATAAACGTCGTCATATCACCAATATTAATCGGCCCCGAATCTTGGATTGGTTTGTAATTCTTCACCTCAAATGTATCAATCGTGATTACCGCCATCAGGAATTACGACATCTCATGAAAGCGCCATAACTCTTCGGTAGCGGCTTGTGGGCTGTCTCAAATTGACTGAGGATTACGCTTGAAGGACTAGAGAGAAGGGCCGTTATTCTGGATAGTATTCCAGCTGGTCACGGTCGTAACGGTCGAGTCGACCGATGAGGTTTTCCCGAACGTTAGCCACAGAGTCGGTATCGAAGTGAACAAAGGATTCACCATCTTCCGTTCGTTCATCGTTCAATTCGTCAATGACATAGCTATCGAACTTCCCTCGGATTCGAGCATCACGAAGTGCCCACCAGTACTCGTTCAGGAGTTCATAGAGTTCGACCACTGCTCTGAACTCCATGAATACCAATTTCTGGTCAGGAGCATCTCCATCAGTATAGGCTAAGATATTCTCTTGGACATGCCCAGCGATACGGGAGAAGTCACCCTCGTCGAAGTTTTGCGAGATGAGAAGATGTGCAGACAGACCGTTGTCCCCCGTCTTGTTCTCGATTGCCTCCCGCTCGTCCTCGGTTAGGATGTAACGCGTCGCCTGATCTTCTTCCTCCGAACCGAGGTCGTATCCGTCTTCACGATGGGATAGCTTTGCGTCATAGGTCGCCACGTAGTAGTCGCTCGGGTCTTCCTCTGGGACGATGAGCACCCCATCCGCTTCCCGCTCACCAATTCGTCCCCACCGCTCAGTCTGTGAGTAAAGTCTCTTCAGAAGGTAGAAGAGGTGCTTCTCGAAATAGCTGTCATTAGAGGGGTCGTAGATTTCTTCCAACTCATCCTTGTTTTCGTGCATCGGGCCCAGTTCGTCGACGAGCCCGTAGTATTCGCTCGCCTCTTCGTGGCCCTCGCTTGCCTTGCTGATGAGCCTATCTTTGACACCGACAATAGCATTATGCAAGGCGTTCCCGACGAGAGCGTCGAGATCGTTTGCCGTGATGATGTCGTAGAGAGGAAGCCGGCCGTATCCCTCGTCGTCTGCAGAGGCGGATTGCCCGTAGGTTACGTAGACACACTGCAGGAGATAGTCGTTGACAGTACCCGGACGAGGATGGTTACCGTGAGGAACCACATCGATCTCTTGATACGAGCTGGTTGTCCGCCGTCCTTCTGAGTCGGTTAGAGAAAACGAAGTTTCGACGATCTTCCGGTTCGCCATTTCCCGGTCTCCGACTTCCCATCCAGAAAAGTCGCGTTTTGGATGTGCTGGAGAGAGATCGTCCAGCCGGTTCTGAATATACGTTGCAACACTCGTGTCATTGACCTCGACCACGGTTTCTTCAACAGACTCAGAGAAGTCTTCTGCTCCACACTCAACACACTCTGGCTCTGAATCCGGATTTTCCTCCGAACAGTGCGAACAGGTCTTGAATTCCTCGACTTCTGTACTGACCAGTGCGTTACCAGTTGCGTCTACGTTCCCCTCCAGCACATTCTGCACCTCATCACTCAACTCTTCGTAGTAATTCTCGTACGCAGTCCCTCGCTCGGCGAGAATCCGATTAAACAGGTACTCCTCATCTTGTGAGCCATACTCGTAGATTTTCTCGAATTCGATACCCGTTACAGCTGTGAAACCTTGCTTGAAGCGACTGCGCTGTTCGTCCAGTTTGTGATTGGTCTTGAGTTCGAATTCGACTCCATCGACACCGTGAGTGAGTTCAACACGGAACTTCCCACCGTAGCGGATGTCTTTGAGGTACAGCTTGTTTACCTCAGAAATCCCGTCGAAGGAGACAAGATTCTCGTTCCGCAGCGAGTGAATGTCTCTGTAGATCGATCGTTCGTTCTTCACCCGTAATCTGGAGCTCTCGGGTAGTTCGGATTCTGCAAAGTCAACGCCCACCACACGGAACTCCTCATTATCTTCGACAAGAAGGTTCTCTACCTTGCCAACGATTGGTTCCTCTGCTGGCTCCGGCTGCCGCTCTTGGACACTATCGTCTGAGCGAAACCGCGTCACGACTTTCTTCCGATCCGATTGCCGACCTCGAACCTCGAACGATTCTTCGTACTTTCTAACTACGACCGGTTTCGTTTGCAGATACCGACGTGCGACGATTTCACCGTCATCTACCTCCTTTCCGATTGTAGGCTGCCCCGGCCACAGAAGTTCGAATTCATCGTTTATTGTCTCTTGAACGAGGTTCTCTTCGTCATCAACTAAGTCGAGTTCGGTTGGATTCTCAGCATCACTCTCAAATACCTCACCTTCCTGATTTTGGATCCAGATATACTCCACATACACCTCGTTCAACAATCTTCGTGCGTCATCATCGTCAGCCGTCAGTACTCTTTGTTTGAATTCACTGACGGAGTCGTGTTTGTCCTCGATGACGCGTTTCTTTCGCCGAATGAATACCTCGAGAAGTGCCCCTTCGAATGATTCAGGCCCTTTTGAATCTTCGTCTTGTCCCTCTGTATCACTCTGGGAACCATCCTGCGAAGTCGAAGCCTCTTCGTCTTCTTCAGTCTGTACCAGTTCCCGAGCCTCCTCGTAGTCAACGTCGATCTTGTACCAAAATTCAGGTTCCTCAAACACCTGCGGAATCGTAGCCTGTTGAGACATGGAAGTCAATTATTACCACGTTTCAACATGCCAGTCGCAAATAGATGTCGGGTGGAGTACTTGTCCCCCAGAACATAGCAGCGAAGTTAATAAACCAATGCACGTCGCACTCATTTACAGATCGAATAACACATCCGCAGTTCTCTAACTACTCATGCAAGCAACCCAGACCCTCCCCGATGCCGCAAAAAACACCATCCGGAGCGAGTTCGATCGAGCCGAGTCATCCGACCCGATTGTCCTCTGGTGGGACGATGGCAACTACCTCGAGGACATCATCGAGCAGGCCTGTAACGAACTCGGGGTTCACCTGAAGGTCGCCAAGAAGACGCCGCTGGAACTCCGTGCCGATCCAGTCGACGGTGAACAGGTCTGGTACGTCCCACACGTCAAAGAGCCCGAAGACGCCGAGGGCGACTTCGACTGGTTCCGCGACGTCGAGCACACGGGCGGCGAGGTAGAGATGAGCATCGAAGACCTCACCGTCCACGCGTTTGAGCGCGGGCAACTCGATGCGTGGGAGTTAAAAACCGCGACGCAGGCGGACGATCCCACGAAGCGCCGTGAGATCGCGCGGATCCTCCACGACCAGCTCACCGGCGGACAGCTCCCGACGCTCGAACAACTCCGCACGCAGATCGTCACAGGCGGCTACACCGATCCGGTCGCGTTCGTGCTGGAGAACGGCTGGGGCGACATCGACGACAGCCCCAGCACCATCGAGCAGATGCAGGACTTGCTGACCAGCGAGGGCGTCGACGCCGTCGCCAGCGAGGACGAACCCGTAGGGATCGTCGCGGCGACGCGCCGGTGGGCCGTTGCCGAGTGGCTGATCCACGCCGGCGCCGACGCCGAACGCTTCCCGAGGGAGTTCCGCGCCGAGACAGCCGGCGATCACGACCTCCCCGAGCTCAAGTCGCTTCTAAATAACACCACCTCGGCCAGTCTCCTCGCCGACCGCTACCTCGGCGAGGCGATCTGGCCCGACGTCGTTGCGGACGTCGATGACCCGTGGGAACTCGCGGACTGTATCGTCGACGCCGCGCTCGAACGTCGCCTCTGGGAGGAGTGGCACGCGTCCTTCGACGCCGGCGACTATGAGACGTGTCTCGAGCGCGCCGAGGAGCGGTACGACGCTCTGCTCGGGAGCGAGGATTTCCGTGGCTCCTACCAGGGAGCCTACGGCCCGGACAGTCCGTGGACGCGGACGTGGGAGCAGGCCGCGGAAATCGCTCGCCTCGCTTACCAGCTCGAAACGTGGGATGAGACCGCCACTGACGACGTCGTTTCGCTGTACGCTGACCCGGACGACGGCACGTGGCAGATCGACAACGCGGTGCTCAATCTCGTCGTCGCCGGCGAGCCCGAGACCGACCTCCCCGACGATCATCCCGCGACCGCCGCGCTCGACGACCTCCGTACCCAGCTCCAGTCGGAATACGTCGAGTACCTCGAAGACCTCGGCGACCTCGTCACCGATACCGTCGAAGCTGGCGCTCCATTCGTCGACGAGGATCACTCTTACCAGTTCTTCACGAAGGAATCGGACGGCCTCGAAAGCGGCCAGACGATTGCGCTGTTCGTCATCGACGCCCTTCGGCTTGACCTCGCCCGCCGCCTCGCGGACGAGTTGCGTGACTACGTATCGACGCTTCCGTCTGATGCTCCGGAGTTTGCCATCGATGAAGACGTCTGGCTTGGAATGCTTCCCTCGGAGACCGAATTCGGGAAGGCTGCACTCACGCCGGGAGAGATCCAGATGTTCGACGTCTCGCTGGTCGATGGCGAGTTACAGCCGCTGCGAAACAATCGTCGGGTGACGACCAACCGCCGCGAGTCGCTGTTGGGCAGCGACGGCTGGACGGTCACTCGCGAGGAGGAGGACGACGGCTGGCAGTCGACGCGTGTCGCCTACTTCAAGAACGACATCGACGACATCGGCGAGAAGGAACTCAGCGACCTCGAGGCGATGCTGGCGCGACGTGTCGACTCGCTCGCGGAGTTCATCGGCACGAAACTCAAACAGGGCGAGTGGGATCAGGCCTACGTGCTGACCGACCACGGGTTCGTCCTGCTCCCAGACAACGCTTCGCCGGAGAAGATCTCGCGGCCGGCGGAAGCGTCCGACTCCGGGCGCCGATGGATCGCCGGGGAGAATGTGGACGAGGATTCGCCCGGCGTGTTGCTCGACTCCAGCTCACGACTGGGCTATCTCGATGCCAACGTCAGCGTCCTTGCCAGCCCACTCAAGCGGTTCAGAAAGCAGGGGCTCGGTGACGCGCGATTCTACCACGGCGGACTGCTCCCACAGGAGTTCGTGCTTGACTTCATCAGCATCACGCAGGGCTAATCTCTCACGAACTCCGCATCTATGTCATCACAGGAAATAGAAGAAGCGACCACCGCTATTCGGAGTCACATCATCGACTTTCTGACGACGCTCGACGACCAGATGGACGAGCCGCGGCTCAGTGAGATCGTCGAGGCAGACGGCACACTTCAGAGCAAGAATCTCGGCCAAACACCCGAGCGGTGTGTCGAAGATGCTCTCATCTGGCCGATTCTGGAGACGCTCGGCTACGAATACACACCAAGACCGTACTATCCCGTCGGTGACAGCGATGAGCAGCCGGACTTCCGAATCGACAATCTCTCTGAAACGGTTATCGGAGAGAACAAATCGGTCAACAACTTCGAAACCGCGCAGGGTGATATCGAGGGCTACCTCGACTCACGCCGATACGAGTACGGGCTTTCGACTGACGGATTCCGATGGGGAATGTACGCCGTCGAAACGGATGAACGCGGTCGAGCAGACCTCGTCACCGTCGTCGAAGAGCAGAATATCGCACCAGCGGTACGGCGGATTGCCCGTAATCAAGGATTAGTCAGTTACACCGAAGAGCTGCAGGAAAACGGCACCGTCGAAGGAGTGTTGGGAGACTTCTACCAGACGTTCAACCACTACGGTATCCGGCGAGCTATCGGCGGACTGACCGAGTTTTACGACCTCTACTTGGAGGTGACTACCGGCGGCGGTGAATACCAGCATCTGGATGCTGCTCTCGTTGACGCAATCGAGCAGCCACCAGACGCCTCAAAGTCGGAGAAACTGGCCTTCGCGACACTACTCGTTGATCGACTCGCCTTTGTGAAACTGCTGGCAGATCGCGGTATCCTTGACCGCGTCGCGCTCCACGCCCAATGGAGCGAACATAATCAGGGGCTCAATCGGTTCCGGGGCAGCTTCTACTCTCAATACCTCCAGCCGTTGTTCTACGATGCGCTTTCGACTCCAAAACAACAGCGCGACGCCGAACTTCCAGAGATGTTCAGCGACGTACCGTACCTCGGCGGAGGATTGTTCGAGTCGATACTCCCGGCCGAGCGTGCCTTCGACGTTCCAGATTCGGTACTGAAGCCAGTCCTCACACAATTCATTGAGAACGAAGAACGGACGTTAGTCAACGAAGCCGCCGCGGGTTCCATTCTGGAGACGTACACCGAGGAGTTTGAAAGTCGGGAACTGGCTGGACAGATACCGCAGTACTACGCCGACATCGTAGATGCCTACAGTGCAGAAATCGGGTATGTTGAGTCGGAGATCGAACGTACCCTACGGTCGTTCGCCGGAACGGAGGCTCGATAATGGGGGGACTGGCAATCTTGAAGGCGGCGTGCGGTCTTGACACAGACATCACTCGATGACAAACTCTACCCAGTTCTCTCCGGGGCAGCGGGTGATTCTAAACGGAGCGCCGGCTGAAGTCATCAAAACCCAAACGGTCGGAGAGATCGAGTACCTAAGAGCATACATCGACGGCGAGGGCGCTAAGACGGTCTGTCTCGACGATGTTGAGATTCAACCGCATCGTTCCGGGATTGAGGAGCTGTCCAATCAGCGAATCGATGATCTTCATCCTGATCACGATGCAGTCTCAGCACAGTGGTTCGACCTCCACACGCAAGCGACGAAACTCAAGCTCGCCCACGAACAGGGGCAGCTCCTGAGTATCTCGAACTCACTCGTTCGACTGGAACCCTACCAGCTCGACGCCGTGAACTGGGTGATGCAGAAGCTTCGGCAGCGTGCGCTCATCGGCGACGACGTCGGGCTCGGGAAAACGATAGAGGCCGGGCTCATCCTGAAGGAACTCGCTGCTCGGAATCGTGCCGACCGCGTCCTGTTCGTTGTTCCCGCGCACCTGCAGAAGAAGTGGATCCGAGATATGGATCGCTTCTTCGACGTCGATCTCACCGTTGCAGACCGGGCGTGGGTCGAAGGTGAGCGCCGACGGCTCGGCGAGGAGGCCAACATCTGGAACCAAGACCAGCAACAGCTCGTCACCAGCATGGCGTTCCTGCGACAAGACGAGTTCCGGCCCGCACTTCGGGACGCGTTCTGGGACGTCGTCGTGGTCGACGAGGCACACAAGACCGCAAAGCGGGGCGAGTCGCCAAGCAAGACGGCAAACATGGTCGATACCGTCACGGGGAACTCCGACTCGCTGCTGCTGCTCAGCGCGACGCCCCACGACGGAAAGGGCGAGGCGTTCCGCTCACTCGTTGAGTACATCGACCCATTCCTCGTCGCCGAAAACCGGGAACTCTCACAGGAGACAGTCGACCGCGTCATGATCCGTCGCGGGAAGACCGACATCTACGACGAGGATGGTGAACGCGTCTTCCCAGACCGTGAGGTCAACTCGGTATCGGTCTCGATGACGCACGACGAGCGGCAGTTCTACCGCGCAGTCACCGACTACGTGAAAAACGTCTACAACCGCTCGGAGAAGCTGAACGAACCCGCGGTCGGGTTCGCGATGGCCCTCATGCAGAAACGGCTGGTGAGCAGCGTCGGCGCGATTCACGCGACGCTCCGCCGACGACTGGATGACCTCCTCGGCGAGGAGGCGGAAACGGATGGACTCTCCGAGGAAGCACGAGCCTATCTCGACGGTGAGGATCTGGACGAGGACGACAAGCAACACGCGGAAGACGAGATCGCCGGCCTGACCGTCACCAGTACCGACGAACAACTCCAAGAGGAGATCGATACACTCCGTGACCTCGTCTCGCTGGCCGAGGATTTGCCGGTCGACTCTAAGGCCCAGAAGGTCAGACGGTTCATCTCCCAACTCCTCGAGGAACAACCGGACGAGAAACTCCTGTTGTTCACGGAGTACCGAGACACGCTCGACTATCTCCTCGAGTTCGTGCAGGACGAGCCGTGGGCCGACGAGATTCTCGTGATTCACGGCGACGTAGACAAGGAGGAACGGGCGCGAATCGAAGACGAGTTCAACCACGGCCAGTCGCGACTCCTGTTTGCGACCGATGCCGCGAGTGAGGGGATCGACCTCCAGCACAGCTGCCACATCATGGCCAACTACGAGCTTCCGTGGAACCCGAACCGGCTCGAGCAGCGGATCGGTCGCATCCATCGCTACGGACAGGAGGAGGAGGTCAAGGTCTGGAATTTTCTCTTCGACGACACTCGCGAGAGCGAGATTTTCGAGATGCTCCAAACCAAGGTCGAGGAGATTCGCTCCCAGCTCGGAAACACGGCGGACGTGCTCGGCATCCTCGACGACATCGACGTGGACTCACTCATCATGGAGTCCATCGAGAACGACGAACCGCCGAGTGCGACCAAAGAGGAACTCGAGGAGATGATCGAAGAGCGTCAGCGGACGCTCGAGGAGTGGTACGAGCGGAGCCTCGTCGATACGAGCACGTTCGACGCGGAGAGTCGCCGGCAGATTCAGGAGGTCGTCGACGAGTCAGAGGATGTCTACGGGAGCGAGGGCGACATTCGCGAGTTCTTCGAGCGAGCAGTCGAAGCCTTCGGAGGCGAATTCGAGAAGCGCGGCACCAACCTCTATCAAGCCGAGTTACCGGACGGTATCAATTCGCCCGGCCAAGACGCGACGTTCGGCCCGTTCACATTCGATCGCGACTTCGCGATGGATCACGAGGACATCACCTACCTCGCTCCCGATACGGACGTCCTGCGACGACTCATGGCACGTGTGTTGGACGACGAGCGCGGTGAAGTCGGACTCAAACTGCTTCCGTTCGTCGACACACCGGGGATCACCTACAACTATCGCGTGGCGTTTGAGGACGGCACTGGCGACGTGATTCGCGAGGAGACCATCCCCGTTTTCGTGGATGCTGCGCAGGGAGACGCTCAGCAGGCGCTTGGTGAACGTGTCGTTGAGGGTGACTCCGTAGCAGCAAAGCCCGACATCGACGACCTTCGGACAGTTCTCGACGCTCAATCCAATTTACGGACGGCCGCCGACCGGTATGTGAGCGTACGGATCAATGAGATCAAGAAGCATCTTCAGGAGAAGCGTCATGAGGAGACCGCTCGGGAGCTGGACAATCTCGAGGAATATGCACAGGCGGAGCGAGAACGGATCGAGTCCTTCATCGAGGAGTACGAGCGCAAATCCGACGCCGGCTCGGATATGGACATCGCCATCCGTGGCCAACAGGAGCGTCTCGAACAGCTCGAAGAGCGAATCGAGACGCGTCGCTCTGAATTAGAACGTCGAGAACAGGTCATCTCACTGGCGCCCGAGGTTGAGAACTACTGTTTGACTTTCCCTTTATGAGTATGTATGGCGCTTTAGCTAGTGCCGATTCAAACGTGAATGGGTAGATTCCTGTAGTACAGCGTATCCAATTTAATTCTGGTAGTTCAGGCTTGACACGCGTATGGAGCCACTTCGGTACTTCATTTACTGACGAAACTGTCTCGCCAAGAGTGAAGTGAGATGGAACTCTTGTTGAGTAGTATTCGATGAATAACACGCTTCTAACTGGTTCCCAACATTCACATCTGGAACAAGCTGCTTTTGAACGGGCGGACCAGGTGGCTGATGACCTTCTTGGTTCAATTCTCTACATAACGCGGAACGATGCTCGCCGGAGTATGGTTGAGGACCGCTGGGCCGCGTCCCACGAACCCCTCCGTCTTCGTGCCGAGACGCTCGACGCAGTCGTTCGGGAGTGGTACGAGCATCTCCACGGTCCGGTTCAACCCCTCTCCGGACAGCTGAACCGCAGGCTGGCGGAGTACGCACTCGACAGAACGACAGCCGAAACAGATGGCGCTCTCGCCGGCGAACCCGCCTCGGCTGCTCTCGCGGATTCGTTCAGTAGCCGTTTCTCACTCTTCGATGACGCCGGTGTCGGGACTGCCGATGCACTGGCGGCGGAGTTCGAGGGCTCAGCCCTCAATGACCGCATCGCGGCAGCTACTGTCGACGCGTACCGCCACTATCAGGACCTCCATGCTGACTACGTTGATGAGTGGGTCTGTACCCGAGGAGAGATGTTCGACGCCGTCGCGACGACCGACCAGTCACTATCGGCGCTCTCCCCAGAACTGGATGTCGTCATCCTTTCCGGGTATCACGAGTTCCGTCCCGTCGAACGCCGACTCATCGAACGCCTCGTCGATGAACTTCCAATGATCGCGCTGCTGCCGCTCCACCAAGATGGCCGGAGCGGAGTCGACGCCGTTGCGGAGGACGCCTTAGAGGTCTACGAAGCACTTGACTTTGAGACAGTAGAACTCGAGCCCGTCGACGAGTCAGGGCGGGCCTTTGGAACGATCACCGAGTCGCTCTACCGCCCGGACCCGGACACTGTCCCTGCTCCAGACACTCTGCGATGGCGTGAACTCCCGACGCCCGAGCGCGAGATTCGCTTTGTCGCTCGCGAGCTCCGGACTGAGTTGGCCAATGGTCGCGATCCCGACGACCTGGCTGTCGTCGTCCCGGGGACCGAGGCCTATTCGGGGTACGTCGAGGACACGTTCGATACGTTCGACATCTCGCACGTCACGACCGCCGCCTCACAGCTGAACCGGACGTTCACCGGGAGCGTTGTACACGACCTCCTGAACCTCGCCGAACCCGACCCCCGTGCTGAGGACCTCACGTCCCTGTTAGCAAATCCATTGGTCGACGTCGTCGACACCGACCAAGCCAACGCCGTCACGGCAGCTGCTCGCCGGCGTGATACTGTTTCTGTGTCACCCCTGCTCGAGGACGTCGACGACGAAGCGGCGGCGCTGATCGAGGAGTTGCTGGCCACCTTGGAGCCGCTCCGAACGGAGGACATCGAGGGCGCAACCGAGACGCTCCGACGACTGTTGGACGAACGGTTCGACCTGGAGGGGGCGACGGAGGACTACGCCAGCGGCGCCGAGCAAGCCGTCGAACAGCGAGCCTACGACCTCGTAGACGAGGTCCTCTCCTCGTTCGAGTCGCTGGCGGCGGTCAATAGCGATCTCTCTCCGTTGGCACTGTTCACTCGTGCGTTCGATGGTGTTCCGATCCGGGTTCCGCAGCGCGCTGCTGGCGGTCACGTCGAAGTGATGGGGTTGCTCGACGCCCGGATGCGCTCGTTCGAGAAGGTGTTCCTCGTGGGACTGACGAGCGAGCACTTCCCGGTGACGCCGGAACGCCCGGCCTTCTTCGAAGAGATGACCGACGCCCATCCGCGGTTCGACACTGGCGACGAGCGCCTCCGGGGGCGCTATCTCTTCGCGACGCTCCTCGCGAACGTCGATGAACTCACGATTACCACACCAGAGACGGGCGACGACGAGTCCGCAGTCGTCCGGTCGCCGGTCCTCGATGAATTCCAGCGCGTGACCGGCATCGAACCCGAAGATGGCGTCGACGACCGCGTAGGCTCCCGCGAAGACCTCCAGCGGCACGTCGCCGCAACAACCGACCGGCGTGCGGCAGTCAGCTACGCCGGCGACCGAGGTGATCTCTCCCCCGAGCAAACCAAGCACATGGATCGGGGACTCCACTGTGCGGACAACAGGGGAACGGCTGGCCTCTCCGAACACGACGGCGTGTTAGAACCCGAGACCGTCGCTGAGGTCTATCCTCCGTCGGAACGAGAACCCTACAGCGCGAGTCGGATCGAGCGATACGTCGAGTGCGGGTTCAAGTTCTACGCCGAGAAAGTGCTCGGAATCGAGGATCCCAACGACGTTGAGGTCGTTCCTACGCCCCTCGAAACCGGATCGTACGTTCACGACGTTCTCGAACGGTTTTTCGCGGAGCTGCAGGACGAGACCGAGGATGGTGTCGATCTCACAGACTTCGACCGGGACGACCTGGCGACGCATCTTCGCGAGATTGCCGTCGAGGGACTCCGAGATGCTGACTTCGAGTACGACGGCCTGTTCTACGAACGGTGGAAGGCGGAGCTATTCGCGGGCCTGGGTGAGGGCGAGAGCGCTCCGTACGAGGCCGGGAGCAAACCCCACGACGCACCGGAACAGGGATTGTTCGCTACCTTCCTTGACAACGAACTCGCGCGTGACGGCGCCGCCCGCCCACACCTGTTCGAGGCTCCGTTCGGTGAGGGGCTGCCCGACTCGGATGCTGGGCCGTTCACGGTTGAGCGACCGGACGGCTCGACTGTCTCGATTCGGGGATACATAGACCGCGTTGACGTGGGTCGGGATGGCGAACAACCGACGCTCACGCTCTACGACTACAAGACTGGTCGAGCACCGTATATGACGAAGACGACCGGCGGCACGAAGTTCCAGCTCCCTATCTATCTGCTTGCTGCGGCCAACGTCGTCGACAGTGATCTATTCGAGCAGGGATCGCTTTCAGCGACGTACTATCAGGTTCGACCGCCAAACGACCTCAAGGTTCCACGCGGCGTCGAATCGAAGTTCGGTTCAGAGGCCGAACTCCGCCGGTTCCTGAACGATGTCGTTCCGGAGTGGTTGGGCCAGATCGACGAGGCGATCGGCAACGGTCGGTTCCACACGACCCTCCTGTCCGCTCGGGGTGCGAACTGCCGATACTGTGACTACCGTCGGGCGTGCGATGTCCGCCATCACCGCAAGCGGGAGTTTGTCGACGAGGTGCACGAGGACGACGCTGCGTACGTTCCCCTCCGTGTTCGCGACGACGAGGACATCGAGGCGGTGATGAGCGATGACTGAGGACCCCGAGGAGATTCAGCTCACGGAGGAACAGGAGGACGCGCTCGTCCAGGGCCGGAACGTCGCGATCACTGCCGGCGCCGGGACGGGGAAGACGACAACGCTCACCGAGCGGTACGTGACGATACTGGCCCAGAACCCGTCGCTCACCCCGGAGAATATCGTCACGATCACCTTCACGCGAAAGGCCGCTGCCGAACTGACTGAGCGCGTTCGGGAGGAGGTGTACGACCGGCTCGAGGCTGTCGACTCACCAAAGGCCTACCACCGCTGGCGAAACGTCCTCGACGACCTGGAGGATGGCTACGTCCACACCATTCACGCGTTCTGTACGCGGCTCTTGCGAGAACGGGCCGTCGAGGCTCCGGTCCCGCTCGGCTTCGACGTGCTCGATGAAGACGGTGCCGCGACACTCCAACGCGAAGTCGTGACGGAGTTCCTCGAACGCAACCAGGACGATGACGACGTGGAGCTCCTTGCTCAGCTTTGGAGTCGTGACCAGCTGGTCGATGTACTCACTGGACTACTCGATGAGCGCCCACAGAGCGAGGCGGTCCTCGAGGAGTGGCGTGACGCCGAGGTCGACGACTACCTCGATATCTGCTGGGAGGTCGTTTGTGATCTCGACGTCGTCGACGCCCGACAGACGCTGTATGCGGACGGACTCCTTGAGCGGCTACGCACAGTCGCGGGCCGCGTCGACCACGAGGGCGCTATCGCCGACGAAGACGGTCTTCGAGCCTACCGGACCTTCACCGAAGTCGCGACCACACTCTCGGCCGACCCGGAGGAAAGCGATCCTCGCGACTGTCAACGGGCAATCCTCGAGCTCTACGAGGCCTGTGAGAAGAAGAACGGCGGCCTGTACAGCAGTTCGGGGTACGTCGTCGGTGACCGGGACGATTGGGGTGAGTACGGTGACGTCTACGACGATCTGAAAGACGCCATCGACACGGTCATCGATGCCGTCGAACCGCATGCGGATGCGGTCGAGACGACACCGGGGGAACTGGAAGAGAATAGCGCTCACTACGCGCTGGCTCTGATGCGGGTCTTCGACGACGTCCTCGCAACCTACACCGACGAGAAGGAGCGCCGCGATACGCTCGACTTTCCCGACGTGATCGAGACCACCCTTGAGTTCTTGCGAACGAACGATGCCGTCACGGAGCGGCTACGAGAGCAGTTTGCGGCCGTGATGGTCGACGAGTTCCAGGACACGGACCCGCGACAGTGGGAGTTAGTCAATCTCCTCACGGGCGTCGACGGACAGACGGCGTCGAACGTCTTCCTGGTCGGCGACGAGAAACAGAGTATCTACGGATTCCGTGGGGCCGACGTGACGACGTTCGGGGCGGCAAGAGCGGAACTTCAGGCCGTTAATGAAGCCCGTGAGGTCGACGATGTCCCCGACAGCGAGGCCGAGAGTCCGACGGCACTCGAACTCTCCGGGAACTTCCGGACGCTGGATGAGCCGCTGTCGTTCCTGAACGAGCTCTTCGAATACCTGTTCCAGCCGGAGGGTGACAGCCACGAACCCCACGAAGCCCCACCGCAGGAGTTGACCACACAACGCGACCGTATCGAGGACATCGAGGGACTGACCGGGAGTGTCGAGTATCTCGCTGTGCCCGACGATGCCGATACTGCAGCGGAACTCTTCGGCGACGACCATCCGGTCGCCGAAGGTGCGCTGGACCACACCATCGAGGCCGAGGCGCAAGCGCTTGCTGCTCGACTGACCCACCTGTTCGACGATCCGCCGCAAGTCCAAGACCCCGACACAGGTGCTCATCGTGACGCTACGCCGGACGACACGGCAATCCTCCTCCGCCGGCGAACTCATCTGGATCGGTATCAGCGCGCTCTTGAGGAGTACGACATCCCCTACACTGTCGTCGGTGGCGTCGGGTTCTACGATACGCCTGAGGTCCAGGCGCTTACGAACCTGCTTCGAGTACTCGGTGATCCACAGGACGACGTCTCTCTCTACGGGGTGCTTCGGTCGCCGCTGTTCGGATTCGCGGATGATCGCCTCGCACCGGCTGTCGCAGAAGCTGATTCAGTATGGGATGGGCTCGCCGAGGCGGACGATCCACAACTCGCGGACGCGTTCGACCTCCTCACGACGTGGCGGACACTTAGCGGCTGTGCGACGCCGTCCGAAGATGGCGTCCTTCCGTGGAACCGGCTGCTGTCCCGAGTGATCGACGACACGGGGTATCTGGCGAGTGTGAGTGCTGACGAACGCGGTCGACAGGCCGTCGCGAACGTCGAGAATTTCCGCGACCAGGTCCGTACTTGGAGCGAGAACGGTGTTCACACAGCTGCCGGGTTGCTCCACCGGATCGACCGCCAAGCCGAGATCGACCCTCGTGAGGGGGAGGCAGATATTCCGGGTGACGCCGAGGGCGTCCGGATTATGACGATCCATTCCGCGAAGGGACTCGAGTTCCCGATCGTCACCGTCCCCGATCTCGGGAGTGACCTCAACTTCGGTCGCTCTGTCGACGACTATGGGTACGTTCGACTCGTGGACGGAACTGATGACGCGCCGCCGGTGCCGGCGGTCGGCGGGCCGAATCCGGGCGATGCGTTCTCCATCGAGAAGACGGCTGTCCACGAGTACGCTGACCGACGGTCGCGTCCACAGGAGCGTGCGGAGTCGAAACGCCTCCTCTACGTAGCGTGTACACGAACGCGCGATCACCTCCTTCTCTGCGGCACGCACGACATCGACGTCGACGAGTCCGGGACAATCGAACTCGGCGAGCCTGCAGCTTTCGACGACGCAGACCGGTGGCGCGACTGGTTACAGCCAGCCCTCCTCGACGGAACACTCGTCGCCAAGGCGGTTCGTGACGGACAGGCCCGTGGCGAGATAGATGGAGCCAGCTATACTGTTCGCAGGCCGCCGCGCCCAGTAGACTGGCACACCGACGACGACGCTGTTGATTCAGCGCCGGAGATATCGATTCCGTCACCACCGTCGCTAGCGCCGGCGAAACGGATCGCGACCACGACGCTCGTGAATGCGGTGGCGGATGCGTCTTCAGACGGTCACAGTTACTCTCAACGTGAGGAGTCGGACGGCCTGAGTCCAACGACGTTCGGGACGGTTGTCCACCGCATCAACGAACTCCGCCCTTCGAGAGACGAGTGGCCTACCCTGATCCGCCGTCTGAGTCGAATGTCCGGTGAGGAGCCGACAGAACCTGACCTCCGCGATGCTGTCGATCATACCGCTGATGCGGTCGAATTTGTGGACCAGGTTGAGGCTGATTCCCAGCTCCAAGCGGTTTACGACGAGTATTCTGTTGTCGCCCGGATTGATGAGTCGCAAATTGTCGGAGATATCGACCGGCTGCTCGTCACACCGGATGCCTTCCACATTATCGACTACAAGACCAACGACCTCTCTGCTACGACGTCGGGTGAGCTCGCGGAACACTATCGGCCGCAGATGCTCGCGTACGCTCTCGCACTCCTCCAACATGATCGGAATCGTGACGTACGAGCTTCACTCCGGTTTACTGATACGGGCGTTGAGGAACGGTTCAATTGGGTATCGGATCAGATGGCGGAAATTGAATCTGAACTTCGACCGATGATGGACCTAATCAAGTAGTCACACGGCTATTCGACAATCAGCTGTTCGCAGAATGGTTTGTAGCCACGACTGATTCTCAATCCAACCTATTTACTTACTCTGCCAGATAATCTTGGAGGGCGGTGGCTGTCTCTTCTGAGACAGCCGAGGCCCCGAAGTCACTCCGATACCCGTGCTTGAGTTCGTCGCTCCCCAATATCTCCAGTCCACGCTCTAGCTGCTCCCGTAGCGCATCGTCGTCCCCCCGCCGCAGGTGGGGCGTGACAGCGTCGAGGTCGATCTCTTCCGCCACTGCCAGGATGTCCCGAAGATCTGTTTCGCGGCCGCTGTGGAGCTTTGCCGCCACGAGGACAGCACCATCGATCACTCTGGCCGTCGTCGTTACTGTGCCCCCGCTCACCTCCTGCTGGTGGCTATGGTCGTACAGGTAGTCAAACGACTACTGTGCCTCCGTCTGGCGGCAGCCGAGTCCATTCACTAGCAGATCGAAGCCTATCGGCTGCTGTGGCGTGAGCCGCTTCTCGTATTCGATCACTTCGGTGTCGTAGAACCACTCTTTGGCGTGGCTATCCGTTTCTTCGAACTCCCGATGTTCGAGGAATTCGCCGAACTCGGCCTTGGAGTCTGGTGCGACGACGATATCGAGGTCCGTAGAGAAGCGTGCGTTGAACGCTGAGACAGCGTAGCCGCCGACAAGAACGTACTCGTGGCCCTCTTGGGTGAGCTCCTCGAGCAGATCGATGAGCGCGTCACTCCGGTTGTGGAAACTCATGGCTGTGCCCGTTCGGTCTCTCGATACGTGACGCTGAGGTCGAGGTCCTCGTACATCCGGTCGAGCATCGCGAGCGCCGACTGGAACTGGGCGTAGTTCTCACGCATATACTCGATCGTCTCTGCTCTCGGGATCACCGGGTACCCCTCGACGTGCTCGATGCCGAGGGACGGCCCTGGCTCGAGGACGATCTGCAGCGGTCCGTCCAACTCGTCTCGGGGCTGTCGTTCGAATCCGGTGGGGAGGTCGAACCACTCGAAAAATGTCTCCCAGGCGTCGACGTCCTGCTCACGAACAGCCAGGAACAGTGGATAGTCGTCGGGCTCGCGACCGACCTGGTAGCCGCCCTGAGTCCACACGTAGACGGCGTCGATCCGTGTGAATGCGAACGGCCAGTCACCGAATTGTGGGATGACGTATGTTTCCTCGATGGAGGGTGGACTGACGCCGGCGCTGGCAGCGACGAGCTCGAGCGCTGCGTCGTGTACGCGCTCGTCGACGACAGTGAGGCCGTCGTCATAGGAAACGTAGCCTGCGTCTTCCAGCCGATTGACGGCCTGTCTCACTGTCTCGTAGGGCGTGTGGAGGTGTTGGGCGACACGGCGGATGGAGTCACCACTCTCGATGGTGAGGATAGTCTGTGCCGCCGTGTCGTCGAGTACCTCGTACATCTGGTGGTTACCAATAATCCGGTAACAGTTAAAAGTCTTACTCGAATGGCCATGAAGCCACTATCTCTCCATACTCTCGAAGGTAGTCCTGATTCCCGCTGAAAACACGTGGAACGACTATAACGAATTCAACGAACAAAACGAACTGAACGAGAAAAACGAATGTGTTGAACGCATTCTGAGGAACGAACTGGCGCCCTCTACTCGATGAACAAAACGAAGAAAACGAAAGTAACGAACAGAACGAATGAGTTGATGGCAACGAGTGTGTTTGCTTCAACGAGTGGAACGAACAGTTGGTTTTAACACCGTAGTAATCCTCTCACCGAGTGAAACACCCTCACCGAACGCACTGAACTAAACGACCAAAACGAACGAAACGAACATAACGAGAGAAACGAAGATAATGACCGACACCAATACCGCACGAATCACGGTGGCGAATCAGAAAGGAGGCGCGGGGAAAACAACCGACGTCATTCATACTGGCGGCGCACTCTCCGCCAGAGGCCACGACGTCCTCCTGGTCGATATCGACTATCACGGAGGGCTCACCTGCTCGCTTGGCTACAACGATCTGTACTACGATACCGACCGTACGACGCTGTTCGACGTCCTCGACTTCGACCAGATGGAGTCGGTGAACGACATCATCGTCGAGCACGAAGAATTCGACATCCTTCCCGCCAGCGAGAAGCTCGCGAACAACAAGAACATCCAGACGCTGCTTGAGGCGCCGAAGAGTCGCGAGCGGCTGGAGATGACACTCGACGAGCTCGACAAGGACTACGACTACATCATCGTCGACACGCCGCCATCCCTGAACGTCCTCACCGACAACGCCCTGGTCGCGACCGGCAACGTCGTCATCCCCGTCATTCCCGAGAAGCTCAACGCCAACAGCCTCCAAATTTTCGCAAAGCAGCTGAGTTCCCTCGAACAGGCGTACGGAGACATCAATCGGCTCGCGATAGTCTGTAACCGTGTCGAGCAGAACGCCGAACACCGTGACACTATCGAGGAGATCAAGTCGGCGTACTCCCTCCCAGTGTTCGAGATCCCGAAGCGGACCGACCTCTCTCAGTCGATTGGCGAGGGTGTGTCCGTCTTCGGCTTCGGCAAGGAGAACCAGCGTGTCGAGGATGCACGCGACCTGTTCAACGAGATTGCCGACCTGTTCGACGAGACGTTTGAGAAGACCGCACCTGAGGAGGTGGAAGCATGACCGACGGCTGGGGCGATGCTTCCGGCATCGAGGGCAACTACGAAGAGGAGGACGATGAGGCCGAATCCAGCGAAACGAGTGAGGTGAGTGAACCGGTGGAAACCAGTTCATCGACCGAAACGACCGAACCGACTTCAACGAGTGAAACGAACGAAACGAGCAAAACGAAGACGAACATCAAGGACGAGTGGAACGGGCGGACGATCTACATTCCCGACGATGTCCTTGACGAGATGGAGGACACCTACCTCGAGTCCCAGCTGAAGCTCCGCAAGGCGGGTCAGGACGAGTTTAAGAAGAACCGCCACTTCTACCCGCTACTCGTTCAGTTCGGTGTTGAGGCGCTCTCTGAGGCGGATGCCGAGGAAATCAAGGCTCGTCTCTCGGAACTCGGCGACGAATGACCTCGCTCTGCGCACAATCTCGGAGGATGGAATTGATGCGTGCCTTCTATACAGAGATATAGAAAACGAATAGAAATTGGAAATTGATTTTTTTCTTAGTAATCCGTTTCAGCGAACACTAAGTGTGACTACGGGATTTCCCGTTACCGTATCCCTTTGGGACCTCCACGAAGGAAAATTTCCTCTGCATCTCGCTCAACCGAATCATACTGTTCTGTCGCCCACTCAACCGCAGTCTTAGTATCATTCAGCATACAGCCCTGAATTCCTTGTTCCGTGTAAACGACGACACCGACCTCCGTTTCATCCGCTATCCATAGCCCAAACGTCCACGGAATCGTCCCGCGAAACAACGTAACGCTCGGTTTGTCTAACGCATCTTTCGTCTCCTGTGGATTCAGTTCGTATAATCGGTCGAATACGTCTCCATCGAGCACCAACTCCAGTGTAGCAGAATCATCTGTGACTGCTGCCTCGTAGAACTCAGTCGCTGAGCCTGCGAGCGCCTTCGGGACTAGCCCTCGGACGACAGATGCTCCGCGGACTGAGCAAAGCATTACATCGAGGACTGCATCGGGAACACTGCTCTCGGCAATATGCGCAGTTGATCCCGGAAGAAACGCTTCACCGATGGGGGTCTCGGTGGGGAGCGCAGCGAGGATCGGTGCTGCGTCGGCGAGGTCGGTGAGGAACGATGCGTACTCGTCGTGTTTGCGATATGCACACACCCCGGCGGCGGTTGCGTGCCATTCACCGTCCTGGTACTCAACGAGGTATGCGTCAGCGAGCGAGCGTAACACTCGATCAATCGTCGAGCGCGAACAGTCGAACAATTCGGTAAGGTCGCGTTTTGAGCGTGGCGCCGCGGTGAGGACACGGAGAAAACCCGACCGGTCTGCGATGAGCGCTTCAAAATCGGCGGGATCGGGTTGTTTCATTAGCGGGTTCTAGTAGCGTGAGCGTATTCAGTTCTGGGGAGGTTAATTGGCTGTACACGAACTATGTCAATGGTATGTGTACAGCTTGAGGGGGACCCTCAGCAAGTGAGGGGGGTGGGAGTAGTCTGGGAGGGGTACTCATCAATTAACATGAATACAAACCGCGAAAGAATGGCAAGTGGTGTGTTACCATGGAAAAACCAGACTCCGACCCAGACCAGTACCAAGCCGAACTGAACGACGCTGTCGATGATGGTGGTGGTTGTACCGAGACGTGGGAAAAATTGTCGGATATACGGAGTAGTCCCGATCCGCGCCCAGGTGTTGACCGCCGGACAGTTCTAAAGATTGGATCTCTGGGAATCGCTACAACGCTCGTGCCGGGAGTTGCCACTGCAGACAATAAAAAGGATCTTGGTGATGGAAGCGATAGCACTAACGGCGAACGAGAGGTTGTCATTCAACGACTGGCCGGGAAACGTCGTAGAGAAGCAGTTGACGACGCGCTGGGTAACAGCGATGTTCAGCAGCTCCTGAATGATGCCGCCTCTGAACATAGTTATAACAAACAACCTGAGGACGCCGTTGCCTTTCGAATACGGGGCGTCGGGGATGTAGATATCGATTATCGGACCGTCGATCTTCCTTTCGATACGGGCGTATCTCTTCAAACCGACGAGGATGTGGAACGAATCCCCGACGCTTTCCTCGGGTGGGACGATCGAGACGACTCCCCACCGACCTATACTACGGTCACCTATATTGACACTGGAGAAGATACTGCACGTGCAGATGTTGTTTCAACTTCAGCAGAAAGTGGTGAATTGAACACTCAAGAGACCTCACTGACGACTGAAGAATACCGTGACTTACTTGATGAAATAGAGGACGAAACTGATGATTCTGGGGCTGTATCCACCTTCTCGGTTAATGACGGCGTCCAAACCGCCGCTCTCCTACCATGCGGCCCATGTGTGCCAGACTTGAATTGTTGGTACCGGTTGGCACGCGCATATGGAGGTATTTTTGCGGCCTGCTCCCTGTGTGGCGTTTTCAAAGAATTCAAGACCTGTACGACTTGTTTGGGAGCGATTATTTCAGCCCCAAAGCTGGGCTTTCTCTGCGACCCATGCCTTGGTCCGAAGCCGCTCTGTTGACCTAACTGATTTATGATCTCCTCGCAAATTCAGATATAATGGCCCCGCTCGAACTTACCCTCCGGACGGTACTCGGAACGATTTTATTACTCGGTGCCGGTGTTGCTTGGGCATACCGTTGGTCCCGGATGAGTCAACCTACACGGATTGGTAGTGTCCTGTTGCTGGTTGGGTTATTATTTCAAACGTACGCTCCACAATTATTTGTCTTGTTAGGAAATCCGAGTGGGACAGCGAGAACGGTTATTGAAATCGGTATGCTCGTATTCCTTGCTGCCGGTTTTTATTTATTACTGGTAGGACACCCGGACACCGGGTCCGATATTGATTTGGATGAATAGCTGTATCCGTGTATGATATGGTAATATACTCAACCTGAGACAACTGGGCCGACTATTTGAGCCAGACTAGACTACATAAATAACATATTCGCATATTTTTGTAACATCTATACAACTGAAAAACGATGTCAGAGATCTTGGACCCGCTGTCGGACCGTGCCCGCCGGCTGACCCACGCCTATAAAACCGGAATCGAGCTCAGCGAAACACTGCGAGATCGAGCGTGTCTCCGAGCTGCGGTGAGCGGCGTCACGCTCTACACAAAACATCTCCAAGACGGCTACCCGGACTGGCACCCGGCATCCGATTCGTTCCAGGGGATGCTCCGGCTGTTTATGTATCGGGAGATTACCGGCGACAGCTATCGGACTCTCGAAACGCATCAGGAGCTCGCCGAACCGTTCGGGCTAGACCACGTTCCTGACGAGTCGGTTCTCTCGCGCACTTGGCGCAAGCGCTTCGACGATGGGGTCCGCGAATACGTGACCGTCGCCGCTCACTTCGTCGTCAAAGAGGTCCACGACTACGGACCTCCTGTCCCCGTGGTGCGTCCGAAAGAGGAGGTCACTGACTCGAACCCAGAGTCGGCCGACGACGATGAGCAAACCCACTCTACAGGCACTGAGTTTTCGGACGAGCAGGTTCACCGGACGACACGCCTCGCACGGGACCACGGATTTGACGGATTCGATTCTGATCGAGCGCAGAACGCCTCCTACGAGGATACGCAGTTCTTCGAGCTACAGACGTTCATGGGGATGGTTGGTTGTGGCACTGCGCAGGGAGCTGCTCGCTTCCAGTACAGGCGTGGCGAAGAATATGGTCCACACGGGGACACGCACTTGCGGGCGGTCAAGCAATTTGAGCCGGAAGCGCTGATCGAGGGGTTCGACCGGGCCAGCGACCGACTACTCTCGGTAATCGGGGAGGAAGCCTCGTTCCGACGACCCGTGACGGCCGCGATCGACGTCACGACAGTTCCTTACTACGGCGAGGTCGAGGCGATGCCGATGGTCAGCGGTACAAAAGGTGAAGAAGAACGGGTTTTCAAGTTCGCGACGCTCTCGATTGTCGGCGAGAACATCCCGCTCGTGCTCGCTGTGGAGCCGATTCGGGAGAGCTCAGCGTGGGATAGGAATCCGCCGAATCAGGTTCACCGTGTAGTTCGGCGGCTCGTTCAACGAGCGAAAGAACACGTCCCCGTAGAGACGGTGCTTTGTGACCGGGAGTTCGATTCTAAGCGAGTCTACCAGACACTCTCGAATCTCGGCGTGAACTACCTCGTTCCCACACGGATCAATAGCACTGAGCGGGAGGTCATCGAAACAATGGATGCCGATGGACAAAACGTAGCGGTCGAATCAGCGTCCGTTCACGTCGAATCGGGAAGTCACTCGATGCAGTTTCTGTACGTGCCGTCGACGAGTGGTGAGGGGACGACTGTCTTCGCCACGAATCTCCGAGTCGGCCCCGATGAGGCCGAGTCGTTCTGTCGCCGCTACAGCCGCCGCTGGCAGATCGAAAACGAGTACAAGTCTATCAAGGGCGATTTCCTCGCGAAGACCTCCTCAAAAGACTACCGCGTCCGGCTGTTCTACTTCGTGTTCGCCGTACTCCTCTACAATATCTGGCGACTCACGGATTTCCTGCTGAAAGCGGGCGTCGATGGCGAAATGGACTATGCGCCGGTCCTGACTGCGGGTGAGTGTGTCGAGATCGTCGTTTCGGCATTGATTCCGCCCGACTGAGTGACCGATTCTCCACCGGGGTCACCGCTTGGGAGTGGCGACGCTCTGTAGGAGCACAAAAATCCGCGCAATTTCCCATGCTCGTCCGATTATCTCGTTCTGAATGAACAGGAATCGAGCGATTCGTTGGGAAATAGACCACGAACCGGCGGAGATTCGACTTGGAACTGGCCTATCCTCCGAAACTGCACACTGCGCGAGGCGTAAAATTTTGTATAGCGATATACGATATACATTCTACTGTATTACGGATTTACGGCGTTAAGAGACTCTAGACCTCCGAATTCTCCCGATGAGCCAAATACTACAAGTGGTCCTGATTACGCCGGTAATCACGACCACTTTGAAGTACCCCGACGCCGTCGGTGAAGCATGAATGCTGCAACCGGCTCAGAACGGTGCTTCCCCGGGGTAGCACCGCCAAGAACGGGGTTCGAGATAGCTCTGGGTCTCCTCAGCCGAGTCCGTGGAGATGGCGAGGGCCGTTTTCGTGATAGACTAGATGCCTGTGATCTATATTACGACAAAGTACGAACGGTGTTCTATGACTGGAGGTGAATCGATTTCAGAGGGCCCGATGGAACGCCAACCCACGGGTGAAGACCGGGTGCGGATGGTCGCCCGACAGGTTTCAGAGCCGCGGACAGCAAACTGGATCGCCTCCGAAGCAGACTGGTCACACGGGCCGACCAAGCGCGTCCTCGAACATCTCGTCGACGACGGCATCCTCCACCGTGACGACACCGGGGGCCACACGACATACTTCCCCGATTATCGTCGTCAAGCACTCACGGAGGCCATACGCCTTCGGGACAGCGACCACAGCGTCGAAGACCTCACCGAACGGCTCACCGAGATGAACGCTCAGATCCGAGGATGGAAGGACGAGTTCGATGTCGAGTCACCGAACCAACTTCGCGAGACGATCGCTGACCAGGTACTCGAAGTCACCGAAGAGGATCGTCGCCGAGAGATCGCGCGTGAGTGGGAACAGCTCCAACGGCGAATCGAAATTGTGGGTTTTGCCATCCGAGAGTGGGACTTTCTAGCCCCAGCGACCGAACGTGGTGAGGCCCGGAGGTGACGGACCTCGTTCTCCGCACGTCCATTGCTGGCAGAGGAATATTTAGGCTGATTCCGACTCACGTATAATGTTTATATAGTAGTGGTCCGTGATACGGCACATGAACCGCGAGACGAATAGTACGAATTCGTCTGGGGCAGCTATTTCTCTTTCAATACCCCCTTCAGATCCGACTTTATTCAAACACAAGGCGACGAGCGACGTCCTTCTCTTTTTAACAAACCACCGATTCAGTGACTTCTCACTGCGAGAACTCGCGACACAGATCGGTCACTCACACCAGTCCGTCCGACGGGCAGTAAACGTTCTCAGCGCGAACAACTTGGTCATCGAATCGGCCGAAAGCAACCAGCGACTCGTCCAGATCAACAGACAGCGCCTGTCGATTCCAGACGATCCGATCCTTCGGATCCCCCAACCAGAGTATCATCAACCCGTCAAAGCTGCGGTTACGGAGCTTCGTGAGAACATCAACGACGTCGTCGGCATCATCCTCTATGGGAGTGTGGCTCGGGGCGAGGCTGACCGACGGAGCGATATCGATCTCTGGGTGCTAACCCGGTCTGGGCGGGCCGAAAGCCAACGAGAAGCGAACACCATTGCCCGTGACCTCGAAGACACGGAGTTCGATGGTGACCGATACGCCTACGATATCGATGTCGAGGCCGTCCAGGCGATCCCGGCGTACACCGAAGACATCCGAGAAATCGTCGTTTCAGGGATTCCGGTCTACAAGACGAATGACTTCGAAACCGTCGAGAACCTCCTCTTGGAGGAAGGAGCCTCTGATGAGTAACGGCTCGGACCCGACCGCTGTGCTCACAGCACTCGACCGTGCACAGGATGCCTTCGAGATGGTCGGACGCGGTCGAACAGCGTTCGAGGACGGGATTAGTGCCGACGAAGACTGGAAGACACAGTTGACGAAAGCGTGCCGCCTCCTCGAGGTCGTCGACACTCTCCAGTCACAGGATGGGTACTACACGGCCGTCATCGAGGTCTGTTTCGGCGCGATCGAACGGTCGATCGAGGCGTACGCACTCGCGATGACGAACGATACGCTTCAGGACTTTCAGGACCACCAGTTCAGCTACGAGCGTGCCCACCAGATCGGGCTGTTTGAGCGGGAGACTGCAGAGGCGATGAAGGACCTCTACAGCGAGAACCGGACAGAGAGTTATTACGGCGGGGGGCGTCCAACCGAAGAGCAGGCGGAAGCAATGACTGACCTCGCCGGCGCTGTCCATCAGTTCGCAGTGAGCCAGATTCGGGAAGGCGGCGTCTGTCTGTGTGACTGACTACGTTCAACAGTTCAGGAGAGCACTATGGACCGGAATACACCGACGGAACGGACGCCATTGACCTCACTCTCCGAGTCGTTCGAGCGCTACCTCCAGGACAAGGGGAAAGGCCGTGGAGGCGACGGCGGGAATTATCGACGCAACGCCGCCCGCGAACTCGAACGGTTCGCCGAGTGGGCCGCCGGCGACCGCGGGGGCGACGACTGGACCGGGATCGTCCCCGACGACGTCGACCGCGACCCCACCTTCGAGGACCTCGACGAACGCGTGTTCCGGGAGTACGCCCGGCATCTCGCCGGCGATCGAGGACTCAAACAGAACACGGTACAAACCTATTATCGCTATATCTCTGCGTGGTGCGGGTGGTGTGTCAACGAGGGATATCTCGAAGCGCATTACGCCCAGCGGGCGAGTGCGATGGCGCCGCTGCCGGAGGACGACGGCCGCAAGCCCGGCGACCAGCAGGCCTGGACGTCTGAACAGCGCCACGCTCTCACCCGCCACGTCGACGAACGGGCCCGCGACGCTGTCGAGGCGTACACGACACTCCCAGAGGATACTGACCCCCTCGACAAGCAGCGAGCGCGCTACGTAGCGCTGAAGGCGACTCGTGACCGGGCTCTGGTGTTCGTCCTCGCGTACACCGCTGTCCGCGTTGGCGAACTCCTCCGAGATCCAAACGACCCGCGCCGGCGCGGCGTCCGCTGGGAGGATCTCTCCCTCGACGACGGGAGTATGGACGTCTACCGGAAGAAACAGCAGTGGGACGCCGCGAGTCTCCCCGATCCAGTGATTTCTCCGCTGCGAAGCTATCGCCAGCTGATGGACCCGCCGACGGAGCAGTGGCCGGTGTTTCCGACGTTCGACCAACGGACGCTCGCAGAGCTCGTCCAGGATGACCTCGCCGATCGAGGGGAACGCCCAGAAGCAATCACTGAACGCCGTGCGGAGTACGCTCGCGACCTGCTGCTGGCGCTCGATGAGGACATTCGGCCTCCATCGATCACGACGGACGGCGCACGGTCGATTCTCCAACGGCTCTCAGAGGCTGCAGAGATCGACATCGACCATCCGAAACACGACTATCTCGCGCCCCACGGTGGTCGACGTGGAATGGGCGAGGTGCTAGTCCGCGCGTTCGGGTACACTGTTGCGGCTCGCTATCTCGATAACTCGGAGGAGATGGTTCGTGAACGGTATTCGCATATTGAAGCCGGTGAATTGGGTGATGTCGCAACTGAAGCACTCGAACAGATCGATTGACGCAAGCGTTTATACGGGAGGAGAACCTAGATTAGGTTAACCAATGAGCCTTGACCAAGCGGTTGACGAAGCGCTCGCGACGTACAATATGTCGCGCAGCGAAGAGGCCGAGGAAACGGGCCGAACAGTCGCCACGCTTCAAGACTAGTAGAACCGCTTAGTTGAGGTCTCGGATTTTTTCGGCGAATTCTGCTTTCGAGAGGCCAGACGTCTCTTTTAGCTCCGGATAGCCGGCACGTTCGACAGCCTCCTCAACAAACGTTACCCAGAGATCTTCGTGCTTCTCCGCGTAGGCGATTTTCGCCTCACTTGGGTACATATCCAACTCGTATTCAGTCAGATCGATCTCGACTGCGTGTTTTCGCTCAAGCGTCCGCGCACCGAAGCTATACAGTGCTTGAAGAGGACGTTCTTCCGTCGAACGGTCAACAGTCGCTTCGATTCGTTGATGTACTCGTTCACCCACTCTCGCCAGTCGTAGGATTCTGGATCGGTCTCTACAGAGGTTTCCGGCATAGCGAAATCCGGATTCAGTCGCCGGAGGTAGAACTGAATCAGCGCAACAGCGGTTCGATGGTTGGCATTTGGAAGCGCGTGCTTGAGGATCAGGTTCGAGGCGAGTCGGCCCGCTACGTCTGTTGCTGATCCTTCCCACGACGTCCGGTCGAGAACGTCCGGCAGTGCATCGACGTCGATATTCTTGTACGCCTCAACGGGAGTTCCCTCTTCTTCTTCGTTCTGAGCGATAAGTGCGCGGTAAATCTCGAGAAGACGAACGATGATGGTACTGTTGTCGGCACTCATCTCTGAGAGCGACTCGTTCAGGTTAAAATCAATCTCTTGAACAGGCCCACCGCCGACGCGGGATGTGTAGATGACGTAGAACGGTTCGTCGATATCGTATTTCTGGACCTTCACAGCGACGTCGTCGCCGTAGTCGACGATCTTCGAGACGATTTTGGCAGGAGCTGGATGGACGAAGTCAAGGGAGAACTGCTTGTCGCCGGGGTGGTGGTAGTAGACGTGGCCCATCTGCGTGCGTATTACTACTCATCTGTGCTTCTTAATCAAGTTCACGAGCGAGATTCTCTTCGAAAAGTCGGTGGACTGCTTTTTTATACTGCTAAGCATGCCGAATACCTATTTCTCCAGTTATGGCCGTCCGTGGTCTGAATTCAGGTGTCTCATTCGTGCGTCTCTCGACGTTGTTCATGTTCATCGTGAGTCAGTTCTCCGCGGGCGTAGGCGAGAAGGGGCTCCTCGACGACGGAAACGGCGAGGTTGTAGAGCTCGAGTAAGCGAGCTGATTCTCATTCTTAACCAACAGATGCCCAACTTTCTCAGTGGATGTTGGTTAAGACTTTTTCTACTAGGTCAACAAGTGATTTGGTTATAATTTATCGGATAAATTTGCACCACTTGGCAGCCAGAAAGCATTTATTCCTCATCCAGCTACCGTGCCAATATGTACCGGGACTCAGCCGGTGCATACCCATACCCGCATGTATGATTACGAGGTCAGTCACCATCGAGGACATCGATGACCTGTACCTGATGTGGAACGACCACATCAACGCCTCCGCCCTCTATCGCCGCGCCCTCCGCGAGGAAATGGAAGTCCGCGGTGTTGACCCCGATGAGCTCCGCGACCTCCTCGAACGGGCCCGCGAGCAGGGCTACACCCTCGAAGAGATCGCAGAGGACACCAACCGATTCGACGACCTCCAGTCGCTCGTCGAAGAGCAGCAGAACCAGCCAACGGCTGGAGACGCCACCGATGATTGACCCGCTATGTCACAGGACCAGACTCCCTCCGACCCTGAGCGTAGCACTGACACCGAGTCACCGCTGACTGGGAAAATCCCTCGGCAGGCAGCGCTCACCATCGTCCTCCTGAGCCTGTTTGCCGTTCAACCGGTTGCAGCCCAGAGTAACGCGGTCTGTAGCGCAGACAACCTCCCGAGTATGATTGAGGGGTTCTTCCAGCTGACCACCGCGCTGGGGATCGTCGGCCTCGCAATCGTTTGGCAGGCTGACTCCCTTATCGAGATGTTCACCCTCAATCCCGAGCAGAAGAAGGGGCTCAAGCGCCACAAGCGTTCGGCGATGAAGTCCGCGGTCGTCCTCGTCGTCCTCGGCCCGCTCTACACCGTCGCCGGGTCAATGATGGGCCTCCCGCTGGCGCAGTGCGTCGACCTCGTCCCCTGGTAAGCACTCCACAGCACCGTTGCGAGCCCTATGAACCACCGAGAGCTCTCCGTGCTCATGGCCGGCTTGCTCGCGACGAGCCTAGTCACGGGTATCGTCGCCGCTGACCCGCCACGACCAGGTACGGAGGGGAATGGGCTCACGGAAAACGAGTCGGCAACGCTGTGGTCACGTGATGCGGACAACTACATCAGCCAAGAAGAGTACCGCCAGCGCTACGGCGAGAACCGCTCCGCCGTCCATCAGGTCGCCAACGGGACGGACGTTACGTTCAAACGACCGCCGGCGACTGCGGCGACGTGGACGCGGAACGACTTTGAGGACCTCGACGCCGGCGGCCCAGATACGTCCGTGCATCCGCCGCACGCGGACCTTGAGGACGGCGTCTTCATCGAAGATGCTCACGCAACGATCTTCGCGGTCCAGCCCTCCACTCGTGGACACCTCGAGTCCGGTGAAACCCCACTCTATATCGCACCGAATGGGACGATGCGCGGGTTCGTTGATTACCGCGTTCGCGTCCCCAACGGGAGTTCCTCCGGCAACACAACTATCTCATGGTCGCTCACGGAGCACGAGATCGAAGAAGTCCGGTTGAAGAAGGACGGCGAGACCATCGCCGAGCGTGACGGAGCCCATACGCCTGTCCTCGACTACCAGATCGAGGACGACTGGAGTGCGAATCTCACGCTGGAAGCGGAGATTAGCGTCCGGCTGAAGAAAACCGTCAGGACCGACCTGGGTGACCGGACGGACGTCGACGTCACCTATCGGACGGAATCACACAACGTCTCCGATTCGATCGCCGTCGAGATCTACGACCTCTCGGCGTACCCCTACTACGCCGAGTATCCGAACGGCGAAGCCGGCGTGGCCATCTTCCAGTCGCGGCCGTGGCAGGGGTACACGCTCACGGAGGACGGTGAGGCACGGGTCCGTGGCATCTGGCGGTTCTACACCGCTCGGAACACCAACTGGGACACGCTCGTCCGGTCGAATCGCACGGATAGCGCCACCGTCGAGTCGGACGCGATTCCGGTGTACGTCCACGCCTATCCCTCGCGGATCGGGCCGCGTGCCGAGCCGGTTCGAGACGGGCCGGAACTCATCGAGACCTGGGGGACTGACCGCCCGTCTCCGGTCGGCACCATCGGTGAGAACATCAATATCGACATCGTCAACCAATCGTACACGACGACGTACGGCGTCGCCGTTCGAGCTGAGAACGTCGATCGAGAGGCGCTCCATGTTGCGGGAATCGTCCGGGGCGTGAATGCGTCAATCGTCGAGTCGGATGCCGGCTCCGAGCGACAACTCCACCGCAGCAATCTTACTGTTAAGGTTATCCAGCAGAATCAGTCGCAAGCGACGCTCAGGGTCGAACTGCGGGACAATCAAACTGGTGCGCCGATTGCGCTTGACGATAGCCGTCAGTATCCAATCGGCGGCACCACCCGGAACGGGTACATCACGGTCGCAGATCAGCGCGTCGAGACCAACGCCTCGGGGGTGGCGATCGTGACCATCGACGAACCGGGCATCTACACGGCTCGGTACCACTCTGGCTCGTGGCTCGGTCACGACCCGGCGTACGTGAGTGATACCGCGACGGCCCGCTGGCACCCTCTAGGAACGATCGACGGCTGGTTTGCGCTGGTGTTCGAGGTCGGCTGGCAGCTCCTGCCGTTCTTCGTGATGTTCTACGCTGGCAAGCGCCTCCTGCGGATGCTCGGTCCAGCAGACATCTTCCAACGCAATTCATGACACGAGATACCCCACCCATCAGTAGGCGAACCGCCCTCCGAACAGTCGCCGGCGCCGCACTCACAACCCTTGCTGGGTGTATGAATACAAATGAGAGCTCCGGAACACCCAGTAATGGGTCTCCATCTCAAAATGACCAAGGTCCACTTCAGCGCGTTGCTGTTGATGGGACAACGGTCGTGGTGGAACTCTCGGAAGACACCGATGTCAGCCAAGTCAATCTCATCCAGCCGAATGGAGAATTGTTCGGTCAACGTGACGTAGCGACAGGAGCACAGCAGGTTTCGTTTGAGATTGGAACGTCATACGCTCCAGGCGAGTATCGCGTTCTCGCACTAGAGGGCGAAGAAACTGTGCAAGAGTCCGCTCTGTCCGTTCAGCCGAATCTTAGCATCGTGGAGATGGGGATCGGGAAGAATCAGCCTGAAAAGATGTGGAATAGCTCGAGTGATAAAATCTCAAAAGAGGCCTTCGTATCTGTTGAAAACCAAGGGAATGGCCCGGATGCGATCACGCAGCTCCTCTTTATTGGAGATGTTCCATATCCCTCGGATGAGGAAGGGACGAACTATGATGAAAACGATGATGTCAGTGGCATATACGATCCAGAAGAAGATACAGAGGTTGACGAGGTAGTCATAGAACCGGGAGAGCAGCTCACACTGTACAGTTACCGTTCACCGTTTGCGTTCGTTCGAGGTGAGGGGACTTCGTGTGAGAGCGAAGAACAAACCGGGAGCTTCGAAGTCATTATAGAAACACGAGTGGGGACAAACCGAGTTTCCAATACTTACAGTATCCACTACTCCGCGTCAGAGGAATTCGATAATTGCGAGATTACGATTAGTGAGGACTAACTATGGTGGACCTGATTGATGTCGTCCTAGAGGGGTTCAAAGACGTCGTCGATTGGGTGATCTCCCTCTTCATGGAGGGATTGAACACTGGTTATGAAACCCTCACTGAGGAGATGTTCGGGACTCCAACGCCCGAAACCGACGGTGCATTTGTCTTTGGTGCGCCAACAAACGGACCCTGGCCTGCAATTCGGGATGCGTTGGTCGGAGGTGAGATTATGCTCATCTCATTACTCCTTCTGGTGATGTGTATTCAAGGGCGACACACAGTTCGGATATTCAATATCGGAAGTGTATACGAAGCGAGACGGACAAAGAAGACTGCGTGGGTTGGCGCGTTTCTTATCATCAGCTGGTACTGGGTCAGTGTTCTTGGTCTCTACATCGTCGACGGGTTCACCATCGCATTGATGCCGAGTCTCGAAACCCTGGGTGATGCGATGCTGAATTTTCTCAAAGAATCTCTGACCAATCCCGGGCTTGCATTCGTGTTCGCAATTGTTGGTGGCCTCTCGATGTGGGCACTTGAGGCCCTCTACTATATTCGAGAGGTATTGCTTTACGTGTATGTCTACGGGATGCCGATAGCGTTTGCTCTCGCCTATGGTAATGTCCCAGTCCTTTCGGACATCGCGATGGGATTCTCCAAGCGGTTTGTTCCTTTGGCGGTTCTACCCCTCCCAGCAGCAGTCGTGTTCAAAGGATACGATTTGCTGTATTCGGAAGGGGCCCTCACGCCAAATAGTGCGTTTCTGAAGTACCTGGTTGCCGCGTCACTGCCGCTTATCGCGCTCTATATCACTTGGAAGACGTTCAAATACGCAACCCCGCTGACGGCGAAAGTTATCGGCGGCGCCACCAAGGGCGCAGCCCTCATCGGCGGCGTAGCTGCCGGTGCGTATGTTGGGGGTGCCGGCGTCGCGACAACCGCTGCTCGGTGGGGGCCGAAAGCCGCAGCCGGCCATGCCGTTGCACAGAAAGCTGCGGCCCAAGGCGGTCATGGTGAGGGTGGAGATAGTACGCCCTCATACCGACGGACCGAGAACGACCCTGGTGGTACTACGTCGGATACAGCGGGTGAGGAACGCGGAATGGACTTTGATAGAGGTATCCACTAACAATGTCGATAGATCAAGACGCAGCCGCACGGCGCATCATGGACCAGTTCGGCGAGGAGAGTCGCATCCCCTACCTCAACATTGAGGAGGGTGACGTCGGCGTCCTGATCGCCTTTCCGATCGTCGGCCTATTCATCGCCGGCCTCACGGGGATCGAATCGCTCGCACTTCCGTTCGTCGCCGGCGGCTTCGGCTTTGGCGTTGCCATCGTCTACGTCTCTCCCGATCACCTGAACGCGTGGACGTGGACCAAGGACGTCTATCGGTACGTCAAACGGCCGCAGATTACCTTCAGTGCTCCCGAAGACGCTGATGGGAGTACCAACGAGACAGAGCGGAATGAGGGCGGTCTGGCGAACTACACGCCCTTCAAGCCGGACGAACGTACGCAGGACCTCACGAACATCGAGCGAGCGTGGCCGGGCGCAAGAGCCATTCAGCGGGCCGACGGGACGATGGAGGCGTTCATCGAGATCGACCCGGACAACATGGACTTCGCGATGTCCGACGACTGGGCACAGCTCCAAGACGCCGGCGAGGACTTCGCCAACAAAGAGCTGGATTCGAAGCTCAAACTCCACGCCACAACCCGCTCATTCCCGGTGGAGCAGATCACGGAGAACATCGAGGACCGCCTCAACGACGAGGACGTCACGGAGAATCCGATCTTCAAGGAACTCCTCGAGGAGTACCGGGAGACCCGGCCGAAGGAGATGCGGGAGCGCGGCATCCAGCAGGTGCGATACTACATCGGCGTCCAGGTCAGCCCGTTGGAGGTCTACGACCGCTTCCGCGACGAGGGCACGCCCGCCGAGAAGCTGACGCAGTTTCCCGTCATCGGCTTCCTGTTCAACCCGTTCGTCACCCGTCGCGAGGACCTCACCGACGTCGAACGTCGCGCACAGATGTTCGAGAAGCTCGACAGTCGGGTGAACGACGTGCGATCCGAGTTCATCCAGCAGGCGTCCGGATGGTCCGCACGGCGGCTCAGCACGGTCGAACTGTTCGTCCTGAATATGGACTTCTGGAACGGTCGCGAACACGACTACGACGAGGCAGAGCGTGTCGTTCGCGAACAGCCGATCATCGGCCAGTCGCGCCGGGAGGATGCGTTCGATGCGTAGCGCGATCCTTCAAGCGGGAGGCGGCGTGGGCAGTCAGCTCGTCAGGTGGCTCTCCAGTCCGACCTCTACGGAGGGCGCAGCGCTCTATCTCCTCATCGTTGGCCTGCTCGGTATCGGTGGGAAACTCCTCTGGGACTGGTACACCGAAGACGACACGGAAGAAGTCGAGTTCTCCGACGTACTCGACGAGGAGACACTCGAACAGGGCGAGGCCGAACGCCAGCTCCTCGACGACATCGCCGAATCACACAAGACGGTGACCGCGCCGGCTGCCGCCGAGTGGGAAACGCGAGCCGCACGGGTCGGCGAGCAGTGGACGACGACGCTGTACATCGCTGACTACCCGGACTACCCCAACGACGGCTACCTCTCCGAGCTCTTCGAGATGACGGACGTGCAGTTCGATTTGACGGCCCACATCACGCCGAAGAACCAGGAGCGGGCGCGGAACGAACTGCAGGATATCGCTGACGACCTTCAGGTGGACGCTGACCTTGAACAGAGCGTGCGGAGTGCCTACCTACAGGAACGCGCCAACGAGGCCGCAGCGACGTACAAGGCCGTCGAGAACGGCGCGAATGTCTTCGACCAGGGGATGTTCATCACGGTCCGGGCCGACGAGAAGGAGGACCTCCGCGACGCCGTCCAGAAGGTCAAGAGCGCGCTCCGCGACGACCCGGCGAACCTCACGCCGAAGACGGCAATCTGTCGGCAGGACCTCGCCCTTCAGTCCGCCGCGCCCATCGGCGACAACGAGTTCGGGCGGACGTCGATTGCGCTCGGCGGCGCCGTCGGCGCGCTGCTGTCCTCGCCGCACAACGCGACGATTCTCGAGGAGGGTGGCGTCGAGTTCGGGATTCACAAGGACAACCAGAGTCCCGTGGTCATCGACCCGTTCGCGCGGGACAACGGGTACGCGATGTTCACCGTCGGCGACACGGGTTCGGGGAAGTCGTTCAGTTCGAAGCAGAACTTCATCCGGTCGATCGAGCAGAGTAAGGACCGTATCGGCATCATCCTCGAGCCGCTGAATAACTGGGCCGGCGTCGCCGAAGCGCTCGATGCCAAACGCATCACTGTCGGCGGGACACTCGGGCTGAACCCCTTGGAGATTCGGGAGACGCCCGAGCACGTCCAGCGGGCGATGGGCGAGGACGCCAGCCCGTTCAACGAGAAGCTCGACGACGCGATGAGCTTCCTGACGAACTTCTTCGCCCTCCGCGGCATCTCGCTGGGCGACCGCCGGACGACACTCGAACTCGGGCTCAAGCGGGCGTACAAGCGAAACGGGATTACCGACGACATCTCGACGCACGGCAACCCGAGCCCGACGATTCAGGATATGATGGACGTCTTCGAGGACATGGTTGACGACCCCGAGGAGTTCGTCGTCCGGTCCGACGAGGAGGCGGGGAAGATCAAGGAAGACGCGACGTGGCTACTCGACCAGCTCCGCCCCTTCGAGGACGACGGTCGGCACGCCAACCTCGGCCAAGAGTCCGACTTCGACATTCGGGACGAGAAGGTTATCTACCTCGATCTCGCCCAGCAGGAGGGCAGCGTCGACAGCAGCACGGCGCTGACGATGCAGTTGCTCATCTCGCTCGTCTACGAGCGGGCGAAAGTCTCGGAGAAGGAGGTCGTGTTCTACATCGACGAGGCGCGGTACATCATGCAGGACGCCGCGAGCCTGGCGTTTCTTGAAACGGTGTTCCGTCACCACCGCCACCACGACCTCTCGATCCGGCTGGTCACGCAGACGGTCGACGAGTTCTTCGAGCACGCCGAATCCGAGGCGATCCTGGATCAGTGTGCAGTCAAGCAGTTCCACCGCCTCGACGGGATGGACGAGGAGTGGGCCGACGAGTTCGGGCTGAACTACGCGCAGATGCGGTTCGTCCAGGACGCCGTGCCGGGCAACGAGGACGCCGGCTTCTCCGAGGCCCTCGTGGGCGTCGACGGCGAGTGGCGCGGTATCCAGGTCAAAGCGATGCCCAAGGAGAAGCAGGTCATCGACTTCGACCCGACCTCACAGATCCGGTCCTCGCTGCCCGGCGCCGGCGACGACGCCGTCGAGACCGAGATGCAGGAGTTCCAGGAAGAGCTCGAACACCGAGCAACGAACGGAACGAACGAAACGAGCGAACTGAACGAGGAATCAGACGCCGTCGAAGCTGAGCCAGACGGCGGGTCAACGGAGGACACCAACGATGGCTGAGTACCTGCGCGTCACGCCGACATCCGAGCGGCTTGACCCGGAGAGCATCCCCCGAGTCCTCGACAGCCTCCACAAACTGACCACGCCCGGCTCGTCGGGCCTCGGGGCGAAGCTGAACCCACTCCACAGTGAGACACCACCCCGATTCGAGTTCCTCGCGATCAGTGATGGCCCGGACGACCCGGTAGAGTTCTTCTACGGGGCCGATGCGCACCTCGATACGCTTGAGAAGCGTCTCCGCTCCATCTATCCAAGCACGTTCGACATCGAGCGCGTCGACGTCGACGTCGCCTCTCGGCTCATTCAGCCAGTCGAGTTCACACCGCAGGAATTCGTCGACCACTACGAGGCCGGGCGGCTGCAGTACGAGTTTGGCCCGGCAGAACAGTACGACATCGTCGACGAGGAATCAGCGGACTCCGAGCCAGCCGAAGCGGACCCCGTTGTCGACGGCGGTACAGCAGCCACGAGCGTCCCCGATCATCACGTTACTGTCGGGGACTCAGCCCTCGAACTAGCGCCGCCCGATGCACTTCCAGACGACGAGGAAGAACGACGGGCCATCGAGAAGCCGACGATGACACCGGCGGGAACGATTCTGGCTCGCCCGGCACAAGACGCTGTCTCGCCGCTCGGGGTTCGGTGGTGTGGCGCCGCGTCGCGGAAGCAGGACTGGATGACCTCGCTGACGCCGTTCACGGCAGAGGAAACGAACGGCGATCTCTCGTCCGTCGACGAGCCCGGCGCGGCGCTGGCGTCGCTAATCGACCACCTGATGGAGGCGACAGCGCCGACAGCGTTCCAAGTCGTCTTCCAACGGCGTGCCAGCTGGCAGTCCGACGCGGAGGTGCGGAAAGAGGACCTCGTCGACGGCCGGGATACGTTCTTCCAGGAAGTCGTCGGTTCGTTGCTCGAGGTCGAGGAGCAGCGGAGCGACCAGGACGACCGGCAGCTCAGCGAGGCCGTCGAGAAGCGGATCGAGTACATCGACGCGAAGAACGCCAAACGGTCGTTCACGGTCAACATCCGGGCCGTCGGCGTCCCCACCGACAACACCCGCGACGACCTCGATGGCCGGATGGACTCGCTCCTCCCCGTGTTCGACCCGCTTGATGGGCCGTTCTATGAGGTCGAGGGGCAACGCCTCCGGGACAGCGGCTTCCGGGAGAAAACGAAGGAGAAGAAGGCACGGGCCGCTCTCCAGCGACTCCTCAATCGCGAGTTGACGACGGGACGAGGGAAGACCCGTCCCGAGCTGGTCCTCAGCGGGACGGAGCTCGCGAACTTCGTCCTCGTCCCCTCCTCCGAACAGTTGACCGTCGAAGGGACGCGGGGAACGAGGGCCGAACAGCAGAGTCGGAACCCGCTTCCGTGGCCCAATCCGGATCTGATCCAGCAGTTCCAGGACGGGATGGCCATCGGCTACGCGCTCGACGAGAATGGTGAGCCACGGCCGGACCCCATCCGGATCCCGCCAGATCTGTTGCCGACGCATTACGGGCGGTTCGCCTCGACTGGTGGCGGGAAGTCGAAGGCCATCATCAACGACGCCCTCTCGCTTCGCGAGTCGACGGGTGGCCCCGTCGTCCTCGTCGACCCGAAGGGAGACGGGATGTGTGAGAACTACCTGCGCTGCCACTACGAGCGGTTCGGTGGTCTCGACGACGTCTACCACTTCCGCGTCCCGGAGACCATCCCCGCGTTCTCCTTCTTCGACATCCGGCCCGCGCTCGAGGCCGGTCGCAACCGTGAGGACGCGATTCAGGACAAGGTCGACCACTTCCACGACATCCTCCGGATGATTATGGGTCGTGAACAGTACGGGCAGGCGTTCGTCGCGAACGAGATTCTGAGCTATCTGATCAAGGCGCTGTTCGACGAGGAGTACGGGAACGACGTGTTCGGGCTGGACGACCTCTTCGCCGCCGCGCTCCGGATGCAGCGCGATCAGACGATTCCCCCGGTCTCGGCGGACAACCAGAACATCGAGGAATCGCTGACGCGCCACTTCGCGAAGGACAACCACCAGTTCCAAGTGTCGATGGACGCCGTCGGGAACCGCCTCGACAAGCTCAAAGAGGACGCGCATCTACGGCGGATCTTCAGCCACGTCCCCGAGCAGAATGACGCCGGCGAGTACGTCGACAACCGCTTCGACTTCCGCGAGTTCCTCGACGAAGACGCTACCATCATCTTCGACCTCGGCGACCTCCGGCCGGAGGCACAGCGCGCAATCACACTCCTGCTGTTGAGCAACCTCTGGGATGCCGTCCAGGTGCGCCGGCGCGACGGTCAGACCGACTACGAGAAGCTCACGAACCTCATCATCGAGGAGGCGGCGCCGGTCGCGTCGACGAAGCTGGTCTCCGAGCAGCTACTGCCGCAGGGCCGGTCGTTCGGGCTGAGTATGGGGCTTGTGATGCAGTTCCCTGAACAGGTTCGGAACCGGAATGAGCGGGCCTACGACGAGGTGCTGAACAACATCAAGACGAAGCTCATCGGGAACATCTCGATCGAGCGCGACCTCGCGGAGTCGCTCGCGCACGAGGACCTCTCTCCGACCGAACTCCGCAACCGGATCAACACGCTGCCGAGCGGCGAGTGGATTGCGCAACTCCCGAGTCCGTCGTTCGGGGAGACTGGTCCGCCACCGTTTTCGCTGAAGCCGCTCCCGATTGCGCCGGGGCATCCAGAAAGCGACCAGCCGCTCACAGAGCCCCAGGAAGACCATTTCGAGTCCGTGTCCCGGCCACGGATGGTCGAACGGACACAGGCCCAGTACGGGCTGACAGAGCCAACTGAGTCGAGCACTGCCCCAGAGGAGACTGGCTGGGGGAGTTCGGGGGCCGAAACGACGGGCTCGGCTGCCGACGGCGATGCAGCAACCGACCCGACGCAATCCGCGTTCATCAGCGAATCGACGACCGAGGACGCGTCGACGTCGACCACCCAGCCCGCAACGGACAGCGACCCAGATGCAGACGAGTCCGAGATGAGTCCCCTGTTCGGACAGACTACCGAGACGGACGAGGAACCAGCTGATGACCAAGCAACGCAGCCGGAGAACGGGGCAACGCCCGTTCAGGAAAGCAGCGTACCCGTCCCCGATGACGAACTCCGACAACGCGGGCTCAGCCGTGACGACGTCCGGTTCCTGAACCGGGTCCTCGACGTGATGAACCGAGAGGACAACGAGTACACGCTACTGGACAGAATGAGCCAGCTTCGAGACGAATACGACGACCTCCATGTGGAGCGGCTCACGGAGCAGGACCTCCTGGAAGCGGACTCCGCGGCGGGGCGCAAGTACTACACCGTCCTCCCAGACGGTCGAGACCTCCTCGGGAAAGAATTGAAGGCGGGGCCAGGAGCGGGGGATCTCGGCGAGAAAACGCCACACAAGGTTGGCGTCCGGCTCCTCGAGCTGTGGCTCCAGCAGCGGGACGACGTCGGTCGCGTGGAGCCGTACTACGAAACCGACGACGGCACGGTACTGGACGTGGCCGGCTTCGACGCGGACGGCGATCTCGTCTGGGCCGGCGAAGCAGAGCTCGCGAGTAACAACCGGCACGCCCCGGTCGAGGATTACGACAAACTCAGCGCGGTGGACGCCGACGCAATCTGGGCCTTCAACAATCGCGAGACGGCGCTCGACGTCCTGGATAGCCTTGCCGACGCCGATCGGATCGGCGAGCGGGTCAGCGGGCGGGCGGCACGGTCGTTCGCGACCATCAGAGACGCCGTCGATGAGTTCGATGCTGCGGGCCTAACCACCGTTCGGGGCTTCAAAAATCTCGATCAAGAACTCAACCAATGACCTGGCGACAGGCGACCCGCGAGGAGATTTACGCTTACTACGCTGAAGAATTCCCCCGCTATCTGGATGACCTGCCGGGATTCATCACGGCGACCGGCCCGAAACAGTACGCCGTCGCCTTCCGCGAGTCCCACCCGGTGCGCAAAGACGAGGTGCCGGACAAGGACTTCATCCGGCGGGATACGTGGCAAACAGATGCGTCGGGCGACCGAACGACGCCCGAGTTCGACGACTTCGAGGACGTCGTCGAGTTCATTCGACACCCCGCTCGCAACGACCCGCTGGGGCGGAGCAAGTTCGCGCTTGCTGATCCGGAGGTATTGGAGCAACCGGACCCACGGTCCGACGCCGTCTACTACGCGCTGGATCACTGGGAACGGCCGTGGGTCCTCCTCGTCGATATTGACGCCAAAGAGATCGCCCGAGACCGAGCGGACGAGATGGTCTCGGCAGACATCGAGAATCGGGACGACGATGCGCTCCTCGACACTGCGGGTATCCTTGACGCCGCTCCCGAGGGGTATCCGTACGCCTTCGAAGACGTCGACCGCGCCATCGAGTACGGGTTCGAGGTGCGCGACATCTTCGAGGACAATTTCGACGCCGAGGAGACGATGGTCGTGTACAGCGGGCAGGGTGTCCACGTCTACCTGCTGGATACCGACCCGGCGCACCGATACGACGAGCAGAGTCGCGAGGTGTTGAACGACCTCCTTCTCGAGACGTACGACATCCCGATCGACCCCGTCGTGACGGCCGACCGTCGACGTGTCGCTCGCCTGCCTTACTCGCTGCACGCCGACGTCTGTAGCATCGTTCAACCAATCGAGAGCCCGGCGTTCGACGTTCGGTCGACGACACCCGAGGTGATCGACGAATGAGTCCGAGTACCCCCACCGACGACGAGGACATGGCGTATCGGGTTGCGGCACTCCCGCTGGAGTACGGTGAGACCCGCATCAACCAGCTGTTTACGCGTGGGTACAATCGATACGTCGTCGACGGCGAGGACCAGCCCGAGGACCTCGTGAACGACGTCGAGCGGTTCGGGACGGCGGCGTTCAAAGAGCAGGTTCGTGCCGACGCCGCCGAAGAGTCGTTTGTCGACGAGCCGGGGACGCTCGCTGTGCTCGCGACGTTGAGTGCGATCTGTGTGAAAGAGCACCCGAAGTTTAAGCACGCGTCGCCCCGGAATATCCAGGTGCTCTACGACATCCGAGAGCTGTACGTCAACAATCTCGCCTCCCTCATCCGCGCCCACGGCGATGGGTCGCTCCAGCAGGACATCGCCGACGTACTGTACAGCAAGGAGCCAGGTGAGGATGGCCCGCATCCGGGTCGGGTCTGTACAGGCATCACGGAGATGCCGGAGTTCGGGGATGGCCTCTATCTCGAAATCCCGATGGCTGCGGCGTCACGCAAATGCCTTGTTCGGGAGGACGAGGCGTCGACGAGGAGTGACGGTGGCGGGGAGATACTGACGCGAGTGAAAGACAACAAGCTGTACGTCCCGGTCGGTGATTTCGACAGCAAGTATCGGAACTACGCAGAGCGGGCGTTCAAGAAGCTCCTGCGGGTGCAAGAAGACGGGCTTTCCGACGACCAGCTGACGTGGCTGACCACGAACGAGTCGGCGATCACGGAGCGGATCGACCGCTCCCTCGAGACCGGCCACCACGAGCGCATCTGGCGGAACTGGGACCGTGGGGAACGGACGATCCGCGTCCTCCGACGAGCCCTGAGTGACGCGTCCGATGACGTGGCGCAAAAGGGTGAGTTCCACACGGCGAAGGAGCTCTATCGAGCGGTTACGGCGTACGACTCCGAGGATGAGTGGGAATCCTCCGTGACGGACTGGATCTCGAGTCCCAGCAGTCTCGCGAAGACGCTGGCCGACCACGAGTCCCACTCGGCCGTCACCATCGACCGCGACGGGCGCGTCAATACGTACCGAATCGGACGAGCCGGAACCGGCGCCGAACAGATCGAGGTCCGGGAGATCGAGGACCTCTTCGAGCTCCCCTGTATGGCGAATATGGAGGAGCGACTACACGAGAAGAAGCCCGTCCGGAAGGACCTCTACAACTTCGCGCGGATGGTGATGTGGCTGCCGCAGTACCAAGACAGCAGCCTCGACGAGATTGTCGCGGACCTCAAGGACGTCTTCTCCAGGTGGCCGTGGTACGACGAGCAGGAGACCGAATACCAGGTTCGCTACGAATTCTCGAACACAATCGACGGCGACACGCCGTTACCGATGAACTGCGATAACGACGATCTACAGCGCTACTGTATCGGCCAGGACCAGTGTCCCTACTCGATCTGGGGAAGTCTCCCGTTTCCGGATGAGATGTACGAGCAAGTCGACGAGGAATTTGACGGCCCCACCGAGCAATTCTAATGGAGGAGTGGCTGATTCGGTATCAGACCGATGAGTTACAAATTCTTCTCCGAATTATTGATGTCCAGCTCGCGAAATTCCTCACGAATGTACTCGGTATAGGCGATAGCTACGTGTTCAAGTATAATCTCCCCAGCATCGGCAGTTGCTGGCCGGGCATCGCCGAGCACGCCATTCTCATCATACGCCCCAATTCCTTCAGTAAATAAGTTGGCTGCAGATACTGTTCCTGTGTGCCCCTCCGGTAATTGGTCGTCAACCAGGGACGGATCAATTGCGAGGAGTATCGAGGTTTCACTGGCACCTGCGTGGACGACGGGTTCGTTCACGTTGATTCCGGCGGTCGTTAACCCCTCTTGGAGCAGATCTAGATACCGTTGTAACCTTGTCACAGCGACTACCTCGATCCCTTCCGCTTGCGAAAGTTCTGGGTAAGCGGCCTCAACAACGGGGAACCAACCACCGTGGCCGGGGAGGAGCACAACACGTTCGAACCCTTGCGCCCCGAACGATGAGACGTAGTCCCGGAGGAGATCGGTGAGTGTGTCCGGAGAGATAGAGATGGTGCCGGGAAACCCTGTGTGTTCTTCAGAGGGACCGACGGGTACTGTCGGTGCAACGAGTGTCTCTCCGAGACGGTGAGCAATGCGCTTTGCGAGCGCTGCCGCGAGCCGTGTATCCGTATCAAGCGGTAGATGCGGTCCGTGTTGTTCTGTCGCCCCGAGTGGGAGGATAATCGTATCAGTTCCCGCTTCGAGTGTCGCTTCAATTTCCGGCCACTTCAGCTCAGACAGGGCCACCCGTTCCAGTTCGTTATCTTCCATACGGGAACCCTGGGTGGACGACACAAGACAATTCTCCCGGATAGCGTATATTCCGAATCCCTCTATGAGGAAAGTACCACAGGCATCAAAATCTATTTACCAACCCATTGTGTATGCTTACCGCATGTCACAATCAGCGGATTCGAGTCCTGACACCGACAAGTCTACCTCGGATACCGACCAGTCTACCCCCGAAGAACCGGACATCGAGGAAGACCTCTTCGAGGAGGAGCTCCGAATCGACGGGATCTGCGGCGTCTACTGAGATGGCGGCCGTCGCCAGACCCGACTACGTCAAGTTCCGCCGCGAGGCCGACGGAGGACTGGTGTACGACCACGAGAACTACGGCTATGAAGACGCGTCGATGTACGAAGTGAGTGACACCGTCATCGACGTGCTGGAGTTCGTTGACGACCAGCCGCGGTCGCGTGAGGCTGTCGAACGTGAGTTCTCGCCGGCCATCGTCGAGACGCTCATCTCCCGTGGGGTGCTTGCGGATGTCGAGTGAACCGCTCTCGGCGCCGGTCACTATCACTTGGGAAGTGACGTTGGGGTGTAACCTCCACTGCGACCACTGTCTCTCGGGGAGCGGCCCCGGCCACCAGCTTCCGAACGAACTCACCACCGAGCAGGCTCACCAGTTCATCGCCGAACTCGATGAGATGGACGTCTTCCAGGTCAACATCGGCGGCGGCGAGCCGTTCGTCCGTCCCGACATGCTGGAACTGCTCGAGGAACTCACCGATCGGAACATCTCGACGTGCGTGAGTACGAACGGGACTCAACTCGACGAGGAGACGCTCGACCGGGTCGAGGCGATGGATCCTCTGTTCCTGCAAGTGAGTATGGACGGACTGCAGGCCGAAAACGACGCGATCCGCGGTGAGGGTGTGTACGAGCAGGTCGTCGACGCGCTGGAGCGCTTGGAGGATCGCGACATCGGGACGACCGTCAACACCGTGGTTACTCGACAGAACGTCGATGACCTCCCGGAGATTTACGAGCTCGCCGAGGCCCACGGCGCCGGCCTGCGACTGAACCGCTTCCGCCCCAGCGGCCGTGGCGAGGATACCTGGGACGAGTTCCGCCTGACCGAGGAACAGATTCGCTGGCTCCACGGCTGGATCGAGGACCACCCTGACGTACGGACGGGAGACTCCTTCTTCTACCTCAATGCGCTGGGCGAGGTGCGCAACAACACGCTCAAGCAATGCGGTGCGGGCTCGATGACCTGTTTGGTCGACCCCGCGGGCGACGTGTTCCCGTGTGCGTTCACGCAGTGGGACCACCTCGCTTCGGGGAACGTCGTCGAGGACGGCTTCCAGACTGCGTGGGACGAAATCGCCAACCTTCGCAATCAGATCGACGATCACGAAGGCTGTCCAGCGGTCGCGATGGGGAGTTCCGACCCCGACGGCGAGGACCCCCAGCTGCGGGCAATTCTCTCGGGCGACTGAGACCGTGTCGCCCCCCGCTGCCGCTTCTGCCGAACGGACCGACGACGGAACCACTAGCAACGCGGGCGAGTATCGGCGCCGGGACACCGTCTCGATCGCCGACAACGTGGTGGTCTCGCGACAGCCGCTGACTGCGACACGGCTCAACAATGCCGCTGTGCCGCTTATTGAGGCGCTCTCTACGTCCGAATTCCGTTCACCCGCGAGCATCGCGGCAGAGACAGGTCACGACCGTGAGACCGTCGACCGACTTTTCGAACGGCTCGCCACACGGGACTTCCTCGAGTGGCGACCGGCACGTGACCTCCAGCATCGTCCGCCGACGTCGGTCGTCGTCACGGTTCGGAACGACCGCGAAAACCTCGTCCACTGCCTCGATGCGCTGGCCGAACTGAATTACCCTGATTACGAGATTGTCGTCGTCGACGACGGCTCGACCGATGGAACGCGAGAATTAGTCGAGGACCGGGCGAAGGACGATAGCGATATCCACCTAGTTCGAGTCGGCGAACCGGACGACCCGATCGGTATCGGTGCCGCCCGGAATCGTGGCGTCGACGCCGCGCACCACGATGTGATCGCATTTACCGACGCCGACTGTCGACCGCGGCCTCCGTGGCTCGCCGATCTCGTCCCGTGTCTCGCAGCCGCGGACCTCGTCGGTGGCCGCGTCCGGCCGGCAGGGAAGAGCGCTGCGAGCGTCTACGAGGGCGTGAACTCTTCGCTCGACATGGGGGGGTACGCTGCCCGCGTCGACCCCGCCGGAACCACACCGTACCTCCCAACCGCAAACCTCGTCGGCCGTCGTGCAGTGTTCGAAACGGTCGCATTTCCCGAGCGAAACATTGCCGAAGACGTGGATGTCTGCTGGGGTGCACTGGACGCCGGGTACACGGTGGTGTACACCCCGACCGGCGTGGTGGAGCATACATACCGTGACAGCCCCCGGGAATTCGCCGCCCGGCGAGGAACCTATGGTGCTTCCGAAGCGCTCCTGGCGAGCGAACACGACCGTGAGGACAGTAGCGTCGACGTCCCGGTTGCCGTACTGCTGGTCCTCGCACTCGCGGTGACTGGTGTCGTCGGCACCGGAACGGTCGCGACTGGCGCAGTCGTATTCGCTGGGGCTGTACTCGGACTTACTGCTGGCGTTCGTGGCTGGCGCGGCTGGCGGCGTGCCCGTCGGCTCACACCAGCAGTTTCGCTGAGCGACCTCGTGGAGAGCTGGGGCCGCAAGCGACTATCGTCGGCGTACGCACTCTCACAGGAGGTGACACGCTACTACGTGCTCCCCATCGCGGTGCTCGGTGGAATCTCTTGGGTCGTCGGGCCGTCGTGGCTTGGGCCGAGTATTGCCACCGCTCTCAGTGTTACGGTCGCCCTCCCGGCGATCGTCGAATACCGCGTCCACGATCCCGAGACGTCAAGAACTGCCTACGCTGGCTACTACCTTGCCGACCACCTCGGCTACCAGCTCGGCGTCTACCGTGGTGCACTCGTCCACGGGACGCTCGCCCACCTCCGACCGAGCGCACGCTTCCGCCTCGTTTCCTAGAGCAGTTCGTTCCGTCGGAGATAGTCGACGACCTGCTCGGCCGCTTCCTCGGGCGGAGCATCGATGCGCTCGCCGGCGCTCGTCCCCTCGTCGGTCCCGCGGCCGAGCATCCGGTAGATGCGTTGCTCGACGGTGCCGGTTCTCGGTGGGCGCCCGCGCCCCCAGCGTTCGTTTGGGGTCACGTCTTCCATCGTTGCAGCGCCGACACTCATCGAGAACCGGGACTCTCCCGGCGCGACATCTTCCAAGGGTACTGTTTCGATTTCGGCTTGCTGGCCGGCGACGATCGTCGAGAGCGGTGCACGGTCAGGGTCCGTATACCCGGCGTCGATCCCCAGTACTGTCGGTGACTCGACAACGACTGCCTCTTGCCGGCCGATCGCCAGTTTCCGCTGGACGGCGAGCTCGCCCTGATCGACCGTAACCTCGGTGTCGATATTCGGCGTGCCGAGTCGTGTTACCCGCGTCGCAGCGGGCCAGTCCAGCTGTTCGCCGACAAACGTCGCGATCTCAGATCCCGCGAACGATGACGACTGTCCCACGACGACGACGTCTGGTGATTCGCGGGCGGCGACGCGGGCCAGTACGGTCGCGTACTTGTCCCCGGCAGCCTCCTCGATGGGATCGTAGGCCACATGAAGCCCCTCGTCGGCGCCACGTTCGAGCGCCGCACGAACACAGCGCTTTGCCGGATCACCGCCGATGCCGACCGCTGTCACCTCCTCGGCAACGTCATGGGCGGCTGCCAGCGCGACCCGGTCGTCGATGCTCAGCTGGGGCCGGTACGGCTCTGCGTTTCCATCATCGTCGACGACCCGGTGCGGCTCGGGCCGCGTGGCGACGATCGCCTTCATTGTGCGGTGTACCCTCCGTCAACGGGGATCGTTGACCCGGTAACGAATGCCGCGTCGTCGGACGCGAGGAACGCGATTGCACGACCGATGTCTTCGGGCTCAGCGATCCCCAGCGGCGTCTCCTCGATCATCGACGCCATCGTGTCGGGTATGTCGCTGTCTCCCTCCGATTCCATGGCGGCTTCGAGCATCGGCGTCTCGACGACACCAGGGCAGATTGTGTTCGCCCGGATATCGGGTGCGTACTCGACGGCGATCGATCGAGTCAGCGAGACGAGCGCCCCCTTTGTCGCAGTGTAGATGTCCATCCCGGATTCCGCGATCAGTGCGGCAATCGAGGCGTTGTTGACCACGACACCGGTTCCATCGCCGGTATCGAGCATCGCCGGGATCGCATGCTTCGCGGCATACATCGGCCCCTTGAGGTTCACGCCGGTCAGAAACTCGTAGGCGTCGTCATCGAACTCCGTGATCCGGCTATCAGCTTCCTGTGAGGCGACAGCAGCGTTGTTCACGAGGACGTCTACGCTCCCGAACGTCTTCTCGGCATGCTCAACCATCCCTGCGACGGCATCCTCGTCGCTGACGTCGGCCTCGACGAACGAGGCGTCGCCACCGTCTGCGCCAGCAATAGACTCGGCCAACCCCTCACCCTCCTCGGCGGAGAGGTCTGCGACGACGACATCAGCGCCGCGTTCAGCGAGTATGCGACACGTCGCCGCACCGATCCCGCTTGCACCGCCGGTCACGATAGCCGTCTGGTCATCGAGGTACATGGTCAGCCGAAGTCAAACTCCACGCCCTTGCCGCCCTCCGCCTTCGACCACGAGACGGCGCCCTTGTCGGGGTCGTTCGCACAGAAGACCATACAGGCGCCACACTCCACGCACGGTTCGTACGCGAAGTAGATACCGCCCTCCTGGTCCTCCTGGTAATCGAAGCACTCCGCAGGGCACAGGTGTAGGCAGGGCTTGTCCTCGCAGGTGATACACTGCTCGTTGTCGACGGTGATGTGGGCGTCCTCGCTCACATCCCACTCAACCGTCTCCAGATCGTCCTGGACACTCATCGCTCTGTCTCTCCATCGGTGTCAGTTCGTGGTGTGTGTGAACTCATAGCTATGTGTTGGTGTCGATAGGTATTGCTCTTTTGGTCACAGTGATCTGAGTCCCCGATACCCGTCCTTGAGCAGGTCGAGGAACCCGGCATCACTCCGCCGGAACGCGCGGTACGCCTGTCGCCACGTCAGCCCGGATGCGTCGGTTTCAGCTGAGTACATCCCCCTGAGCGTCTCCGTCGCGATACCCGGATACGCATCGTACATCCGTTCGTTTTTCAGGAACTTCGGGAGGTGACGGTGCTGCTTCATGTCTTGGAGGACGTACGAGTCCTCCAGACTCGTGTCGTACCGTCGGCCGAATGCGTCCCAGTCCCCGTCTTCGGCACACTTTACTGCGGCCTCGGCGGCAACGAGACCGCTCTTGATCCCGTAGTCGAGTCCCCGGAACGTGTACCCCTTGTTGAGTACGAGCCCCGCAGCGTCGCCGACGAGTGCGACCCGGCGATCCTGGCGGTCTGGGAGTGTATCGTAGGAGTGCTCGGGGACGAGGATTCCCTGGTACTCCTCCACGGCGTCGCCCTGAACGTATGGACGGACGGTGTCGAGTTCCATGAAATCCTCCAGTAGCGAGTACAGCGGGGTACCGGTCTCGCCGTACCCCTCGTCGCCAAGCCACCGGAGGGTTTCGAGACCACCGACCGCGCCGACGGAGATGTACTCGTCGAACGTGTAGATGAAGTAGCCGATGGTGGGTGCGCCTTCGGGGAATCCCGTGTAGATGTATGCGGCGCCCTCGTCACTATCGAGGTTGAAGCGCTGGTCGATCGTCTCCCGGCCGACGTCGATTACCTTCTTGACCGACAGCGCCATGTCCTCGTTGCGCATCGTTCGCTGGATCCCCGTCTTCCGACCGACCGTCGTATTCACACCATCGGCGCCGATCACAACGTCGCAAGCGATATCGCCGTCCTCGCGATCGGTGTGGACCACTGCACGGCTCTCCTCCTGTGTGACGTCTCGGACGGCCGTTTCCGAGAGGAACGTCACCCCTTGGTCGACCGCGCGGTCGACAAACCACCGGTCGAACTTCCCGAGCATCAGCGTGTAGTTTGGTTCCTCCCGGAGCTCGAGGTCGCGGTAACCGATGGAGACCTCTGCATCGCCGTGGAGCAGTTTGATGTTATGCTCGACTACGTGGCGTTCAAGCGGTGCTTCTTCCGGGAACTCCGGCACGAGATCGTCCAAGATACTGCCGTAGAGTACGCCACCGGTGACGTTCTTCATCCCCGGCTGTTTGGCGCGTTCGACCAGTGCCACCTCGAACCCCTCGTCGGCGAGTTTGTAGGCGGCGGCGACGCCGGCCCGACCGGCGCCGACGACAACCACGTCGAAGGAGACGTCGGTCATTCGACCACCTCCTCGGCCGCTGCGGACTCGTTGTCCGTTCTCGCCCGGCGAACTGCCTCGGCCAATGCAGGTCCGTACTCGTACACATCGCCGACGATACCGATGTCGGCGAAGTTGAAGACGCGCGCTTCGGGATCCGAATTGATCGGGATCAGATGGTCGGCGTTCACCGAACGCATGTGGTAGGAGTCACCCGAGATTGCGCAGGGGACGTAGACCTCGACGTCGATTTCCTTGCCTGTCACGCCGATCTGGCGGTCGTAAGGCACCCAGCCTTCATCCGACGGGGGACGCGAGGCGCCGATGGCGGCGCCGAATGCGTCTGCGAGGTCTTCGATCAGGTCGAAACCGTCCGGACTACCCAACCCGAAGCCACCCGCGACGATGCGGCGCGCCTTCGAGAGGTCGTCCTCCGGCACCTCGAACGTCTCAACGTGCCGGATGCGGTCGTCGTCGTCCACATCGACCTCGACGGTTCGTTGGGTTGGTTCACCTTCGGGCTGCTGGTCGGGTGTCCCGAGTGATTCGGTGTTGAGCGTCACCACAGGAGGCTCCCGTTCGAAATCGAACTCGGCGTACGCACGGCCGCCGTACGCGGGTCGACCGGCCCGCAGTTTGCCGTCCCGGACCCGCAGTAGGCAGTCGGTGACACAGGCACCCCGTCGTCGCCGCGCCGTCGCAGCCGCGAGGTCGACGCCGTCTGCGGTATCGGGAAGCAGGACTGCTCGTGCGTCGTCGGTGAGTTCCGCGAGCGCCTGTGAACGGGGACGGATCCCCGCTGCGCCCGATGTGAACGTCCCCTCCTCGGAGGTCACGTGGAGTACCTCGTCGGGAGCCCCCGCTGCGGCTTCGTCCGGTGTGACGAGGCCGTCGAACGTGACAGCGACGACGGTGGGTGGTTCGGACGCCGGCCCCGCATCGCCGATCGCCTCGGCGAGTCGGTGGGCCTCGTCGAGCAGCGCGACATCGTCGGCGTCGGGCACGGCCACGATCTGACTCATTGGTAGCACCTCACAGTCATGCGGATAGCTCCCGGGCGAGTAGTTCGCCGTCGTAGATGGCTTTGTCGATCAGTCGCGGGGCGACACAGTCACCGATACGATGGATCGAATCGGCCGCGAATCCCTGTTCTTCCAGCGCATCGGCGAGGCCAGTCCGGGCTTCCCGACGTTCCGCAACAACGAGCGAGTCAGCAGAGACTGTGTTCACGTCCTCGGAGTAGACGTTGAGCAACTGGGCGGTGTTATCCTCGAAGCCGATGATGGTGGCGTGGGTTTCGATGTCGACGCCATGCTCGTACAGTGTTTCGAGAAACGGCGGAACGTTCGTCCCCTCTAGCTGATCACCCGGATGGTAGGAAGTGGTCACGAAGGTCACGTCGTGGTCGGCCACGAGGTGCTCCGCGACGCTGACTCCTGCAGCGTGCTTGTTGTTGTCGAAGACGATCACCGAGTCCCCGACATCTTCGCCGCGTAGGACATCCCACGAGCGGTGAACGTCCGGTCCCTGCAGATCGGGTTGGCTCTCACTAGCGCCGATGGCGACAACCACATCATCCCATGCGTCGGAGCTGACGTCTTCGGGGACGACTTCGGTGTTCGTTTCGACGGTCACGTCACGATTGCCCAGCTGGTTCTTGAGGTTCCGGACGGCATCGCCGAACTCCTGTCTGGAGTCGACCTGTGTCGCGATGTTTGACTGGCCGCCGAGTTGTCCCTCTCGCTCACGGATGGTCACCTGATGGCCGAGGTCGGCGGCCGTCACCGCGAAAGAGAGGCCCGCGGGTCCGCCGCCGACGACGAGTACGTCCCGGGGCGTCGACGCCGGATCGCGGTCCTCGAGGTGGGGAATCTTCGTCTCCCGTCCCGATCGAGGCGTCTGGATACAGCCGACGTGACCGTTCGTGTGGATACCGCCCAGACAGTTCTGGTTGCACGCAATACAGTGAGTGACCTCCTCGTCCTCGCCGCGCCGGACCTTCCGGACCGTGTCGGCATCGGCGATGAGCTGACGGCACATTCCGACGAAGTCCGCGCGGCCCTCCTCCAGTACGTCGTTGGCCTTCGTGAGGTCGTTAATCCGACCGGCCGCAATGACTGGGATGTCGACTTCCTCCCTGGCCGCGCCGTAGTACTCGGAGGTGTAGCCGAGCGGCGCGTGCATCGGCGCATCAGTGATGTGCAGCTTCGAGATGGTTGCGATGTCGGAGTCGATGAAGTCCAGGCTCGGGTGGAGGCGCCGCATCACCTCGACCGCGTAGTCGTAGTCGTAACCGCCGTCCTCCATCTCGTCCAGCGTGAGCCGGATGCCGACGGGGAACTCGTCCCCGACGCGGTCCCGGATGGCCTCGACTACCTCGTTCACGAGCCGAACACGATTGTCCAGTGACCCGCCGTACTCGTCGTCACGGTGGTTGTACTTCGGCGAGAGGAACTGTCGAAGAATCCCGTCGTGGCCGGCTTTGAGTTCGATCCCGTCGAGATTGCCCCGTTTGACGTGTTCAGCGGTTTTGGCGAAGCCGAGTTTGATCTCCTCGATATCCTCCTTCTCCATTCGCTTTGGCATCTCGTAGCCGTACTCTGACGGAACCGCCGAAGGTGCCCATGTCTCCCGCATCGCGTGCTCGCCGGTATCTTCCCCGCCGGTGTGCTGGAGTTGGGCGAACACCTTAGTCCCGTAGTCGTGGACTGCGTCCGCAATCATCTGGAGACGCGGGACGACGTCAGGGTCGTACCCCGAGGCGTACATCGGATTCGACGCGCTCGGGTGGACGAGCATGCTCGACGGGCCGATGATGAGACCAACGCCGCCGCGGGCCCGGGCCTCGTAGTACGCCGCGTCGCGTTCCGTCGGCAGCCCGTCCTCCGCGAACCCCGTCTCGTGTGCCAAGAACACCGTCCGATTCGGGATAGTCACCGATCCGATGCGTCTCGGTGTGAAAAGCATGTCCGGCATAGGTTGTATGTGGTTCTCTATCACGTGTAGTTCGGACGAGGATAAAGATGTACCGCCGGTGTGATGTCCGGAACTTGTTTATAACCTTATATCCCATTGGGAAGCACTGGCATGGAAGCACCGTACCCGTTTGCCGGGATAGTCGATCAGCAAGCGATGAAGCGTGCGTTACTAATCAACGCTGTCAACCCTGAGGTGAACGGTGTACTGCTCCGTGGTGAGCGCGGGACTGCCAAGTCAACCGGGGTCCGTGCGCTCGCGGAAGTCCTTCCCGAGATCGATGTCGTCGCGGACTGTCCCTACGGCTGTCCACCCGATGACCCCGACCGGATGTGCAGCGAGTGCCGGCAGCGGCACGCAGCTGACACTGATCTCCCGGTCGAACGACGACAGATGCAGGTGGTGGACCTGCCGCTAAACGCATCCGAGGACCGCGTCGTCGGCAGTATCGATCTGCAGCGAGCCGTCGGTGCTGGCGAGGCGACGTTCGAACCGGGAATCCTTGCAGAGGCCAACCGTAACATCCTCTACGTCGACGAGGTGAACCTACTCGACGACCACATCGTCGACGTGCTGCTCGATGCAGCAGCGATGGGCGAGAACATCGTCGAGCGGGAGGGCGTCTCCTTCCGCCACCCGGCGGAGTTCATCCTCGTTGGGACGATGAACCCGGAGGAAGGCGGACTCAGGCCCCAACTTCTCGACCGCTTTGACATCATTGTCGACGTCGAAGCCAGCGACGACCCAGCCGAGCGCGTCGAAATCGCCGAACGTCGAGAGGCGTTCGATGCCGATCCCGAGGGGTTCCGCACCGAATACGCAGCCGAACAGGACGCGCTTCGCGAGCAAGTGCGGGATGCGCGCGAACGGCTCACCGATGTCGAAATGACCGAGGAACTGCAGCGCGAAGCCTCCTACGAGGCGCTCCGGCAGCGCGCTCACGGGATGCGCGCGGACATCGCTGTCTCCCGGGTTGCACGCGCTCTCGCGGCACTCGATGGCGAGGACGAGGTGACTGACGCTCACGTCGCGGAGGCTCAATACTTCGCGTTCCCGCACCGGGTGGAAGGCGTCGCCGAGATGAGCTTCGGCGAGGCAGTACTCTCGACCGGGAACGATGACGACGAACCTGAAGAGGGTGAGGACGACGAGGACGATCCCGAAGGCGACGACTCGGCCGACCAGCAAGGCGGCGGTATCCCGATCGCCGAAGGCGAGGAGTCCTACACAGTTGATCGGACCGCTATCGACCCGGAGAAGGACCGGACGATGCGGAGCGCGCTCGCACGGCGCACCCCCTCACGCGTTGACGTGCGTAGCGGTCGATACGTCCGATCGCGCATACAGGAAGACGTGGACGACGTGGCTATCGACGCGACGCTTCGGGCGGCTGCACCTCACCAACGACAGCGTGGGCGAGAGGGGGACGACTTAGTGATCGAACCACGAGATCTCCGGCAGAAACTCCGCGAGCGCACCGCTCGTGCGCTGGTGGTGTTCGTCGTCGACGCCAGTGGTAGCGTGATGAGCGGCCGGCAGATGATGGAGACCAAACGCGGGCTGCTCTCGCTGATCGAGGACGCTTATCGCGCCCGAAACCGCGTCGCCGTTGTGGTCTTCCGCGGCGAGAGTGCCTTCACGCTGGTCGAACCCACTCGGAACCATCGGCGAGCCCGCGACGCTGTCTCGCGATTGACCGTCGGGGGCAATACGCCACTGGCCCACGGCTTGATCGAGGCCTACCAGCTCGTGGAACGTGAGAAACGTCGCGATCAAGATCTCTATCCGCTGGTCGTAGTGCTCTCGGACGGACAGTCGAACGTCGAGTACCGCGAGGACAGTGACGCCAGAGAGGACGCGCTCCGTGCTGCGGCGCTGTTCGACGAGGACGACATCCCGGGAGTGTTCGTCGACACCGGGCACAAACTCGACACGACGCCCGACGAGATCTGGACCGATCGGAAGGCCAAGCGAATGAAACGGAAGCGCCACGAGCGCAATCGAGAGTTCGCGGCGACGATGGGCGCCGACTACCTGCCCCTGATCGACCTGCCGCGTGACGTCGATCTCGAAGCACTCGACTGGGAAGAGGGGACAGCATGATACAACGCGACGAAGTTGGCGGGAAAACGATCGAATCCAATCGATGACCGACCACGACATCACACACGACACCGAGACGATCGAAGACGAATCACGGGCTGGCGGGACGTTCCCGTTCTCGGCCATCGTCGACCAAACTGAAATGAAGCGTGCGCTCGTGCTGAACGCCGTCAACCGCGACGTGGGCGGTGTGTTGATCCGGGGCGAGCGGGGGACGGCCAAGTCGACAGCGGTTCGGGCGCTGGCGGAAGTGCTCCCAGACATCGAGGCCGTGGCAGACTGTCCCTACAGCTGTCCGCCGACCGATCCAGACCGGATGTGCGATGAGTGCCGCGAGCGATACGATGCTGGCGAGGACCTGCCGATCGAGACGCGGCCGATGCGGGTGGTTGACCTACCGCTAAACGCCTCTGAAGATCGTGTTGTCGGCAGCATCGACCTCGAACGCGCGGTCCAGGCGGGGGAACGGGATTTCGAACCCGGGATACTGGCCGAGGCCAACCGTAACATCCTCTACGTCGACGAGGTGAACCTGCTCGACGACCACATCGTCGACGTGTTGCTCGACGCCGCCGCGATGGGCGAGAACATCGTCGAACGCGAGGGCGTCTCGTTCCGCCACCCGTCCGAGTTCATCCTCGTCGGCACGATGAACCCCGAAGAGGGTGACCTCCGACCGCAACTCCTCGACCGCTTCGGCCTCGTCGTCGACGTGGAGGGGGTCAACGAAGTGGACGATCGTGTCGAGATCAGCCGCCGCCGTGCCGAATTCGAGGCCGACCCCGAAGCGTTCCGCGCCGAATACGCTGAGGAGCAGGCGGCGCTACGGAACGACATCGCGACAGCCAGGGAGCGACTCGACGAGGTAGAGCTCGACGACGATATCGCACGGCTGATCGCGGGGATGAACATCGAACTCGACGTCGACGGCCACCGGGGTGACATCACGCTCCGCCGGGCCGCCCGGACGCTGGCCGCTTACGAGGGAGCTGACGAGGTCACCCCTCGAACTGTTCGCCGTGTCGCACGGATGGCGCTTGAACACCGTCTCCAGCGCCTCCCATTCGAGGAAGAAGAGCAGGACGTCTTGAGTGTCTTCCACGACGTACGTCGTGAACTTGGACTCGAAGACTGATTCGCCCCGCTGAAACGGTTCTTCCCTTGTTCGTGGGACTCATTGATTCTAACAGGGTTCCAACTATTGATTATTTGGAGTACACTTATTGTGGATGATAGAACATGGTAATGTGGGAACGCACACCGCGTTAATCTTTGACGCAAGGTCGTTCCCGGAGACAGAGCCATGCCAGAGTACGACTTCAGCGGTAAGGTGGCGTTCGTCACCGGGGCCGCACACGGACAGGGACGCTCGCACGCACAACACTACGCGAAACACGGCGCCGACGTCGTCGCCGTCGACATCGGCCACAACAAGGACACGGTCCCGTATGACCTCGGTACAGCGGACGAACTCGACGAAACGGCAAGCCTCGTCGAGGACGAAGGGCAGCGGGCACTCACTGTCGAAGCCGACGTCTCCGACGAGGCCGAAGTCGAGGCCGCCGTCGACGAGGCTCTCGAAGAGTTCGGTCACATCGACATCCTCGCCAACAACGCCGGCATCGAGTCGATCGCCGACCTGACGGAAATGGACGAGGCGATGTGGGACGAACTCGTCGATGTGAATCTCAAGGGGGTATGGCTCTGCTCTAAACACGTCGGGCAGCACTTCATCGACCGTGGTGACGGCGGCAAAATCGTCTCCACCGCGTCCACTGCCGGCCAAGTTGGCATTCCGAGTAACGGCCATTACGTCGCGGCGAAACACGGTGTCATCGGACTCACGAAGACGCTCGCACTCGAACTTGCCGAGTACGACGTCAACGCCAACTGCATCGGGCCGACAGCTGTCGATACCCCGATGGTCGCAGGGATGCTCGAGGGGTACGGCGAAGAGTTCATGAACGAAATGGGCGCTGTCGCGGGGCCAATGAGCGTCTTCCCGGACACCGACATGATCGAACCGAGCGACATCAGCGAGGCGTACATGTGGCTCTCCAGCGACGCTGCACGCTACGTCACTGGCGTCTTCCTCCCAGTCGACGCTGGTTTCCTCGCAAAGTGAGCTAACCACCCTCCCACTACCAACTACACACAATGGTCGAATACGATTTCGACGGAAAGGTCGCATTCGTCACTGGCGCCGGTCACGGTCAGGGGCGTTCACACGCACAGCACTACGCCAAACACGGTGCCGACGTTGTTGTCACCGACATCTGCGAGAACATCGACACCAACCCCTACGACCTCAGCACGTCCGACGAACTCGAGGAGACAGCGAGTTTAGTCGAGGACGAGGGACAGGAGGCGCTCGCGATCGAGATGGATGTCCGTGAGGAGGATGAGGTCAAAGCCGCAGTCGAGGAGGCAGTCGACCACTTCGGCAAAATCGACATCCTCGCCAACAACGCTGGCATCTTCAACGCTGCTGACGCGACGGAGATGAGTGAACAGCAGTGGGACGAGATGATCGACACGAACCTGAAAGGCGTCTGGCTGTGTTCGAAGCACGTCGGGCAGCACTTCATCGAGCGTGGCGGCGGCGGCAAGATCATCTCCACTGCCTCGACGGCCGCGTTTACCGCGTCGCCGGGGAACGGCCACTATGTGGCCGCCAAGCACGGTGTCCGTGGCCTGACGAAGACGCTGGCGCTCGAACTCGCCGAGTACGACGTCAACGTCAACGCCGTCGCACCAACGGGGATGGACACCCCGATGATTTCGGGGTACCTCGAGGCCTACGGCGAGGAACTCCTCGAGGAGACGATGGCGATGACCGGTCCGGCCAATATCTTCGATGACGGCGGGATGCTCCAACCCAAGGAGATCAGCGAGGCGTACATGTGGCTCTCCAGCGACGCCGCACGCTACGTCACTGGCACAACGCTGAAAGTAGACGCGGGAATGACGGCGAAATAACAATGGTAGAATACGACTTCGACGGAAAGGTCGCGTTCGTCACTGGCGCCGGGCATGGCCAGGGACAGTCACACGCACAGCACTACGCAAAGCACGGTGCCGATGTCGTCGTCACCGATATCTGTGAGAACATCGACACCAACCCCTACGACCTCAGTACCCCTGACGAACTGGAGGAGACAGCGAGCCTCGTCAAGGACGAGGGGCAGGAGGCACTCGCGATCCAAATGGACGTCCGCGAGGAGGACGAGGTCGAGGCAGCTGTCGAGCAAGCAGTCGATCATTTCGGCCACATCGACATCCTCGCGAACAACGCTGGCATCTTCAACGCCGCCGATATGACGGAGATGCCCGAGCAGCAGTGGGATGACATGATCGACACGAACCTGAAAGGCGTCTGGCTGTGTTCGAAGCACGTCGGGCAGCACTTCATCGACCGGGGGGACGGGGGGAAGATCGTCTCCACATCCTCCGCAGCGGGGCTGGTCGGCAGTCCCTCCGCGGGCCACTACGTCGCGACGAAACACGGCGTGCTCGGCCTGACGAAGACGCTGGCGCTCGAGCTCGCCGAGTACGACGTCAACGTCAACGCCGTCTGCCCCACGGGCGTCGACACGCCGATGATCGCGGGGTTTTCCGAAGCCTACGGCGAGGAGATGATGGATCAGATGGGAGAGTTCAGTGGCCCTTGGAGCGTCTTCGACGGTGTGGAGATGATCGAGGCGGAGGACATCAGCGAGGCGTACATGTGGCTGTCGAGTGATGCCGCCCGGTACGTCACCGGGATCGGACTCCCAGTCGACGCGGGGATGACTTCCAAGTAACACAGAACGATGGTTAGCTACGACTTCAGCGGCAAGGTGGCGTTCGTCACCGGGGCCGCACACGGACAGGGACGCTCGCACGCACAGCACTACGCGAAACACGGCGCCGACGTCGTCGTCACCGACATCAATCAGAACATGGACACGGTGCCGTACGACCTCGGCACCCCCGACGAGCTCGAGGAGACGGTGAGCCTCGTCGAAGACGAGGGACAAGAGGCACTGGCTATCGAGATGGACGTCCGCGATGAGTCGGCCGTCGAGTCGGCCGTCGACGAGGCGGTCGACCACTTCGGCAAAATCGACGTCCTCGCCAACAACGCCGGTATCGCCCACTTCGGCGATCTGGTCGAGATGGACGAGGCGATGTGGGACGAGATGCTCGACACGAACCTGAAGGGCGTCTGGCTCTGCAGCAAGCATGTCGGCCAGCACTTCATCGAGCGCGGCGGCGGCGGCAAAATCGTCTCCACATCCTCCATCTACGGGAAAGTCGCCGGGCCTGGGTCCGGACACTACATCGCCGCCAAGCACGGCGTGCTGGGACTGACGAAGACGCTGGCGCTCGAACTCGCCGAGTACGACGTCAACGTCAACGCCGTCTGTCCCACTGGCGTCGACACGCCGATGATCTCGGGAGTGCTGGAATCGTACGGCGAGGAAGCCCTCGAGGAGGCAACGGAGATGACCGGTCCGTGGAACATCTTCGACGAGGGGGGGATGATCGAGTCGAAGGACATCAGCGAGGCGTACATGTGGCTTTCGAGTGATGCCGCCCGGTACGTCACCGGGATCGGACTCCCCGTCGATGCGGGAATGCTCGCGAAATAACTAGGAGACACGACAACCATGCCAGAGTACGACTTCAGCGGCAAGGTGGCGTTTGTCACCGGGGCCGCACACGGCCAAGGACGATCACACGCCAAGTACTACGCGAAACACGGTGCTGACGTTGTGGTCACCGACGTAGGCCACAACATCGATTCGGTTCCCTACGACATGGGGACTACTGACGAGCTACATGAGACAGCAAGCCTCGTCAAGGACGAAGGGCAGGACGCGCTCGCTGTCCAGATGGATGTTCGAGAGGAAGATCAGGTCGAGTCCGCCGTCGACGAGGCGCTCGACGAGTTCGGCCGCATCGACTTCCTCGCGAACAACGCCGGCCTCTGGCCGGCTGCGGACATGACCGAGATGGACGAGAAACAGTGGGACGTGGTGATCGATACGCTGTTGAAAGGCGTCTGGCTGTGTTCGAAGCATGTTGGGCAACACTTCATCGACCGCGGCGACGGCGGCAAGATCGTCTCGACTTCATCGACGGCTGGGCTCGTCGGCGCGCCGGGGACAGGTCACTACGTCGCTGGGAAACACGGCGTGATCGGTCTCACCAAGACACTGGCGCTCGAACTTGCAGAGTACGACGTCAACGTCAACGCCGTTTGTCCCACCGCACTGGACAGTCCAGGGATGCAGAACTATATGGAGGCCTACGGGCCGGAGATGCTCGAGAACATGGGCGAGCTGACCGGACCGATGAACGTATTCGAACCCGGTGAGATGATCGAGGAGAGAGATATCAGCGAAGCGTACATGTGGCTCTCGAGTGACGCCGCACGCTACGTCACCGGGATCGCATTGCCCGTGGACGCCGGCGCGACAGCCAAGTAAGATGGTCAGCTACGATTTCAGCGGCAAGGTGGCATTCGTCACCGGGGCCGCACGTGGACAGGGGCGATCACACGCTCAGCACTATGCCAAACACGGTGCTGACGTTGTCGTTACTGACATCGGTAGCAGTGATGTCGAATCAGTACCGTATGACCTCGGTACCAGCGAGGAACTAGAAGAGACCACACAACTCGTCGAGGACGAAGGCCAAGAAGCACTGGCTATCGAAATGGACGTGCGAAATGAGGACGAGGTTGAAGCCGCGGTTACCGAGGCAGTTGATCACTTCGGCAGGATCGATATCCTCGCTAACAATGCCGCTGTGGTCACCGTAAGTGATCTAGTTGAACTCGACGAAGAAATGTGGGATCAGCTTCTCGATACAAATCTAAAGGGAGTTTGGCTCTGCTCGAAACACGTCGGCCAACACTTCGTCGAACGCGGTGACGGTGGGAAAATCGTCTCTACTTCCTCACAGGCAGGGATGACCGGAAATCCAGGAATCGGTCATTACGTTGCCTCGAAATGGGGCGTCCGTGGGCTGACCAAAACACTGGCCCTTGAGCTCGCCGAGTACGACGTCAACGTCAACGCAGTCGTTCCATCGGTCGTAAACACGCCGATGATAACCGGATTAACCGAGGCGTACGGTGAGGAGGCACTCGGTTCCATTGGTGAGGTAGCCGGGCCGATGAATATCTTTACTCCGGACAACCCAGGAATCGATCCAGGTGACATTAGTGAGGCGTACATGTGGCTCTCCAGCGACGCCGCACGCTACGTCACTGGCATTACTCTCCCTGTCGATACGGGGCACACCATCAAGTGAACTATGCCAGAATACGACTTCACCGGCCAAGTGGCATTCGTCACCGGGGCCGCACACGGCCAGGGCGAATCGCACGCGATCGACTACGCGAAACACGGCGCCGATGTCGTCTGCCTCGATATCGGGGAGAACAAGGAGACGATTCCCTACGATCTCGGAACCGCGGACGAGCTCGAGGCGACCGCCGAAAAAGTCCGGGAGCACGGCAGCGAGGCGCTGACCGTCGAAGCAGACGTCTCGAAGGAAGCCGAGGTTCAGGCCGCCGTCGAGGAAGCTATTGACCACTTCGGCCACGTCGACATTCTCGCGAACAACGCCGGTATCGAGTCAATTGCTGAGGCGACGGAGCTCGACGAGGCGATGTGGGACGAGCTGGTCGACACGAACCTGAAAGGCGTCTGGCTCTGTGCGAAACACGTTGGCCAGCACTTTATCGAGCGTGGCGACGGCGGCAAGATCGTCAACACCACGTCGGTGTCGGGCATGACGGGTCTTCCTATCGGGAACGCGCACTACGTCGCCACAAAGTGGGGGGTCCGTGGGCTGACGAAGACGCTGGCGCTCGAGCTCGCTGAGTACGACGTCAACGTCAACGCCGTCGCCCCCACCGGCGTCGACACGCCAATGCTATCGGGGATGATTGAGGCCTACGGCGAGGAGGTCCTTGACGAGGGGGGCGCGGCGCTCGGAGGACCCTACAACATTTTCGAACCGGGCGAGATGGTCGACGCACAGGACATCACTGAGGCGTACATGTGGCTCTCCAGCGACGCCGCACGCTACGTCACGGGGATCACGCTGCCGGTCGACGCCGGATTCACGGCGAAGTAGTAAACCAACCGATGCTCTGGGTCACTCCCAGGGCAGTTCCGGATTCTCTTCACTCCAGTACGATGCGAGCCCGGCAGCCATCACGACGCCGGCGACGAAGGCGACAACAAGCGTACTCGCCTCAATGGCGTCGTAGTACACCCACGCCAGCGATCCGGCGACTGCCGCGTTCGCGCTGCCCCAGAGGACGTTTAGCACCGCGCTCGACTCCGAGCCGAACGGCGTCATGTGGCGCTGTCCGGTGACTCCCCGGACGAAGTGTGGGATCGCGTTCGTGCCGAACAGGCCGATAAGGGCGAACACGACGAACTCAACACTCGTTGCCATACCTCCGTATTTGACTACTCGCTAATAGTATCTCGGGGGAATTCCCTACAGTTCGAGGGTGGTCGCGTCGCTGACCTCGAACCGGACGACTTCCGGCTCACCGGCGAGCAGTTCGGGAAGTCGTTCCTCGAACGCCTGGAAATGCTCCGTCTGGTTGTGTGCGTCGACAGCCTCCGCGTCCTCGTACTGTTCGAAAAACCGGATCGTGTTCTCGTCTTCGACGTCGACGGCAGCCCGGTATTCGATCATCCCGTCTTCCCGGTTCGACTGTTCGACGAGCGTCTCTACGTGGTCAAGCGCCTCGTCTCGCCGCTCCGGGTCAATCGGGAACGACGCGTGGAGTACGATCATTGCATCGTTTGCTAGCACGTGCCACACAATGTAGTTTCTGGGTGGAACAGCGACACGGTGTATCTGTTCGAAAGCGAACACCACAAACTAGAACTGCTGTGGCACCAATACACATGGCAGTGCCGCGCTACAAGTTCGACGGACAGGTCGCGTTCGTTACCGGTGCCGGCCGAGGCCAAGGCCGGTCCCACGCCCAGTACTACGCGAAACACGGCGCCGACGTGGTGGTAACCGGCGGTGCACGCGGGATAGAGACCAGTCAGTACCCACTCGCCTCTGTGGCTCAGCTGGACGAGACCGCGAGTCTCGTGGAGGACAAAGGACAGGAAGCGCTGGCGCTACGCGCCGACGTCCGCCGGGAGCCGGCAGTCGAAGCCGCCGTCGAGGAGGCAATCGACCGCTTCGGGAAGATCGACATCCTCGCGAACAACGCCGGTATCTGGAACGTCACCGACCTCGTGGAGATGGACGAACAGCGGTGGGACGAACTGGTTGACTCCGACCTCAAGGGGGCGTGGCTCTGTGCGAAACACGTCGGCCAGCACTTCATCGAGCGCGACAGCGGTGGGAAAATCGTCTCCACGGCATCGACGGCCGGGCTCGTCGGCGCGAAGGGCTCGGGCCACTACGCGGCCGCAAAACACGGCATCGTTGGCCTGACGAAGGCGCTCGCGCTCGAACTCGCCCCCCACGACGTGAACGTCAACTGTGTCGCCCCAACCGGCGTCGCCACGCCGATGATCGACGGCATCCTGGAGACGGTAGGGGAGTCGGCGCTCGCCTCCGTTTCCGATGCCAGCGGGTCGATGAACGTGTTGGACGAACAGCTTATCGAGCCGGGCGACGTGAGCGAAGCGTACATGTGGCTCTCGAGTGACGCCGCACGCTACGTCACCGGGATCGTTCTCCCCGTCGACGCCGGCATGCTGGCGAAATGACCATGGCTCCCGAAGCGACCCCCGTCGTCCTCGTCACGGGCTGTTCGTCAGGGATCGGCCGTGCGACTGCACACCAGTTCCTTGACGCCGACTGGCGGGTCTGGGCGACCGCACGCGACCCGACCGACATCACCGATCTCGCCGACGCTGGCTGTCGAACCGCCGCACTGGACGTGACTGACGGGGCACAGATCGAGCGCGTCGTCGAGCGCGTCGTCGAACGTGACGGCCGCATCGACTGCCTCGTGAACAACGCTGGCTTCGGACAGGCGGGCGCCATCGAAGAGATTCCGATCAATCGGCTGCAGGCCCAGTTCGACGTCAACGTGTTCGGCCCCGTCCGACTCATCCAGACCGTTCTGCCACATATGCGGAACGCCGGCGGCGGGACGATTGTGAACGTCTCCAGCCTCATGGGACGGGTCACGTACCCCACCCGCGGAGCGTACGCGGGGTCGAAACACGCGCTGGAAGCGCTGAGCGACACGCTCCGGGCCGAAGTTGGGGGATTCGACATCGACGTGGTGCTGGTCGAACCCGGGACCGTACGGACGGGGTTCGAGGATCGACTGCGCGAGACCGAAGCGGTACTCGACGAGCGACCGGCGTACGCACGGCTACGTCGGGTCGTCGACAGGGCACAACGATTCGCCGAACGACGGGGCATGCCGCCGGTCCATGTCGCGGACGTGATCTACCGTGCAGCGGCCGCTGATGCCCCGAAGCGACGGTACGTGGTTGGGTGGGACGCACGACTCGCCATCCTTGCCGACCGCGTCATTCCGACGGCGCTGACTGACTGGCTGTACCGGACGCTCTCGTGACCGGTCCGTCGGCTGCCGACTATAGCCGTCTTGCGAGCAGTTCGCCGTCGTAGTACGCGCGGTCGAGCTTCCGAGGTGAGACGGCGTCGCCAATCCGGTAGACGTCGTCGCGACGCTCATCCAACTCGAGGTAGAGCGATTCGTCAGCCTGTCGGCGGCCGGCGACGACAACAGTGTCCGGGTCGCGAGTCGCAGTGTCACCAGTGAGGGTGTTCCGGAGCGTAGCTGTGCCATCCTCGGCGACCGAATCGACAGTGTGGTTGCCGGTGAACTCGGCCCCCTGGGCCTGCAGCGCGGCGACGAACCCGGGAAGGTTCGGCTGCTCGGTTCGGAACGCGGGGTAGTGGTCGCTGCTGACCATCTCCACCGACGCCCCGCGGCCAAGGAGTTCGAGCCCTGTCTGGGCGGTGACGATCCAGCGGTTCTCATCGAACAGGAGCACGTCCTCCCCGACATCGGCACCCTCGAGCACGTCGAACGCGTTTACCACCGAACCGTCGAACCGATCACCAGTCTCGGGTCGTGTTGCCCCTGTCGCGACGACGACGGCGTCCCACGAAGGCCCAACGTCGTCAGCTGTGACAGGAGAATCGAGTTCGACCGTTACCCCCGCTTCGCGAGCGGCGGTCTCCAGATCAGCAGCTGCGCGCTCGAACGGCGCGAGCGGCCCCTGTGCGGCGAGCGTGAGTTGGCCACCGAGGCTATCGCTCGCCTCGCGCAACGTCACGTCGTGGCCGCGCTCGGCGGCGATCGCGGCAAATCGCAGTCCTGCCGGACCGCCGCCGATGACGAGGACGCGTTGAGGGAGAGCAGCGGCGTCGAGGGCGGAACGAGCGCTCAGTTCGGACTCACGACCGGTTCGGGGGTTTACTACACACTCAACGTGACCGCCGTGGGCGTGCCCGTACACCGCTTCAAGGCACTTCTGGTTACACTGGATGCAGCGGTCGTAGCCCTCCCCGGCTTCGTCTTTGCGGAGCGTTTCGGCGTCAGCGAGCAGCTGACGAGTGAAGCTCACGAGTTCGGCACCCGCATCGAACAAGGTGTCGGCGTCATCCACAGTCGTGAACGGCAACCGACCGATTACGGGCACGTCGACGGTCTCGGCGGCCGTAGCGATCGGACCAACCAGATCCGGTGCATCGGACGAAATTCCGGCGTGTGTCTGGTTGTACGTCGCGTGGCTCCCAACCGTACAGGAGAGATAGTCGAATCCGTCCAACGCATTGAGGATCTCGGGCACGTCGTCGAACTCGTAGCCGCCGTACTCCAGTTCCGCGAGCGAGAGATGGAGTCCCACCGGTCCCTCGATCTGGCCGGCGACCGTATCGAGTGCTTCGTTCACGAACCGCGCCCTCGACGACCAATCGCCCCCGTATTCGTCGTCCCGGGCGTTGTACCGCGGAGACAGGAACTGTCGGAGAACCGAAAACGGGCCTGCAGCCAGTTCAACGCCGTCGAAGCCGGCTGCATCGAGGTTCGCCGCCGCCTCGGCGAACCCGGATAGTACCTCCTCGATGTCGTCCCGCGTCATTGTCTTGGGCATTTCGTAGGCGGCGTCGGATGGCGACGCCGAAGGAGCCAGTTGCGGCTGCATCTCCCAGTCACCCCGGGATTCTGCACCCGTATGAGTGAGCTGACCGACGATCTTCGCGTCCTGATCGTGGACAGCATCGGCGACGCTCGTCAGCGCCGGGACTGCCTCGTCGTCGTACGCGTCGATGAACGCCGGGCCACTAGCAGAGGAGTGGACGAGCATCTCAGCAGGGCCGACCACCAGCCCCGCACCGCCGGCCGCGCGAGCAGCGAGATGGGCAGCGAGCTCCTCTGTCGGCCGCCCATCGTCGACGAATCGGGTGCGTACAGGCCGAAAGACGCCACGGTTCGGAACCGAGAGAGATCCAACTGTTGCGGAATCGGAGAGGTCCATGGTAACAGGTATCAATTAGTTGTACTTGAAGATAGCGCAGTTCACACGTCCCGCCGGATGTTTGGATGACGGACCAGCCACGCAACCGCATCTTCGACTGCCGTTTCTTCCTCCCCTGCGAGTCTGATGCGCTTCAGTTCGCCTGTTGGATAGCAACCGATGCGTACGTCGAACCGCTCACTTACCTCACTAAGCACCGTGTTCAAATGACTTTCTGGCGTCTCAGTATAGAGAGTCCGAGAGGTGATACCCCCCTCCAAATCGTTCTCGATGTGATCGAAGACGGCCTTCATTTCGGCTGGGATTCCCGGTAGTACGTATACGTTCCCACAGATGCAACCCGGCGCGATCCCAACGTCGTTTGGGACGATCTCTGCAGAAGCCGGATACCGTGATGCTGTCTCAATATCGTGTTGAAAGTCGGGATGGTCGTCCCGAATTTCGGTTACAGCTGCTTCCACGTGTTTTCGTGCCTCAGAATTGGGTTCGAGTGGGAGTCCCAGCGCGTCAGCTACAGCTTCGATCGTGATATCGTCCGGCGTCGATCCAAGTCCTCCAGTCGTTATTACAAGGGTATGTGTCTGGCTGAGGTCTGAGACGGTCGTCTCGATCGGAGAAGCTTCGTCAGGAACGACTCGTATTTCACGGACGTCGATACCAAACTCTGTGAGCCGGGCCGCGAGCCACGACGCGTTCGTGTTCTCAATGTCGCCCGCCAGTAGTTCATCCCCAATAGAGACGATCGCTGCAGTTGTCGCCATACTATTCTCTATTGTTGTATCGCTCCTTTCGTAAGTGTATGGATGGACCTATCGTGTTTTGCGGCTACATGTATCGTACAGTGTTAAGAGGCCTGCTCGGTTCCACCCACCGCATCAGTTTTAGCTATACATCATATTTGTTCTCTTTGAGCCGATATCCGTTCATTAACACAGAACAAGCATACCTATTAGCAAGAAATCATTAACAGTAATTGATGACTGTTCGGGGCGGTATCATCATGATTGTTCACAGAAGTTTGTGTCTAGTTTAGGGCTCGTCCTACTGTTAGGACCAATCCTTTGTCACGAGGAGTAAGAACATCTGTTCTACAAAAGAAAACAGCTATCCCACAAAGCTATATGACCATTCAATTTATGTCAGTGGATAACTATCGACACACTATGGCAGAGGAACACAGTACGGAGGTAAGCTCGGTAAATCGAACGTTGCGAGTCCTCGAAACGCTTCGTGACCTGCAACCTGCAGGGGTGACCAAAATCGCGAAGTCAGCAGAACTACCGAAAAGTTCAGTATATAACCATCTCGAGACACTGGAAAACGAAGGGTACGTCATCAAAAACGACGGAGAGTACGAACTAGGGCTCCAATTCCTTCCCCTCGGTGAGGCCGCTAGACAACGGCTTAGCGTATACCGAGCTGCACGTACCGAGATCGAACAACTCGGCAGTGAGATGGGGACCAACGCGTACCTGTCTGTCGAGGAGCGAGGTCTAGCAACCGTGATTTTTCGCCACCTAGAGAACGAGATCGACCTCGGCTCTATCGGAACGACAGTGCCGCTGACTACCTCGTCCATGGGGAAGGCGATCCTGGCACAACTACCGAAAGAACGCGTCGACGAAATCGTCGATCAGCATGGCCTTCCCCGAATGACCGAATCCAGTATTGTCGATCGGGACGCACTCGACGAGGAACTGGAGCAGATCCGCCAGCAGGGGTTTGCTCTCGACCGAGGGGAGCATGTCAAGCGACTTAGGGGCGTTGGGGCCGCCGTCTTAGGCCCGGATGGTGAAGTGCGCGGGGCAGTCAGTGTTGCGGGCCCGGAACGGGAGTTACGAGGCCCGTTCTTCGAGGAAGAACTCCCAGATGCCGTCTTAGATGTGACAAACGTTATCGAGCTAAAGCTGATGGAGAATATGTCTGTGTGAGATCAGCATCGCTAGGCTCCGAATGACCCCCTAGTCTCTGAAAATTCGATCATCTCCCCGGAAAGTCAATCGGGGTAATGGAGGACCGAACTGCCACAGAATATCCGGAAAGCGCCTCGTCTCTACTACGGCGCGAACGCATCTATTGACGGTTTGCATCGTTTCCAGAACCCGTCCGTATTACGTAGTAAAGGCGTTGTAGAACCTTTCCGGTTGCTCCTCCTCGATTCAATCTGTCGTTCTGTTCGCAACCGAGAAACATCGTCCAGATCAGCCACCGGGCTCTATAGATAACACTAGTACTTTTGTTATAGAACAGGGGTTGTTAGAGTTCGATATGGAATTGCTTTGATCCGGTCCTTGAATTTGCGGAGCCTCCGTTAGTAGAGTTCCCCAAATCGATTTAGAATCAGTGAGGTCGGTGAAGTCAATCCGGCTGGTTCAATCACAGTCCCAAGCCCCACACGTCAGCTCGAATCAGATCTCTGTGATCCGTTCGTACTCGTCGTCCAGCACAGCGGCATCCTCCGGTAGGAGCGCAACCACTACGTAGCGGGCGTGGGTAGAGAAGTAGTCGACCAAGGCAGCGATGCGCCGGGCATCGATCGCTTCCAGGGAGTCAAGCAGCATGAACGGCACCGTCTCAGACACGTCGTGGACGAGATAGCCGGCGAGTGCAAACACCAATCCCGTCACCTCCCGTTCGCTTTCGGATAGGTGGTCGACAGTGTCCTCGTAGGCCGCTCCCGAGTCAGTCGTGCGGACAACGTGAAGTTCGAAGGCACGTTCAGTCACTTTGTGACGCCCCTCGCGGACCTCGCGCTCAACACGTTCGATCCAAATCCGATCGAGGTTCTCGTACTCGAGCCGATCTAGCAACGAGCCCATATGGTCGTTGAACGCCTTAACTGCCTCCCGTTCGATTCGATCAATCCGCGTGCGAAGGCGCTCGATATCCTCATTTACGTCGTCAAGTTCAGCACGAATATCGTCCTCTTCTTCAATGCGTGCCTCCGCCTCGGCGATAGTGGACTCAAGGTCCTCCAACTCACCTTCTAGCCGTCCCAGTTCGTACTCGAGTTCGTTTGCGTTCCGGTGGAGCTCGAGCACCTCGTCGTATTCCTCGCCCTCCAGTTCGTCGACAGCGGCCTCGACCTCTTCGATCGACTCAGTCAGCTGCTCACGTCGATCCCGAAGATCGTCTATTGTCGCCTCCGTCTGCCTGATCTCAGTCTCAAGTTCGTCAAGCCGGTGTTCAAGTCGCTCACGTTCCGTTTGGACCTGTTCGATCTCTCGCTTCTCGCTCCGGAGTTGCTCGATCTCGCGTTCGAGTCGGTCGACCTCGCTGACTTTCGACTGGCTGCGGTCGCGGAGCTGCTCGAGTGTGGACTCGATCTGGTCCGGGTCGACCGCGGTTCCACAGGTCCAGCAGGTAACGGCATCGTCGACGAGCTGGTCCGTGAGAGCTCCGTCACCCCCCGCGTCGAGGTCGATCGGCGCCGCCGGCCCGTCCTCGTCGAGCATCCCTTCGTTGAACCGGATCACGCTCTGGAGTTCGTTCACCTGGCTTTCGAGCTCGCTTTTTCGTTCCCGGAGCTCTCGGAGCTGAGTTTCGATCTCGTCGGCGTCGGCGTCGGGCTTTTCGTCCAAGTCCTCCAGTTCGGACTCGTACTCTCGGCGTTCGGTCTTGAGCGCCTGCAGGCTCTCCTGTTCCGTTTCGAGTTCGTACCGCACATCTTCGAGGTCGGCACGCTTCTCGTGGAGTTCTTCGAGCCGGTCTTCGAGTTCGGACTGTTCTTCCTGCCGGGCCTCGACATCGGCGTCGGCCGCGTCGAGTTCGTCCTCCGTGGCTTCGAGTTCGGCTTTCGTCTCCTCGATCTTCCCGCGGAGCGTTTCGCGGCGATCCTCGAGGCCGCGGAGCTCGCCCTTCCGGTCGTCGATGGTGGCGAGCTCCCCCTCGAGATCGTCACGGTGGTCTTGGAGGCGGTCGATCTCAGCCTGGACCTCCTCGGTGTCAACGGGGCGCATGATGAGCTCCCTGAGGTCCGCGTTCGTCGTGACCGCCCGTCGCGCCTCGTTGGACTCGAGCAGGAAGGCGAACAGGTCCGCCAACTCGGGATCGTCGAGGTACGGATCGCCGCCCCGCTCGATGCCCCCTTCACGCCGGGTGAACGTCCGGGTGTACGTCTCCTCGCCTAGTTCGAGCGTGACCTCGGCGTTGTCGGCGTCCCCCTTCATCGCGACGTTCTCGCTCCCGAGCGCGGCCATGATGGCCTGAAGGAACGAAGTACGGTTTGTGGCGTTCCGGCCGACAAGGATAGTTACTCCGGGTTCGATCGTAACCTCCGTCTCCTGAATCCCTCCGATATTGTTGGCGTGGACCGTAGCCCGGGGAGCGGAGGCCTGTCGTCGCTGCATAGGTATTCTGCCAGCGGAAATCGTATAAACATGTCGGCGCCAGTCCCGATGTCATCTCCCATTCGAGAGAGTACAGCCACCCCTCGAACAGGTTGCTACTCGTCCGAACCGACGCAGTCACAGCCGCCGTTGTCGAGTAGCGTCTCAACAGCGTACTGAGTACCACAGTCCTCACACAGTACGTTAACCTCTACTAGCGTGCGGAACGAGCCGAGATCGATGTCACCGTTCCGTTGCAATTGTGCCAGTTTGCTGTTGGTAACCGACTGAACGCGGCCACGAAGTCGCTGGATGTGCTCCTTCTCGGATTCGGTTCGGTCTCTCGTCTCACCAGAGTACGAGGCGCCGCGGTGTTCCCTCAGGTAGGTTCGGATAGCTTGGTAGGTAACGAACTCCTGTTGAAGTTGATCGACGTCGACATCCTCACGATCGAGGCGACGTTGGGCCCTTTTACGGTCGGCGGTGCTAACGTCGTCGTCAGTCAAAAGTCGGTACACGTTTTCGACAGCTCCATCGAGAGGCTGCATCTCTGCATCAATCATTGCGACACGTAGGAGTTCTCGGTTGAACTCGTCGGCAAGGTCCCGCAAACTCTTCCGTTCCTCACCGTTCGCAGTCCAGCGACGTTCGAGTCGATCACCGATTCCCTCCAAATCGTGCTTCTCGATCAGCTGTTCTACTTTACCCCGCCGGCCAGGTTCTGAATCACTCACTACTCTCTGGTCCGGCTCCGATCGTAAAGGCGTATGGATTAAATAACAACAGTACTGGCGTTATTATCCGGAGTCGATATAGCGAACTGGTCGGGAATCTCACTCGTCGTGAATCGCCTTGGAGTCAAGCCCCGTGGCATTCGCCTCGGCCGCCTGTAAACTCTCGTCCGACATCTTGTCAGCATGAACCCCCGATATCGACCCGAAACTTGATCCCGTCGGCGAGCAAACATCTACCAATGTCCTCTAGCGACATGGACGAGCACGTCGTGCTCCTCACTGGCGGGACGAGCGGTATCGGGCGGATCGCGGCGACGGAGCTGGCCAAACGTGGGGCGACCGTCGGTGTTGTCGGTCGCGATCGGTCCCGTGGAGAGTCGCTGGCGGCTGAGTCGTCGACGCTACCGGGCGAGATCCGGTTCCACCGCGCCGACCTGGGGTCTCAGTCGGCAGTGCGTTCACTCGCGACGGAGATCCAAGAGACGTATGATCGCCTCGATGTGCTCGCCCACAACGCCGGGCTCTCTGTGAGCGAGCGCACTGAGACCGCCGACGGGATCGAACGCACGCTCGCAGTCAACCATCTGGCCCCCTATCTTCTCACACACGAATTGCTCGACATCGTACTCGCGTCGGCACCGGCCCGGATCGTCACGACCGGTTCCGAAATGCATCGCCGCGACTCGATCGATTTCGAGGACCTCCAGTTCGAACGCGACTACGACGCCCTCCAGGCCTACTCACGCTCGAAACACGCGCTGATTGCGTTCACACTCGAACTCGCTGACCGGGTTCCGAAAGATGTGACTGCGAACAGCTTCCACCCTGGGTTCGTCCCGTCGACGAACCTGTTTCGCGATGCTGCCCTCACTACCCGGCTCGCTGTCCGTATTGCGGGGATCGTTCCCGGTGTCGGGACCAGCGAACGGGCGGGCGGACGACGGCTGGTCCGTCTCGCGACTGCACCCGAGTTCGGTGACCGGACTGGCGTATACGTGACCGGCGACGGTGTCGTCCAACCGGCCGACGAGGCTGTCGACCCTGAAATCCGGGCGCGACTCTGGCGCCGGAGCGCCGAACTTGTTGGCGTTGATCCGGCGTGGCCCTGACCGCCTCCGGATCGACACAGTAGAGTGTTCAGATACGCTTGTCTATGGTAGGCGAAGTTCCGGCCCACTCGACAGCAGTTTCGAACCACGTTTGTGGTATATCGAGAGATTGGTAGGTATTTACTATTACCTCTAAAAATATGTATTCGGTACGGTCCGATTGCCGTGTTCTCGTATCTGTCATCGAGGTTGTGACGAGCACACCTCTTTCAGCCGTGCGACGCCGTCAGTGAACACGACGCGATCAACGTCGTCTTTTACGGTATTTAGCACAGCATATAAAATAGTAGTTAGAAATCTAGCTTTGTATTGGGTGAATCGTTCGTATCAGACTCGACAGCAGCGTAGATTCAATACTATTCTATAGTAAGTCTAATTAAAACTTTTCCAATCACACCGTGATCTTGGGTCCAGTTCCATCCGGCTGTGGATCGCCTTTGTAAACCCATCTGTGACCGTTGGGTCGGTACCTATCAATACCATATTTATCAAGAATAGATATATCATCTATAGATGAAATATCTGGACAATGAAGATGAATATTGAGTTTCCTCAACCCAATCAATATTGCTTCTCTCTCGAATGTCCAGGGGCGGGGCAACGTCCTATCCATGTCTGATGACTGCTGTTTCAATCGAAATAACTTCCGCAGCCAAACTGTAATGGCTCACAGGGTTTGTATCTATCAGTACTTCGAGAGCTAAGCTACTGCCTAGTATCAGTTACTTCAGTATCTTCGTCAAGCAATTTCCAGCAGTTCTCCCGACCAGATTCGTTTGAATTGGGGGGTAATTCACGTTTCGAAGTGCTAACGGTGTAGTTTCAAGCTACCGAGGACCGATGGAGCATCGTCTCGAAACGGATTAGGTGCGGCCGAGATCTTCCTCCTTACCCCGTCGTCGAGCAAATTCTGTCCGTTAGGAACAATCCTCAAACTCGTCGAGGTACTTTGTACGCCCTCAAATCGGCCCGACGGGCCTCTTCTGTAATTTGAGTTCGTTATTTTGCCATGCATATCGCGGTTTTCGTCCAAAGAAAGAGGCGATATGCAATGTGCGAAGGCCGCCGGCTCTCTCAGGCCGAGGGGCCATCACAGGGGTAGCGGAACTACGGAAGTATCAGAATTAGCGCATAGGTTGGCGGGGTTTGTTTCGGTGGTGTTTGTCGCCCCGGGAGGGGGTGGCGGGGTGCGTATCACGTGCCCTCGAGAAACGATGGCTTCGGAACGACGCAGCAAGTCACGATCAGCGGATCACGTAGGAACTACCACCGACGATGAGGCGCCGTTGGCGGACCTCGAGATGGCGGTTCCGACCGACCGACCGGGATCACGCGTCGGTCGTCGCGCTCGTGGAGTGTGCTCTCGTCGAGCTCACGCACGAGGCCGTGGGCGCCGTCTTCGTCGCCCACCAGGTCGGGCGGTCGACGCGGACGCAGTACGTCGCCGCCGACGACGTCGGCGAGCAGTTCCAGAAACGGCACTTCGACGACCGACTGGGCTGGCACGAGACCACCGTCCCTCGACGAACCGTTCGCGACGAGCTCATCACCCAGCTCACGCAGTCGTCCTCGATGTCGGCGGAGCGATTAGGTGAAGGAGCAACCAGCGAGCCAGACACCTTCGTCGTGAAGCCAGTTTGAGAGCTCCGAACGCCGTAGCGGTTAGGCTTAACCAACACACCGGACCGATACCGACACAGTGTTGGTTAACACCTCGGCATCATCGGCGTCGAAGTCCGATTTGCGCCTCCCGCTGCCGAGTTTGTCACCCCCGAGAGGGATGCGGGGCGCGCTGCATCGGCGTCGCCTCGCGTAGGTGAGACTGATGACGACAAGCGACATCTACGGTCGTGGTTTCGACGAGGATGTCCAGTGCGGTCCAACTGATCCCTGCCCTGAATGTGGCGGCACCGTCCGGACGAATGCGGCTGAAACGGTCTGTGACGACTGTGGCCTCATCATCGACGACCAAGCGATCGATCACGGGCCAGAGTGGCACATCGACGACGGCGCCGACACGGCGAAACGAACCGGAGCGACACTGACACCGGCACGGCACGATCG
>NZ_FOXI01000016.1 GCF_900115675.1 Halolamina pelagica | reverse complement strand
CGAAAGGCGTCAAACACACGACGGGGGGCTACCTCTCGTGGGCGGCGTGGACTTCTCACGCGGTACTGGACATCAAGCCCGAGGACACGTACTTCTGTTCGGCCGACATCGGCTGGATCACCGGCCACTCCTACATCGTCTACGGCCCGCTCGCGCTCGGGACGACGACGATGATGTACGAGGGAACCCCGGATTACCCCGAGCGCGACCGTCTCTGGGAGATCGTCGAGGAGTACGAGGCCACGCAACTCTACACGGCACCGACGGCGATCCGGGCGTTCATGAAGTGGGGGACGGAGTACCCCGACGCGCACGATCTGTCGAGTCTGCGCCTCTTGGGTACCGTGGGCGAGCCGATCAACCCCCGCGCCTGGAAGTGGTACTACAAGCACATCGGCGACGAGTCCTGCCCGGTCGTGGACACGTGGTGGCAGACCGAGACGGGCGGGATGATGGTCACCACGCTGCCAGGGGTCAAGGACATGAAGCCCGGTTCCGCGGGTCCGGCGCTCCCGGGCGTCGATGCCGAGATCCTCGACACGACCGGTGAGGAGGTCGACCCCGGACGGGCGGGCTATCTGACGATCCAGAAGCCCTGGCCGGGGATGCTCCGGACCCTCTACCAGAACGACGAGCGCTTTATCGACGAGTACTGGCGCGAGTACTCCGACATCGAGAGCGACGACCCCGAGGACTGGACCTACTTCCCGGAGGACGGGGCGAAGATCGACGAGGACGACTACATCACGGTGCTGGGCCGCGTGGACGACGTGCTCAACGTCTCCGGGCATCGGCTCGGGACGATGGAGATCGAGTCGGCGATCGTCGGCGTCGAGGGCGTCGCCGAGGCCGCCGTGGTGGGCGGCGATCACGACGTGAAAGGCGAGGCCGTCTACGCCTACGTCATCACCGAGGACGGCTACGACGAGACCGAACAGCTCCGAGAGGCGATCGTTCAGGGCGTCGAGGACGCGATCGGCCCGATCGCCCGCCCCGAACAGGTGATCTTCACGCCCGAACTGCCCAAGACGCGCTCGGGGAAGATCATGCGCCGACTGCTCGAGGACATCGCCAACGGCGAGGAACTCGGCGACACCTCCACCCTGCGCAACCCCGAGATCGTCGAGGAGATCCGGGACAGCGTACAGCAGTAACCCCGACGCACCGTTTTTCGAACACGAACGGACCACGACCGACACACGCACGATCTATGACACACAATACCTCACACGAACCGGACGACGACACCGACGACCTCGCCACCGACGGCGGCCGATCGTCGCCGCCGGCCGGCGGGACCGACGGCGGCCGACCGTCGCCGCCGTCCGACGAGACCCACGGCGGCGTCGCCGAGCGCGAGGCGGAGGTGGACTACCTCGAGACCGAGATCAACATCCTGAGTCCCAACACGCCGTTCATGCGGGACCACCTGAAGCTGGTGTGGGCGGGCTTTCTCGCGTGGACGGTGCTCACTTGGGGGCCGGTGGTTGCGACCTACCTGGCGCCGGAACTGATGACCCAGGAGATACCCGTCATCCAGTTCCCGGCGCACTACTTCACGGTCGCGTTCGTCGCGCCGACGAGTTCGCTCGTGCTGGCGTTCATCTACTCGCGGCGGCGGGACAGACTCGACGAGAAGTACGGCATCGACCACTCCGAGACCGTCGACGCCGGCTCCGGCGGCGGGTCGGAGCCCGACGAGAGCGTCGCCGCCGACGGGGGTGAGGACGTATGAACGCGCTCGCCGCGGCGGCGCTGCAGTCGAGCGAACTCCTGCCGGAGGCGCTGGACATCTCGTTCAAGCCGATCCCGGCGGTGCTGGTGATCGCGATGCTGGCGCTGTTCCTCGTCGTCGGCTACCTGTTCAAGGTGGCCGACACCGAGGGGATGTGGGTCGCCGGGCGCTCGATCGGCAACGTGGAGAACGGGATGGCGATCGGCGCCAACTGGATGTCCGCCGCCTCCTTCCTCGGCCTGGCCGGGCTGGTCGCCCTCTCCGGGTTCTACGGGCTGGCGTTCATCATCGGCTGGACCGCAGGCTACTTCGTGTTGCTCATCTTCCTCGCCGCCCAGATGCGGCGGTTCGGGAAGTACACCGCGCCGGACTTCGTCGGCGACCGCTTCAACTCCGACACCGCCCGCGCGATGGGCGCGCTGACGACGATCCTGATCGGCTTCGTCTACTCGGTCGGGCAGGCCCGCGGGATGGGGCTGGTCGGCCTCTACGTGTTCGGCACCGACTACGTGACGATGGTGGTCATCATGATGGCGATCACCGTCGCGTACCTGAGCCTCTCGGGGATGATGGGCGCGACCAAGAACATGGCCGTGCAGTACGTCATCCTCATCGTCGCCTTCCTCGCGGCGGTGTACGTCGTCGGCTTCACCGGCGACTACTCGACCGTCCTGCCCCAGATCGAGTACGGGGCGCTGATCAACGACCTCAACAGCGAGTTCTCCGAACCGTTCGCGAACTCGTCGTTCTTCCTCTGGGTCGCCACCGCGTTCTCGCTGGTGTTCGGAACCTGCGGCCTCCCGCACGTGCTCGTGCGGTTCTACACCGTCGAGAACGAGAGGACCGCCCGCCACTCGACGGTCTGGGGGCTGTTCTTCATCATGCTGCTGTACTGGGGCGCGCCCGCGCTGGCGGCGTTCGGCGTCGACCTCTACGACGCCTCCCAGTACGGCCCGACCTACGCCGCCGAGGGCGGGATGTCCGGCGGCGAGGGTGACCTGATCGTCGTGCTGGCCGCCCAGCTCTCGAACCTTCCGACGTGGTTCGTCGGCCTCGTCGCCGCCGGCGGGATCGCCGCCGCCATCGCGACGACCGCGGGCCTGTTCATCACGGCCTCCTCGGCGGTCTCACACGACATCTACACCAACATCATCAACCCCGACGCGACCCAGCGCGAACAGGTGCTGGTCGGCCGGGGGACCATCGTCGTCCTCGGGGCGATCGTCACGCTCACCGCGCTCGACCCGCCCGCGCTGGTCGGCGAACTGGTCGCGCTGGCGTTCTCGCTCGCGGCGATCGTGCTGTTCCCGATGTTCTTCCTCGGGCTCTGGTGGGAGAAGACCAACCGACAGGGCGCGCTCGCGGGCATGAGCGTCGGCCTGCTGGTCTGGATCGCCGCGGTGGTCAACGACCTGATCGTGCCGTTCAGTGACCTCTACGGACAGGTGTTCCCGGCCATCGGCGCCGCGCTCGTGGGGACGCCGCTGGTGTTCGCGATCACCATCGTCGTCTCCCGGCTCACCGAGGAGCCGCCCGAGGACACCAAACGCATGGTCCGGCAGTGTCACAGCCCCGAGCCGATGTCCCGCCAGGAGAGCGCCGAAGACGTCGCGACCGACGGGGGCGAGACCCCCGCGGACGACTGATCCATGTACGACAACATCCTCGTTCCGACCGACGGAAGCGACACCGCCGAGGCCGCCGTGGACCGCGCGGTCGACCTCGCCGCGAAGTACGACGCCACCGTCCACGCGCTCTACGTCATCGACGTGGACGCGGTGAACTACTCGCTGGGCACCGAGCAGGTCGACCGCATCCGGCAGGGCCACCTCGACGACATGCCCGAGGTGAAACAGGCCGCCGACGAGGCGACGGGCTACGTTGCCGACGCCGCCGAATCCGCGGGGGTGCCCGCCGAGGAGCACGTCCGCGCCGGCCAGCCGGCACGGGCCATCCGCAACGCCATCGACGAACTCGGCGCCGACCTGGTCGTGATGGGGAGCCACGGCCGCTCGGGGATCTCCCGGGCGCTGCTCGGCAGCGTCGCCGAGCAGGTCCTCCGGAAGACGCAGATCCCCGTGTTGGTCGTCGACGCGCGAGGGGAGGAGTGAGTCCGGCCGGGGGGTGACGCCGCCGAAAGGCACGTCCCCCTCGCGCGCCTCGTTCCGCGTATGTCCTACCCCGTCACCTACTACTGCCCGTGCTGTGGCGCAGTCCACGAACTCGAGCGCGAGGGGTATCTCGCGGACAAGAGCGTCACGCCCTACCCGCTTTCCGGATGGAACTACGTCGACCCGGACGAGCCGTTCGAGGACGCGGCGGGCATCGACGGCGTCCGGATCGTCTGCGGCGACGGGGAGCTACTGCTCTCCGGGGACGACCTCCCGGCGGGCGCAGACGCCCCCGACGAGGGCTGTGGCGAGCCGTTCTACCTCTCCTTCGTCCGGTTCGAGGACGGGGTCGAGATCGAGCCGGAGCCGGAGGGCGACCGCGTCACGATCGGCCTCGGCACCCACGGCCCACGCGGACCGGACGAGCCGGGCGGGCCGGCCGGCCCCCACGACGACTGAGCCCCCGCGGCCGACCGCTCACTCCTTCTGGAACCATCCGTACACCGTCGGGTGGCTGAGGAGGTTCGCCGCCGTGAGCGCGATCGCCACCACGCCGCCGGCGACGACCAGTTGCGTGTACGGGTCCGGCGGCGTGAACAGGATCGCCAACGGGAACGCGACCGTGGTGATCCCGAGGGCGAGGAGGACGAACCGACCGCGCCGGGTGTCGAGCATACGCGGTGTAGCGCCCGGGCGGGGGTAAATGTCTCCGGTCGCCGTGTGAGGTATGGTCGCAGGGGACACGTTGGTATCGAAAGAACGGTCGATCACGAAGGTTGATAGTTAAACAACGACGTTTTCATCGCCGGGCGACTACCGTCGGGAACACACGGCCGCCGAGCCGTCACCGGCGGCGTCGAACCCCCAACATGCCCTCGCTATCCGACACCGTCCTCGACGACTCGCGGGTCGCCGTGGTCGGCGAGACCGACTGGACGACCGCCGTCGCCGACGCGCTGCGGAGCCGGACGGACAGCACTGTCGACGCCGTCGACACGGCCCCGGCCGCACTCGAACTCGTTCGGACGGACGCCGTCGACGCCGTCCTCACCGCCCGGGAGGTCGGGGACTCGACCGGGATCGACCTCGTCCGCGGGATCCGCGACACGACGACGACGCTCCCCGTCCTCCTCGGGACCGCCGCGGGCAGCGAATCGCTCGCCAGCGAGGCGATCGAGGCGGGCGTCACCGACTACGTGGTCGTCGACGGCCCGCTCGACGAGGTCGTCGAGGACACGCTCGGGCGAACCGAGGAGGCGATTCGCGCCGCCCAGCGCAAGCGGACCCGGCGCGACCGCGCCCGCCAGTTCGACGCCACGTTCGACGACGCCCGAACCGCGACCTGGGTACTCGACCCGGACGGGACGCTCACGCGGGTCAACGGGGTCGCCCGGGAGATGGTCGACGCGGACACCGACGCCGTCGTCGGGCAACCGTTCTGGACGCTCCCGTGGTGGCCCGACGACGACACCGCCGCGGCCGACGTTCGACGGCTCGTCGAGACGGCCAGGAACGGCGAGTTCGGCCAGGCGGTCGTCACCCGCGACGGCGTCACAGGCGACCGCGTGTTCGAGCTCTCGGTCCGCCCCGTGAAGGACGAGCGGGGGCGGCTGGTCTCCATCGTGGTCGACGGGATGGACATCGGCGACCGCGTCGACCTCGAACGCGAGCTCCGGCAGTCCGAGGAGCTCCACCGCGTCACGCTCAACAACATGACCGACACCGTCCTCATGACCGACGAGGACGGCGAGTACACGTACGTCTGTCCGAACGTCCACTTCATCTTCGGCTACACCGCCGACGAGATCCGGGAGCTGGGGACGATCGACGAACTGCTCGGCGACGACCTGTTCGACCGCGAGGCGCTCGCCGAGACGGGCGTGCTGAAGAACATCGAGATCACCGCGACCGACAAGGCCGGCCGTGAACACACGCTGCTGGTCAACGTCCGCGAGGTGTCGATTCAGGACGGGACGCTGCTGTACAGCTGTCGCGACATCACCAAGCGCAAGCAGCGCGAGCAGGCGCTGGCCACGCTCCAAGAGACCGCCCGGGACTTCCTCTACGCCGAGACCCACCAGGAGATCGCCCAGCACGTCGTCGACGACACGGCGTCGGTGCTCGATCTCGACGCGGGCGCCGTCTACCTGTTCGACGCCGACGACAACCACCTCCAGCCCGCCGCCCAGTCACCGGGGATGCGGGAAGCCAACGGCCCCCTGCCGACCGTCCACGCCGACGGGCGCGACCTGACGAGCCACAGCTTCGTTGAGGACGAGGCGCTCTTCTTCGACGACGTGCACGCCGACGATCGGCTCCAGAACCCCGCGACCGACCTCCGGAGCGCGGCGTACATCCCGCTCGGCAACCACGGCGTGTTCATCGCCGGCACCACCGAGGTCGGCGCGTTCGACGACGTGACCCGCGAACTGGCGGACCTGCTGGCCGCGACGGCCGAGGCCGCGCTCGACCGCGTCAGCCGCGAGTCCCAGCTCCGCGAGCAGGACCGCGAGCTCCAACACCGGAACGAGCAGCTCACCACACTCAACCGCATCAACGAGACGATCCGGGAGATCGACGGGGCGCTCGTCCGCTCGGAGACCAGGGAGGAGATCGACCACACCGTCTGCGAGCGGCTGACCGCCGAGGACCGCTTCCGGTTCGCGTGGATCGGCACCGTCGACGCGGCGACCGAGACCGTCAACCCGGCGACGTGGGCCGGCGCCGAGGAGGGGTACATCGACAGCCAGTCGTTCCCGGTCGCTGCCGACGGCGTCGAGCCGGCGGGCCGAGCCGCCGCGACCGGGGAGGTGACGCTGGTGTCGAACGTCGCCGCCGACCTCCGGGCGGCGCCGTGGCGGAAGGCCGCCATCTCCCGGGACTTCCTCTCGGTGCTGAGCATTCCGCTGGTGTACAACGATCTCACCTACGGCGTCCTGACGGTGTACGCCGAGACCCCGGACGCGTTCGACGACCCCGTTCGGACGGTGCTCGGCGAACTCGGGGAGACCATCGCGTCGGCCATCAGCGCCAGCGAGCGCAAGCGCGCGCTGCTCACCACGTCGATGACCCGCGTCGACTACGCGGTGTCCGACCGCTCGTTCGTCCTCACGCAGTTGGCCGGCGCCGCGGACTGCACGCTCAGCTACGAGGGCGGCGTCCAGCAGACGGCGAACGGGAACTACGTGTTCGTCACCGTCGAGGACGCACCCGTCGACAGCGTCGTCGACGCCGCGGCGGGGCTCGTGTTGGTCGACGACGTCCAGGAGATCCGCGGCGGCGAGACCGGCGGCGTGGTCCGGCTCCAGCTCTCGAAGCCGTTTCTCGCGACCGAACTGGCCGACCACGGCGCCATCCTCCAGACCGCCGCGGCGACCGGGTCCGGGACGGAGCTCACCATCGACGTGCCCGGCAGCGTCGACACCAGACACGTCAGCCAGTTCCTGCGCGAGCGCTTCGGCGAGGTGGAGCTCACCGCCAAACAGACCAGAGAGCAGGCCTCCGAACACGGGTTCTACGCCTCGGTGCTCGAGCGCCTGACCGACCGCCAACTGGAGGTGTTGGAGACGGCGTACTACAGCGGCTTCTTCGAGACGCCCAGGCGCCTCACCGGCGAGGAGGTGGCCGAGTCGCTGGACATCTCGCCGCAGGGGTTCTACCAGCACGTCCGGACCGTCCAGCGCAAGCTGTTCGCCGCCCTGATCGACGACCACGCGCCGGTCACGACCGCACACGCCGATTGAGGGAGTGAGCGGCGCGCTCCCGTCCGTTCTGCCGGATCGTGTGGGTTCGGCACACCGTTGAATGATCAACCCACCCGTTTCGGAGCCGTTCGGTAGTCAACGAGGGAATACTCCCCGGTCCCCCCGTTAGTGAGGGCGAGTACCCGTCACTGGCTGTCGGGACTCGTCACTATGAGAGACGTCGACCAGAACCCGAACGAGGAGACGCCCTACGAGTGTTTCCAGTGCGGCAACGTGATCGTCGCCGAAGACAACCCCGGGCAGTGTCCGGACTGCGCCGGTTCGATGCGGAATCGACGGACGCCGATCGAGTAATCATGGCATCCACATCCACAACAGAGACCGAGCAGCCCCCGGAGGAGCCGACCGAGCACGAATCGGCGCTGCAGACCGCGCGTCGCCAGCTCCAGCACGCCGCCGACCACCTCGACATCGACCCGAACATCGTCGAGCGGCTCAAACACCCCAAGAGCGTCCACGAGGTCACGGTCCCGATCGAGCGCGACGACGGCGGCGTCGACGTGTTCACGGGCTACCGAGCCCAGCACGACAGCGTCCGCGGCCCCCACAAGGGCGGCCTGCGCTACCACCCCGAGGTCACGCGCGACGAGTGTGTGGGCCTCGGCATGTGGATGACCTGGAAGTGCGCGGTGATGGACCTCCCCTTCGGCGGCGCCAAGGGCGGGATCTCCGTCAACCCGAAGGAGCTGAGCGATCGCGAGAAGGAGCAGTTGACGCGTCGGTTCACCGAGGAGCTCCGTGACGTGATCGGGCCGACGGTCGACATCCCCGCGCCCGACATGGGGACCGACCCGCAGACGATGGCGTGGCTGATGGACGCCTACTCGATGCAGGAAGGCGAGACGATCCCGGGCGTCGTCACCGGGAAGCCGCCGGTCGTCGGCGGTAGCAAGGGCCGCGACAGCGCGCCCGGCCGCAGCGTCGCCATCATCGCCCGCGAGGCGATCGACTACTACGACATGGACATCCAGCAGACCTCTGTCGCGGTCCAGGGGTACGGCAGCGTCGGCGCCAACGCCGCCCGCCTGCTCGACGAGTGGGGCGCCAACGTCGTCGCGCTCAGCGACGTGAACGGCGGCATCTACGACACGAACGGGCTCGACACGCACTCGATCCCGACCCACCACGAGGAGCCGGAAGCGGTGATGACCCACGACGCCCCCGAGACGGTCTCCAACGAGGAACTGCTCGAACTCGACGTGGACGTGCTGATCCCGGCAGCCATCGGCAACGTGCTGACCGCCGACAACGCCGACGCGGTCGACGCCGACCTCGTCGTCGAGGGGGCGAACGGTCCCACGACGACGGCGGCCAGCGAGATCTTCGCCGAGCGCGACATCCCGGTGATCCCGGACATCATCGCCAACGCCGGCGGCGTGACCGTGAGCTACTTCGAGTGGCTCCAGGACATCAACCGCCGCGCGTGGTCGCTGGAGCGCGTCAACGACGAACTCGAGACCGAGATGCTCGCGGCGTGGAACGACGTTCGCGAGGAGTTCGAAAGCCGCGACGTGACCTGGCGCGACGCCGCCTACATCGTCGCGCTCTCCCGCGTCGCCGAGGCCCACGACGCCCGTGGGCTGTGGCCCTGATCGCGGCGGGGAGATCGTCGATCGTCCCCCGCTGAGGCGCCGGGGGGACGGGACTCAGCCCTTGATGTTGCAGACCGGGAACGTCCGTGCCACCCTGTCCCCGATACCCAGTTCGTCGCTGACCCGGACCACCTCGTCCACGTCCTTGTACACCCCAGGTGCCTCCTCGGCGATCGTCGCGCCGGAGTTGGCCTTCACGTAGATGTGGTCCTGCTCGGCGAGGTCGTCCTGGACGTCGCCGCCCCAGAACTCCTGTTTGGCCTGCGTGCGGGACATCAGCCGCCCGGCGCCGTGGGCGGTCGAGCCGAACGTCTCCTCGAGCGAGCGGTCGCCGCCTTTCAGCACGTAGCTCCCCGCCCCCATCGAGCCGGGAATGATCACCGGCTGGCCCACGTCGCGGTAGGCGTCGGGCACCTCCGCGCGCCCGGCCGGGAACGCCCGCGTCGCGCCCTTTCGGTGGACGAACAGCTCCCGCGCCTCCCCGTCCACGTCGTGCGTCTCGCGCTTGGCGATGTTGTGGGCCACGTCGTACAGCAGTTCCACGTCGGCGGCGTCGACGGCGTCGAAGACCTCGGCGAGCGTCTCCCGCGTCCGGTGGGTGATGAGCTGGCGGTTCACCCACGCGAAGTTGACCGCGGCGCACATGGCGCCGTAGTACTCCTCGGCCAACTCGGAGCCGGCGGGCGCGGCCGCGAGGTCCTTGTCCGGGAGTCGGTCGAGCAGGTCGCCGTGTTCCTGCTCGATGCGCCGGACGTAGTTCGAGCAGATCTGGTGACCCAGCCCGCGGCTGCCACAGTGAATGAGGACGACGATCTCGCCCTCGCGCAGCCCGTAGGCGTCGGCGACCGCGTCGTCGAACGTGTCGGTCACGCGCTGGAGCTCGAGGAAGTGGTTCCCCGAGCCGAGACTCCCCATCTGGTTCATCCCGCGGTCCTTCGCCTTCTTCGAGACGAACTCGGGCTGCGCGTCGGGCCGCCGCCCCTCGTCCTCACAGTGGGCGAGGTCGGCCTCGGTCGCGTACCCCTGCTCGACGGCCCACTCGACGCCGCGTTCGAGCGCCCCTTCGACGGCGTCGCGGCTCCCCTCGACGACGCCGCCGCCACCGAGCCCGGAGGGGATCGCCTCGAAGAGTTCGTCGACCAGTTCCTCCTCTCGGCCGCGCACGTCGTCGTAGGTGAGCGGCGTGCGGAGCATCCGGACGCCGCAGTTGATGTCGAAGCCTACAGCTCCGGGCGAGATACAGCCGTTCTCGGCGTCGACGGCGCCGACGCCGCCGACGGGGAAGCCGTAGCCCTGGTGGGCGTCCGGCATCGCGAGGGCGTGCTTCGTCATCCCGGGGAGGTGGGCGGCGTTTTTCAGCTGTCGGAGGCTGTCGTCCTCGCCGATCTCCTCGAGCAGCGCCTCGCTCGCGAGCACGCGGGCGGGGACCTCCATCCCGCCCTCCTGGGGGATCTCCCAGACGTGCTCCCGGACGCGTTCGAGCGTGACGTCGTCGAACTCCCTCGTAGTCATACCCGACCGTGGGGCCCGAAGCGGAAAGACCGTTCCGTGTCAGTCGGCCGTCGGCGCCGCGTCCCCGCCGGCCCGCTCGACGCGGGCGTCGCTCCCGAACCGCTCGGCCAGCCAGCGATCCAGCGAGTACGCGCCGCCGCCGGTGATCACTAGCACCGACACCAGTCCGAACAGCGAGACGTGCGCCATCACGGGGTCGTCCGGCAGCCCGAACAGCGTGGTGGTGAACATCAGGATCGCCACGCCACAGCCGGCCCGGGTGAACAGGCCCAGCGCGAGCGCGATCCCCAGCGCCATCTCCGTGAGCGCGGCGCCGACGACCCAGAGTTCCGGCGAGACGGGGACGACCGAAGTCAGGTCGTACTTCGCGACGACGGCCAGCGCCTGGCCGGGCATGAACAGCTTCTGGACGATCCCGAGGTAGACGAACGACGCCCCCAGCCCGACCCGGACGATAACCGGGACGAGATCCGTCCGAGCCGCGAGGCGCTCGCCGATCGGCGCGAGGGTCTCCCGGACCGGGTCGAACCGCTGGTACACCGTGCCCTCGGCGGCCGAGAGCCGGGAGAACACGTGGTCGGCGCTGGGGCGGCCACCCCCGAGCAGGAGGATCACGAGGAAGCCCGGAACGTACTCCAGGGCCAGCAACAGCGCGGGGCTGAACGCCAGCCCCACCACGTAGCCGAGGAGTCCCGCGAGCGCCGCGATCCGGGTCGCGAAGCCGAACACGAGCAGGAACCCGACGCTGATGCCGTACAGCCGGATCAGCGGCCCCGGCAGGCCGAGCAGGTCGGCGGTCGCGGCCGGCGAGAAGAGGTAGCCGGTGAAGCCCGCGCCGACCATCGGGAGCCCGATCGCGAGCCGGGCGAGCCACGGCAGCAGGTCGTCGTAGCTCCGGAGCGTGGTCCTCAGGACGGCGAGGTCGGCCCGGAACGGTCGGAACCGGAGCCAGCCGGCGCCGGCGGCGACGGTCCCGACGCCCCCGCCCCCGAGCAGCGCGAGCGCGAGGGGGTCCGCCGCGATGGCGGCGAGCAGTTCGGCGGCCCGTTCCCCACCATCGCTGGGAGTCACGTACCGGACGTGTGCCAGCGCCCGCCCCGGGATCGCGGCGAGCAGTACAGCGAGCGTCAGCGGCGCGATCGCGGTGTGGCGCGTCATACCACCTGCTGTGTCCGGGAACGGGAAAGGTCGTTCCCCCGTAGCACTATATCGGCGGCAGCCACAGCACCGGCCATGGCGACCAGACGCTGCCCGGACTGCGGCGTAACGATGGAGGAGACGACGACGCGGACCTCGGACGGGTTCGAACTCCACCTCGTGACCGACGAGCCCAAGGAAGGACTCCTGGGGAGCCTCGGCGCGAAGGAGAAACTGAAGCCGACGACGTACGTCTGTCCGGAGTGCGGGCTCGTCCGGCAGTACGTGGACACGTAGCGCCGACGCCGTCGTGAGAATATCCGGACACGATCACGGTAGTGGCTCCATCGTCGCGGAACGGAGTCCGCGAGCGGTCACGAACCGTGATCGGTTTACACGATCACGGCAACACGCTCCGCGGCCGCGACACGGCGGTCGCGGCGGTTCGCGAGCCACGGTCGGTAACACACGATCACGGCAACACGCTCCGCGGCCGCGACACGGCGGTCGCGGCGGTTCGCGAGCCGTGATCGGTTACACGTCGAACACGACGTACGCCTCCCACCCCCCGTCGACGCGCCGGAGGTCCATCTCCGAGTAGGTCACCGCCTTCACCTCCCGGGCGACGACCGCCGAGAGCGGCACACCCCGGTAGCTGGCGTCGACCGACCACTCGCCGTTCCCCTCGACGCGGGCCTCGTTGTCGACGGGGAGCACCGCCCGTACGTCGCGTTCGTAGATCAGCTCGTCCAGGTAGTCGTACAGCGCCGCCTCCGGGTTCTCGGCGACGACCCGGAGGTCGGCGCGCTCGCCGCCGTCGGCGGCGTCGGGCGCCGGCCAGTCGTCGCACATCGCCGCCGCGAGCCCGTCGGCGACGGCCGCGAACGTCGCGCCGACGTCGTCGCCGGTCGCTTCGACGGCCACGTCGGCGGTGTGCTCCCGCAGCGTGAACTCCCCCATCAGTTCCCCTCGCCGGACTCCGCCGGGGAAGCGTCGTCGGTCGTCTCCCCGTCGTCGGCCGCGTCCCCCTCCGCCGGCTCCCGGCCGGCCGCCGCTGCCGGGGGCTCGTCGGTCCGGTCACGCGCCTCGGCTTCCCGGTCGGCAGCGGCCGCGGGGGGCTGATCGGTCCCGTCGGCCTCGTTGGCGTACCGGCCCGCCTCCTCGGCGGGCGTGACGTTCGCTCGCCGGGCGTCGGATCGCGCCGTCCCCGCGTCGGCGTCGGCCTCGGAGCGCTCACGGCGGGCGATGTCGTCGGGCGTCGTCGACCGCTCGGGGTTGACCGACTCGTCGTAGGTTTCCGAGCGGTCGGTGTCGGCCGATTCCGACCGCCTGACTCCGGGCGAGTCCCGTCCGGGGGTGAACTGCTGGTCGGCGTACTCAACGCCCGCGAGATCCCGCATCGCCGCCGCCGACAGGCCGCCGTCGCCGGTCCGGGTGCCGCCGGCGACGGCGACGCCGCTGGTGACGATGGCGCGGATCCCCTCCTCGACGGTCATGTCCACGTCCATCACGCGGTCGGCGGGCATGTGAACCAGGTGGCCGCCCATCACAGGGTTCGGTGCGAGCGGGAGAAACAGCGTGAGCATCTCGGGGTGGCCCGCCGGTTCGGCGAGCGCGTCCGGCGTCTCGGTGGTGACGAACCCCAGCGTGTACGCGCCCTCGTGGGGGAACTCGACGAGTTTCACCTCGCGGAAGCTCTGGGTGTCCGACTCCAGCATCACGTTGCTCATCTGCCGGAACGACTCGTAGACGCCGCCGACGGCCGGGATCTGGGAGATGAAGTAGTCGAAGTAGTTCACCGCGCGCTCGCCCCACTCGGTGGTGTTGGTGAAGACGCCGACCACCATGATGACGACCAGCAGGATCACCGGCGTCGCGAGTTGGACGACGACGATCCCGACCGGGATATCGCCGTACACCGGGATGTTCACCAGGTTCCCGGCGTCGATGATCCCCTGCGCGAGAACCGTGAGCGTGTTGTAGACGTACTGGAACGCGATCGCCAGCACGATGACCGTGACCAGCATCGGCACGACGACCGCCAGCCCCGTAACGAACGACTCACGGAGCGTCTCCCGCGTCGACTTCCGGACGCGCTGGTCCATCCGCAGGTCCGACTCGTCCATTCGTGCGCACCAACGCGGTGACTCCCGCTAAAGCCTTCGGCCACGGGGGCGCCGGGATCGTTCTCGGCAGCTGTCACGACGCCCACCACGCTTTCCCTCGTGCGCCGCGACTGGACACGTATGGCCCCGATAGACGGACTCATCGTCGGAGTCGTCAGCCTGCTCGTGGGCGCGCTCGCGATCCACATCGGCGCGAAGATCGTGCTACGGAAGGATCCCGCGTTCGGGGACGCCGTCGTCGCCGCCGCCGTGGGGGCGCTGGCCTACGCGCTGCTCGGCTTTATCGGCGGGATCCCGGTCGTCGGCCCGGTGCTGCTGCTGGTCCTGTGGATCGGCATCGTGAACTGGCGCTACCCGGGCGGCTGGATCCGCGCCGCGGGGATCGGCTTCGCCGCGTGGCTGGCGGCGATCGTGCTACTGTGGGTCCTCTCGCTGGCGAACCTCGTCGAGTTGTCGGCGCTCGGTATCCCGGGCGTCTAACCGGCTGACGATCCGCGGCGCGATCGGGCGATCGCGTCGACGGCGATCAACAGCCCCGTCACGAGGGTGAGGACGCCGACGGCGCGTCCGACCAGTTCAGCGTTCCCGTCCGTCTCGATCTCCGACGGCCGTTGGCTCGTTCCCGAGGCTTTCAGGTGGCGGTTGAGTCGATCGACGGCCGGGTGGTCGATCGCGAGCAGTACCCCGCCGGAGACGAGGAAGCCGCCGAACGCGAGTTGTCCGGGCACGACCATGAGTGGGGACGATGGCGGTAGAGCAAAGTTCTGTTCGTACTGACCCGTGGGCCGGCCGACGTCGAGTCCGCTAGCCGTGAGTGATGGTGACACGATCACGGCGACACGCTCCGTCGTCACGGAACGGAGCCCGCGACAGGTTAACGCGCCGTGGGTGGCTACTACACGACCACGGCATCACGCTCCGTGGCAGCGACACGGAGGTCGCTGCAGGTCGCGCGCCGTGGTCGACTTACTGCGTCGCGTAGCTCTCGGCCACGACCCCGTCGTCGAGTTCGGCCTCCGCCGGCTCGAACTCCTCGCGATGGACGATATCGTCGACTGAGCGGCGGAACTTCCGGGGCGTGTTCGTGTCCCGGGCGTTGGCGGCGGCGTGTCCCATCGTCACCAGCATCACCGGCTCGTACCCGTCGCCGATGTCGAACTCCCCGCGCAGCGCCTCGCCGTCGAAGCCGCCGACCGGACAGGTCGCCAGCCCCTCGGCGCGGGCGGCGTGCATCAGCGTCATCCCCGCCAGCGCGGTGCTGCGGGTGGCCCAAAGCCGGTTCTCCGACTCGTCCCGTTCGGCCATCCCATCGATGGTCTCGAGCAGGTCTTCCTTGGCCGCCTCGTTGGGGAGCTACCCCTTCCGGAGCTGGTCCTCGGCGACGGCCTCGGCGTGGGCGCTGGGGTCGGTGTTGCCCAGCACCGCGACGGCCACGGGCGCGTCGGTGACGTGTTCCTGGCCGTAGGCGACCTCCTTGAGTCGCTCGCGGTTCGGGTCCTCGGTCAGCACCAGGAACTCCCACGGCTGGAGGTTGTAACTGGAGGGGCTGTACCGAACTTGGTCGAAGACGGCCGCGATGGTGTCGTCGTCGACCGGCTCGTCGCTGTACTCGTGGACGCTGCGTCGGGTGAGGACCGCCTCGTCGAACTCCATGTCCGATCGAGGCGGCTCGGGGTTTAATGCCTGTCGTATAGCGCGTAATTAGGTCACCTCGGGGCTATAGGTAACTCCCGCGTCACCGTCGTGTCGTCGCCGCTACCGGACGACAGTGACCGGAACGGGCGACTCGCGGACCACCTTCTCGGCGACGCTCCCGAGCAGCATGCGTGAGACGCCGGTGCGGCCGTGACTCCCGATCACGAGGTGGTCGTACCCGGGGGCGTCGACGTCGTCGCTCTCGCCGCGGGCGACGTTGACGATGGCCTGGGGCGGCCGCCCGACCGCGGTCTCGGTCCGGAACTCGGTCTCGTACTCCTCGTCCGCGTCCGCGAACAGTTCCTCGGCGTCGGCCTTGGCCTGCTCGAACCACTCCTCGCCGCCGCTGGGGATGCCGACGCCGGCGCTGTAGCCGGCCTCGACGGGGTTGATGACGTACAGCAGCGTGAGATCGTGGTCGGCCCACTCCTCGACGGCGAACTCGAGGGCGTCCTCGGCCTGCGGCGTGCCGTCGTACGCGACGAGTATGCGGTCGGTCATGGCTGGGGGTTCGAGGGCATCCGTGAAAAGCGGGGTGGCGGATTCGCCGCCGAGGCGCGGCGGGTGCGGTCGGTCGCGAGACGTTTGGCCATACACGGTCACGGCAACACGCTCCGTGCAACGATCCGGAGATCGTCGCTGGTCATACGCCGTGACCGGTTCGACACAGTCACGGCATCGGTTCCGGGCGCCGATCCGGAGATCGCCGCTGGTCGCACGCCGTGACTGGTTCGACACAGTCACGGCAACACGCTCCGTGACCGCGACACGCAGGTCGCGGTCGGTCTCGAGCGGAGACTGGTGTTACTCGCCGTGTCTGGTAACACATCGCCACGCGTCACGACGACGCGGAGGTCGTCGTCGATCACTCGCCGTGGCGAGTGACACACTCGCTCAGCCCGATCAGCTCCACCGGCTCGGAGTTGTCGGGCGAGTAGACCACCATCTGTCCCTTCTCCATGTAGGGGACCTTCCGGGCCAACTCGCTCGGGATGTTCACCGACGAGATCGCGTCCTCGTCCCCGAGGTTCAGCACGACCTTCGTGTTCACCTGCTTGAACACCGGCTCCGCGATGTCCTGGGGGTCCTGGGTGATCAGGAACAGCCCCAGTCGCTCCTTCCGACCCTGCTTGGCGGCCTCGGTGAACTTCTGAACGACCTTCCGGGCCTGCACGGTGTCGGCCTCCGAGAGGAAGTTGTGGGCCTCGTCCATCCCCAGCACCAGCGGCGTCTCCTTGATGCGCTGGCTCTGCGGGGAGTTCGAGAGCTTGTCGTCGACGAGCAGCGACGAGACCGCGAGGACGAACATCTCCTTCGCCCGCGAGGTCGAGAGGTGGTAGGTCGGCACGACCGTCAGCCCGCCCGGGCGGACGAGCTCGTGGTCCAGTTCCGTGATCGGCCGCGCGTCCTGATCGAAGATCCCGTTGGGGATCCCGCGAACGCGGCGCTTGACGGCGTCGAACGTCGCCTCGTGGACGCGCCCGGACTCGTGGAGCTCCTCCTGCAGGCCCGGGTCGTCGAGGTAGGTCAAGAACTCCTCGTAGGTGCCGTTGCTCCCGTAATCGCTGAAGAACCGGTTGAGGAGCGTGAGCAGCGCCGGGTACTGGTTGTCGTTCAGCCCGCCGCCGGCGACGAGCCACGGCATGTCGTACTCGTCGACGACCGAGAACGGGATGGTGAACCGCACCTGCTCGGCGCGGTGGTTCTCGCCGCCGTAGGTGACGCCGTCCTCGACGGGCACCAGCGCGACCGTGTCGTCGTGGCCGCCGTGGGCGATCCCCTCCCGGTCGAGCTTGCGGGCGAACTCGTCGTCCATATCGGGGTTGTCGTCGTGCATCTGGGCGTACTCGTCCTGCGGGTCGAACTGGACCACGGCGGGCGACACGTCGCGGCCGTCGTCCATGGGGTAGCTCCGGTCCGAATCGAGATACTGCCGCAGCACGTTCTTCGAGGCGTGGGTCTTCCCCGACCCGGTGCCGCCGGCCACGAGCGTGTGCCGGAAGACGAGGGGGTCGCCGTCGGCGTACTCGTCCTTCACGCGGTAGTCGACCGTCGGCGGTTCGGCGGCGGTGCGGACCTTCTCGCCGCCGACGGAGAGGTGGCCGAGGAAGACGCCGTCGCCGGGGATCTTCAGCCCGGTCTTGATCTGCTCCTCGTCGGCGGCCTCGCGGGCCAGCGCGCCCGGCTTGGGGACGCGGTCGGTCATCCGCCGTTTGAGTTCGCCGCCCTCCTCATAGATGACCGCCACGGGCTCCAACTCGGCCATGAACTTGTAGTCCCGCTCCTCGAACTCCTCACGGCGCATCTGTCGGCGGGCGTGGATCTCGGTGGCGTCGTCGGACTGGAACTCCTGGGCGTACTCCAGCGCGGCGATGGAGCAGAAGAGCGTCTCGTCGTCGGGGTAGGGGACCAGCAGGTAGCTCCCCAGCCGGACCGAGTCGCGGTTCCCGGTGGTGATGAACGCCCGCAGCCGCGTCTCGTCGCCGTCCTGCGAGACGCGCAGCCCCTGCGAGACCGAGACGGTCCCCAGTCCCTGGTCGGCGCCCGCCGGCTCCGTGCCGTAGCGCTCGAACTCGGCCTCGTCAGCGCGGGCGTCGTCGGCCGGGGCGTCGTCGCTCGCGTCGGCGGCGGAGGCGTCGTCGTCGCCCACGTAGTCGGTGAAATCGCCAAGATCGCCCGAATCGCTCATGCGCCGGACGTGGGGGGCTCCCGGCATACACCTTTCCCTGCGGCGCCGCGGGCACCACCCCTAAGAGTGCCGACCGACTAGCTCGGGTATGATTCACGTCAGCGGCCACGGCGGGGGCACGACGCTCACCGGCACCGTCTTCGAGCGCGGCGAGGAGCCCCCCTCCTACAAGGGCGCCCCCGACGAGGACGCCGCCTACGTCTGGGTCTGCGACGAGTTCTACCAGGTCGAGAGCGGCGGCTCGGCCATCGAGATCGACGGCGAGGAGATCCGGGTCGCGTTCGAGTCGCCGATGCCCCGCGGGTTCGACACGCGCGAGCAGGCGATCGAGGCCGCACGCGAGCACATCCGCACGCAGTTCGCCCGCATCGGCGTCGACGACGTGACGGTCGACGTGGAGAAGGAGACGCCGGCCTGATCGGTCGCTACTCCTCCTCGCCCCAGCGCAACCGGTCGTACGTCGACCGCGACTCGCTGCCGAACGTCTCCTCGAACCTCCGGCGGATCGCCCCCTTCTCGCCGGCGCCGATCTTCGCGAGTTCGTCGGCCTTCCCAATCGCCTCCGGCGGGCCGCGCTCGGTCGCGACCTCGCTCAGCAGTTGGGTCGTCAGCGCCGCGCGCGTCTCGGGGTCGCGCGTGACGGCGTAGGGCGCCTCGATCTTGTACGTCACGTCGGTCCGGGGGTCGTAGAGGTAGCAGAACGTCACCTCGTACGCCTCGGGGTCGAGGCGGCGCTGGATCCCCATCGCGTCGCCGTCGTCGGACATCGGCTCGTCCGAGGAGCCACGCGAGCGGAACCACGAGGTGAAGGTGAGATCCGACTCGTCCCGGGCGGCCGCCGGGTCGCCGTCGCGCCCGTTCTCGTCCTCCCGACCCCCCTCCTCGCGACACTCGAGCAGGCGGGTGAACAGCGCGGCGTCGTCGGCCCACGGCGTCGGCGTGCGGTCCGACAGCGTGCGGACGATGAAGCGGGAGGTCGGGTTCTTCACGAACCCCGCGATCGGGATCCCGCGCTCGACGAACCCCTCGACGAGGCGGACGTAGTTCTCCATGATGTTCTGGGGGGCGGCCTCCTTGGTCGCCTCCGCCAGCGCGGGATCGCGGGACTCCCAGTTGAACAGCCGCTTGGGGTAGAGCGGGCCGTCGAGCAGGAGGAGCTCCTCGACGGCGTCGGCGTGTTCGAGCGCGTGGGAGGACTCGGCGAGGTAGAGCGCGAGTTCGTGGGTCACCTCGTCGGCGAACTCCGCGACCTCGGGGACCTGCAGCACCCGCTGGCGGCTGTAGCCGTCGTCGTAGCGCTGCCAGTCGGTCCCGTACTCCCGGGTCGCGTCGTTGGCGTGGACGGTCGCGACCAGCGAGCGCGAGCGGTGGAGTTCCAGATCCGTCGGCGCCGCGGCCATCGCGGCCTGGGCCACGTCGAGCAGCAGGCCGTTCTTGAACCCGGTCGGGTTGAGCGTGCCGGCGTCGAGCCCGTGGGTCGTGGCGAACGGCCGGTCCGCGAGCGCCACGTCGTCGATCGCCGCGGCCCGGAGCGACGGCTCGTCGAGCGGGTCGACCACGACCCGGCCGTCCTCGCGCAAGGGGTCGAGCAGCTCCCACGCCCGCGCGGCGTGGTCGTCGTGGTCGGAGTCGTCGACGGTGCCCGCGATGGAGGCGGCGATGCGGGCGATGGTGTCGACGTGAATGGGGTCGAGCGTCACGGGGAGGGCGACGGCGGGCGCCCCCAAAACTCCCTCGGCTGTACTCGGAAAAGCGAAGTGGCCCCCGGCGCAACGATCAGCCATGGCCACGCTGCAGGAGTTCGCGACCCGCATCGTCACCGACCTGCCCGAGATGGGACGGCTGTTCGAGGGCGTCGTCACCCAGGACCCGCTCTCGGCCGTCTCGGCCGCGATGGGGGCGCTGTTCGTGCTCGCCGCCAGCGGCGCGCTGGCGTATCTGGCCTTCGGCGGCCTGCTCGACCTGCTCGGCGCGGGTTCGACGCGGTAGTCGGTTCAGACGCGTTCTTCGGCCAGTTCCAGCGCCTCACTCGCCAGTTCGACGGCCTCGTCGAGCTCCGGCCCCAGCGGCGAGCCACAGACGACCCCGTCGGCGTGTTCGAGGACGGCGGCGAGCCGGTCGGCAACGTCGTCGACGGTCCCCGCGGCCGCGAAGGCGTCGATCATCCCGGGTGAGACCCGCTCGAACGCCCCGGTGAAGTCGCCCTCGCTGATCCGCTCTCCCACAGCGGCGGCGCGCTCGGGGTCGACGTCGTGTCGTGAGAGGACCGGATCCGGCGCCCCGGCGGCGATGAACGCCACCGGCGGGCGCGCAGCCTCGCGGGCGACCTCGCGCTCGCTGGCCACGCTCACGCTCGCGTACGCGAGGAAGTCGAACGAGCCGCGGTGATCCGGCCGCTCCTCCAGGCCCTCCGCGACGCGGTCCCCGGCCCACGCGAGATCACGCGGGTGCGAGCCGTTGAACAGCAGCCCGTCGGCGTGTTTCGCGGCCATCCGGCACATGTGCGGTCCCTCGCCGCCGACGTACACGGGGATCCCACCGGGCGGCTCGTAGTTCAGGCCGGCGTCCTCGGCGACGAAGGTGCCGTCGTGGTCGACGCGCTCGCCGGTCCAGAGTCGCTCGGCGACCTTGAACGCCTCCAGCACCGAGCGCAGGCCGCGGTCGTCGCCGTCGACGCCCAGGTTCCGGAGCGTCGAGGGGTCGCCCGGGCCGATGCCGAATACGCCGCGCCCGCCGGAGTGCTCGTCGAGCGTCGCCATCCGAGAGGCCAGCGCGACGGGGTGGCTCTCGTGGGGGTTGGCGACGCCGGGGCCGAGCCGGATCGAGTCGGTCTGGGCGGCGACGGCGGCGAGCGTCTGGAACGGGTCGCGGTTGTTGTAGTGTGACGACGCGAACACGGCGTCGAAGCCCGCGCTCTCGGCGGTCTCCCCGAGGTCAACGAGTCGGGAGACGGGGTGTTCGGGCGTGAGTTCGATCCCGCGCCGGATGGGTGAACCGTCCTGCATCGCTCAGCCCTCGTACTCCCAGTCCCGCAGCGCTTGGCGCACGAAGTCCCCGCGCATCTCGCGGAACATGTTGTCGCTGCCGCCGTGGTCGCCGAACTCCCAGTCCCGGACGATCACGACGGGCGTGCCGTCGTCGCCCTCGCCGGAGACGAGGTTGGCGGCGCCCGCGAGCTCGTCGACGACGCTCTCGACGGTGACCTGCAGTTCGTGGCCGTCGCGGTCGGTCTCGCCGCGCCAGTCCCGCGAGGCGGGCATGCCGGCCCAGCCGATCGCGACGGCGCGCTGGCCGTGCCGGAACGAGCGTCCGGACGTGTCGGAGACGATCACCGGCGGCGACTCGGGGAGAGACTCGTGGATTCGCTCGGCGGACTCCCCGGGGCGCTTGGGGAGCAGCAGGAGGTCGTGCTCGGGCACGTTCGAGCGGTCGATCCCCGCGTTGACGCCGACGTGGCCGAAGCGCGTCTCGGTGAGGATGAACGGCGCCTCCATCACCACGTCGGTGCTCTCCTCCAGTACGGCCTGGGCGAAGCGAGGGTCCTTCTCCTCGCCCGAGATATCCTCGAGGTTCCGGGCGATCTCCTTGGCCCGCGGGGCGGCGGGGAAATCTTCGAGGTCGGCGGCTCGCCCCTCGGCCTTCGAGACGACCGTCGAGGCCACACAGACCACGTCGTCGGGGCGGAGGTCCACCCGGTCGGCGATCATCGCCGCCAGATCGTCGCCCTCGCGGATCTCCGGTAACTCCGGTACGGCGAACAGTTCCATACCGCGTACTGTGGGGCGTACCACAAAGTCGTGTTGAAGGCGCGAACCGGTTCTTTCGCCGCTTCGAGAAAGCAACAGGAATAGGTAGAACGGCTGTGAAGGCCCGGGTAATTGATGCGGGATCAGGACTTCCTCGAGTCCGAGTGGGACTACTGCTTGGTGCTCGACGCCTGCCGGTTCGACGTGTTCAACGAGATCTACGACGAGTATCTGGACGGGCGCCTGGAGAAGCGCCGCAGCGTCGGGTCGTCGACGCCGGAGTGGGCCTACCGCAACTTCACGGGCCAGCACGACATCGCGTACTTCTCCGGGAACCCGTTCATCAACGATCTCGGGATCCCGCTGAACGAGCTCAAGTGGGGCGCGAGCTGTGACTACGAGTGGACCGCCTCGGACCACATCAGCGAGGTGTTCGACGTCTGGAAGTCGGGCTGGAACGAGGAGCTCGGAACGGTCCCCCCCGAGGGGATAACCGAGGCGTTCCGGAACAACCGTGACGCCGTCGAGCGCGCCGAGCGGACCGTCCTCCACTACATGCAGCCCCACGCCCCCTACCTCTCCCGGGGGAAGGGACAGAAGCTCAAACAGATCCAGAAGGGGATCCGGAAACAGGAGGAGGCGGAGAACGGCGACGCGGAAGCGGACGGCGGCACGCTCGCCTCGATGAGCGACCGGCTCCGGACCAACGTCGAGAGCGTGCTCGACGGCAGCGAACTCGCCCAGAAGGCCGGGCTCTGGCTCGAACTCGATCCCGCCGACGTGATGAAGAACGGGACGCAGGAGGCCGCACTCGGGCTGTACGAGGAGAACCTCCGGATCGTGCTGGAGGACGTCGCCGAGTTCGTCGACGAGCTCGACGGCCGGGTCGTCGTCACCGCCGACCACGGCGAGGCGTTCGGCGAGGAGGGGGTCTGGGAGCACCACATCGAGACCCCCATCCCGCCGCTGATCGAGGTGCCGTGGCTGGTTCTGGACTGAACCCTGTCGCGGCCGACGCCGAACAACGAACGACTGATACGGCCCCGCACCCAATCCCCGCCGGGCGGCAGTGACGAGGGTTACCCCCACAGAGCCCCTTGTGACGATGGATTCTCCCGAGCCGCCCGTTCTACCCACCGAGCGACGCCGATAGCGCTCGCTCAGCGCTGTACGTGCTCGGGGAGCCCCAGCACGTCGACGGCCGCCGACGCGACCGCCTCGCGGTCGGCCTCGGGCGCGTAGACCCCCAGCCGCCAGCCGTCGCGCTGGGCCTCTCGAATCGCGCCGACCAGTCCCGACGCCTCCTCGAGTCGCTGGACGACGCCGTCGACGACGACCCGGGCGTTGGACTCCTTCATCGACGGCCGCCGGGGGACGTCGACGATCACCGACGACTCGTCGACGCCGGCGCGCTCGGCGATGTCGCGCTCGGCGACGCGCTCGTCCTCGTGGTCGAGTTCCAGCAGATGGGCCGGCGTGTCCGAGAGCCCCGCCCAGACCGTCCGCTTGAACAGGTCGCGGCGCTCGATCCGCCCCCCGAGGTCGGGGACGTGCTCGCCCAGCGCGACCAGCAGGTCGTGGTCGGCCATCCGGGCGAACTGCTCGATCCCCACGCCGTTCTCGCCGGCGAGCAGGCGCTCGCTGGCGCGTTCGAGCATCGACCCCGCGATCCGGGAGACGTGGTGGCGGTAGACGATCCCGTTCATCAGCCCCCGGGCGAGCAGCAGCGACTCCGCGGTGCGGACGTTGCCCGCGGCCAGCACGAGTTCGCCGTCGCGGTAGCGCAGCGAGCGCACGAGCCGCCCGTGGTCGATCGAGCCGTAGGGGACGCCGGTGTGGTGGGCGTCCCGCACGAGGTAGTCCATCCGGTCCACGTCGAGTTCGCCCGAGACGAGTTGGCCGAGTTCGCCCTCGCCGCGGACGAGCGCGGCGACGCGGTCCGGCGAGAGGTCGTGGTCGCGGAGGGTGTCGGCGATGCCCGTCTCCTCGACGACGCCGGCGATCTCGTCGTGGTGGCGGCCGGCGTGGCGCATGATGATCTCCTCGGTCTGGTGGCCGTAGGGGCCGTGGCCGACGTCGTGCAGCAGCGCCGCCGCGCGGACGTGGGCGGCGCGCTCGCCGTCGACGCGCAGGTGCGAGAGCGCCTCGCTGGCGAGGTGGTACACCCCGAGGGAGTGCTCGAAGCGCGTGTGGGAGGCCGAGGGGTAGACCAGCCGGATCGTCGAGAGCTGCTTGATGTGCCGGAGCCGCTGGAACGCCGGCGTGTCCAGCAGGTCCGCCGCGACCGGAGAGAGGGTGATCCAGTCGTGGACGGAGTCCTTGATCGCGTTCATACGGGGTCCCCGGGGGCGAGCCCCAAAGTCGCCCCGGTGTCCGCGGGAGAGGAAGCTTCAACCCCACACGCCCGAAAGGCCGGCCATGGTCACGTTCCTCGCCGGGGGTACCGGGACCCCCAAACTGCTCTCGGGCGACGAGCCGGTGTTCGCCCGCGACGCCGTCACCGTCGTCGGCAACACCGGCGACGACGTGGAACTCGGCGGCCTGCTGGTCTCGCCGGACGTCGACACCGTGCTGTTCGACGGCGGCGGCGTCCTCGACCGCGAGACGTGGTGGGGGATCGACGGCGACACCCACGAGACGAACGACGAACTGTTCCGGATCGCCGACGCCGCCGGCCTCGAAACCGGGCCGCGCTACCTCCCCGGCGACGCCCAGACTGCGGGCCGGGAGATCGCCCGCTGGCGGCGGTTCTCGGGGATCGCGGAGTTCATGACGATCGGCGACCGGGACCGCGCAGTCCACGTCACCCGGACCTCGCTCCTCGACGAGGGGCACACGCTCACCGAGGCGACCCGCACGCTCGCCGACGCGTTCGACCTCGAGATCGACCTGCTGCCGATGAGCGACGACCCCGTCGCTACCATCGTCCACACGCCCGATGGCGAGATGCACTTCCAGGAGTACTGGGTCGCGAACCGCGCCGACCCGCCCGTCGAGGAGGTTGAGTTCCGCGGCGCCGACCGAGCCGAACCGACGCCCGCAGTCGAGTCGGCGCTCGAAGCGCCCGTGATCGTCGGCCCCTCGAACCCCGTCACCTCCGTGGGCCCGATCCGGGCGCTGCCGGGCGTCGACCGCGCGCTCGACCGCACGCCGGTCGTCGCCGTCTCCCCGTTCTGTGAGGACGAGGCGTTCTCCGGCCCCGTCGCCGACCTGATGGCTGGGACCGGTCGCGAGCCGTCGACTGCGGGCGTCGCCGAGAGCTACGACTTCGCGGACGCGTTCGTCCTCGACGCCGCGGACGGCACCGAACTGGACCGCCCGGTCGTCCGCACCGACACGGAGATCGACGGCCCCGCGGACGCCGAGCGCGTCGCTCGAGCCTGCGCGCTCGCGCTCGTGGCCGCCGGCGCATCCCCGGTTGACCTCGGCCTCGCCGTCGACGATCCCGCCGAACTGGACGGCGACGACATCGACACCGGCGACGTGCCCGGACTCGGGGGTGAGCAGTAGGTGTTCGATCCGCGCCTCGCGCTGTCGTCCCTCTCGGGCGAGTCCGACGCCGAGTGGGCCGAACACGGCGCCGAGTGGGCCGGCGCGGCGTTCCTCGGCGGCGTCTGTCTCGACGAGCCGACCCGCGAGGCGGCCCGCGAGATGGTCGCCGACCGCGACCGGTCCGAGTTCCTCCCCGACGACCCGATCGCGTTCGTCCAGGACCAGCTCTCGGCGCTCGACGGCGTCGACGTGCGGCCGGGGATCAACGTCCGGTCGACGGCGACCGACCCCGTCCGCGAGGTCGCCGAGGTGGCCGCTGAACACGACGCCGTCCTCGAACTCAACGCCCACTGCCGGCAGGACGAACTCTGCGCGGTGGGCGCGGGCGAGACGCTGCTCCGGGAGCCCGACCGACTCGTCGACCTGGTCGGGGCGGCCGCGTCGTCGGACGCCGACGTGAGCGTGAAAGTGCGGACGGAGCTCGACGGCGTCGACCTCGTCGGCGTTGCTCGGCGCGTCGAGGCCGCGGGCGCCGACGCGCTCCACGTCGACGCGATGGACAGCGAGTCCGTCGTCGCCGAGGTCGCCGACGCGACTGACCTGTTCCTGGTCGCCAACAACGGCGTCCGCGGGCGTGAGAGCGTCCGCGAGTACCTCGACTACGGCGCCGACGCGGTCAGCGTCGGCCGGCCGAGCGACGACCCCGACGTGCTCCGACGGGTCGCCGCGGCCGTCGACGAGTGGGGCGCCGAGCAGGAGGCCGAGTCAGTTGGGGTCGAACCGTGAGCGAGTGCCCCCGAACCCCGGCGGAGAACGGCGAACTCGCGCTCCTGCTGGAGGTGGCCGGGACGCCCAAACCGGGCAACGTGGACCGCCACCGCGACCTCGACGACCTGCGGTTCGAGCAGTTCCTCGCCGGGAGCGTCGGGAGCGCAGCCGGGCTCCGGGATGCCGCCGACGGCGCGCCGCTGGGCGAGGCGTTCGAGCGCGCGGTTCGCGGGATGAGCCGCCAGTCCGGCGGCAACACCCAGTTCGGCTGCCTCCTCCTGCTCACGCCGCTCGTGAGCGCGGCGGGGGTGGGCGAACTCACCCGCGAGGCGGTCCGCGAGCGCTGTCGAGCGACGACCGTCGACGACGCCGCGGCGTTCTACCGCGCGTTCGAACACGTCGACGTGGCCGTCGGCGACCCGCCCGAGTGCGCCGACGCCCTCGACGCGCGCCGCGGGAGCGACGCCGTGCCGGCGCTCCGGGAGCGCGGGACGACGCTCTGGGACGTGATGGAACTCTCCGCGGATCCAGACGGCGGCACGCCCGACACGAACGCCGCGGAGTGGGTCGAGGGGTTCCCGCGGACGTTCGACGCCGCCGAGGCGATACTGGCCGACGACGGCCCCGTACTCGACCGCGCGGCGCGGTCGTTCCTCCGGCAGTTGGCCACGGAGCCGGACACGCTGGTCGCGACCACCCACGGCGAGTCGGTGGCCGAGTCGGTCCGCGAGCGCGCGGCGTCGACGCTCGCCGCGGTCGAGCGGACCGGCTCGCTCGACCCCGCCGAGGAGCTGGCCGAGGCGTTCGTCGCCGAGGGGATCAACCCCGGGACGACCGCCGATCGCGTGGCCGGGGCGCTGTTCGTCGCGCTCGAACGGGGGCTGGAGGTATGACTGCCGGACCGGCGGGCGGGGAGTGGGAGCCGGAGGACGCCGCGCCCGACGGCTGGCCGGTGCCGCTGCGGGGCGTCACCGAATCGGTGATCGCGACGAAGGGCCCCAACGGGCTGTGGAACGTCGCCGCGCTCGGCCTCCACGCCGGCGATCCCGTGACCGCGGAGACCTACGGGAACACCCGGACCCGCCGGAACTTCGAGCGCCGCGGGGGCGGGGTGGTCCAGTTCGTCGCCGACCCGCGGGCGTTCGTCGACGCCGCGCTCACGATCCGGGAGGCGGACGATCCGGTCCTGCCGAGCGCCGACGCGTGGGTCGAGGTCGAGGCCGCGTTCGTGGGTTCGCGGGAGGAGGGGGAAACCACGATCCGGGAGTGGGAGCTACGGCCCGGGGACGGCGAGGTCGTTCGGGAGGGCGCGACGACGATCAACCGCGGGTTCGGCGCGGTGATCGAGGCGACGGTCGCGGCCTCGCGGCTGGGGGTGGCGGGCTTCGACGACGCCGACCTCCGCGCCCGCCTCGACTCCCTCGCGGACGTGGTCGACCGCTGCGGCGGCGCCCGGGAGCGCGAGGCGATGGCTCGCGTCGCGGCGGCCAGCGAGTGGGAGCGCCCGGAGAACTAAGGTTACTGCCGGTGACAATACGGTATGGATCCGACCCCCGAGCGATCCCGGCAGTTCGCCGTCGAGGACACCGAAGCGCCGAAGCAGACGCTGCTCTGCGGGTTCGCGAGCTACGGGCTCTCCGGGCTGACCGCGGTCGACTTCCTCATCGACCAGCTGGAGCTGACCGAGACCGGCCACGTGACCGCCGAGGGGATGCCGAGCATCACGCCCTTCGAGAACGGGAAGCCGACCCACCACACGCGACTGTTCTCCCGATCGGACCTGGAGCTGACGCTGCTGAAGAACGAGCTGTTCGTCCCGCCCGTGCTGAGCGACCCCTTCGGCGAGGCCATCCTCGAGTGGACCGAACGCCACGACGTGGCCGAGATCGTCGTCGTCGACGCGGTGCCGATGCGCCACAGTCCCGACGACCACCAGACCTACTACGTCGCGACCGACGACTACCACGACCGGCGACTCGACGGCTACGACGGGACGCCGCCGATGGCCCGGGGGTATCTCGACGGCGTGACGGGCGCGCTGGTCGAGCAGGGGATCGACTCGCCGCTCGCGGTCGGCGTGTTCCGCACGCCGGTCCACGAGCAGATTCCGGACATCGACGCCGCGATCCGGCTGATCGACACGGTCTCTGACCTGTACGACCTCGAGGTCGACACTGAGCCGCTCCGGGAGTTCGCCGACGAGATCGAGCGCTACTACAACGAGCTCGCCGAGCGCTACGAGGCCGCAGCGGAGCGCGAGCGGGCGTTCGAGGACCGGATGTACATGTAGACGGGGCGGGACACGGGCGACGGGGCGAGTCAGTAACTTTAACGCGGCCAGTCCGCACCTATCCAGTCATGGAACGCGTAGACGTCGCCATCGTCGGCGGGGGGCCAGCGGGCACGTCGGCCGCCCACGCCGCGGCCGAGCACGGCGCCGACGCGCTCGTACTGGAGAAGGGAGTCCCGCGCGAGGACCGCGAGGGGCTCGGCCCCGACTCCACCGACGCCGCCGGCATCCTCGACTACTGGGTCGACATCATGGGGATCCACCCCGACGAGATGCCCGACGGGGTGGTCCAGAACGTGCTCGACCGCGCGGAGTTCCGCGGCCCGAACACCGCCTGCAACCTCCGCTCGACGGGAATCGAGTCCTCCTACGACGAGTTCGGCTACACCTTCCACCGCGCGCGCTTCGACGACTTCCTGCGCTCCCGTGCGGAGGACGCCGGCGCCCACTACCGCGTCGAGGCGTCGGTGATCGAGGTCGACGCCGACCGGGACGGTCACCCGCGGCACAGGCTCGTCCTCGCGAGCGGCGAGGAGATCGGTGCCGACCACCTGCTGCTCTGTGACGGGCCCCAGCGAACCGTCACGATGAACGTGCTCGACGAGTTGCTCCCGGCCCACCGCGCCGCGAGCCAGGTTCTCTCGCCGCCGACGGCCAACCACATCGCCTACCAGGAGTACCGGAAGTTCCCCGAGGAGATCTACGAGCAGGTGCAGGACGCCATCGTGTTCTGGTGGGGGCTGATGCCGGGCCACACCGCCTACCCGTGGATCTTCCCGAACCAGGACCGGGTCTGCCGGGTCGGGCTGACGATGCCCATCGGGATGGACATCGACGCCGTCGAGGACCGTGACTCCTACCAGCTCCTGCGCCCCGAGGACGACCGCATTCCGCAGGGCGCGACGTACATCGAGCGCCTGCTCGAACGCGAGTACGGCGACGAGTACGACCTGAGCGACTTCCCGATCGTCGAGGACGCAGGGAAGAGCCGCGGGACGGAGACCTACCCCATCTCCTCGACGCGGCCGATCGACTCGCCCGTCGACGCCGGCGTCGCCGTCTGTGGCGGCGCGATGGGGACCACGTCGGCGTTCCACGAGGGCGGCGACCACCTCGCGGTCCGCACCGGCGCCATCGCCGGCCGCCTCGCCGCACAGGGCCGGCTCAGCCACTACAACCACGAGTGGCACGAGGCCGTCGGCGAGGAGCTGCTACGGAACGTCTCCCTGTCCGAACTCGTTCGAGGGTGGAAACCCGAGAAGTGGGACAGCGTGTTCCAAGTCGGCGAGGCGATGCTGGCCGAGGAGGGGGCGAACGAGATGCTCTCCTGGAGCCCGCGGGCCGGCCTGCGGGGCGCGAAGCTACTCGGGGAGTACAAGCTGACCAAGTTCCGGAACCGGAACCGCTACGTCCAGCTGACGGCCGACGAGTACAGCTACTGACGGAGAACTACGCTTCGGCTGCCTGGGCGGCGGCGCCGGCCTGCTTGCGCGTGATGTAGCCCGCGATGCGGTTGCGAACCTCCTTGGACTCGACGTTCGTGAGCGCGGTGACGCTCTCCTTGTTGGTCTCGAAGCTCTGGTTGAACGACTCGGGATACTTCTCGAGCAGGATCCTCCCCAGCTGTTTGACGTACTTCGGCTTGATTGCCATACCGGCAGATTTCGCGGAGAGCCACTAAAGCGATTCGTTCCGGGACCAGGGGCATCGTTGGGGTCCCGCGGGCCGAGTTCCGACAAGGTAGAGTTATGGCCCGTCGGGCCCCGTGCCGTAGTAAGATGGAGGTCGAACTGCTCGAGGCGACGGACGACCCGGAGGAACTGATCTGTTCGGCCGCGCGCAACGACTACGCGTCGGCGTTCGTCGGCGACCAGACGTTCGCGGAGACGATGGACACCGTCGAGGGCGACAGCATCAGGGCGAAGAAGGAGACGCTGATCGGCCACCTGCTGAGCCACGGCCACTTCGGCCCGTTCGAGCACCCCCAGGCCACCTTCGCCATCGAGGGGATGTCCCGCTCGTGTATGGCCCAGCTCACCCGCCACCGGCACGTCTCCTTCGACGTCCAGAGCATGCGCTACGTCGCCTTCGACGACGTGGACCCCGAGGCCGTCGGCGACGGCGAGATGGTGGTCACGCCGCCATCGGCCACCGATCCCGACTGGATCGGCCGCAACCAGCAGAGCGGGACCGTCGACGAGGAGACCGTCGAGAAACGCGAGGAAGTGTTCCGGGACTCGGTCCAGCGCTCCGTCGAGGAGTACCAGCGCCTGCTCGACCTGGGGATGCCCCCGGAGGACGCCCGCTTCGTCCTCCCGATCGGGACCGAGGTCAACGTCGTGATGAGCATGAACGCCCGGACGCTGATGCACGTCGCCGACATGCGCGCGGCCGCCGACGCCCAGTGGGAGATCCGCGGGCTGACCGAGGAGGTCCTCGACTACGCGGCGGAGTGGTGTCCGGTGACCTTCGAGTACTACGAGGAGCACATGAAGCACCGGAAGAACCGGCTCGCCCCCTGAGCCTCAACACCTTTCCCGCTCGTCGCCGTAACGCCGCCGATGCAGTCTCCCGTCCGCGCGGTCGCGCTCTGTACGCTCCTCGTTCTCGCCGGCTGTGCCGGCGGCCCCGTCCCCACTGACGGCGACGGACGGATGCCCCTCGACACCGACACGCCGACGCCCACGGCGGCCACGCCGTCGACGCCCGTCGACGCGCCGCCCTCCGCGACGGCCAGCCCCGACGGGATCGAGGCGGAGGTGATCGGCGTGGTCGACGGCGACACGATCGACGTGCGCCTCCCCAACGGGAGCGAGGACACGGTCCGCCTGCTCGGCGTCGACACGCCGGAGGTCCACGCCGAGAACGATCCCGCGGAGTTCCCGGGCGTGCCGGACACGGAAGCGGGGCGTGACTGTCTCCGGAGTTGGGGCGAGCGCGCCAGCGAGCACGCGAAAGACGAACTCGCCGGGAAGACGGTGACGCTCTCCTTCGACGCCAACGAGCCCCGCCGGGGCTACTTCGGCCGCCTGCTGGCGTACGTCCACGTCGACGGCGAGTCGTTCAACTACGGCCTGCTCACGCAAGGGCTCGCCCGCCGCTACGACGACTCGGGGTTCGAGTACCGTGATCGCTACGGGGCCGCCGAGGACGCGGCGCGAACCAACGGCGTCGGGCTCTGGGGCGCCTGCGCCGTCGACGATCCCCAGACCGCGACCGAGACGCCCTTCGCCGTCGCCGACGGCGGTGAACCGCTCCGGATCGAGGCGATCCATCCCGACGCCGCGGGCGACGACCGCGAGAACCTCAACGACGAGTACGTCACCTTCGGGAACGCCGGCGACGAGACGATCGACCTCGCGGGCTGGACAGTCAGCGACGAGGCCGACCACACGTACACGTTCCCCGAGGGCGCCGAGATCGGCCCGAACGGGACGATCACCCTCCATACCGGCAGCGGCGAGGACGGTGACGGCCATCTCTACTGGGGGGAGGGGTCGCCCGTCTGGAACAACGACGGCGACACCGTGATCGTCCGGAACGCGAGCGGTGAGACGGTTCTCGAGCGGTCCTACGACGGCTGAACCGGACCGCAAGCGACTTTCCGCGACGGCGCCGACCCTCGCCCATGCACTCGGCCGTGATCGTCGCCGGCGGACGCTCGACCCGGTTCGGCGACGACGACAAGGCGGTCGCCCCGCTCGCGGGGACGCCGATGATCCGCCGCGTGGCGGACCGACTCGAACCGGTCGTCGACGAACTGGTCGTCAACTGTCGGGAGGACCAGCGCGAGGCGATCGAGGAAGCGCTCGCCGGCACGCGGTCGGCCGGCGAGGGCGACGCGCTCGACCGCCCCACCGCCTTCGCGCTCGATCCGGAGGTCGATCAGGGGCCGATGGCGGGGATCCGGAACGGCTGTCGGGCTGCTGAGGGCGAGTACGCCGCCGTCGTCGCCTGCGACATGCCGTTCGTCGATCCCGACGCGATCGACTACCTCTTCGACCGCGCGAGCGGCGAGATCGCGCCGCCGGCCGAGGCGGACGACGAGGGTGAGCCCCCGTTCGACGGCGCGGTCCCGCGCCTCGTCGACGGCTGGTACCAGACGACGCAGGCGGTCTACCGGCCGGAAAGGATGGCCGAAGCCTGCGACGCCGCGCTGGAACGCGGGGATCGGAAGATCCTCGCACCGCTGGAAGACCTCTCCTACGCGGTCGTGAGCGAGGCGGAACTGGCGACCGTGACCGACCTCTCCACGTTCGAGAACCTCAACACGCAGGCGGAGTTCGAGGAGGCGGCGGCGCGGCTCTCGGAGTAGCTACTCGCGGATCTCGCGGACCTCGGCGTCGGCCATCCGCGCGAGCACGACCCGCGGGACGACCGAGCGGTCGGCGTGGTCGAGCACCGCGTCGGCGATCTCGCGTGCGGCGTCGAGGTCGTCCTCGTCGTCGACTTTGTTCACCAGCGGGATCGCCGTCGCGCCCGCGGGGACGCCACGCAGGCCGCCGTCGGGGCTCGCGAGCACCCGGCCGACGATTTCGGGCGTGATCTCGTCGCCCACGTCGACGCCCGCGACGACAGCGACGCGCTCGGGCCGGTGGACCAACTCCTCGTCGAGCGGTTCGCCGACGACGTGGGCGCTGGCGATCGGGACGACCGTGTCGGCCGTCTCGGGGATGCGGGGCTCGTTCTCGCCGGGCGCCTTGAAGTCGCGCATCCGGGCGCCGTCGGCCTTGACGAGCGTCGGGCCGTCGTGGGCCGCGGCGATCTCGGTGACGGTGTCGGGCTCGTAGCCGCGGTAGCGGTCCTCGAACTCCCGTTCGGGGACGAGCCCGAGCGGGAACTCGTCGGTGGTGACCAGCGTCGAGATCGGGTCCTCCGTGACGACGACGCGGGCGACGTGGGGGTCGAAGATCGGGATGCGGACGGTCGCGGTGACGACCGCGCGGTCGGTCTCGGCCGCCAGCGCGTACATGGTGGTCTTCTTGCCGCCGGCGCCGACGAAGCAGGTCATGCCGTCGGCGTCGAGTGCGGCAGCGAGATCGGTCATAGCCTGACTGGGGGCGGGAGGGTTCAAACGGTTTCGGGACGGGGCGACGCCGCGGTCAGTGCTCCTCACCCTCGCCGGCCGACCGCGTGCCGGCGAGCGCGTCACTCACCGTCGCGAACTCGACGCCCGGCTTGGCGGCCATGTGCTCGATCAACTCCCGGAGCATCGACGGCCGGGGACTCCGGCCGCTGACCTGCGGGTGGAGCGTCAGGACGTACACTCCATCCGCAGCGTGTTCAGACATCCAGTCGAACTGCCGGCGCCAGTGGTCGAACACCGCCCCCTCGTCGGAGAACGCGCGGTTGCCCGAGAACGCGAGCGCCGGGTAGTCGTCGCGCTGCCACGAGACGGGCACTTCGGTGATCCCCACGGGGTCGCCCGTCTCGTAGGGCCCGTCGACGGGCGCGTGCTCCTCGGTGAGTTCGTAGGGCTCGAACTCCCGGGCCATCCCGCTGGAGGAGTACTCGAAGCCGAACTCCTGCAGGAGCGGGACGGTGTGGGGCGAGAAGTCCCACGACGGCGAACGATAGCCCGCGGGCGCCGAGCCGGTGAGCCGCTCGATGCTCTCGATCCCCCGGGCGACGTCCGCGCGCTCGGCCTCGCGGCTCTCGTACTCGCCGGGGGGCGTGTGGCTCCAGCCGTGGTGGCCGATCTCGTGGCCGGCGTCGACGACGCGCTCGCAGGGCTCGGGGAAGGAGTCGATCGTGTGCCCCGGCACGAACCACGTCGTCGGCACGTCGAGCCGGTCGAACAGGTCGATCAGGCGCGGGGCGCCCACCTCGGCGCCGAACACGCCGCGGGAGCGTTGGACGGGCGAGTCGCCGAACTCGCCGGCGTGGAGCCACGGCGAGACGGCGTCGAAGTCGACGGTGAGACAGACGGTGTGAGCCATACGGGCCACAGCGGCCGCCGAGGAGATAAACTCACGTGACGAACCGGGCGACGATCCGGCGTCCGGCCCCGCCGGTCGCCCCGAGGGATATCGACAGCAACGGTCGGGGTGGTAAAATCCCGCTTAAGCAGGGTTTTTCAGTCGGGGGGGCGTACCGACTACTGATGACTGACAGCGAAGCCGTCTCCGCGGCGGAGGGTTCCCGATGAGAGGAAACGACCAACAGGCCTACGACCGCGGTACGTCGCTGTTCTCCCCGGACGGCCGCATCTACCAGGTGGAGTACGCTCGCGAGGCTGTCTCCCGTGGCGCGCCCAGCGTCGGCGTCCGAACCGAGGAGGGCGTCGTGCTCGCCGCGCAGGCGCAGGCGAGCTCGGAGCTGATGGAGTCAGAGAGCATCGAGAAGATCCACAAGCTCGACGACCACATCGGCGCCGCCTCCGCGGGCCACGTCGCCGACGCGCGACAGCTGATCGACTTCGCCCGCCGGATGGCCCAGACCAACCACCTGCGCTACGGCGAGGCCATCGGCGTCGAGACGCTCACGAAGTACATCACCGACCACATCCAGGAGAACACCCAGATGGGCGGGACCCGGCCCTACGGCGCCGCGCTCCTGATCGGCGGGATCGAGGGCGGCGTCGAGGGTGAGGAGGGCACGCCGCGGCTGTTCAGCGCCGACCCCTCGGGGACGCCCCACGAGTGGAAGGCCACGATCATCGGCGGCGGCCGCGAGGAGATCCAGGGCGTGCTCGAGGACGGCTGGTCCGAGGAGCTCACCCTCGAGGAGGGGCTGAAGCTGGTGCTCCGGAGCCTCCGCGAGCACGACGAGGAGATCGAGGCCGACGCGCTCTCGGTCGCCTCGATCACCGTCGACGACGGGTACGAGGCCTACCAGCCCGAGGAGATCGACGACCTCCTCGACGCGCTGGACGGAGAGTAACCCGCCGTCACCTTCTCGCCGCGATAGCCGCCACCCGACGCTTTAGGTAGCCGGCGCCACCACCGAGAGCCATGCGACTACTCGAAGGCGGCACGGTCGTGGACGCCGACGGCGTGCTAGAGGCGGACGTACTGATCGACGAGGGGACGATCGAAGTCGTTGGCGACGCGAGCGACGAGCACGTCGACGAGCGCGTCGACGTGTCGGGCCAGTTCGTCGTTCCGGGGATGATCGACACCCACGTCCACCTGATGATGGACGCCCGACCCGACGCCGAGAGCGTGCAGGGCGACAGCGAGGCGACGCTGGCCTACCGCGCGGCGGAGAACCTGCGGAACCAGGCCGAAGCCGGCGTCGTCGCGACCCGCGACCTCGGCGCGCCGGCGACCGTCGCCATCGACGCCCGCGACGCGGTCGCGAACGGGACACTCCTCGGCCCGCGCGTGCAGGCGGCGGGCCAGAACGTCGTGATGACGGGCGGCCACGGCCACTGGTTCGGCCGCGAGGCCGACGGCCCCGCCGAGGTGCGGAAGGCGGTGCGCGAACAGCTCAAAGCCGACGCCGACGCGATCAAGTGCATGGCCACCGGCGGCGTGCTGACGACCGGCGCCCAGACCGGCGCCCCCGAACTCACGCCGACGGAGCTGGAGGCGCTCGTCGAAACCGCACACACCGCCGGCCGGTCGACGGCGGCGCACTGCCACGGCACGAAGGGGATCAAGAACGCGGTGCAGGCCGGGATCGACAGCGTCGAGCACGGGACGTTCATGGACGAGGAGGGTGCGGAGATGATGGTCGAGCGGGACACCTACTGGGTGCCGACGCTGTCGGCCCTGAAGGGGATCGTCGAGAACAGCGACGCCGGCATCCCCGAGCAGGCCGTCGAGAAGGGCAAGGACGCCGCCCAGCGGATGGCCGCCGCGTGGGAGTACGCGCTCGACGCCGGCGTCCCGATCGCGATGGGGACCGACGCGGGGACGCCGTTCAACGACCACGCCGACGCCGCCCACGAGCTCGCGTACATGGTCGAGTACGGCCTCGACGAGGCCGGCGCGCTCGAGGCGGCGACGGTCAACGCCGCCGACCTGCTCGGCCTCGACGACACGGGGATGATCGAGACGGGCTACCGCGCGGACCTGCTGGTGCTGCCGTCGAACCCCCTCGAGGACGTGCAGGCGTGGCAGTCCCCGGAACGGGTCTACCTCGGCGGGGAGCCGGTTCGGTAGTCGCCGACGGGCGTTCGGCAGGCTGTGGCCGGCGTGTGACCTGCGAAACCGACACACGGCAACGGCAAAGCGCAATCGTTTTACGTATCTCCCCGCTATCGATGATTGCGTCCGCTCTGGTGGTGTAGTCCGGCCAATCATATCACCCTCTCACGGTGATGACCTGGGTTCGAATCCCAGCCGGAGCATTTCTCCGACGAACAACGGTCGTGAGTCGACGGCGTCGCGATCGGGGAGCCGGCGTCACAGCGACACGCGTCGACGCACGAACCGGGGGGCGAGCCCACGACGAAGAAACGAATCTTTATACGCTCGCCGCGGCCATTCTTCGCTAACGGAGCGCACTATGGCATCGACGATCTACCTCGTGAGTGCGGCGCTGATGGTCCTCCTCCTGCTCGCCGTCGTCGGGGCAGTGGTGGGCCGGAACTGGAAAGCTTACACACCGAGCCTGCGGAACGAGCAGTCGGTCTGGAGCGCGCTCGCCGGCAACGAGACGGTCTGGACCCTCGTGTTCCTCGTCGCCGCGCTCGCGGTCGGCGGCGGCGCGGCGCTGTTCGTGAGCGGGGACGCGTTCTCCGGCTCGCTGGTCAGCGCCGGCGGCGCCGCGGTCGGCGTCGCGTTGGCGGCGGCGTTCCTCTTCTACCTCTTCTACGGCACCTACGCGGCCGCGAAGGCCCGCGGCTACCGGCGCGCGGCGGCCGTGATGGCCGCCTCGTGGGTGCTGGGTCTGCTGGTCGTCGGCGCGATCACGGTGAACCTGCTGACCGGCTGATTCGGTTGCGAAACGTTCCTGTAGCTCCCCTCCCGACGTCCCGAGAGACGTGCGCGATCACCGCCAGCACGCGGCATCGGGAGGGGATCGACTCGCGAGAGTCGCGGCGGTCGCTCGATCAGCTGGCGGTCGGTGGCTGACAGTCCCGGCGGCGGCGACGCTGTTCGCCGCGCCGGCGCGGGCCCACGGCGGCCCGGGGATCACGGCCGGCGAGGTCGACGCGCCGACGTGGCTGTTCTTGCTCACCGGTGTCGCCGTCGTCGCCGTCTCCCTCCTGCTCACGAGCGTCGTCACCGATCGTGCCCTGCTGGCGGCGTACCACGACCGTCCGCTGTCGGTCCCCGCCGGCCCCGCGATCCGCCGGTGGGGCGGCCGCGTCGGCGGCGCCGTCGGCCTGCTCGGCCTCGCCGGGGTGCTCGCGGGCGGGCTGCTCGGCCCCCCCGAAGCTGCCCGGAACCTGGCGGTGTTGCTGGTCTGGGTGCTCTGGTGGGTCGGCCTCACCGCGAGCACGTACCTCCTGGGGAACGGCTGGCCCGCAGTCGACCCGTTCGGCCGGCTCGCGACGGTGTTACCGACCGCCGAGCGCTTCTCGCTCCCCGACTGGGCGGGGCGCTGGCCGGCGGTCGCCGGCTTGCTGCTGCTCGTCTGGCTGGAGATCGTGACCGCGGTGTCCGCGGACCCGCGACAGCTCACTGCCGTCGTCGCCGCCTACCTTGCCGCGACGCTGGCCGGGACCCTGCTGTTCGGCCGGGAGTCGTGGCGCCGACAGATCGACCCGATCGGGGGCGTGTTCGAACTGTTCGGGCGCGTCGCGCCGATCCAGCGCACCGACGACGGGTTGGTACTGGTTGCAGCCGGGGCGGCGCTCTCCCGGCCCGACGCCGACGCGACCACCCGAGCCAGCGAGGTCGGCTTCGTGCTCGCGCTGCTGTGGGTGACCGCCTTCGACGGGTTCGTCGCCACGCCGGGCTGGCAGTCGCTCGCGGCGCCGATCGTCCGGGCCGGCCTCCCCGCGGCGCTGACGTACTTCGCCGCGATGCTCGGCGGGTACGCGCTCCTGTTCGGCGCGTACTGGCTCGCCTCCGGGGGCGTTCGACGGACCGGGCAGACGTACCTGTCGACCTCGCGCATCGCCGCCGCGTTCGCGCCCGCGCTGGTGCCGCTGGCCGCGGGCTATCACTTCGCCCACTACCTGCCGTATCTCCTCACTCAACTGCCCGCGGCGGTCGTCGTCGCCTCGAACCCGCTCTCGCCGCCGGGCGCGCCGCCGGTCCTCGGGCTGCCGGGGTGGGTCGGCTGGATCGCCCCCCTCGCAGTTCTGACCGGGCACCTGCTCGCGGTGTGGACCGCCCACAGCCGCGCAGTCGAGCTGTTCTCCGGACGGGAGCGGTCCATCCGGAGCCAGTTCCCCTACGTCGTCGTGATGGTGCTGTACTCGATCGCGGCGTTGTGGCTGCTCGCACAGCCGACGGTCGAGGTTCCCTTCGTCTGATCGGATCGGCCATCGACGGCGGGAACCGGGGGCGCTGGCACGACGGGCAGGACCCGATCGGGAGTCCGCCGGTTCGGACGGTCGAGGCGCGTCGCTGGCTGGCGGTCGGTCCGAAAAAAAAGGTCAGCGTCGACGTCGCCCTACAGGATGGAGTACGACGCCGCGACCGTGAGCGCCAGGAAGCCGACGAAGCCCAGCAGCATCACGTACGTCACCGAACGGGGCTCCCAGACGAGGTGCTGGAAGTAGCCCGCGACGACTACCGCCTTGACCAGCGAGAAGACGGTGATCAGCCCGAGCGCGAGCATGTAGCTACTCTCGAGCAGACCGATCTGCTCGACAGCGACCTGCATCGTCGCGATGACGAACAGTGCCACGTAGATTCCGGTGTAGAGTTTTGTTCGTGCCATTGGTCTAGACGATGTAGAACAGCGGGAACAGGAACAGCCACACGATGTCGACGAAGTGCCAGTACAGCCCGAAGTACTCGAGCGTCTCGTCGTTCCCGTCGGTGTACGCGCCGTTCCAGGCCCGCCAGATGAGGTAGGCCGTGACCAGCAGTCCCGCGATCACGTGGCCCATGTGCAGGCCCGTGGTGAGGTAGTACGTCGAGGCACGCACGCTGGAGTCCAGCCCGGTGCCCTCGCTGAACAGGACGACCCACTCGATGGCCTTGTTCGCGAGGAAGCCCAGCCCGAGCAGGAACGTCAGGGTGAGGCTGGCGACGACGCCCTTCCGACTGCGCTTCTGGGCGGCCACCAGCGCCAGGATCACCGTGAACGAACTGGTCAGCAGCAGGTAGGTGTTGACCAAGCCCGGGATCGGGTTGTGCGGGATCGGGTGCCACTGCGTCCAGCCGTAGGCCACACGCAGGAAGATGGCGGCGCCGATGAACGCCCCGAACAGCACCACGTCGGAGGCCAGGAACACCCACATCCCCATCTTCGTGTTCTCGACGCCCTCGAACGGCCACGCTTCGCCGAGGCCGCCCTCGTGGGCCGTGAAGTTCTCGTAGCCCATCGCCGTGATGGAGCCGAGCAGGCCGACGACGCCCAGCACCGAGGCGCCCTGGTAGAACAGCCCTTCGAGGCCGGACGGGTAGCTCCCGACCTGCAGCCCCGAGAGGCCGAGCGCGGTCACGAGCGTGAACAGGCCGATCGTTACGGGCCAGTAGCTGGCGTGATCGACGTGGACGTCGTCACCGTGGCCCGACTCGAGCGCCGCGTGGCCGCCGTCCGTGGCGGCCGTGCCGCCGTCGGCGGCCGCGGCGGCCGTCGCGTCGTCGTCGAGGAACTCCAGGCTCCCGCTCACGTAGCTGGGTTTGCCGGGGAAGTTCTCGATCGGCGGCGGCGAGGCGACCGCCCACTCCGCGGTCGTCGAGTACGGCCAGGGGTTCGCCGCGGCGTCGTCGCCGGCGACGATGCTCTTCGCGAGGTTGTAGATGATCAGCAGGAACGCGATCCCGAGGATCACCGCGCCCACGGAGGCGAGTCGGTGCCAGCCGACGTACTCCGGCCGGTAGGCGAACACGCGCCGGGGCGTGCCCCACGCGAGGAACAGCGGGAAGTACAGCAGGTTGAACCCGGTGAAGTACACCGCGAAGCTGAGCTTCCCAAGGAACTCGTCGTAGGTCTTCCCGGTCATCTTCGGGAACCAGTAGAACAGTCCCGCGATCAGCCCCGTCACCCCCGAGACCATCACGTAGTGGAAGTGGGCGACGACCCAGTAGGTGCCGCGGAACTCGTAGTCGAGGACGACCGCGCCGAGGAACACGCCGGTGATGCCGCCGACGATGAACAGCACGAGCGCACCGAAGGCGTACAGCATCGGCGTGTCCCACCTGATGCGTCCCTTGATCAGGGTGTAGATCAGCGCGAACACCATCAGGTCGAACGGCAGCGAGATCCCGATGGTGGTCGCCATGAACAGCGTCTTCACCTCGAGGTTGATCGAGGTGAGGAACATGTGGTGCATCCAGACGATGAAGCTCTGGAGCGCCACCAGCACCATCGAGACGATGAACCACTTGCGGCCGACGATCCGGTTGCCCGAGAACGTCTGGAAGATCTCCGCCATCGCGCCCAGCGCGGGGAAGAACACGATGTACACCTCGGGGTGGCCGAAGAACCAGAACAGGTGGGTCCACAGCACCGACCCGCCCGCGGTCGTCGCCGCGAAGTACGTCGTCCCGAGCATACGGTCCGAAAGCAGGATCATGACTGCCGCCAGCAGCGCCGCGAAGGCGAGCAGCATCATCCAGGCGGTCAGCAGCCACGACCACGTGAACAGCGGCAGCGAGCGCATCGTCAGCCCGGGCGCCCGCATACGGTGGATGGTCGTGAGGAAGTTCACCCCGCCGACGGTGATCGAGGCACAGAACACGACGATGGCGAACACCGTCGTCGTCGCCCCGATGCTCGGCATGAACGCCGGGATGTTCAGCGGGGCGTACAGCGTCCACCCCCCCGCGAAGGAGGAGCCCTGGAAGAACGACGCGAACACCAGGATCCCCGAGGCGAGGTAGAGCCAGTAGGAGAGGGCGTTCAGCCGCGGGAACGCCAGGTCCTCGGCGCCGATCTGGAGCGGGACGATGTAGTTGGCGAAGCCCGTCGCGAAGGGCGAGATGAACCAGAACACCATGATCAGGCCGTGCAGCGAGACGGCCTGGTTGTACGCCATCGCGGAGAGGACGCCCGTCCCCGGCGCGCGCGGACTCCACATCTGGGCGCGGATCAGCAGCGCCAGCACCCCGCCGAAGACGAGGAAGAACATCGCCGTCGCGAGGTAGAGCAGCCCCACGTCCTTGTGGTTGGTCGTGACGAGCCAGCGCTTCAGCGACCACCGCGGCGGGAGGTGGTCGTCGTCGTGGCTGTCACCCGGCAGTGCCGTCGCCGTGCCGCCGTCGGTTCGTGGTTGGTTGTCGTCAGTCATGCGTTACACCCCCGCCGCCGCGACGTTGGCGGCGGACTCGTTGTTCGTGGACGCGTTCTGGGAGTCGTACCAGTCCTGGAACTCGTCCTCCTCCATCACGATGACCTCCGCGTCCATGTAGGAGTGACCCTGTCCGCACAGCTCGTAACAGTGGGCCGTGTAGTTCCCGGTGTCGGACGCCTCGAACCACGTCTCGGTGGTCTCACCCGGGATCGCGTCGGTCTTCACCTTGAGCTGCGGGATGCCGAAGTTGTGGAACACGTCGTCCGAGGTCACCTGTAAGTTGATCTGCGTGTCCACGGGGACGCGAAGCTCGTTCGTCGTGTTCACCCCCGTGTAGTCGTCGCCACCGTCGTCGAGGTAGTAGAAGTTCCAGCCGAACTGGTACCCCTCGACCTGGACGTCGACGCCCTGTTCGCCGGTCTGTCCCTCGACGAACAGCAGCGTCCCGTAGGTCCACGCGATCAGCGAAATGACGATGATCGCGCTCAGCCCCAGCGAGAGGAACAGCTTCTTGCCTTTCCCCCCGCCGGTCGGGACCTCACCCAGCTTCGGGCGCTCCTCCTCGTCGACACCGCCCTGGTAGCTGTATTTGTACGCATTGTACAACATGTAGCCGATTACGACGGCTCCTACGAGTGTTCCGAGCCCGAGGAACACCCAGTAGATCTCGCTGAACACTTGCACCCGCGTCCCCTGGGGAACGAGCCCGCTCTGGAGCACGGATGCGGCTGTGGAATCAGGTATCATCGGCGGCCTTGATACAGGGCACTCGCTTCGCTCTGACCTTAGTGGTTTCGAACGCTCACGCGCGCGCGAGCGTGGAGTCGACAGTTCGCCGACCAGTGGGCCGGATCGAGGCGGCGTGTTCGCGGGCGCGGAGCGGTGTCGACTGCGGTCGTCCCGGAGATGGTGGCCCCGAGAGACAGGAATAAGGTTGGGCAACCACACGTTGTGTGTATGCTTCACGCAGAAGGGCCGATGCTCACCGTCGACGTGGGCGACCGCAGCGCCGACGCCGTCGACATCGACGACGTGCTCGAGCGCACCATCGGCGGCCGCGCGACGGCGACCGCACTGGCCCACGACCGAATCCCGTTCGACGCCGACCCGTTCGGCCCGGAGAACCGCGCGTACCTCTCTACGGGCCCGATGCAGATGAGCCAGATGTCGTTCACCGGCCGGATGAACATGACGGGGCTCTCGCCGCTGACCGACGGCCTCGTCTCCACGAACGCCGGGGGGTACCTCTCCCGGAACTTCGCGGGCGCTGGCCTCTCGGTACTCGAACTGGTCGGCGAGAGCGACGAACTGCTCGCGGTCCACGTCACCGACGGCCCGGCGGGGCCGGAGGTCCAGTTCGAGGAAGTACCCGAACTCGAGGGCGCCGAGACGAGTCGCGTCTCGGCGTACATGGAGACCCACCACGATCTCGGCCCGGAGAACTGCATCACCATCGGCCCCGCGGGCGAGAACCTCGTCCGCTTCGCGTCGGTGATGACGTTCGACTCCCGCGCGTTCGGCCGCGGCGGCATCGGCGCCGTCCTCGGGAGCAAGAACGTCAAGTGTGTCACCTTCGAGGGCGACTCCGCGCCCGACATCGAGATCGCGGACCCGCCGGCCTCCGACGTGCACCGCGAGGCCGCGACCAGCGACGACCTGATGCGCCGACAGGGGACGACGGGCAACACGGAGTTCATCAACGACAACTTCTCGATCCCGACGCGGTACTTCGACGACTACGAGTTCGAGAGCATCGCGAACATCGGCGGCAACGCCGTCGAGGAGAAGAAGTACAAGAAGGGCGCTTGCTCGCAGTGTGCCTACGCCTGCAAGCTCCCCACGAAGGACGAGGAGCGCGGGGTCGAGACCGAGGGGCCGGAGTTCGAGACGGTGTACTCCTTCGGCACCTGCCAGGGCGTCGACGACATCGTCGACGTGATGATCTCGAACGAGCTGTGTGACGAACTCGGGATGGACACCATCTCCGCCGGCGTCACCGTCGCGGCCTACCTCAAGAGCGAGGACGCGTTCGGCGACGCCGACCTGGCCCACGAGACCCTCGAGAAGATCGCCTACCGCGAGGGGATCGGCGACACCCTCGCGGAGGGGACCGCCCGCGCACACGAGGAGCTCGGCGTCGACAACTACACGGTCAAGGGGATGGAGTTCGCCGCCCACGACGGCCGGACGCTCCACGGGCAGGGGCTCTCCTACGCGGTCGCGAACCGCGGCGCCGACCACATGTACGGCGGGATGCTCGGCCTGGAGTACTCGGGTGAGGTCGACCCCGAGGGCACGCTCGGCAAAGCTGAAACGCTCGTCGGGCTGGAGAACCACAACGTCGTCCGCGACTCGGGCGTCGTCTGTGCCTTCGGCGGCGACTACCTGACCGACGAGCGCCTGGAGACGCTGCTCGACGCCGACTACGAACGGCTGCAGGAAGTCGGCGCCGCGGCCGTCGAGCGCGAGCGCCACTTCAACAACAAACGCGGGAAGGACGTGGCCGACGACGACCTCCCCTACGAGATCCCGGACCTCGCCGAGGCGGTCCAGGAGTACTACGAGGCTCGTGGCTGGAACGACGACGGCACCATCCCCGACGCGAGCGTGGAGTCGGTCGCGCCTGCGGCCGCCGACGACTGACCGCGCGCTCCGCTACCCGCCGTACACCGACGGCACGATCCGGACCGTGTCGCCCTCGCCGAGTTCGGTTTCGAGGCCGTCGAGGTGTTTCACGTTCTTCTCGTTGATCGTGACGACCGTCGCACCCTCGGTCTCGCCCGCCTCCTCGTCGACGATGCGCCCCGCGAGACTCGGGTACTCGGCCTCCAGTTCGCGTAGAACCTCCCCCACGGTCGTCCCCGGGTCGTACTCGCCGCCGACGTCCTCGACGCCGGCGTCGTCGCGGAACGGGCCGAACAGTTTGCACTCGACTTGCACGCCCGGCCGTAGCGTCGCAGGAGAGAAGTAGCCAGCGGTTAGCCGGTGGTGACGATCTCGATCACGTCGCGGTGGCCGAGCTCGTGGTCGGCGCCGACCTGGCGGCCCGAGCGGCAGTCGATCCCGTGGAGGAGGCCGTCGCCCACGTCGGAGTGGATGGTGTACGCGAAGTCCTCGACGGTTCCGCCGCCGGGGAGGATGAAGCAGTCACGGAACACGCCCTTCTCGTCCTTCGAGCCGTTGGCGCTGCCGGGGAACACGCCCATACAGCCGAGCGTGTCGAACAGCGCGGTCTCGAGGGTTTTCTGGACGCCGGTGCCGCCGTAGGCCTCGACGAACGCGCGGATCTGTTCGAGTCCCTCTACCTGCTCGGCGCTCACGTCGCCGACGATCTCGAAGTCGTCCTCGCCGGGCGTGTAGTCGACGACGCCCGCCTCGCTGGCCTGCTTGAGTGACTTCTCCGCGTGGGCGCTCACGGGGACGAAGTCGAGGTGGTCGTACTGGTCCTCGCCGGTGATCTCCGCCCAGTTCTCCTGGGCCGCGGGCGTGTCCATCTTGTTGGCCGCGATGACGATCGGTTTGGTGCGCTTGCGGATCTCGCGGGCCAGCGCCTCGCGCTCGTCGTCGTCCCACGCCTCGGGGTCGAAGCCGACCCCCTGTCCGAGGATGATCTGCTTGATCTCGTCGGCGACGATCCCGAACGCGTCCATCTGCTCGCCGAGGGCCTCCTCCACGTCGCCGTCGCCGCCGTGGTAGCCCGAGAGGTGGCGCTCGATCCCCTTCTCCAGCACGTCGAGGTACCACATGTCGATCTCGTTCTCGAGGAACGCGATGTCCTCGCGGGGGTCGTGGTTCTCGGTCGCCTCCCCCTCGATGTCGGTCTCGCCCGAGAAGTCGACGACGTGGACCAGCACGTCCGTCTCGTTGAGGTCGGCGAGGAACTTGTTCCCCAGCCCCTTCCCCTCGTGGGCGCCGGGGATCAGTCCCGCCACGTCGACGAGTTTTACCGGGACGAACCGGGTGCCGTCGTCGCAGTAGCCGACGCTCGGGGTGCACGTCTCGTCGAACTCCGGCGCCGCACAGTCGACCCGCACGTACGCCTCCCCCACGCTGGGGTCGATCGTCGTGAACGGGTACGCGCCCTCGGGCACGTCGTTCATCGTCGCCGCGTTGAACAGTGTCGACTTCCCCACGGAGGGCTTGCCGACGAGACCGATCCGGTAACTCATTGGAACGTTCGACGTGGCTGGCGGACAAAAACGCCCCCATCGGGACCGTCACCGGCTGAGAACCTCACACACGGACGAGCCGGAGGGGATTTGCCCGCGGGTCACCGAGTGTGGGTATGAGCGACGAGGCCGAGGACGCGGGCGACACGTTCGGCGTCGGGATCGGGGTGACGGAGACGGAACTGCGCGTCGTGGTCCGCGTCCCCTCGGAGATCGACTCGGGGTGGACCGATCCCGAGTCGTTCCAGGGGATGGTCGAGGAGGTGCTCTGGGAGCGACTCGACCGCGAGGAGACGCTCCGGACCGTGGCGTCGTCGACCGAGCCCGGGGAGACGGCGATGCTCGGGACGGTGACGCTCCGGCCGGACGGGACCGTCGTCGACAGCTCGCTCGCGGCGCCGTAGCTACTCGGGCAGCGACTCGACCGCGAGCCCCAGTTCCGCGGCGCGTTCGGGGTCGTAGTTCCGGCAGTCGTAGCGGTTGGGGCCGTTGGTGTCCGCCCGGAGCGCGAGTGCGTCCAGTCGAGCCAGTGCCGACAGCGTCGCACCCAGCATGCGCGATGAGAGCTCCGTCTCGTCGGCGAGCTGTCCCGCCTGGACGTAGGAGCGGTCGGTCCGGTCGAGGATCTCGATCGCCTCGCGCCAGTAGCTCCGGAAGTAGCCGAACGTCGTCGGATCGGTCGTCCGGAGCCGGCGGACCGCGGTCGGCGCGTCGGTGTCGAACGACGGCTCCCCGACGGTTTCGTCGAGCGTGTCGCCGAACACCGCGATGTCGCGTGCGGCGCAGTCGGATGCCGCCGCGACGACGCCGTCCCGGTCGGTGCGCGCAGTGAGAGATTCGAGCAGCCCCCCCACGGTCTCGCGGTCGGTATCCTCGCGGAGGTCGGCGAGCGATTCGAGGTAGACGACCGTCCCGCGCGGGCTCCCCTCCCAGCCGTCGAGGAAGCGCTCGAGCACCGATCGGAGCTGGCTGGCGTCGATCGGTCGCTCGACCGTCGCGACGGCGAGGTCGTCGGAGACGACGGTCGTCTGTGCGGCCGCCGCCCCACGCGCGAGGTCGAAACACTCGATCAGGCCGACCTGTTCGGCGTCGCCGCCGGCGCGTTCCCAGCGGCGATGCCACTCGTCGGCCGTCGAGTCGGTCAGAACCGCGAGGACGTTCTGCCCGCCCGCGTGCTCGCGAAGCGTGCGCATCGCCCGATCGACGCCGAAGGCGAGTACGTCTGAGGCGTCGTCGGGCATCGTGTCGATTACAACAACTGATCGGGTATAAAAATACGGGTCGCGGTAGATAGCACATCCCCGCGGCGTATCGAAATCGGGTGTGATGAGCGAAATACTACCTGCTCACCACTCGAAATAACGTCGATGAATGCCGAGTCGACGAGCGAGAAGCGACTCGCTCGTCGACTCAAAATGGCCGCAATGAATGGAGAGACGGCGAGTCAACTTTCCCAGCGGGTCGCCCACGCCAGTACTCGTCCACACGTAGGTGAGCTTAACTTCCGTGTTCGG
>NZ_FOXI01000010.1 GCF_900115675.1 Halolamina pelagica | reverse complement strand
CCCGACATCGCCAAGAAGATCCAGTCCTACCGCGTCCCGCCGATGATCAGCCTGCGGGGCGGGATCAAGGTCTCGCTGTGGATGATCCTCCTCGTCGCGTTCGCGACCGGGCTGCTCTCCGGATTCCTCGGCGTCGGCGGCGGGTTCATCCGCATGCCCGCGCTGTTCTACCTGATCGGCGTGCCGGTTCCGATCGCGGTCGGGACGGACCTGTTCGAGATCGTGTTCTCGGGCGGGATCGGGAGTTTCCTGTACGCGATGGACGGCGCGGTCGACCTCACGATCGTCGTCCCGCTGCTGGCGGGGAGTGCCGGCGGCGCCCGGATCGGCGCAGCGGCGACCAGTCTGGTCGACGAGGACGAGATCAAGGTGTACTTCGGGGTGATGCTGCTGCTGGGTGCGATCGCGGTCGCCCTGCGGAAGATCGGGACGTTCCTGGACGTTCCCGTGCTCCAGACCGTCTCGCTGGTCGTGATCCTCGGCGCCGCGACGCTAGTCGCCGGCGCCGTCGTCGTCAGCTCCATCCGGGCGCTCCGGGCCGAGACTGACTCGACGACGAACGTGACCAACTGAGGCGTTCCGTTCGGGCCCGTCGCGCCCACGACCGCTGCGGCGTTTTCTGCGCGGCACGATCGAGCGCCACTTCGACTGCCGAGAGCGGTTTGTGTTCCCGTTCGGAAGATTGTACAATTTACGCACAAGTCTTTTAGGCGCCTGCGTGGTAGCTCGGGTACCAATGCCGGACGCGATGGCCGAACAACTGCAGCGAGATATGGTGTGTGAGGGACTGCTCGAGTGTTTCCACGGTCTGAAGCAGCTCGACCGGGACTGTTTCGAGGCGCTCGTCGACGCCGCCGAGCCGCTGACGGTCGACGAGATCGCCGACGCGGTCGATCGGGAGCGCTCGACCGCCTACCGGGCGGTCCAGCGGCTGCTCCAGACGGGGTTCATCCAGAAGGAGCAGGTGAACTACGACCAGGGCGGTTACTACCACGTCTACTACCCGACCGACCCCACGAAGATCGCCGACGACATGCAGCGGATCCTCAACGACTGGTACGCCAAGATGGGCCAGCTCATCCAAGAGTTCGAGAACAAGTACGAGCAGACGTACACGCCGCCGCAGTCGGCCGAGAGCTAGCGCCGCGGTCGGTTCGCTGCCGGGTCACTCCTCGGCGTAGAACAGCGTCCGCCGACACGCCGGGCAGACGTACGGCACCGGCTCCAGGATCTCGTCCGCGCGAAGCCCACCGAACAGCCCGTCGGCCGACTCGTCGGAGACGAGCACCACGTCCCCGAGCGCGCTCGATCCCTGTAGCTCCATGGCTTCCAGCGGTTCTCCACAGTCGGGACACTCACGATCAGTGCTCATAGGCGGGTCTCTGCGGGCGAACAAAAACCTCCTTCGCTTTCTCCCCCGGGATAGCCCCAGTTGTCTTGTACATATTACCCACAACCCTTAACAACTACTGGCTCCTACGGTAGCGTGATGTCAGTTGACTCTACAGCGGACAGTAGCACCGACACGCCCACCGAGCCGATCTACGTGGACGGGGAGGAGGCGCTGGACGAGATCGTCGCAGGGAACGACGTGGTGCTGACGGACTTCTACGCGGACTGGTGTGGCCCGTGTCAGATGCTCGAGCCGGTCGTCGAATCGCTGGCCGAGGAGACCGAGGCCGCGGTGGCGAAAGTCGACGTCGATGCGAACCAGATGCTCGCGAACGCCTACGGCGTCCGCGGCGTCCCCACGCTCGTCCTGTTCGCCGACGGCGAGCAGGTCGAGGAGATCGTCGGCGTCCAGGGCGAGGACCAGCTCCGCTCGCTGATCGAGCGCTACGCCGAATAAATGTCCGCGGACACCCGAGAACTGGTCGTCGCGGGCTCCGGGGTCGCCGGGCTGTCGGCGGCCGTCTACGCGGCGCGGGCCGACCTGGACCCGCTCGTCCTCGAGGGCGACGAGCCGGGCGGCCAGCTGACGCTCACGACCGACGTGGAGAACTTCCTCGGGTTCCCCGAGGGCGTCGGCGGGATGGAGCTGATCCAGCGCGGGACGGAGCAGGCCGAGCGCTTCGGCGCCGAGTTCCAGCACGGCAGCATCGAGGCCGCCGACGTGGACGGCCAGCCGCTCGAGCTCTCGCTCTCGACGGGTGGGACGATCCGCACGCGCGCGCTCATCGTCGCGACCGGCGCGAGCGCCCGCTGGGTCGGCGCCGACGGCGAGGAGGAGCTGATGGGCTACGGGCTCTCGACGTGTGCCACCTGCGACGGCGCCTTCCACCGCGGCGACGACGTGCTCGTCGTCGGCGGCGGCGACAGCGCGATGGAGGAGGCGCTGTTCCTCGCGAAGTTCGCCGACAGCGTCACCGTCGTCCACCGGCGCGAGGAGCTTCGCGCCTCGGAGATCATGGCCGACCGCGCCCGAGAGCACGAGGACGTCGAGTTCGCCTGGAACACGGAGCTGCTGGCCATCGACGGCTCCCAGGAGGCCGGCGTCACCGGCGCGACGCTCGTCTCCCACCCCGAGGGCTACCCCAGCGAGCGCTACGAGAACGGCGAGGACGTAACCGTCGAGGACGTCGACGTCGGCGGCGTGTTCTACGCCATCGGCCACGAGCCCAACACCGAGTTCCTGCGGGACACCCCGGTCGAACTCGATTCGGACGGCTACGTCCGAACGACCGAGTCGGCGTCGTGGGCGACGACGGCGACGGCCGCCGAGGGAGTCTTTGCGGCGGGCGACGTCATGGACCGTGCGTACCAGCAGGCGGTCACCGCCGCCGGCATGGGCAGCATGGCCGCGCTCGACACCGAGGAGTGGCTCGAGTCGACGACTGCGGTGGCGGCCGCCGGCGCCGACACACCGCAGATGGAGGCTGACGACTGATGGGAACCACTGACGACACGATCAACACGACCGACCCGTCGACCGTCGAGGACCAAGCCGACCGGATCGTCCTCTCGTTCCGGTCGCCGGAGGCCGACCCCGACGACGAGGGCACCTGGTGGGTCGCTGACAGCGACTGGCTCCAGGAGAACATGAACGACAGCACCTACCTGCAGTACCTCCAGCGGGCTCACGCCGGCCCGGTCACCGTCGGCGAGGAGTGGGAGGAGTTCGTCAACTGCGGCTGTGCGAGCCCGCAGGACGTGGTGCTCCGCGTCGAGGCGATCGAGGGCGGCACCGCTATCGGCTTCGGGACGACGATCGACCTCGTCGCCCGGAAATCCGTGCTCGAGGGCGACGCCGTGGTCGGTGGCGCGAACTGACCCTCCACTTTCTGTCGTAACTCGACCGCGTTCGAGCGCTTCGGTGAAAAATCGCTTCTGACTGTCGACGGCGTCGTCGACGCGCTACTCCTCCAGCAGCGGGCGCGAGGAGTTCGTCACGACCAGGATGCTGCTCGCGGCCATCGCGACCGCGGCGAACAGCGGGTTGAGCAGCCCCGCCAGCGCCAGCGGGATCGCGACCGCGTTGTAGAGGAACGCCCAGCCGATGTTCTGTTTCACGCGCGTGCCGGTCGCCTTCGAGAGGTCGAACACCGTCTCCAGCGAGCGCAGGTCGTCGTCGATGATCGCCACGTCGGCGGCGTCGACGGCGATGGCGGTGCCGCTGCCCAGCGCGATCCCGAGGTCGGCGCTTGCCAGCGCGGGCCCGTCGTTGGTGCCGTCACCGACCATCGCCAGCGTCCGACCGGCGCCGAGCCGACGGACGGTTTCGGCCTTCCCCTCCGGCGGCACGCCCGCGAACACCTGGTCGATCGCCGGGTGCTCGCGGTAGGTGGCCGTCGCCTCGTTCTCATCGCCGGTGAGCACCACCACGTCGACGCCGCGGTCGGCGAGCCCGGTGACGGTCTCCTCCCAGCCCGCCCGGGGCTGGTCGCCGAGAACGATCACGCCCTCGGCCTCGCCGTCGCGGCCGACGAGGATCGGGAGGTTCCCCCGCTCGCGGACCGACGCCGCCCGCTCGCGCAGATCCTCGGGGACGGTCCAGCCGCGCTCGTCGAACAGGTCCGGGTGGCCGACCACGACCGCCTCGCCGTCGACGGTTCCCGAGACGCCGTTCGTGTGGCTCTCGAACGCCTCGACCGGATCGTCGTCCCAGCCGGTCTCGAACGCGTCGGCGATCGCCGTCGCGACGGGGTGGGAGGAGCGCCGTTCCAGCGCCGCGGCGGCCGCGAGCGCGTCCTCGGGCGCCCCGGTCTCCGTGACCTCGAGGTCGCCGGTGGTGAGCGTCCCCGTCTTGTCGAACACCACGGTGTCGACGCCGCGGAACCGCTCGAACACCGTCTCGTCGAAGACGACGATGCTGCGCTCGATGGCGTCCCGGATGCCGGAGGCGACCGCCAGCGGCGTCGCGAGCCCGAGCGCGCAGGGACAGGAGACGAGCAGCACGGTCAGCGAGATCAGCACCGCCTGCGTCGGCCCGGCGCCGATCGCCAGGTAGGTGCCCCCGGCGACCAGGGCCAGCAGCACCACCGTCGGGACGAAGATCACCGCCAGCCGGTCCGCCAGCTTCTGCACGCCGCTGTTGGCGCTCTGGAGGTTCCACAGCAGGTTCGTCACGCGGTCGATGCTGCTCGTCGCGCCCTCACCCACCGCGAGCGTGAGCGAGCCGTCCGAGAGCACCGAGCCGCCGACCACCTGATCGCCCGGCTCCTTCGAGACCGGGAGGGACTCGCCGGTGACGACCGCCTCGTCGACGGTCCCCGTGCCGTCGACGACGGTTCCGTCGACGGGGATGCGGTCGCCGGTCCTGACCAGCACGCGGTCGTCCGTCGTGAGGTCGCTCACGGCGACGGTCGTCGTCGAGCCGTCGTCGAGCAGCGTGGCCTCGGAGACCTGCTCGTCGCCGAGTTCGGAGAGCAGCCCCATCGCGCGCTTCTTGATCGAGGACTCGTAGTAGTTGCCCGCGGTGACGACGACGACGATCGCGACGGTCACGTCGTAGTAGATGTCGATCCGGCCGAGCGCGGCCGCGAGCGTGCTGTAGGCGAAGGCGCTGACTGCTGCGAGCGCCACCAGCAAGTCCATGTTCGGCGATTTCGCACGCAAGCTCACGAGCGCGCCCCGCAGGATCGGCTTCCCGACACCGAACAGCACCAGCGAGGTCAGCAGGAACAGCACGGCGTAGAAGTACGACGCCCCCTGGAGCTGAGCGCGGGCCATCTCCTCCAGCCACGGCGGGTAGAGCCCGAAGTGGACGGGGTAGATGTAGATGAAGTAGGGGAGCATCACCGCCATCCCGAGCATCACGCCCGCGGCGATCCGCCACAGCAGCGTGTCCTCGGCGTGGGCGCCGGCGGTCCCCTCCTCCCGGTCGTCGGCGACGTAGCCCGCGGTCGTGAGTCGATCCTGCACCGATCCCTCGTCGACCTGCTCGGGGTCGTGGTCGACCCGGACGGTTTCGGTGACGTAGCTCGCCTGCGCGGCGTCGATCCCCTCCTCCTTCCCCGCGACGGACTCCAGGAACGCCTCGCAGGTGGTGCAGTGCATCCCGCTGACGTGGAAGTACGACCGCTCGTACCCCTCGGGGGGCTCCTCGTCGAGGGCGGCGTCCTCGGCGGCCGCCTCGCGCACGTCGTCGGCGTCGAGATCGACGTCCGCGTCGGCGTCGCCGAGGGCGTCGTGCACGTCCCGACAGCCCGTACAGCAGTAGACCGCGTCCTCGCCCTCGACCCGGCCCCGCGAGAGCGGGAGGCCACAGAGCGCACACTCGCCCTCGTCGGCGCTCGCCGTCATGCCTGGATCACCCGAGGCCGTTCGAGAGTCACACCAGAACTGAAAACCCCGTGCGGTCCGTAGCCCCGCATCGTGATCCGTGATCGACCGTCGCCGACGCGACGACCCCGCCGAGGTGAGCGATGATCCCGACGCCCGCACACGTCGGCCCGCTGCCGACGGGCGAGGTCGAGATCGTCCTCTTCCTGGTCGTCGGCCTGCTCGGGGGCGCTCACTGTCTGGGCATGTGTGGGCCGCTGGTGACGATGTACGCCGACAGGATGGAGAGCGGGAGCGAGAACGTGCTCAGTCTGTACGAGGTGCGGCAACACGCGCTGTTCAACGCGGGCCGGACGGTTAGTTACGCCGTTATCGGCGCGCTGTTCGGCGCGCTGGGCTCGGTCGTCTTCGGCGCGGCGTCGACGGTCACCGCGATCGGCGACACGGTCCGGGCGGTCTCCGGACTGGTCGTCGGCGTCCTGATCCTCGTCGTCGGCGCCCGATACGCGCTCGGCCAGTCCGGCGGCCACGGGCTGTTCGGTGGCGGGGGCGGCCTGTTCAGTTCGGTCTACGGCCGCCTCACCGCCCACGTCGACGAGTGGGCCAACGGCCCGGGGATCTTCGGGCTCGGCCTCGTCCACGGGCTGTTGCCCTGCCCGATCCTCTACCCCGCCTTCCTCTACGCGTTCGCGCAGGGCTCGCCCGCGGTCGGCGCCGTCTCGCTCACGCTGCTGGGGCTGGGGACGTTCCCGACGCTGTTCCTCTACGGCACCGTGATCCAGTCGGTCGGCAACCGCCACCGGGACCGCCTGCACCGCGTGCTCGGCGTCGCCTTCCTCGTCATGGGCTGGATGCCGATCGCCCACTCGCTCAGCCTGTTCGGGATCTCCATCCCCCACGTCGAAGTCCCGGTCTTCCTGCCGTTCTGACGGCGCGAGACCGCGCCCGCGCCGGTCGGTTCCGGGGCGATTCACGCCAGCTATTGGGGGTCGATCCCCCTGACGGTTCTGGTACGGCAGTCGAACCCTCCCCGGCCGTCGGGCTGTCGACCGCTGCTCCCCCGCCCGTGACCGACCCTCACGACCCCACACCACGACGTCCGCCGGTTTCGTCCCGTCTACCGCGGACCCGGTGGCCGGCTGCTGCCGACGCCCGAAGCGGAACCCGACCGGAACCGTTCGTTTCGCGCCCCAGTCAGTCGATTCCTTTGCGACCAGAACCGAACGGAACCCCCCGACGAGGCTTGACGGGCCCAGCGTCGCGAGCGGGGGTATGGCGAGTCATCCCCGGTCAGGGACGCGTAACGGAGGCGACCGAACGAGCGGACGGCCCCGGCGACGGGCCACCCGGCGTGGCGCCCCGCCGGCCCGGCTTCGACGCCGATCGGCGCCACCGTCGATCGGAAGACGACGCGGGGAGCCGCGCCGATACCGCTCGGCACCGCCGCGGCGGCCGTCGACCGCTGACTCCCCGCGAGTAGTCACGACCCTCACGGGGGCTCTCGGCCTCGATCTGCCGCGCGGGCCGGCGTGCATGCTCGGCACGCTCGTGCTGGCCGACGGGCGCACGCGGACGATCGCGACCGCGGGACTGCTCTGGCTGGCGCTCCAGGTCGGCTGCGAGCTCGGCGTGCTCGACGCCGAGGCGGGCATCTGGCTCGCGGCGGGCGTCGTCGTCGCCGCGCTCCACGCGCTCGACGGATCAATGGCCCCGCGGCGACTGCCGAGCTCCCAGGCAATCCGGAGACGGGACGACGGGGCTCGGCGACGGCGGGGGCGAGAGGGACGACACGGCTGAGGACCTGATCGGTGGCCCCGAACGTTCACTTCGCCGCCGGCCGTACGGCGGGGCATGAGTCAGGGCGTCGTCGTTCTCACCGGCGGAACGAGCGGGATCGGTCGGATCGCGGCGACGGAGTTGGCCGACGCGGGCTGGACCGTCGCGGTCGTCGGCCGCGACCGCTCCGCCGGCGAGTCGCTCGCCGGCGAACCGTCGACGGCACCGGGGACGATCCGGTTCCACCGGGCGGATCTGGCGACACAGGCCCGGGTTCGCTCGCTCGCTGACGAACTCCGCGACGCTTACCACGGGATCGACGCGCTCGTCCACAACGCCGGCCTCTCGGGGAGCGACCGGGTCGAGACGGCCGACGGGATCGAACGCACGTTCGCGGTCAACTACCTCGCGCCGTACCTCCTCACCCACGAGTTGCTCGACACCGTCAGGGCGTCGGCGCCGGCCCGGATCGTCACCACGGGCTCGGAGCTCCACCGACGGGCCACGCTCGACTTCGAGAACCTCCAGTTCGAGACCGACTACGACGCGTTGCAGGCGTACGCCCGGTCCAAGCTCGCGCTGGTAGCGTTCACGCTCGAACTCGCGGCGCGGCTCCCGGCCGACAGCGGCGTCACCGCGAACAGTTTCCACCCTGGCTTCGTCCAGTCGACGGGGCTGTTCCGCGACGCGTCGCGCCGGACGCGACTGCTGGTCCGACTGGCGGGGCTCGTCCCCGGTGTCGGCACGACGCCGCAGGCGGGCGCCGATCGGCTCGTCCGACTCGTGACCGACCCGACGTTCGGCGACCGGACGGGAGTGTACGTGGCCGGGGACGGGATCGAGGAACCGGCCGACGAGGCCGCCGACCCGGCCCGGCGGGAACGACTCTGGGAACGGAGCGCGGCGCTCGTCGGCGTCGATCCGGCGTGGCCCTGAGTCTGCCGTCGCCGCGGCGGCCCGCTCGGGGCGCTACCCCGTTCGCGAGGCCAGCCGGTAGGTCTTCCCTTCGCCGCCGCGCTCGGTCTCGATCAGGTTGTAGTGTTCCAGTTTCGGCAGGTGGTTCTTGCGCAGCGCCCGGAGCGTGATCGGGTCGGGGTGGGCCCGCTGGTAGCGGTCGTACAGCGCCTTCTGGATCAGCGGGCCGTGCTCCTCGACGCACTCGTAGAGCACGCGCTGGTGGTCGTTGAGCTTCGAGATGGTCTTCCGCCGGACCTCGGCCTCGGCGTCCAGCACCGCGTCGTCGACGAGCCGTGGAGGGATCGTCGACAGCCCCTCGCGCTCGCTCTTGCGGGCAGCCACGCGTAGCGCCGTGATCGCCTGCCGGGCGTCGCCGTCGACGAGTTCGGCGATGCGCTCCAGCGTCCCGCGCTCGACCGCCCCGGGTTCGAGCCCCTGTGCCGTCCGGCGGTCGAGGATCTCCGTGACGGTGTCGACGGTGTAGCGATCGAACTGGACGCGGTAGCCCACGGAGATGCGGGAGTGGACGCGCTCGTCCAGCCGGGCGAGCAGGTCGACCTCGCGGTTGGCGATGCAGATCCACGCGAGGCCCGGAACGGAGTGGAGGTCGTACAGCACGTCCGCGTCCTGCAGCTGGTCGACCTCGTCGAGGATGACGACGCCGGGGGAGTCGAGGCCGTCCTGCAGCGTGTCGATCAGTTCCCGCGCCGGCGCGTTCTTCGGGACGGCGGCGTCGGCGAGCGTGTTCGCGGCGCGTTCGAGCACGCTGCTCCGGGTGTAGTCCTTCCAGCAGTTGACGTAGGCGGTCGGCACGTCGAGCACCTCGCGCCGGAGTTCGCGGACGGCGGCGCGGGCGACGGTGGTCTTGCCGGCGCCGCTGGGGCCGAACAGGAAGCAGTTCTCCGCACGGACGCCGTCCTCGACGGGGGCGAGCGCGTCGGTCACCTCGTTCATCTGGCTGTTGCGCCCGACGATCTCCCGGGGCAGGTGTTCGTCCTCGAAGACCGTCGCGTCTCGCAGCATCTACCGGGTGGTGTGCCGACGACAGCATAAGTGGAACCCCTCGTGTTCCGATCAGTTCCGAACGCCGCCGCCGGCGGTCCGAGGTCACCCCCCCGGCGCGTGTTCGTCGTTCGGGCGCCGACGGTCCCGTCGGTCCTCCTCGCGGCGCCGTCGCAGCGCGGTGTACAGGCTCGCGGTGACTGCCTCGCGCAACCGTGCCGCCGTCCCCTCGTCCACGTCGACGGCCTCGGCGTCGTTGCCCACGAGGCTCCGGGCGCCCGCGGTGTCGATCGTCACCGTGCCCAACCGGCGACGGCGCTGGAACACCGTCGCCGAACTCGCGACCGTCTGGACCCGGTAGTAGGGGACGATCTTCGTCTGTCGCACCCAGAACCCGTTCCGGGTCAGGACGTGGTTCTCGCCGACGGCGTAGCCGCGGTTCCGCCACTTCAGGTGGGCGGCCGGGGGGACGAGCACGAGCGCCCCCAGCGCCAGCCACGGCGCGAAGGGGAGCCCCACGACGGCGTCGACGCCCCACAGCAGCCCCGTGAGGACGAGGACGACGGCGGCGTAGCGCACCACGTAGCGCTGGCGCGCCCGTTTCGGCGGCCGCTCGAACGTCACGTCGCCGACGGCCTCGATCGAGTTGGTGAGTTCGAGCACGCGGCCCCGCGTCGCGATCGGGATCGCCGACTGGGTGCTCCCCTGTGACCCTGCCCCGCTACCGCTCTGGCCGGCGGTCTCGATCTCGAGCGAGGCGTAGCCCAGCCACCGCGCGAGGACGTTCTCCTCGACGGTGAGCGACTGGATCTTCGACAGCGGGATCGTCCCGCTGTACTTCTGGAGGAGGCCGCGCTCGTACCGGAGTTCGTCGGCGGCGCCCCGCAGCGTGAACCCGTAGTACAGCGTCGCGTTGAGTGCGCCGTAGAGCAGACCGATCAGGACGATCCCGGCGAGCGTCACTAGCGGGCCGACGATCGCGCCGACGACCGACTGGTAGCCGTACAGCAGCATCTCGGCGTCGAACATCGCCGCCGCCGACGGCGCGAACACCGACGCGCCGAGGAACAGCGCCGGGATGATCCGCAGGTCGGTCGACACCACCGCGAGCAGGCCCAGTTCGCGGTCGCTGATCTCGAACAGCGTCTCGAACGTCTCGGGCTCCGCGGACTGCTCGTCGCTGGCGCGGCTCAGCCGGCTGATCTCGCGCTGGAGCCGGTTCGCCCGCGCGACGCTGACGAACTTGAGGTGGGCCTCGCTGGTGCTCCCGCCGGCGGTCTCGAGGCGGACCTCGGCGATGCCGAGCGCGCGCTGGACGACGTTCTGGCTGATGTCGACGTTCTGGATCCGGCGGAGCGGGATCTCCCGGTCCCGTCTGGCGAACACGCCCGAACGGATGTCGAACGTGTCGGCCGTGAGTTCGTACTCGAAGCGGCGGTAGTAGGCGACCCCGTAGCCCACGACCCCCAGAACGATCACGACGCCGAGCGCGGCCGTCGGAGTCGACCCGAGGGTACCCTGGACCACGCCGAACGCCGGGGCGCCGACGACCAGCAGCACGAAGGCGAGGCCGAGCCCCTGCTCGAGCACGCGGTACGGGATGGACAGCGGGTGCAGCCGGAACGCGCGGTCGATGAGGCGCTCCGCTTCCGCTTGATCACCCCCGTCGGTCATACGGCGTCGGCCTCCTCGGACTCGATGGCGAGCCGTTCGAGGCGGGTCTGCAGCGTCGACGCCCGCTCGGGGGTGAGCCCCGGGATCGTCACGTCGGCGCCCCGCGAGCCGGCGGTGTAGACCACGAGCGTCGACAGGCCGAGCAGGCGCTCGAGCGGGCTCCGCGTCGTGTCGATGTGCTGGACGCGGACGTACGGGACGACCGTCCGGACGCGGGTGAACACGCCCCGGCGCAGGTACAGCGAGTCCTCCCGGACGACGTACTCCCAGGATCGGTACAGCAGCACGGCCTTCAGGACGCCGTAGACCGCCGCGAGCAGGAACACCCCGACCCCCGCGGTCACGGCGGTCGAGCGCCCGGCGGGAACCACGTCGGTCGCGCCGCCGGCGACGAGGGTGATGCCGGCGACGATCGCCCCGAAGACGGCCGCGCCGACCGTCGAGCGGAGGATCCACTGGAGGCGAACCGTCGACGCGAGTTCGCGCGGGCTGTCGAGCACGTCGTCGTCGATCCCGGCCGCAGCCGCGACGGAGGGCGGCTCGTCGGTCGTCTCCCCGTCGCCGGGTGCCGTTTCTTCGGGGTCGCCGTCGGTCGGCGTCGACGGCGTCCCGGCGGTCGACTGCTCGTCGTCCGCCACGTTGTCGTCGTTGCGATCGCTCACTGTCACATGGGTGGGCCAACGGCGGCTTAATCGTACCGCCGTCACGCGGGCGTCGCCGAGGATCGCTTCTTCCCGGCCGCTTAACCACGGGTAAGCGCCCCGTCCCGGCGTCCAACCGGCGCGTGTGAGCGAACGAGCGCGGGAACCGACTGTGTTCGCCGACGTGGTGCGAACCCGGCGTCCTCGGGGTGGGACAGCGTCGAACTGACCCCGAATTCGCTCACGTCGGTCGCTCGGGCATCGTCCCGGCCCGCTCGCGCTCGTAGGCGCGTTGCGTCCGCGCGTCCAGTTCCACGAGGTGAATCAGCGGGTTCCCCGGATACACCACTGGGTTCTCCAGTTTCCCGACGAGGAGGCCCGTGAACGGCGCTTCGACGTCTACGACGTCGGTCTTGAACGGGTTCGAGATGCTACAGACGGGATCGCCCTCGTGGACCAGGTCGCCGCGGTCGTAGTGCATGTCCACGAGGCCGCCGTCGTCGGCTCGGATCCACGTCTTCTGATCGCTGGTGATGATCGTGCGCCAGCCCGGCCAGTTCACGGGCTCGGTCGGGTAGACGCCGTACTCCGCGAGCACGCTCGCGACGCCGTCCAGCGCGTCGTCGATGAGCCGTCGCTGGAACCGGTGGGCCTCGCCCATCTCGACGGTGATCGTGGGGACGCCCGCGGCGGTCGCCTCGTGGCGCAGCGTCCCCGACGCCCCCTCGCTGTCGATGATGACGTTCGACCCGTACGCGCGAGCGAGCCGCGGAACGTCGTCGTCGGCCATGTCCGCGCGGACGTGGAGCATGTTCGTGCGGCCGCGGGTCGACGTGTGGAAGTCGAGCCCGAGGTCGCAGGGCTCGACGAAGTTCCGGAAAATGTCGTCGGCCATCCGCTTCGCACTCGTGGAGTCGGCGTTTCCGGGGAACGACCGGTTGAGGTCACGGTCGTAGACGGGCAGGTAGCGCTGCTGGGTGACGAACCCCGGCACGTTCAACACGGGCATGCAGACGAGCGTGCCGTGGAGGTTGGTGTGGGACCAGTCGTGGGCGACCTCGCGCACGACTTCGATGCCGTTCAGCTCGTCGCCGTGGGAGGCCGCGGAGAGGCACACCGTCGGGCCGGAGTGCTCGCCGTTGATAATGGAGACCGGGATGCGGACGGGGTCGCCGAGGTACGTCTCGCTGATGCTGTACCGGATGTCCGCGCGCTCCCCGGGATCGACCCGGCCGCCGTTGTACGTGAACGCCCCCTCGGTCATGAGGACGTGCTTGGCGGCGGTTGCTTAAAACTGGGGTGACCGGCCGGCGGGGACGTCCCCGGCGGAACAATCACGCCGCCCATCGGCAGCGTTTAGTCGCTATCGGTCGATATTCCGACTAATGGACGATTCTGTCTCAGTGGGCGTACTCAGCCTCCACAACAGCAAGGAGACGAAGGCGATCCTGAACGCGGTGGAGGCGCTCGGCCACACGGGCGTCTGGCTCCGGGAGGACAACCTCTGTGTGGACATCGAGGACGGCACGGCGACGCTCGACCCGAACGTCGACGTCATCGCGAACCGGCTGCTGCTCTCGAAGACCGAACAGCCGGCAGAACTGCTCGGCCTCGCGCTCTCGCTGAGCAACCTGCGGCCGATGCTGAACCGGCCGCGGAACGTCCTCACGGCGTTTCACAAGTTCGCGACCGCGACCGCGCTCGTGGACTCCGACGTCCGCCTGCCTGACGCCACGCTCGCGCTCGACGCCGACCGCCTGAACGGCGAGAAAGCCAAGTACGGCGACGAGGTCGTCTACAAGACCGCGATCGGCACACACGGCGGCGGCACGTGGAAGATCAGCGCCGACGAACAGGTCAACCCCCGCGTCGGCGAGCGGTACGCGTTCCTCCAGGAGCTCGTCGAGCGCGACAGCGACCACCACCGTGACCTCCGCGTGTACGTCGTCGACGACGAGATCGTCGGGACCATGCGGCGGTACGCGCCGGAGAACGACTGGCGGACGAACGTCGCGCTCGGCGGGTCGGTCGAGGGCGTCGACGATCTCCCCGAGGCGGCCGCGGAGATGGCGCTGGGGGCGGCCGACAGCGTCGGGCTGGAGTACGCGGGCGTCGACCTCGTGGAAGGTGAGGACGGCTGGCACCTCCTCGAAGTCAACCCGACGGCCGGTTTCAAGGGGCTGTTCCAGGCGACCGGCGTGAGCCCGGCGCCGTCCATCGCGAAACTCGCGATCGAGACGGCGGGCGGCGAGGTGGACGACGAACGGGTCGCCGAACTCGCGACCTCCCTCGACGACTCCACACCCGCGGCCGTGGCCACCGAGCCCGAGCGGCAGTCCGAGGAAGTCACGACCATCGGGTACACGGAGGACGTGCTCGTCTCCGGGACCAGCGGGACCGAGCGAATCGTCGCCAAATCCGACACGGGCGCGTCGCGAACGAGCATCGACACGCGGCTCGCGGCGAAGATCGGCGCGGGCCCGATCAAGTCGATGACGAAAGTCCGCTCCGGGAGCGTCAAATCGGGGAAGGCGCGGCCGGTCGTCGACATCGTCGTCGGCGTCGGCGGGGACCGCCACACCGTCGCCGCGTCGCTGGAGGACCGGGGCCACATGGACTACCCGCTGTTGCTCGGTCGGGACATCCTCCAGCACTACCGGGTCGACGTTCGGCGGCGCTCGGACGGCGACGGGTCGGACGAGGAGTAGGTCGCGTGGCGTGCCGGCGGGCCGATCACGCGTGACACGGGCGGCGAACTTATGCTGAGTCGCCCCCAATCGTAACGTGGCATGTCTCAACAGGAAGTGAACCAGGAGCTGTACGTCGATCAGTACACGCTCGGGCTCGTCGGGCCGGACCAGGAGTGGGCCGGCACAGTCGCCGACGGCGGCACGGTCACCACGTACACGCCGCCGGGTTGCTGGGGCCCGATGATTACGCCCTCGTTCCGCGGCGGCCACGAGGTCACGCGGCCGATCCGCGTCGAGGGGGCGGAGGTCGGCGACGCCGTCGCGATCCACATCCGCGACGTGGAGGTGACGAGCATGGCCACGAGCACGGGGTCGATGGCCGAACGCGAGGACGCCTTCACGGACGACCCGTTCGTCGATCACCGGTGTCCGGAGTGTGGCACCACGTGGCCCGACTCGATCGTCGAGGGGACCGGCGAGGACGCCATCCGCTGTGCGGAGTGTGGCGCCAACGCCTCCTCCTTCGGCTTCGAGTACGGCTACACGGTCGCGTTCGACCACGAGAACGCGGTGGGGGTCACCCTCGACGAGGACGGCGCGCACGAACTCGCGACGGACGCCGAGGAGGTGATGGACATCCCCGAGAACGCCCGCCAGCACCCCATCCTGCTCTACGAACCGGACGGGATGCCGGGGACGCTCGGGCGGCTCCGACCGTTCATCGGGAACATCGGCACGACGCCGTCGGTCACGATGCCCGACTCCCACAACGCCGGTGACTTCGGCCAGAACCTGATCGGCGCCGAGCACGACTACGGCGTCGAAACGGAGGAGGACTTGGAGAAGCGTACCGACGGCCACATGGACGTTCCCGAGGTCCGGGCGGGCGCGACGCTGCTCTGCCCCGTCGACGTCGACGGCGGGGGGATCTACGTCGGTGACCTCCACGCCAACCAGGGCGACGGCGAGCTCTCGCTGCACACGACCGACGTGAGCGGCACCGTCACGATGGACGTGGAAGTGATCGAGGACCTCGAACTCGACGGGCCGGTCCTGCTGCCCAACGAGGAGGACCTGCCGTTCATCAGCCAGCCCTACAGCGACGACGAGCGTGACGCTGGCCGGGACCTCGGCGCCGAACACGGCGTCGACGTGAACACCGACATGGGGCCGATCCAGGTGGTCGGCTCGGGGGCGACGGTCAACGACGCCACCCAGAACGCGTTCGACCGGGCCTCGAAACTGCTCGACATGAGCGAGGGCGAGATCCGCGCTCGCTGTACGTTCACCGGCGGCGTCCAGATCGGGCGCCTCCCGGGCGTCGTCCAGCTCGACATGCTCGTCCCGATGGAGATCCTCGAGGATCGCGGGATGGACGGGCTCGTCCGCGAGCAGTACGGGCTCTAAGCGACACATCGGCCCGCAGACGGCCTACTGCGGGCAGTCCGGCTACCACCTTGCGGGGAGGGACCCGCGGCCAGTGCGGTAGATCGTCGGGAAAACCACTTGGTCCCTCCCACCCACCACCCTGTATGTCCCCCACCGCGCGCGATCTCCTCCTCGGCGATCCGTTCCAGCGGAACCTCGACCTTCTCGTCGCTGCCGTCCTGTTCGTCGGGACGTTCGTCGGGTACGCCATCGGCCTGTTCAGCGTCGAGGGCGGCATCGTCGTCCTGCCGTTCGACGCGACCGTCGTCGGCGTCGTCGCCGCCGGCCTGATCGGCTACGGACGCGGGGCGCTGCTCCCGGCGTGGGTCTCCGTCTTCGCGGCGTATCTCGGGTTCCACGCCGAGTGGGGACTGTTGAGTCTCTCGGGCCACTCGCTCCCGGGCAAGCTCGCGTTCCTGTTCGACCCCGTGAGTCTCGGCGTGTTCGCCCTGGCGTCGATACTCGTCGGGAGCGTCGCGTTCGGTGCCGGCTTCCTCCTGCGCCTCGGCCTCGATCGAGTCCGAGGGGCGGCGACGTAGGGCTACTCCCCGAACCGGTTTTGCTCGCGCTCGCGGAGCTCGATCCGGCGAGTCTTCCCCGAGGCCGTCTTGGGGAGTTCGTCGACGTACTCGATCCGGCGCGGGTACTTGTACGGCGCCGTCTCCTCCTTCATGTAGCGCTGCAGCGCGTCGGTGAGCTCGTCGTCGCCGTCGTACCCCTCGGCGAGGACGACGTACGCCTTGACGACGTTCCCGCGCTCCTCGTGGGGTGAGCCGACCGCGGCAGCCTCGGCGACGGCCTCGTGGGAGACCAGCGCGTCCTCGACCTCGAAGGGGCCGATCCGGTAGCCGGAGGAGAGGATGATGTCGTCGGCGCGCCCCTCGAAGAAGAAGTAGCCGTCCTCGTCCTCCCGAGCCAGGTCGCCGGTGCGGTAGTAGTCGCCGTCGAAGGTCTTCCCGTCGAGGGTCGGCTTCTCGTAGTAGCTGTCGAAGGTGCCCGGACAGTCCACGGGTACGGCGATCTCGCCGATCTCGCCCTGCTCGACTTCCGCCTCGTCCTGCGTGTCGATGATCGTCGTCCCCAGTCCGGGGGTGGGCTTGCCCATCGAGCCCTCCTTCACGTCGATCCCCGGGTAGTTCGAGACGAGCGCGACGGTTTCGGTCTGCCCGTAGCCGTCCCGCGGCGTGATGCCGTAGGCGTCCTGGATCGCCTCGATCGGCTCGCGGTTCAGGGGCTCGCCCGCCGACAGCGCCTCGACGAGGTCGAGGTCGTACTGGTCGAGGTCGGTCTGGGTGAACATCCGGTACTGGGTCGGCACCGCACAGAGCCGCGTCACTCCTTCCTCGGCCATCACGGAGAGGAACTCGTCGGCGTCGAACTCCCCCTGATAGAGGAGCTGGCGGGCGCCGGTCGTGAGCGCGACGCCGACGGGCGACCAGAACCACTTCGCCCAGCCCGTGCCCGTCGTGGCCCACAGCAGCTCGTCGTCGAGATCGACGCCGTCACCCTCGACGCCCGCCGGCTGCTCGTCCTCGGCGGAGACACCCCACCAGTAGGGACCGTTGACGAGTTCGAACGCCCGGAGCCACCGGTGACGGTGGAGGACGGGCTTGGGTTGGCCGGTCGTCCCCGAGGTGTAGTTGATGCTCATCGGGTCCTCGGCGCCGATCTCGGGCCCGTCGTGCTCGGTGTCGGCGCCGTCGATCAGGTCGGCGAACGACGCCCAACCGTCGGGCGCGCCGTCGAGGGCGATCGTCGTCTCGAGCGGCGTCTCGTCGAGCACCGGCTCGACCATGTCGACGAGCGACTCGTGGGCGACGACGGTCGTCGCTTCGCAGTCGTTCGCGCGGAAGGCGATGTCCTTGGGCTTCAGCATCGCCGAACAGGGGACGAGCAGTGCGCCCCGTTTGAGCGCCCCCAACTGGATCGCGAAGGCGTCGGGGTGGCGCGGGAACAGGTGCATCACGCGGTCGCCCTCGCCGACGCCCAGCGACGCCAGCGCCTCGGCGAACCGGTTCATGTCGTCCCGGACGTCGGCGTACGTCCGCTCGGCTTGCGTTCCGTCCCCGTCGAGGAACGTGACGGCGACGCGGTCCCCGAACGCCTCCGCGTGGTCTTCGATCGTCGACGTGATCGCGTAATCCTCCGGAATGTCCCACTCGAACGCATCGACGGCGGCCTCGTAGTCGACGGACATGATCACCCGAACGTGTGGGCCAGGTGGAATAACCGTTCGGGTTCCGACGGGACGCCGTACGGTGGCCTGGGAACCCGTCACGAACACGGGATTGTTCGAAGAACGGCGAGAGGCGTTCCTGACTGGCTTCGAGGGCACGGCTCGATCGGTACTGCTCGACAGCGTTCGTGATCCGGTTCGCCAGGACCGCGTACCGGCTCGTCCCGCCCTCCTTTTGCAGGTACTCCGTGACGCCGGCGGAGATCGCGCCGCTCACGACCTCCTCGTTGCCCGTGTAGAGAACGAACGGGAGGTCGGGGTTGTCCTCACGGACCGTTTCGAGGAACTCGATCCCGTTCGGCTCGGGCATCTCGTGATCGGAGACGACACAGTAGACATCGCGAGCCGCCAAGACGTCGACGGCTTCGTCGGGGGTCGCCGCCGTCAGAACCGACAACCGGTCGTCCTCACGCTCGAGATACATCGAAACGGGATCACCGAAATCCGGGTCGTCGTCGACGTGGAGGACGTGAATCGGGTCGGTCGAGGGCGTCATGCGCTCGAACGAATCACGCGATCATGACTGACACGCGGCGTACTAGGTGCTAGGTTCGCGCCGATCCGAACGGCTGTACTGCCGACCTCTGGGGTTCGAGCCTTAGGAGGGGGATCACCGGCCCATCCACTGTTCCGATCTGTGCCGAGGAGACGGAGCCGCCTGTCCGACCGGAGGGCGATCGTCTGCGGCAGCCGCATCGAGTCCGAAGGAATGGGGGCGAGGGGCGGGATCGCTTCCGTCAGTGGATCGGTCAGTCGCCGGTCACCGCCTGGCGTGTCCGTTCAGCGGTTGGACGACTCGAGCTGTTTTCGTCGACGCTCGAACTCCTCGTCGGAGAGCTCCCCGCGGGCGTAGCGCTCACGGAGAACGGAAAGCGACCCGCCATCGGTCCCCCCGGAACCGCTGTCGAGGACCGAGTAGCCGACGTAGAGCGGGACGCCAATCAGCAGGGCCATCCACAGGAGGCCCCAGAGACCCATCGCGCCGCCGAAGAGCCCCCAGCCGCCGCCCATCATACCGCCCCCGTAGCCACCGCCACCGTGAGCGGCTGCGGTGCCCGTTGCTGCGACTGACAGCGAAACTGCGAGCGTGGCGATTCGACGAGTCGTCCGTCCGAGGGTGCTGAGTTCGTGTGTCATTGTGATCGTGGGGTTGCAGTCCGGCTTGTCTCCGTTCTAGACGGGAGGCGCAGACAGGGATCGCTAGCAGCCGTGTCCCTGTCCGTTCATCCCGGTACTGGTGTGCTCCTCGTCCGCCATCTCCCGAGCCATCTCATCGACGCTCACGCCCATGTGCGACTCCATCTCGTCGACGGCGTTCGGGCCCATGTAGTCGGTCATGTGCCCCTCCATCCAGGTTGCCCAGTCCGCCGCATCACCGTCGACCGGCATCCCGTCAGCGGCCGTCTCGTTCCCCTGGCCCGGTTCGTCACCGTGTGCACTGACTGCCGGGGCTGCGACCGCGAGTCCGACGATCGCGAGCGCCACGAGCAGCCAGCGGCCGAGTTTGAAGTTGGTCATTGTCTTTCTCTCCAGTTACTCGTAGGACTGCTCGGGAGTTATCGACGTGGGTGTGAACCCGCGTAGGAGAACGTTCGATAACGTGTATGAGACGATTTAACCGTTTTCAGAACGAGCACCGTTCCTCCGGCCCGAATTCGCCGGGTTGGCACTCAACCCTTCTCCCGGGAGAGAACCTCCCCGGCCGAATCTGGGTTACTGGCCGGCGACGGCGCTGTGCCTATGCGGCACCGTTGTTCGGCCCCAGTTCGAGCTCCGTCGCCTCGCTCTCGTCGTCAACGGTCTCCTTGCCGGTGTTGATGGCGATAACTGTCTCGTAGTTCGGGGGCTTCTCCGGGACATCCTCGGCCAATCGTTCGACGAACGCCTCGCGGTCCAGCCCGAGGACGTCGAGTTCGGCACGGAGGTCTCCGAGCCGAGCTTCGAGGGGTTCGCCCGGCGAGCCGTTCTCGTAACAGCCGTCGCCCGTGACGGTGAGGTGGCCTGGCAGGATCGTCGTGTCGTCCAGGAGGTCGAGAATCGTCTCGTGGAGCGAGTCGTACAGCAGTTCCGCGCCACGCGAGGCGCCGTCCTCGCCGAACTGGAGTTCGGTCCGCCCGACGGAGTCGACGAACAGCGTATCACCCGTCAACGGGAGTTGGACGTCTCGATGGGGACGACCTCGGAGAGTTTGCTCCAGTCCTCCATGCCGCCAGTGACGACCGAGACGTCGTCGTAGCCGTGCTCTTCGAGGTCGAACGCGAACGGCGTCGACGATATACCGCTCCCGCAGATAGCGACGACCGGCCGGCCGTCGACCAGTGCGTTCACCCCGTTCAGTTGCTCCTCGCTCGACCCCCCGTCGAGGTCGTACGGAACGTTCACCGCGTCGCGCACGTGCCAGGCCTACGTAGCTGTCTTCGGGACGCACGTCGATGAGCGTGAACTGTTCGTCGGCGTCGATCTCGTCTGCAAGTCGTTACGGTGTGCTGTTTTGACCATTGTATTTTGCCTGTGTCGTGTCGCGTATGTCGTTCGTCGGAATTGTCGCGTGCGCCGTCGCCGTCTAGCGGGTTCGGTTACGCCCTTCATCGGGGAACGTGTTCCCGCGCGGAATCATCGACGTCTCGCAGTACGCCTCGCCGTCGGTGTAGTCGACGCCGGGCTGGATGAACGGATACGCCCCGTCCGCGGGCGTGTTCTGGACTCGACCGCCATCGTCGGCTGTCTCGACCAGTCCCATCACCGCGTAGTCGACGGGCGAGTGGTCCTCGAGATACTCGACGATGACGTCGACCGGTATCGTCCCGTCGTCGACCTCGACGTCCTGGAACGGGAACCCGCAGTTGCCGAGGTCGCGTTCGGGATCACCGGGCCGGCGGAACGTCGCCACCGAATACGTCTCCTCCGGGTCGACTGGCTCGCCGTCGATTCGCATCTCGACGAGGCGACGGCCGCGCTTTGCGGTCGGATCGACGGTCACCTCGACGTTCGAGGAGAAGTTGCGGATTCGACCGTCCTCCTGGTCGTAGGGGTACGGCGTGAAGTTGTCTTCGAGGAACTCCTCCATGTGGTTCGTGAGTTGCTGGCCGTAGGCGACACCACGGGCGACGGGCGTCGCCATCGGGAAGAACGTGTACAGTTCGCCGAGCGTGATCTCTCCGGGCGGGATCGCAGTCCCGTACCGGAACCCGTGCGAGACGGCGAGATCCGTGTCGAAGTGTGCCTGCAGTGCGTCGTTGAACAGCGTGTTCCAGGCGCTTTCGAGGAACGACTGCCGGTAGAGTGGCTCTTCTGTCCGGCCGACGACGGTATCGAGGGGCTTCTCGAGCGTCCCGGCTCCTCGATCGAACCCCAGGTCGTCCTCGAGGAACGGTGCACGCACCGATTCGACTGTCTCCGCCGCGTCGGCGTCCGGTTCCGGCGTGTGCTCGCCATCCTCGGTCAGACAGTAGAGCTGATGACGGAACTGTACCTCCCCGTCTCGAACCCGGAGGTCCACACGGCCGAGCGCCTCGCCCATCCCGGACTCAACGACGACGGTTTCGGTCTCCTCGACGACGATCGGGTCGTAGGTGTACTCGTGGGTGTGTGCGCTGAACATCACGTCCACGCTCGCACAGTCCTTGGCGGCTTGGACCACCCACGGGAGGCCGATCTCGGTGACCGCGACCACGACGTCGGCGCCGTCCTCGCGGGCGGCCTGTGCGGACTCCTCGAGGAGCGCGGGGTGCTTGCCGAAGCGGTACTTCCCCTCGTAGAACGCGGGTGCCATCCGGTCGACGTAGACGTTCGTCATCCCGACGACGCCCACCGAGAGTCCGCCAACGTCGAGGATGCTGTACGCGTCGTACAATCGCTCGTCGATCTCCCAATCGTAGAGGTTGTTCGCGAGAATCGGGGCGTCGAGGTCGTCCATCAGTTCTACGAAGTTACCGTCCTCCGCGGCTTCGTTCGAGTAGTCCCAGTTGCCGGGGACATAGATGTCGGGCGCGACGTGGTCGTTGATGGGGTCGAGCATCGCTCGCCCGTTGGTGTAGGTGGTCACGGCGGAGCCGTGGAAGGTGTCCCCACTCATGAGCGTACACACGTCGTGATCCTCGCGAAGTTCGTCGAGTTTGGCCGCGAGCAGGGGGATCCCGCCGCCGCGCTCGACGACGCGGTCGTCGTCTCCGAAGTCGAAGTTCGGCCTCGACGTTGGATTGTCGTAGTAGACCTGGTAGCGCGGCGTTAGCTGGCCGTGGAGGTCGCTGACGTGCGTGAAGACCACGTCGGGGGCGCCCGCACCGTCGCTGGCAAGGTCGCCACCGAGGGACGTCCACTCACCGAGTGCCTTGGTATCGTTCATCGTGACGGGCGTACAGCTACGCGCTCCTACTGTTCATGATTTGGGGTTGATATTTGAAAATAGACGTGTATTCACCAACACTGCATCGCAGAAGACCGGACTCCATATCCGAGAAGCACACTTCCGAGTTGGACATACAAACTCGGCCTCGACCTGAGAGCGATCGCGAACTATGGCCGGGGCGTCTCCCTTCGGCTCACCGGGGTAATTATTAAAGAAGGAAGCCGTAGCATCGTCCACACAGATGCGCCCACTGCCTCGTTCGTGGAGGCGGTATCGATGACGACTAACTGGGTAACGACGGGGCTGTCTGCAGTCGTCATCCTCTTCGCGGCCGCCGTTCACGGTATTGCGGGGTTCGGCTTCGCGCAGGTGTCGATGGGCATAATGCCGCTGTTTCGGTCGCCCTCGAGCGCGTCGATCATCTTCACGGCGACGGCGGTGGTGGCCAACGCCCGCGTCTGGTGGAGCGTCCGGGACGCGTTCGACTGGGAGAAGTGGATCGTCCCTGTCGCTGGGCTCGTCGTCGGGATGCCGCTCGGTATCTACGTGTTCAGTGGGTTCGACGCGGCACAGATGCGCGTCGCCATCGGGGGGGTTCTCGTGTTAGCGGTCATCGTCGTCGGCGCGACCCAGCAACTCGATGTCGTTACGGACTGGATCGAGGAGAAGGACTACCGACCGGGGAAGATAATTGGCGCGACGGCCGGGCTGCTCGCCGGAGTCTTCGGCGGCGCCGTCGCCGTTCCCGGCCCGCCGATGATCGTCTACGGGGCGTTCATGTCGGCGAGCGGATTCTGGAGCGACGAGGAGATGAAGGCCACGTTCACCGCCTTCTTCGGGACGCTCATGCTGTATCGCCTCGGGAGTCTCACCTACACGGGAGACGTGACGATGCCGCTGATGATCGAGGCTGCCGTCGCCATGCCGATGGTGTTCGTCGGCTCTTGGATCGGCGTGTACATCTTCGACAACATCCCCGAACGCATCTTCCAGTGGGTCGTACTGGGGCTACTGACCGTGAACGCGGTCGTCCTCCTGTATACGGCGGTTCCGGAACTCTAACCGTGTTCAGCTGTTCTCTGAACGGGGGTTTCGGTGCCTCCTCCCTTTATTCGTTGGACCCGCAAGCACTCACACGGTTCCAAACAGTTCTGGATCGAGAGTAACGATCGTTACTGCCCCTGGTTCTGCTGCAAATTGTCACTCGGATAGATACGGTACGTTCGCCCCTGGGGCTCGCGGTACAGTAGGCCGCGCTTCTCGAGAGCGCTCACCGTCTGACTTACCTTGCTCTTCGAGAAGTCCGAGCGATCCCTGAGCTCGATCTGTGTGATGCCAGGCGAGGTGATGACTGGTTCGAGGATGCGGCGTTCGTCATCGGGCAAGAGGTCTAATACGCGAGTCTGTGGCTGCGCCTCTGGGTTGATACCCCCCGCTGATTGGGCGTCCCCCTCCGGTGGTTCGGCACTCTCAGGACCGGTCGGATCCGTCATCTCGGTCTGTGAGCGGTCGTTTACGTCTACGCTGGTGACCTCATCCCGAATCACGAGATACCCCCCACCGACGACAGCCGAGACGAGGAGGGTTCCAAGAACGTACCAGAGTGGATTCGTCCCGTGAACGGACCCCATCGACGTGCCCATCATCGATCCCATCTGGTCGAACGCCTGCTGTCGCTGGTACGCTTGCCAGCTGAGCACACCGCCGACGACGAGGACGACAGCGACCAAGCCGCCGACTACTGTATCGGCTTGCCGTCGATTCATCTCCCCCACCTCGGTCCGCCGGGATACTTACTCATACACGGGAGTTTGCGAGACATCGCTGTAGCAGTTTTGATCGGCCAACGCAACACCCGTGGGTGCCTAGCCGCGATACTTGCGATCGAGACGTGGTGGTCAGTGATGTTCATGGCTCCGGGAAGACCCAGTCTCCGAAACCCGTGGGTGTTGCTGTGCAAATTCGGAGGGGTGCTTCTCGAACGTTCGCTTACAGGTCTTCGAGCAGAAGTAGTACGTCGTCCCCGCGTGGGCCGCGCTCGGGCCGTCGTCGTCGGTCCGCATGCCACAGACTGGATCCCGGTACTGCCCCGGCGCGCCGAGTCCCCGTCGATAGACGTACAGGAGGAACCCAGAGAGCGCGAAGGCGACGAGGTTGAGGTAGAACGTGTAGTTGAGTTCGAAGTACGTCTGCTCGGTCGCCGTCTCCCCGCCAGCCAGGTCCGGAACGATGTCGAAGGCGTCGAACAGCAGCTCCATCAGGAACCCGGTGAACGCCATCGTGACGAAGAAGACGCCGAGGATGTACAGCATCACTTTCCAGCCGTAGTACTTCCGGTAGACGTTCAACACGGGGATCGTGATGAGGTCGGCGTAGACGAACGCGATGACGCCGGCGAAGCTGATGCCGCCCCCCCAGAGCGCGACGGCGAAGGGGACGTTGCCCATACTGCCGACGAAACTGATGACGGCGATGGCGACGCCCATGATCGCGTTCTCGGCGGTGACGAGGAGGCCGTCGCCCTGGACGAACAGCGTGTTCCAGACCCACTGTGGGACGAAGACGATCACGAACCCGGAGATGAGGAACCCCGCGACGACGTCCTTCCAGATCATCGACCACTCCTTGCGGTACTGATTAGCAACCTTGTACCAGCCCCCCCACGACAGCAACTCGTCGCGCCACCCTCCGCCACTCGACGTCTCCTGGAGATAGGTCTCCATACACCCTTCCGAACAGAACTTCAACGTCTCACCGCCGTCGGTCGTGAGGGTGTACTCGTCGGTCCCCTCCATCCCGCAGGTGGGGTCTTCCGTGACGCCTGATTCCCGATCGCGCCGGTTGAGTGCGTCACGAACCTCGTCGAACAAGGTCTCGGGCAGCGTGAGGTGGACGATGACGGCCATGACGGCGATGAGGACGAGGCCGCCGAGCAGTTCCGCGAGGAGGAACTCCCAGCCCAGCAGGATCAGGATCATCAAGCCGAGTTCGACGATCAGGTTCGTCGACGCGAACATGAACGCGAGGAAGTTCACCGCGTGGGCGCCCTTCTTGAACAGTCCCTTCCCGATGGCGACGGCCCCGAAACTGCAGCCGCTGCTCGCCGCCCCGAACGCGGTGGCCTTGGTGAGGCCGCGCAGGTCGCCGTCGCCCAGCACCTGCGCCATTCGCTCCTTGGAAACGTAAACCTGGACCAGACTCGTGATCGTGAGGCCCATGATGATCGCCCACGCCGCCGTCCAGAGGAACCCGACACCGATGCGGAGGGCCTCGAGAACGCTCTCGATCATCGTTACCTGCATACGTGTATCATCGGAGGGATCATCTATTGCAGTTGTCCTTCGGACACCGCCGTTGGGAGGGCGCTCCTACTGTGGATTCCAAACCGGAGCAACGCCGTCTCGGATGGATCCAAGTCGAAAGGGCAGTCACGCACGTTCCCGTCACGGTCCGCCGGCACACCGAGGGGGTGGCCATCCCCGACACGGTACCTGAACACGCCGCTCTCAGCCGCGGACCCCGAGAGTTACGCTTCCACGTGCTCCTCGACGAACCAGTGGATGATGTGGCCCTCAGCCCGATGGAGCACGTCGCTACACGTCGCGTTCGCGACGTCGAGCGCCTCCGCCACGTCGCCTAACGTCGATTCCCGAGGTGCGCGGTAGTAGCCTGCGTCGACGGCAGCCAGCAGCACTTCTTGCTGTCGGTCAGTCAGCAACTGGTCCGCTCGACTCGCGTCGATCTCGCGGACGTGCTCGATCGCGAAGCCGATACCCAAATCGTCGAGGTGATCGCCGAGACTCGAGAGCCGGCTCGTCGACGTCGTCACCTCCCACGTGGCCGTCCCGTCCTGGATATCGAAGGGCATCTTGAGCGGGACACCGGCTCGCAGGACCGGGAGAAGCGGGAGCGGGTTCGCCGTCTCGATCTGGAGGAGCGCCTCGTCGTCGTGTTTCCAGAGTAGTTCGAGGTCCTCGACGTCGTCACGTGACTGAATGTCGGTAATGAGCGGCAGTGGGTCGGTAGTCTTGAGCCTGACCAGTCCGATCCCGGTCCCTTCGCCGGGAATACTCGTGACGACTTGAAACACCACCTCCGGATGCGCGGTCGAGAGATCCCCGATCCAGGTGTGGTCCGGAATATCGACGGAGAGTTTCGCGTGTGGCATCGTCGGTAGCGTCCCCTAACGGACCGCTCATAATAGCGGTGGATGCGAACATGTGAGGATGTACCTCAATAGCTCGTGCTGATCACTAACCAGCCGAGGAGTGTAGAGACACGTAATGTCGGTACTCCGCGAATACGTGGCTAGCGGACCGGGCTCTCGATTTCACGTCGTCCGCGTTTCTATCGTCAGGGAGCTGTCGCGTGTCAAGCAGGAGGCGGCACCTGCTGTGGCTCGTGTCTCGTCCGCCCCTTCGAAACCGGGGGTGAGTAGTCAGTAATGTTTGATGTGAGTGAGTGGATCACGGACAATGCTCGGCTCGTCATCGCGGTCATGGTCGTCGCGTCCGCGGTCGTCGCCGCTGGCGTGCCGATGGTCGACCGCTCGACGTCGCTCGATCAGTTCCAGACCGACGCCGACGAAGCCGACGCGCTCGAGTACGTCGACGCGAACTTCTCTCGCGGAACGACTGACACGACGTCAGCACAGGTCATCGTCCGAGACGACGACGTCCTCGATAAGGGGACGCTCGTGTCCATCCTCGAATACGAACGGGCGCTCCAGACCAACGAAACAGTCAACGAGACGCTCGTCGAGAACGACTCCACCCGAAGTGTCGCGAACGTCGTCGCGACCGCAGCGATCCGGGAAGACCGGGCCGCCGAGCTCCAGACTCGCGAACGCGAATTGGCCAGGACGGAGGCGCACCTCGCCGAAGCCCTCGATTCGCTCGAAAGCAACCCGAACGCGAGCGTCCGCCCCGCGTTCGATGCCGTCGACGCCAACACGTCAGTGGGCCTCACGGAGGAGGATTACACCCTGTTCGCGGCCGCCGTCGAGGAGCGACGCGAATCAACTGACGACAACGAAACAACCCCCACGGCCACCGCACAAAACGAGACAGGAGACAGGAGCGTCACGGAACAGATCCTCGCGGACGAGTACGCACGTCTCGCCGAGGACAGGCGCGAGTTGGCGGAGCTCGACCCCACGCTCGAGAAGCAGCTCGAGGAACTCCGGTCGCTCAGCGATTCGGAAGTCGGGACCCTCGTCGCAGACGTCCTCGCCGGGGATTCGGACCGGTCGGCACGCGCGCTCGCCTTCATGCCCGACTACTACGAACCGGGATCGACGGGGACGAACGCGACGCTGCTCGTCGTGACCCAAGAGTCCGCAGGCGGGTCGTTCGCCCCCGGTGACGCACCCGAGGAGATCGAGGACGCACAGGCCGCCATGACGGACCTGGCACCGGACGACGACTCGATGGCCGTCCTGGTCTACGGTGACGGGATCGTCTCGACGGAGATCACGAACTCGATGATCGACAGCGTCCTCCTGGTCGGCCCGCTGGCGATCGCGTTCGTCTTGCTCGTGCTCGTGGTCGTCTATCGGGACCTGCTCGACATTCTGCTCGGACTCCTCGGGATCGTGCTCGTTCTCGTGTGGACGTTCGGCGCGATGGGGTGGTTCGACATCGCGTTCAGCCAGCCGTTCATCGTCGTCCTCGTCCTGTTGATCGGCCTCTCCATCGACTACGGCCTCCACGTCGTGATGCGCTATCGGGAGGCTCGCGAGTCGAGCGGGACTCCACCCCGTCGCGCGATGGCTGTCGCGCTCGGGAGTGTCGGCGTCGCACTCGTCTACGTCACCACGACGACCGTCATCGGCTTCCTCTCGAACCTCACGAGCCCGCTCGGGGTCTTCCGCGAACTCGGCGTCGTCAGCGCCATCGGGATCGTGGCCACGCTTCTGGTCTTCGGCCTCCTCGTTCCGGCGCTGAAGGTCGAACTCGACGAACTGCTCGAACGCCGGGGGATCGACCGGGTGAAACCAGCCGTCGGAACCGGGGGTGGGCCGGTCAATCGCCTCCTCGATACGGGTGCGACGCTCGCAACGAAGGCTCCCTACGTCGTCATCGTCGTCGCGCTCCTCGTCAGCGCCGCAGGTGCGTACGGGGCGACAGGGATCGACGCCAGCTTCGAACAGTCGGACTTCCTCGCGGAGGATCCAGACGACTGGGTGAAGGACCTCCCCGATCCGATCGCGCCGGGGACGTACACGGCGGGGACGGCGATAGACACGCTCGACCGGGACTTCGTCAGACAGGACACCACAGCCACGATACTCGTCAGGGGCGACGTGACCGATCCCGCGACGCTCGACCGGCTCGATGCCGCACGCACGAACGCCAGCGACATGTCGGCGACGGAGACGTACGCCGACGGTGAGCCCGCAGTGACCGACCCGGTCACGGTGATGGATCGCGTCGCGGCGGACGACGAGTCGTTCAACCGGACGCTGTCGGCCGCCGACACCGACGGTGACGGCGTCCCCGACGAGAACGTGACCGCCGTCTACGACGACCTCTACCGGGTCGCACCCGAGGAGGCCGCCGACGTCGTCCACCGGGAGGACGGCGAGTATCAGGCCCTCCGGATGGTCGTGACCGTCGACAGTGGCGTCGCCGACGAGGTCGTCCGCGACCAGATGGGGTGGATCGCCGACGACGCGGAGGGGGAGGGCGTTTCCGTCATCGCGACCGGTGACGTGATCCTCAACCAGATCACGGCCGACCAGCTCGCGGAGACGGCGCTCCTGAGTCTCGTCGTCGCGCTGCTGTCGGTATTTGTCGTCCTCGCGGTCGCCTACCGGCTCACCGAAGGCAGCGCGTCGCTCGGCGCCGTCACGATCGTCCCCGTCGCGTTCACCCTGACGTGGGTGCTCGGGACGATGGCACTGTTGAACATCCCGTTCAACATCGTGACCGGGATGATCACCGGGCTCACCATCGGGCTCGGCGTCGACTACAGCCTCCACGTCAGCGAGCGGTTCAACCAGGAACTCGCCGAAGCGGAGACGGTTACGGCAGCACTGCACGAAACCCTAACCGGCACCGGCGGCGCGTTGCTGTCGAGCGCGGCCACGACCGCCGCCGGGTTCGCCGTGTTGCTCGTCGCGATCCTCCCGTTCCTCCAGTCGTTCGGCCTCATCACCGCGCTGACGATCGTTTACGCGTTCCTCGCCAGCGTGTTCGTCCTCCCGAGCTTGCTCGTCGTCTGGGCACGGGTCATGAACCGAGGTCCCGGATCGGGACCGCCGACGAGTGGGTAGGATCGTTCGCCCGCGTACGGAACCCGCGCCTCCGAACACGACCGTCAGCGCTGACCCGACCCGCTTGCTCACATGGACTCCGGTACCGGCCGTTTCGAGCTCTATTCGACCGCGATCATCGGGAAGTCGGCCACCGGTAAGTACAGTCCGTGTTCTCAACTCTTCCCACCGACGAGGGTGGGGTGAGAGCTCTCACCCGTGACCGATATTCGCGTCGGTGAGCCCTAGGGCCAGAGGAGCGGCGCCTCGCCAATCGACGCCGACCCCGTGACGAGGGCGGTTCGGCCGGACTGTGAAACCGAGCGGTCCTCGAACGCACCGACCGTCCCGTCGGACTGGCTGTCGACCCACGACTGGACGGCGTCGAGGTCGACGTCGTCGGCGTCCGCATGGACGAACGCCCACTGACCCTCGGCGGCGTCGCCGTCGAACGAGAGCGCGCTTCCATCGGCGACCATCCCTTCGAACACGCCCTGCGCTACTCCGGAATCCGCGACGGTCTCACGGGTCCGTCCGTACGTCATGGCGTCCCCGTCGAGGGCGTCCAAGAGGTCGACCATGGGTTCCCGAGCGGCGGCGTAGCGTGGGGTTTCACCGGCGCCAGTGTCGATCACGGCACGGGCGGCATCGACGGGTTGCTGAACGTTCCCGGTCGAGACGACGCGGTCGTCGGCGACCGCAACGGAACTGGTCGGGCTCCCACTCCCGTCCGGGACGTAGAGTGTGTACTCCCGGTAGGTCGTCCGCTCGACGTAGCCGTTCCCCTCGAGTGCGTCGGTCAGTTTGTCCTTCGAGCGGGAGCAGGCGGCGACCCCGGCGACGCTGCCTTCGACCAGCCAGTCGACCCGATCGACGCCCAAGCCGGCGGGGCCGAGGTGGTAGTCGACGAACGATTCGACGTCCCGGTACGCCTCGGCGTCGACTGCCGACTCGCGGACGGCAAACGTCGAGACGTCGATGGCGGCGAACGGGTAGTGACCCGGATCCCGAACCGTTCCGGGTTCGTGGAGCCAGTCTCGGAACTCGTCCGTCCGTTCGTCGGGACGTGGAGGGCTGAGGGAACAGCCAGCGAGCCCGGCGGCGCCGGCAGCAGTCAGCGCGCCGAGCAGGGTGCGGCGTTCCAGTGTAGGGACCATGCGCCATGGCTTTCGAGTCGCTTTCTTAACAGGTTTCTGGAATCGTTCGGCACCCCTCGCTGCGACTCCGTACACCACTCGGGACCTCCGTTCCGAGATTACAGCAGGTAGCCTCGGGGCCTTGATCGCTGGATGGCTCTAAGTCCCCCCGAGTGCCTATCAGCGATCACCCTAAACTGACGTCGAGATACAGCATCACAATGACGCCCGCCATCACCCCCAGGGTGGCAGTCCGTTCGTACCCTCGGGTGTGGGTTTCGGGAATGATCTCGTCGGAAATCACGAACAGCATTGCGCCCGCGGCGAAGCCCATCGCGTACGGAAGGATCGGCTCGACGGCACTGACCGCCAACGCGCCGAGCACTGCGAGCGGGATCTCAACGATACCGGATCGCAAGCCGGCGAAGACGGCATAGGACCGCCGATCCAGCCCGGCATTGATCGCGGCCACAGAGACGGCGAGGCCTTCGGGGATGTTTTGAATGCCGATAGCGAGCATCAGCGGGATCGCGTTCGCGATGTTCCCGGATCCGAATCCGACACCCACTGCCAGCCCTTCGGGCATGTTGTGGAGCGTGATCGCTAAGATGAACAGCACGACAGGAGCCAGCCGCTCGTTATCGAGCGGCAGGGACGTGCTCGGGTTGGCCTCGTCCCTCCGTCTGCGCCCGGTTAGGAGGTAGTGTGCATGGGGGATGAGCGCATCGGCTTGATCGAGAAAGAGGACGCCGAGTGCGACACCCACCAGCGTCGGGATCGGATTCCCCCCGGAGTATTGCTCGATTCCGGGGATGATGAGGCTCGTGAACGCTGCGGCCAGCATCACCCCGGCCGCAAACCCGAGCGCGCCATCGAGGGCACGTTCCGACGGGTCCCGCCAGACGAACACCAGCATCGCGCCGAACAGGTTTAGCCCCGCGATCACAACCCCGCCGACGAACCCTTGGACGACCGGGTTTTCGCCGGCGACGCGAACGAACAGTTCAGCGATCGAGATCATCGCTTTAGTCCCGAATCCACCTGCACCCAGATAAATTAGCCCGTTTTGCCCTCCTCTCCCGCCTCCGGTCGGGGGTATGCGCTCGGATCCTCATCATCCGACGATCGTTACGGGCCCCCGGGGCTCGTCACGATCGCACAGGTCGCTTGAATGATGGCCGGGGGCTGACTCGTCCAGATCACTCCTCGAGCAGCCACCCGAGGCGCTTCTCCCAGTACTCCTCGCTGGGTGTCCCTTCCTTTTCGCGGTCGTCTTCCGGTCTCGGATCCGGCGTTCGGGCACGTCCCGCCGCTCGTTGAGCGCGTGCCTCGAACCGTCCCCCTCGCCGGACCCCACGTACAGCCCTCGATCCGTGTGCAGTCGGACTCCGGGCCGACAGCAGCGGCGTCCCGCAGCCTCGTCGCGTGTTTCCGGACTCGGATCCGACGCCGTAGATGAACGAGCTCCGGACCGCCGTGAGCTCGGCATCGGTCCGACCCTCCCGAGCAAGTATCCTCAACACGGGGGCGGTCGTAGTACCACGCGATGCCCTCTGACACGAGCGGTGAGTTCCCACCCGGCCCCGACGGCCTCCCCGTCGTCGGCGCGGTCCCGCAGTCGATCCTCGGCGGCCTCGAGTTCACGGAGTCCGTCGCTCACGAGTACGGCGACGTCGTCCACTGGGAGGGGTTGGGCGAGCACTTCTACCAGTTCAACCATCCGGAGCACATCGCTCACGTGCTCGTCCACAACAACACGAACTACGTCAAGGGCGAGCAGTTCCAGCGGATCCTCCGTCCGCTGACCGGCAACGGCATCCTCAACAGCGAGGGCGAGGCGTGGCGCCGGAACCGACGACTGATGCAGCCCGCCTTCCACCCCGACCGGATCAGCGTCTACGGCGAGATGATGACCGACCAGACCGCGCGATTGCTCGACGACTGGTCGGCCGGCGAGACCCGGTCGATCCACGAGGACATGATGGAGTTGACCCTCCGGATCGTCGCCGAGGCGCTGTTCGGCGTCGACATCGACCGGTACGTCGACGAGATCGAGGCGGCGATGAACAGCTACCTCCCCGCCACCGCCAGCCTCTCGAACCTGCTCGTTCCCGAGGGCGTCCCGCTCCCGTCCCGGCGAAAGATGGCCAGCGCGCGGGCGACCCTCGACGAGGTCGTCGACGACATCATCGCCCAGAAACGCGACGACCCCGGTGCGGACGACGTGATCTCGATGCTGCTCGAAGCGCAGGCGGACGGCGCACCCCTGGACGACGAGCAGATCCGCGACGAGGCGATCACCCTGCTCACCGCCGGCCACGAGACGACCGCGGTGTCGCTCACCTACACGACCTACCTGCTCGCCCAGCACTCGGGGATCGAGGAGAAGCTCGTCGCGGAACTCGAAGCCGTGCTCGGCGGTGAGCGCCCGACGATGGCGGACCTGCCCGACCTGACGTACACCGAGCGCGTCGTCGAGGAGTCGATGCGGCTGTTCCCGCCGGTGCCGAGCATCGTTCGCGAGACGAAGGAGTCCGATCACGTCGGCGGCTACGAGATCCCCGCCGGGTCGCGGGTGTTCCTGAGCCAGTGGGTGGTCCACCGCGACGACCGGTGGTACGACGACCCGTTGGCCTTCCGCCCGGAGCGCTGGACCGACGACCTGCGCGATTCGCTCCCCCAACTCGCGTACTTCCCGTTCTCCGCCGGCCCGCGCCGCTGCATCGGCGACCGGTTCGCAATGCTCGAAGCGCGACTCATCCTCGCGATGCTCTACCAGCAGTACCACCTCGAACTCACCTCGGGCCGTACCGTCGAGGTGATCCAGACGGTCACCTCCCGACCCGACGAGGAGATCCGGATGCGGCTGCACGAGCGATAGCCGGCGTGGCGGTCCCAGCCTCCTTGCCGGGAGATAGGCCGGTTAGCTCAGGTCGGCTCGGCGGAACGTGAGATACCCGGCGACGAGCGGGACGACAGCCCAAGCGAGCATGATGACCACGAACACCGCCGGATCGAGGTACCCCGGTGCTGGGCCGCCGAGTCGCGCTTCCACGGCAGTTCCGCCGCCGAGCAACAGCCGCTGGACGAGCGCGTTGTACGCCCCGGTCGGACTGAACCCCTGCAGGAGCAGGAACCACCCGGGCACGACTTCGCCGGGCATCTCGCCGGTGACGAGCAAGTGAACCGCGTTTGGGGCCAGGTCCCAGAGCAGCGTCAGCCCGAGGTACGCCGTGATCGCCAGCGTCATCGCCCGGGATCGCGTCTTCGTGACGGCGGAGATCCCGATGGCGATGCCGACGAACGAAACGCCGAGAAGGACGGTCAGGATCGTCGTTCCAACGAACGCCCCCACGGGGAGGCCGCCGTAGAGTGCCGCCGTGACGACACCCGAGACCGCGAACCCCAGCGTGAGTCCGATCGCGACCACACCGCTCCGGCCGAGGAACTTCCCGAAGAGCACTTCGCCCCGCGACGGCGGGAGCCCGAGGATCACCTTCAGGCTCCCCGACTCCCGTTCGCCGGAGATCGCGAGGTAGGCGGCGATCAGCGCCATGATGGGGACGAGCAGCCCCGCGAACTGCGACGCGCCGCCGATCGCCATCTCGACACCGCCATCGACGTCGGGCACGAGGAGGGAGACACCCGCGGACAGCGACGTCATCACGGCGATGATCACGACGATGCCCCAGATCATGCGCGACCGGAGGGCGTCGGCGAACTCCTTGCGAGCGATCGTCAGCCAGATCGGCGCGGCCGTCATCGCTCCCCCTCCGGAGCGCCGACCTGCCGGGGCGCATCGCCGGTGTAGGCGCTGAACAGGTCCTCCAACGACGACTCCTCGATCGTCACGTCGAGCACTGCCGCACCATCGTCGCGGACGCGGTCGATCACGTCGACCTTCGCTGTGGCCTCGTCGACGCGTACCCGAATCGTTCGGTCATCGACGGCAACGTCGGAGACGCCGGCGATAGCCGCGACCGTCAGCGAGTCCGGGACGGAATCGACCGTGAGCGTCACCGTCGACCCAGTTCCGAGCGCGTCGCGGAGCCCGGCGATCGAGTCGACGGCGACGAGTCGACCACGGTTGAGGATCGCGACGCGGTCACAGACCGCCTCGACCTGGCTGAGAATGTGGCTCGAGAAGAAGACCGTCCTCCCCCGGTCGGCGTGGTCCCGAGCGATCTCACGGACGAGACGGACGCCGTTGGGGTCGAGTCCCGACGACGGCTCGTCGAGGATCAGTAGCTCCGGGTCGCCGACGAGGGCGATCGCGAGGGCCAATCGTTGGGTCATCCCCTTCGAGTAGCCACCGACGACGCGATCGGCAGCCGACGCGTCGAGCCCGACTCGATCGAGGAGGTCGTCGACGTCGTCGGTCGCTCGTTTCAACGAGATCGCGTACTCGAGGTGTTTCCGCCCGGAGAGACGGTCGTAGAGGCCGTACCCGTCCGGCAGAATACCGACCCGTTCGTGGATCGCTCGCGTCTCCCGCTGGGCGTCGAAACCGAGAACCGTCGCACTCCCGGCCGACGGCCTGACGTAGTCCATGATCACGTCGATCGTCGTGGACTTCCCGGCGCCGTTGGGGCCGAGAAAGCCGAATATCTCGCCCTCGTACACCGTCAGGTCGAGGTCGTCGACGGCCAACACGTCCTCCCCGTAGCGTTTCGTCAGCCCCCTCGTCTGGATGGCGACCGGCTCGTCGCCGGCCGATCCCCGTGCGTCCGATAGTGAACCCGTATCCATATTGTCCGTACGTGTACATCTCCCAAAATACTACGGTATTAGGTGTGTAGACTAATCGAGGAGGGGATGGTGGCGGCGATAGCCTCCGTCGTGTATGTCCATCGCGGCCTCACCCAAGTGAACCAGTACGTCGCCGGGACCGACAGTCTCGTCGAACCGGTTGAGCATGTCGCTAGCCCCCGAGATGAACTGACGATCGCGGCACGTGACGACTTCGAATGCCCGAGATGGTGATCGGAACTGAGGTATCGCGCCAGGGTGGTTCGCGCGTTCTGAGCGAGGGTCGTAACCCTGCGCCGGCCGTGGTGATACCCCACGGAGAGGGCGTTTCAACCGCCGGGCGCCCCCCTTGGTTCACCGGGCAGGCTGCTGGACTCCCCGCCGTGGAGGAAGGGATCGGTCACTCCCCGCGTTCGAACTCCGGGTCGAACATCCGTGCCGACAGCGGTGCCGGATCGCCGTCGGTGAGGTTGTACGCCGAGAAATCGGTGACTCCCGCCTCACGGAGCAGGGCTTCGTCGTAGAAGCTGTTGCCCGTACACGCCGACGGATCGCGTGCCAGGATCTCGAGCACTGCATCGGAGACGATCTCCGGGGTGCGCCAGTCGTCCTCGGTCCCGAGCCCGAAGTACCGGGTGGCGCGGGTGTCGATCGTCGTCACCGGCCAGAACGTGTTACAGCCGACGTCGGCGCCCGCCAACTCCTCGGCGAGCGAGAGCGTGATAAACGACATCCCGAGCTTCGACCACGCGTACGGGGCTTTCCCCGGCGAGCGGTCAGTCACGACCGGCGGCGAGTTCGATAGCAGCCACGCCTCGTCAAGTTCCGCGAGGTGATCGGCGAACGAGTGCGCGACGAGGTGGCTCCCGCGGACGTTCACGTCGGTTAGCAGATCGAACCTGTCGGCCGGCAGGTCGGCGATGTTCGCCAGCTGGATGGCGCTCGCGTTGTTGATGACGACGTCCACCTCACCGAAGTGGTCGATCGCCTCCTCGACGACCGCCTCGACGCGGGCCTCGTCGCGGAGGTCGAGTTCGAGCGCGAGGGCCTCGACACCGCGGTCACGCACCTCGCGGGCCGTCTGCTCGATGGATCCGGCGAGATCCGCGTCGTCGTCGTCGGTCGTCTTGCCCGTCGAGACGATGTTACAGCCGTGGTCGGCGAGTGCGAGCGCGAGCTGTTTGCCGATCCCGCGGGTCGTTCCGGTGATGAACGCCGTCGAGCCCGAGAGGTCCGGGGTCGCGAGTGCCATGCCTTCGGGTCGGCCGACCGAAGTATAATTCCCGGTGTCCAAGCGACAAACGCGGAGCTACCGGTCTCAGTGGATGATCAAGCCGTGTGTCGGAGGGGAACTCGTGGCCGAAACCGATGCGACGTGTTCAGTGCCCGCGAAACGACCCTCCGATCCCGGTTGCCAGGGGTTCTGACTGCGCCCTGTGTCGACGCGGACATCATCGCCGAGCACGCCCAGCCGACGATCAGTCAGGCGTCTGCTGGCGCCGGATCGTCGACCTCGCTGCCGGCATCCGGAACGAACACGTACAGCGCGCCTGCCGTCAGCACCGCGTAGCAGTCCTGAGAGGCGTCGTGGACGACTCGCGTCTCGGAGTCGATGGCGACATCGACGAGCGCCTGGAGCGACGCCATCGGAACGACGAAGGGGTGCGCAGCGAGCGTCGCGGGGAGCTCGCCGGTCGAGATCCACTCGGCGTACCGGAGCCGGTGGACGGTGGCCCGTTCGCGGGTGACCGAGAACTCGCGGCCGTACCGAGCAGCGCCGATCGCCAGCCCGCCAAGCACGGCCAGCACGCCGAACAGGGGCGTCCAATGGGGAACGACGACGCTGCCCAGTTCGGGGAGCGGTACCTCGAACACCTGCCGGGGGTCAGGCTGGGTCACCGACGTGGTCGTGGGGTGGTCCTGGCGGAGGTCCGTCGTCGGCAGCCGGTAGGCGTCCTCGCTCACGGAGAGCGGCGCCCGGTTCTCGAGGGTCCCCTCGTACTCCGGACCGTCGTACACAGTCTCCACGTGGAGGTACGCGGTTATCCCGCCGGCGTCGCCGATCTCGTCGCGCATCGTGTTCAGCGTGCGCGCGATCTCGGCGATCTCGATCGAGACGGTCGTGTTGACGGCCTGGCCCTCCTGCTCAACGCGGTCGGTCGTCGTCCGGAGCACGTCGCGGCGCTCACGAAACACGCCATCCGCGGACGACGACGCCTCGTACACGATCGAGAGCCGTTGCTCGATGTCGACGCCGTCCGGCGGGGATCGGGTTGAGGCCGTCACCGAGAGGTTCGGGGCGACCGCGCGGATGTACACCGGTTCGTCGGTCAGCACTTCGCCGTCGTCGTACATCGCGTGCTCGCCCTCGACCGGTGCCCGCATCGTCGTCCCCGTCTCGACGGTTGCGCTGTCGGTCACTTCCGTCACCGTCGTCGTCGGTGGGTACATCAGCGTGGCGGCGACGCCAACGACGCCGACCACGAGCAACACGACGCCGAGGGTCCGGAGCGGCCGGCCGTGGGTCGCCACGACGTAGCGGATCTTCGCGGCCGGAATCACGTGGCGGTCCCCTCGATCGGTACGCGTCTGCCGGAGGCCGTGGCGTCGATGTCGCCCGTTTCTGCGGCAGCGTCGAACACGATTTCGCTCCCGTCGAGCGAGTCGTCGTCGGGAACGTCGACGTCGACGGTGAGGCTCGCGCCCGGCCCGAGGTCGGTGCTGTAGGCGTCACCGACCGACGCGCCACCGACGACCAGACTCGCGTTCGCGGGGGACGCGCTCGTGAGCGAGACCGAGACCGTCGCCGTGCTCTCGAAACCGTTGGTGACGACGACGAGTTGGTCGACCGTCCCGACGCTGACGTTCGCGGCCGTGTCGAGCGACAAGGAGGCCTCCTGGTCGTTCACGACGTCGACACCGGCCCCACGGTCGACATCGCCCGTCGAGTAGGAGGCAGCAGGAAGGACGGCTGCACCGACGAGCAGCACGGCCGTCAGGAGGACGACGACCGGAAGTACACGGCGGGACCGACGGCGGGAACGTCCGCTCATCGCGGGTCCCACCACGCGGTGCGTGACCGTGACCGACTCTCGATCGGTGCCCGGCCGTCGACAGCGAGTCGGTGGACGGCGTACGCCGGTGCGACGACGGTCCCGATCGTGGCGAGCGCCGCCGTGACGGGGTGGAACGCGTGCAGCGCGCGCACGAGGCCGTACGGCAGGACCGCCGGGTAGTAGTACGTCGTCACCGTCGCGTCGTAGGCGCCGCGCTCCGCCCGTGCGGGGACGTCGACGACTACGTCGAACACGTCGCCGTTCGCGGCGACATCGGCGATCGTGACGCCCGTCCCCTCGACGAACTGGTAGGTGTATCGCGGGCCGGCCGCGACTTCGATGGTCCTGCTCACGGCTTCGCCGAGCGGGAGGACGCGCCCCCCGTCGGCGTCAGTCGCCACGGCGGTGAACGCCATCGTGTACGTCGGCGCCGAGTACGCGAGTGCGATGGCGCTCCCGACGACCGTCGTGAGGACGAGCGGCGTGATCAGGTCGTCGACGCGCACGAGGTCACGGGCGCGGGGGTTCCGCTCCAGGAGGCCGCCGCCGAGCAGCACGGCCAGCACGCCGAGCGGCCAGTAGGTGGAAAGCAGGGAGACGACGCTCGCGAGCCCCGGGATCACCACCGGTCGGTCGCCGAGGGTGAGTACCTGCCCGACGACACGGTCAGAAGTGACGACTGGGTGGCCGGTTGCCTGGTCCGTCGCGGGGTTAGCGTCACCCTGTGTGACGTAGCCCGCCTCGGTGACGTCGACGACGCGATGGGTGACGTACTCGCCGCGGTAGTCGGAGTCGAACACGAGGACGTCGCCGACCGACACGTCGCCGGCCGGGACGACGACGTAGCCGTCGCCGGTCCCGATCGTCGGCTCCATGCTGTCGCTGTAGACGTACGAGAGTTGGACGGGCGTCCCGGGCAGCGCCACTACGAGGACGCTACCAACCGCTAAGAGGACCAACACTCGACGAATCATCGAAATGGTGGAGCGGATTAGTTCGCCGAGACAGTCAGCGTCCCGTCGAGGTCCGTCGCACCCGACGCGACACCGGTCGTGTCGATCGTCATGACCGCACGGATTTCCTCGGCGGCAGCCGCAGTCCAGGTCACGTCCGTCGTGCTGTCGACGGTGCCCAGCGAGGTCGCGTCCGTCCAGTCGGTCCCCTGCTGGAACAGTTCGAACGTGACGCCGGCGGTGTCGTAGCCGAGCGTGAACGACCGCTCGGAGCCGTCGTTATTGATAATCGAGAACGCGTGGGACGTGTCGATGTTCGCCCCGTCACCGTAGACGAACGTCCCGTCCGTGTTGAGGTCCTGAACCGCGATCGAGAGCGCGTCCCCGCTCTCCGTGACACCTGCCGTCGTGCCGGCGTTGAGGCCGATCAGCGCCGAGGAGGCGTCCGTCGCGACCGCGAACGTCGCATCACGGGTGACAGTCGCGCTCGTGTACGCTGCCGTGCCGACACTGGTTCCGAGGATCGCTCCAACGCTTGCAATCACCGTTCTTCGTTGCATACCCCATCGTACCGTCCAGAGACGGAGGTGTGGCTCCGTTGGGTAGCCAACTTCCAACTCACTCGAGGGTTGGGTAGTAAACCCCTCCCCTCGGCGGACGCCCCGTCGGCGGCCGTTCACTCGGACGCCGAAACGGACAGCACCTGTCGGAACGCCTCCTCGAACAGGGCCCGCTCGGCCTGACGGATGTGTTGATACACCGCTTGCGAGGAGATGCCGAGTTTCTCCGCCAGGTCGTCGCCGGTGCACTGGCGCGGCGACTTGAAGTAACCGCTGAGGTACGCCACGTGGAGCACCTCGCGCTGGCGCGACGTGAGCGACTTCCGGAACGCGAGCAGACGGTCGTAGTCCGAGCGCGTGTCGGCCTGGGTCCGCTTTGCGAGCAGCCGCGAGCCGTCGAACCGGTCGAGGACGGCCGTGACGACCGGTCGAACGTCCTCGGCCCGGGCGACGTCGACGCTCGCGCGAACGGTCTCGGACGTTGCGGAGAGGTCTCCGAGCCGAAGGGCGTACTCCCGGATCCCGGTACCGAGCACCGATATCTCGAGAGCCAACTCGACGACACCCGCGCCGTCGTCGTCGGCTGCGACCGTCGCTTCACTGATCGTACTCATCGACGCGCCAGCGGCCGCAACATCCGCGGGATCGGCACCCTCGACCGCGAGGAACACCCGGGATCGGCCGTCGGGTTCGGGAATTACGCCCTGCACCGCGAACTCGGCACCGGTACTGGTCGCGAGGCGGCCGAGCAGGTGGCGTTCCGGCGGGATGTCGAACTCGAGTTCGACAGTCTCGTCGGACCGCAGTCCTCGACGCTGCTCGATCGAGTGGAGCGTCTCCCCGACCGTCGCCGCGACTGCCGAGAGCAGATCGGCGAACTGCTCGTCGAACGTCGTCCGGTCGGTCGCCAGCAGCGAGAGCACCGCATCGGTGGCGCCGCCGACCTCGATGGGAACCGCCATCACCGACTCGACGCCGTTGGAAAGCGCCGCCCGTCGCCACGGCTCCCGGGTGAGGCCGGTCGCCGCGTTCTCGACGTGGACGCGTGTACCGGTGCGCACCGCGACGACGGCCGGTTCGTCGCTCGTCTCGAGATCGAGCGGGACGGCGTCGAGATACTGCGGGATCTCCCCGGCCCACGCGCGCCGGTCGAGTTGCTTCCCGTCGGTCGGGGTGCCGATCCACGCGAGTTTGATCCCCTCGATCCGGCCCAGTTGGTCACAGACCGCCTCGAACACCTCGGCCCGGGTGTCGGTGCGGAGCAGCGTCTCGTTGAGGCCTCGCAGCGTCGCGTTGAGCCGTTCCAGCCGTTGTAGCTCGTTCGTCTGCTCGCGGAGTGCCGCCTTGCTCGAGTGGGCCTCCCGGGCCTTCTCGATCCGCTCGAAGGCGGCGGCTGCCGCGTTCGTGAGTATCTGCGCGAACTCCTGGTCGTCGTCGAACGATCGCGCGTGGTCGTACTCGACGACCAGCACGCCCGCGGCCCCGATCGGGAGCGCGGCCGCGTGGGCTGGCTCGTCGACGCCCCCGCGTTCGAAAACGGAGTCGCGGATGTCGACCGGCTCGCCGTCGATGAACGCGCGGGCGATCGGCCTCTCGGGGTCGAGCGGGACCTCCGTCACCACACCGTCGGGTGACGTGGCGTCGACGACCGCCAACCAGTTCTCGGCGGGGTCGTGGCGGAACACCACGGCCCGGTCGACCCCGAGGAGGTCCGTGACCGTCGAGAGAACGCTCCCGGTCACCTGCCGGGGTTTCTCGGCGCTCACGATCTCCGTCACCGCGGCGTGGAGCGCCGAAAGCGTCTGTTCGTAGCGCTTCCGGTCGGTGATCTGTCGGGCCTGTGTCAGCACGAACGTGCTGCCCTTGATCTCGATCGGTTTGAACTGGAGTTCCATCCAGAAGCGCTCGCCGTCCGCCCGCCGGCTACACTCCTCGGTGCTAGTGGCCCCCTCCCGAGCCGCCTGCCGGAGACGGTCGAGCAGCGTCGTCTCCTGTTCCCGCTGTGGCGGGATCGTCCCGATGTCGGAGATACCCATTCCCATCAGCTCGGACCGGTCGAGTTCGAGCATCTCCCGGAACACGGGGTTGGCGTCGACGAACGCCCCCGTCTCCGGATCGTTCAGCGCGATGCCGTCGGCGGCCTTCCGAAACAGCTCCCGGTAGCTCACCTCGGCGCGTTCCGCCTCGACGGCAGTCTCGACGCGTTGGGCCAACACGGGGAACTGCCCGGCGACGTCCGACTTCCGGAAGTAGTCCGTGAGGCCGGCGGAGACCGCCTCGCTCGCGACGCTCTCCGAACCGCGACCCGTGAGGAGGATGAACGGGAGATCGGGCCACTCCTCCCGGACCGTCCGCAGAAGCTCCAGCCCGTTCATCCCGGGCATCTCGTAGTCCGAGACGACGCAGTCGACGCGCTCGTCGATCAGATCGAGCGCGGCGGTCGGGTCACCGACCGACTGCACATCGAACTCCCCCTCGACGTGCTCGAGGCTATCTCGCAGCAGCGTCCGCATCTGCTCGTCGTCGTCGACGTGGAGCACCCTGATGGAGTCACGTTGGAGGGCGGGAAGTCGCGACATATTGGCTCCGCGAGTACTCCGATAACGATTGCAGCACCGATAGGCGATTTGGCTCCGAGAGTGGTAATTCAGCCCCCGTCACACGAGCACATAGGTCGGGGGCGCACAGTAGAGGGCGAGGAGATCGCCGACAAGCGCACGAATGATGACCGTACCACCTCTGTCGGGGGTTTGCCTAGCGCCCCGGGGAAGTGCAGAGTTTCAGCGTGACCGCCGATGGTACGCGAACCGAAACGAATCTCGGTCGTTACACACCTCCGGCGAGATCGGTTCGGGGTGTCGGCCCGCCGGTCACTTCGGCGGCCGCAGCCGGTAGTACCGGCGATTGAGGTCGTACATGTACCCCTCTCGCATCGTCTTCAGCACTGCGTAGGAAATCGCCGCAGCGATCGGCGGCAGGAGGAACGTCAGGTCGAACAGGAGCGGCGGCGACATCGGCACGAGGTTCTTCGCCGAGTAGACGGCGATCGTGAACGCGAACACGGTGCCGCCGACGCCGATCGCCGCCCAAAACGGCTGTTCGACCGGTCGTCTGGCACTCCCCTTGTTCAGGAACGGGACGATCGAGATCGTCCCGACCACGACGACGTTCGCCAAAACGCCGTAGATCTTGTCACTGACGACCTTCTCGCCGCCCAAAACCGCAAGTTCAGGGTTCAACGGACCGAGTTTCAGGAGGCCGAACGACCAGTAGAGGTACCAGTCCGGGAGGATGATCGCCGGCGTCACGCTTCGGTTAGCGGGATCCCCGATGTGGGGCGGGAGTGTCGCCGCCAGTAACAGGAGCATGCCGACGAAGAACGTGGCCAGTGCGAGGTTTCGGATCAACTCGTGGGGCCAGGTGGGGAAGCCAAGGACGTCTCGCTCGACGTACGTCGACTCCTGACGCAGGTCCTGGTCTTCCCGGCGCGCGCGCTCGAAGTACTCGTAGGTGAGTCGGGGGAGACCAGCGCGTCGGCGCTTGCGCTCACCCCACGTCGGCGTCTCGTCGTCGGGAGAAACGATGTTCGCTCCGGCGCCGTCGGTTCGCGGTTCGTCGTCGGTTCGGTCGTCTGCGGTGGGCTGTGACATTGCTGTGGAGGGTCGTCGCGGTTTCGAACGCCATCGCTCGGTTGGTGCGTGCAACGGTGGCCGAAACGCGTGCTCGATGCGGGAATGCGTGAACAGGGTATGGCCGAGGGGACCGTAAGGGCTCGCAGGAACGAGTTCCTGTTCGCGAACCGATACTTCATCGTGGTGGGCCTAGCGCCCCCGGGATGGGTGATGGGGATCGGGACCGGACGCCCCTGGATCGGATTCCAGAATACTGATTGTCACTACGATGCAACGTCGAGGGGATGTCCCCCACACAGCACGCCCGGCAGCGGCCGGAAGACGTGTTCGCCCTCCTCGCGAACGACATCCGGCTCGACATCCTTCACGAGCTCTGGGACGCAGGTCCGGAGCCGCTCTCGTTCTCCGAACTCCGCACACGGGTCGGCGTCGACGACTCCGGGACGTTCAACTACCACCTCGATCAACTGCGCCCGGCGTTCGTAACGAAGGACGGCGAGGCCTACACGCTCACGTACGTCGGTCGACAGACCGTTGGAAGCGTCACGTCGGGGCGGTTCAGCGCGGCGGAGGAGGTCGACCTCGAGCCCGTGCCGGCCGGCGACTGCATCCACTGTGGCTGCACCACCGAAGCGACGTACGACGATGGGTTCGTCGTCGTCGAGTGTTCGGCGTGTAACGAACTGCTGATCAAGATGTCGGTGCCGCCGATCCTCGTCGCATCCGCCGATCCGGACACGCTCCCGGACGTGGTCAACAAACACGTCCTGACCCGGACCGAACGCCTGAGCCGCGGGTTCTGTTCACTCTGTCGGGGGCGCGTCGACGCCGCGCTCACCACGGGATCGGACGAGAAGTCGATCACCCACCGGTCTGAGCTGGACGTTCGATTCACGTGCCGGGAGTGCGGTGCCAGATCCCGGCTGAACGTCGCGGCAGTCGTGATGGACCACCCAGCGGTCGTCTCGTTTCTCTACGACGTTGGCATCGACCGGCGGAAGACCCACGTGTGGGAACTCGAGTCGCTCTTGGACCCCGAAGCGACGATCGAGCGCCGTGACCCCCTCGAACTAACCCTCGTGTTCGAAATCGACGGGGTAAGTCTCTCGGTCACCGTCGACGAGACAGCCACGGTACTGCGACACGAACGCCGCTGACGGAACGCGGTCGACGGTACTCGACGAACGCGTGCCTGCGCTTGCTGATCGCCCGTCGGAGCTGTTCCTCGGTCGTCCGTCCCCCGCTCCCGAGGTCGTCGCCGATTTCTTCGGACAGACACCACTCCGCCGCCCAGGATTACTTAAAGTCATCTCCTAATGGAGAGGATGGGCCCATTGTGCTGCCGCCCGATGCTACGGATATTCATGGACGAGTCTGCCGACAAGGAGAACCGGATCCGCGAACCGAGCGAACAGTGGCGAGAGTATCAGGGCGCTCCGACCGGCACCGACCTCGAGTGTGAGGGGTGGCGACAGGAGGCAGCGTTCCGACTGCTGAACAACAATCTCGACCCGGAGGTGGCCGAGGACCCCGAGAACCTCGTCGTCTACGGTGGGACGGGGCGAGCGGCGCGCTCCTGGGACGCGTACGACGCCCTCCTCGACGAACTCCGCGGCCTCGGGGACGACGAGACGTTGCTCGTCCAGTCGGGCAAGCCAGTCGGGACGTTCGAGACCCACGAGCGCGCGCCGCGTGTCCTCATCGCGAACTCGAACCTGGTCGGGAACTGGGACTCGTGGGACCACTTCCACGAACTGGAGGCCGAGGGGAAGATCATGTACGGGCAGATGACCGCGGGGTCCTGGGCCTACATCGGGACCCAGGGCATCATCCAGGGGACCTACGAAACGCTGGCCGCCGCGGGACGCGAGCACTTCGACGGCACCCTCGAGGGGTCCATCGTCGTCACCGGCGGGCTCGGCGGGATGGGCGGGGCCCAACCGCTGGCCGTGACGATGAACCACGGCGTCTGTATCGCCGCCGAAGTCGACGAGGAGCGTATCGACCGCCGCCTCGAAACCGGCTACGTCCAGGAGAAGACCGACGACCTCGACGCGGCCATCGACGCCGCAGTCGACGCCGCCGAGCGCGGCGAGGCCTACAGCGTCGGCGTGCACATGAACGCCGCGGACATGCTCGAGGGGATGCTCGACCGCGGGTTCGTTCCGGACATCGTCACGGACCAGACGTCGGCGCACGACGAACTGGAAGGCTACTACCCCTCCGGGTACACCGTCGACGAGGCCGACGAACTCCGGGCCGCTGACCCCGACAGCTACGTCGAGGAGAGCGTGGACACCATGGCCCGCCACGTCGCCGCCATCCTCGAGCTGCAGGACCGCGGCGCCGTCGCGTTCGAGTACGGCAACAACATCCGCGGCCAGGTCGCGGACCACCGCGGGTCGGTGACCACGTCGACGGGGGCCGAACACGACCCGTTCGACTTCCCCGGGTTCGTCCCGGAGTACATCCGGCCGCTGTTCTGCCGGGGGAAAGGACCCTTCCGCTGGCTCGCGTTGTCGGGCGAGGAGGACGACATCTACCGCACGGACGAGGCGGTCAAGGAGCTGTTCCCGGAGAAAGCGGCGCTCCACCGCTGGATCGACCTCGCGCAGGAGCGCGTCCCGTTCCAGGGGCTCCCGAGTCGGGTGTGCTGGCTCGGCTACGAGACTGACGACGACGGGGTGACCGAACGAGCCCGGTTCGCGCTCCGCATCAACGAGTTGGTGCGGGAGGGCGAGATCGCGGGTCCGATCGTCGTGACGCGGGACCACCTCGACGCCGGCAGCGTCGCGAGCCCCAATCGGGAGACGGAGGCGATGCGGGACGGCACCGACGCGGTCGCCGACTGGCCGATCCTGAACGCGCTGTTGAACACCGCTGCAGGGGCCGACATCGTCAGCGTCCACGACGGCGGCGGCGTGGGGATCGGCAACGCCATCCACGCCAACAACCACGTCGTGCTCGACGGGACGGACCTCGCCGCCGAGAAGGCCGAACGCGTCTTCACGACGGATCCGGGGATGGGCGTCGTCCGCCACGCCGACGCGGGGTACGAGGACGCGATGGACGAAGCTGACCGCTCGGACGTGCACGTCCCCCTCTCCGACTCATGAGTGGATTCACCGAACCCGACCCGTGGCACGGCCCGTCGTCGGACCCGAACGACGAGCAGATCGGCGATATCGTCCACGGGACGACAGTCGACGCTGCGGGCGCGTACGACACCGTGTTCGTCGGCGAGCCCTACGACGGCGCCGTCATCGGTCGTACCGGGGCTCGCGAGGGCCCGGCGGCGGTTCGCGACGCCCTCGCCGCGACGAAGACGCACCACTTCGCGGAGGGCCCGCTCGGCCCCATCGGCGACGTGGGAGACGTCGACACCGATTGGACTCGCACCGTTTCGGAGGTGCAACACGCAGTCGAGACCACGGTCGAACCGCTCCACGACGCCGGCGTGCTCCCGGTGTTCCTCGGCGGGGACAACTCGCTGACGGTGCCCAACGTCGCGCCGCTGCTGTCGGGCGACTCGGTCGGCGTCGTTAGCTTGGACGCCCACCTCGACTGTCGCGAGATCCGCGAGGGGCCGACGAGCGGGACGCCCTACCGCCAACTGTTCGACCGCGGGCTGGACTCGCTGGTCGTCCTCGGCGCGCGCCACTTCGAGACGAGCACGCGCTATCACGACTACCTCGACGGGCAGGGTGGGCGGATCCACTCGGCCGCGTCGGTCGGCGCCGATCCCGCGGGGGCGGCGGCGACCGCTTTGGAGGAGCTGTCGGCGGTCGATACCGTGTACGTGAGTCTGGACGCCGACGTGCTGGACGCGGCGACGGCGCCGGGCGTGAGCGCGCCGACGCCCGGCGGGCTCACCGGCCGGGAACTGTTCGCCGTCCTCGGCCGACTGGCGGTCGACGACCGCGTCGCCGGGTTCGAAGTGGTGGAGTGTGCCCCGTCGCTCGACCGTGACGGACGGACGGTGACGGTGGCCGCGCGGGCGATCGCACACTTCCTCGCTCATCGAGGTGGGGGGCAATGACGGTCGACCTCCTGATCCACGACGCCAGCGAAGTTCTCGTCGGCCCCGACGAACAGCTGCTCGAGGCGGCCAGCGTCGTCGTCGAGGACGGCGAGATCGTGGCGACTGGGCCCACAGCGGAGATCGAGCGACGCTACCCCCGCGAGAACGCGGCCCAGACGATCGACGCCTCGGGGCAAGCCGTGATCCCTGGGTTCGTCGACTCCCACACCCACGCGCTGTTCGCCGGCGACCGGTCGGACGAGTTCGCGGCGAAACTCCGCGGGAAGACGTATCAGGAGATCCTGGCCGAGGGCGGCGGGATCCACCGAACCGTCGACGCAGTCCGTGCGGCCTCGCGGGAAACGTTGCTCGACAACCTGCTGGCCCAACTCGACGTGCTGCTCGCCCACGGGACCACGACGGTCGAAGTGAAGTCCGGCTACGGGCTCGACCTCGAGACCGAGCTCCGGATGCTCGAGGTCATCGACGAGGCCGACGACCGGCATCCGGTCGACGTGATCGCGACGTTCCTCGGCGCCCACGCGGTCCCGCGGGACAGCGACGCCGACGAGTACGTGGCCCGGGTGATCGACGAGTTCCTGCCGGCCGTGGCCGATCAGGGGATCGCGGCGTTCAACGACGTGTTCTGTGACGAGGGTGCGTTCACCGTCGAGCAGTCACGGCGCGTCCTCGAAGCCGGCGCCGAGTACGGGCTGACGCCGAAGATCCACGCCGAGGAGCTCGCCCGGACCGGCGCCGCCCAGCTGGCCGCGGACGTGGGAGCGGCGAGCGCCGACCACCTGCTCATGGCGACGCGGGAGGACGCCGAAGCGCTGTTCGAGGCGGGCGTGACGCCGGTGTTCCTCCCGGGGACGGCCTTCGGGCTCGACACCGAGTACGCCGATGCAGGGATGTTCCGCGCAGTCGCCGACGAGATGGGCGTCGACTCGCCCGCGATCGCGATCGCGTCGGACCTCAACCCGAACTGCTACGCACAGAGCATGGGCTTCGCGAGCACGCTCGCCTGCGTCGGCATGAAGCTGGCGCCGATGGACGCGCTGGTCGCCGCGACCGCGGGCGGGGCCCGCGCGCTGAACCGCACGGACGGGCTCGGGACGCTTCGGGAGGGCGCCCCGGCAGACCTCGCGATCGTCGACGCGCCGACGGCGGTCCACGTCCCGTACAACTTCGGCGTGAACGCCATCGAGACGGTTATCAAGGGAGGTCGTGTGGTCCATGAGTGACGTGATACTCGACGGGCAGTCGTTGACGCCGGCGGGAGTGGAAGCGGTCGCGCGTGACGGGGCGACGGTGAGCGTCGCCGAGCCGGCCCGCGAGCGACTCCGCGAGTCACGGGTCCGCGTCGAGGACGTGATGGCGACCGACGAGGCGGTGTACGGGCTGAACACCGGGTTCGGCTCGCTCGTCAACGAGCGCATCCCGGCCGAGGACATCCGCGCCCTCCAGACGAACCTCCTCCGCAGTCACGCCTCCGGCGCCGGCCGGTACCTGTCGCCCGAGGAGGTCCGGGCGATGATGGTGTCGCGCGTGAACTCGCTGGTCAAGGGGTACTCGGGCGTCCGCGAGGTCGTCGTCGACCACCTCGTGACGATGCTGAACGAGGGCGTCCACCCCGCCGTTCGGTCGCGGGGGAGTCTCGGCGCGAGCGGCGACCTCGCCCCCCTCGCCCACATGGCGCTGGTGCTCCTCGGCGAGGGAGAGGTACTCGACGGCGACGGCCACATCGGCGGCGAGACGGCGCTGGAGCAGGTAGGGCTGGAGCCACTCGAACTCGAACCGAAGGAGGGGTTGGCGCTCATCAACGGGACGCAGCTGACGACGGGCCTCGCGGCGCTGTTCGTCGTCGACGCCGAGCGAGTGCTCGAAGCGGCCGACGTGGCGGGCGCCCTGACGACGGAAGTGACGATGGGGACGACCGCGAGCTGTGACGCCGCGATTCAGGAAGTTCGTCCGCACGACGGCCAGTGTGAGACGGCGCGGCGGATCAAACGCCTGACGGCCGACTCCGAGATCGTCGAGTCCCACCGCAACTGTGACCGCGTGCAGGACGCCTACTCCGTCCGATGTATCCCGCAGGTGCACGGCGCCGTCCGCGACGCGCTCGACCACCTGCGGTCGGCCGTTGAGACGGAACTCAACAGCGCGACGGACAACCCGCTCGTCTTCGACGCCGACCGGGTCGACAGCCGGTCGAGCGGCGGGGAGTCGGCGGCGGTCCTCTCCGGCGGGAACTTCCACGGCGAACCGCTCGCGCTGCGGCTCGATTACGCCGTCAACGCGCTCACCGAGTTGGCCACCATCTCCGAGCGCCGGACGAACCGGATGCTCGATCCGAACCTGCAGGAGGCCCACCTGACGCCGTACCTGACGAACGATCCCGGGCAGGAGTCCGGGTTCATGATCGCGCAGTACACCGCGGCGGCGCTCGTCAACGAGCTGCGGTCGATCGGGTCGCCGGCGACGGACAACACCCCGGTCAGCGGCGGGCAGGAGGACCACGTGAGCATGAGCGGCCAGAGTGCGCTCCTCGCGGGAACCGCCGTCGAGAACGCGGCGTCGGTCGTCGCCGTCGAACTCCTCGCCGGGAACCGTGCGAGCGCGTTCGTCGACGACTCGCTGGCCCACGGGACGGGGACGGGAGTCGTCCGCGACCTCCTCAGTTCGGCGGTGCAGCCGTGGGACGGCGACCGGCCGCTGGACGACGACGTCGAACTGGTCGCCGACCTCGTCCGCTTCGGCGACCTCGGCGAGCAGCTGGAACGGACCGTTCTCGAAGAGTAGCACCGCGAGTGGGGCGGTTTCCGCTCGACGGTTCGCCGGCGTCGAACCGTACCGCTTGCGGACAGCCCGGTCCCGCGATGATTCTGTTAAGTACGTCGCTCTATCGAGACGTTATTAGTGGGTGCTGTCGGGACACCCTGTTGTCATCGCATGGAACTGGACTTCACGCCGAAAACGTACGACGAGATACCCGAAGATCTGCGCCCGTCACTGATCGAGTCACTCGTTCCCGTCGCCGGGATGCTGTTGTTCCTCATCGTCGGGATCGTCATGCTGGAACTCGATCCGCAGATGCCCCTGCTCTGGGGGATCGTGTTCTCGGGCTTTTTCGCACGGTACCACCTGGGTTACTCGTGGGCGAACCTCTACGAGGGCGTCAGCAGAAGCATCCTGATGGGGCTTCAGGCCATCCTCATCCTTTTCGTGATCTACATGGTGATCGCGTCGTGGATCGACGCCGGCACGATCCCGACGATCATGTACTACGGGCTGGAGTTCCTCTTCCCGGCGATATTCCTCCCGTTCACGCTCCTGCTCGCCGCCGTCGCCTCCTTCGCGATCGGCTCGTCGTGGACGACCGCCGGCACGCTGGGGGTGGCGATGGTCGGGATCGGTTCCGGGCTCGGGATCCCGGCGCCGATGACGGCCGGCGCCGTGCTCTCGGGCGCCTACACGGGCGACAAGAACTCGCCGCTGTCGGACACGACCAACCTCGCTGCCGCCGTCACGAACACCGAGCTCATGGACCACATCCGGGCGATGCGGCCCGGAACGCTCATCGCGTTCACGGTGTCGCTCGTGCTGTTCGTCGCCCTCGGGCTGAACGCGAGCGGCACGATCCCGGTCGACCGCGTCGCGGAGATCCAGGCCGGCCTCTCGAGCGTCTACGTGATCTCGCCGCTCACGCTGCTGCCCATCGTGATCACGTTCGCGTTGGCGATCTACGGCTACCCGGCACTCCCCTCGCTCGGCGCCGGCATCTTCGCGGCGGTGGGGATCAGCATCACGCTGCAGGGTGTGGGTTTCGCGGCCGCCTGGTCGACCGTCCACTACGGGACCAGCCCCGAAACCGGCGTCGCGCTCACCAACGATCTGTTGGCCAGCGGCGGCCTCTCCGGGTCGATCTGGGTCATCTCCATCGTCGTCGCGGCGCTCTCGCTGGGCGGGATCCTGCAGGAGTCCGGCGTGCTGGCAGCCGTCGCGTACTACACGGGGAGGGCAGTCAGCAGCGTGGCCGGACTCACCGCCGGAACCGCGGTGGGAACGTTCGCGATCAACGTGCTGGCCGCAGAACAGTACATGGCGCTGGTCGTGCCGGGGATGACGTTCCGGAACCTCTACGACGACTACGACCTCGAGAGCCGGAACCTCTCGCGGGCCATCGAGGCGTCCGGGACGACGACCTCCGCGCTCGTCCCGTGGAACTCCGGCGGCGTCTACATGTCCGCCGCGCTCGGGGTTCCCGTGCTCTCGTACGCGCCGTACTACTTCTTCGGGTTCCTCTCGCCGATGGTGTTGGTGGTGATGGGTGTGACCGGTTGGAAGATCTTCTACAAGGACGACGCGAACGACCCGATCGACGGGCGGGCCACCGAGAACCCCTCGCCGGCCGAGTGACGTCGCGCGTGGCCGTACTCGCAGGGGGCGGGCACACGAGCGTCGGTCACGGGTGATTTTTTCACGCTGGTCGTCCCAACGGCCTCGTGACGATGGTCCTCTCGACACGACGCGCCCTCCTCTCCGGAGTCGCGGGCCTTTCCGCCGCGCTCGCCGGCTGTGGCGGGCTCGGTGACGGCGCTGCCGGCTCGACGCGAACAGCACCGCGCGACGACGGCCCCGACGGACCGATGTCCGGGTCGACGACGGATCCGGAAACACACCTCGTTCGGGTCGACACCGATCGCCCGCCGCTCTGGCTCGTGAGATCGGACGACGACGGTGATCGGCCGACAGCCAGCCGGCGTGACGGCTGGCGGGACTCCATCATCGTCGACGACGCGGACCGTGCCGGCAGGATCAGCGTCGCCGACAGCGTGGACCGCGATGCGGTCGAGTCGTTCTTCGCGGCGACGGAGTTCGACGCCGAAGCGGTCTACGTCGAGATGGGCGAGGTACGGGCGTGTTTCCGACTCGATCTGTGTCACCTCGGCTGGTCGTCGACGGGGATCTCGACGGACTACACCCGCGAGAGCCGCCCGTACACGGACCACTGCGAGGCCGACGCGTGGGTCATCGAGGCCCGCCTGATCCGGATCCCCGACCCGCTCGACGCCGACGAGGTGACCAGTTACTCGTCGTCGATCGGGACCGGCGTGTGCGACCGCCAGCACGCAGCCTCGGAGGGGGGAGACCGAACCGAGCCGTCACCAACCGACGGGAGCCCAACCCGAACCGAGACGCCGCCGACCGGTTCCGGGGGTGAACAGTGATGGACGACGAGCGTTCCGACGCGGCAGACCCGCCGATGCTGAGCCGTCGCGGGCTGCTGGCCGTGGCCGGTGCGAGCGCGCTCGCCGGCTGTAACGGGCTCCCCGAGTTCGGCGAGGAGGCGGAACCGGCGATCCGTGCCTACGACCTCCCGGACGTCGATCGCCGGGAGGAGCCGGTCGTGCCCGAATCCGTCCCCGTCGAGATCGCGCCGGAGTACTTCGACGCGAGCCGGAACCGGGTCACGACACTCCTCGCGGACCTCCCGACGCCGCTCGGCCCGGGGGACATCCCGAACGGCTACGTTCGCGAACAACTCGTCGACGCCGCGGCCGACGCCACCGACCGCCTCAGTGAGGCACAGGGCGCGCCGACAGCCCTCGTCGCGCTCACGGCACTCCGTCAGGCCCGCGCGGACGCCCGGTACGCTGCCGCCGGCTGGGCCGTCGTCGAGGAGGACCGCTCGGCCGAGACGCTCGAGGCGGAGCATCGACAGGTCGTCTCGGACGCGCAGTCCGTGCGAGACGATCACGAGTACGTCGGCGACGACCCCGTCCGGGCGGCGCTCGTTCACCGGCGGATCGAGGACCTGCTGGAGCGCGCGATCGCCACCGACGACCCCCGACGGGAGGGGAACCGGCTCCTCGCCGTCGCGGAGTGGGGCGAGACAGTCGAGTCCGCCCTGGCGTGCCTCGGCGACGCACGCCACCTCGACGAGCAGTTCACTGCGTCGCTGCCGGCGGACGCCGGCACGGTCGAGGAGACGCTTCGCGGGGCCGCCGAGGCGCTGTTCGCGGACGTCCAGTCCCGCAACTCGAACGTTCCGCCGGAGCCGACCGGCGAGGAGTGGGGCGTTCAGGAGCTCGTGATCGACGAGCTCCGCCAGCGGTTCATCTACGGGGCGGGCCGGGTCGCGGACGCGAACGGGCCAGCGAGTGCCGTCGTCGACGCGAACCGACAACTCACGCGGGTCGAGGCACTGGATCGGCTCCGGGGGCGTATCGACGACGGCGACCTGTCCCGACCGCAGAGTGCCGAGGCAGTCCGGGAGATCCGGTCGAACGCGTACGACGCGCTCAGGACGGCACTCGCGGACAGTGCCGCGCCGGACCTGACGCGGACGGCCATCACGAACGCTGGCTGGCGGGTTGCCCACGCCGACCGGGACCTCTCACGGTACGACGGGGAGTTCCCCGTGTCCCGGCTCGACCGCACGATCGCCGAGTACGTCGTCGCGACAGCCGTCGGGCAGGCGGCGCCGGGCGTCTCCGAGGAGACGGCCGAGACGCTGGAGAGCGCGTGATCGCTCGCTCCCGGGGCTCGATTACTCCCGATCGAGCAGTCGCACCGGGTGTGCGGGCCGCCGCGTGAGCAGCGCGTCGAGCTGTTCGAGACAGGACGTACCGCTGGCGACGACGGTTCGGTCGGCGGTATCCTCGGTCGTGAACTGCTCGGCGAGCGTCTCGCCCACGTCGACGCTGAGTTCGTAGTACTCGGACTTGTACCCGAAGCTCCCGGCCATCCCGCAGCACTCCACGTCCGAGGTCGTCACGTCGAACCCGCAGTCCTCCAGCACCGCCACCGTGTAGGGTTCGAGGTCCAGCGTGCGCTGCTGGCAGTGGCTGTGGTAGGCGACGCGCTCGTCGTCACCGTCGGGCAGTGCGTCGACGCCCGCGCCGTTCTCCAGCAGGCCGTAGACGTACTCCATGAGTTCGTAGCTCCGGTCTTTCAGCGCGGCGTAGCTGTCCTCGGGGAGGAGCCGTTCGTACTCCCGGTGGAACATCGCGAGATCCGAGGGCTCGACGACGACCACGTCGTGATCCGCGGCGACGGCGGGCGCGAGCGCGTCGTAGACGGCTTCGGCGTTCGACCGGGCGGTCGCCACCATCCCCTGGGAGAGCGGCGCGCGGCCGCTCTCGCCGGCGGCCGGCACGTCGACGCGAACGTTGAGGGCTTCGAGCACGCGGACGGCGGCCTTCCCGCGCTCGGTGCGGACGTAGTTCGTGTACGCGTCGGGGTAGAGCGCGACCTGTCGGCGGGCCGCCTCGCGGCTCACGCGCGGGCCCCGACTCTCGAACCACTCGACGAGGGATTCGCGTTCGAACTCGGGGAGTTCGCGGCGGCTGTCGACGCCGAGGGTTCGCTCCATCAGCGCGCGGGCGGTGTCGGTTCGGGCGACCCAGTTCGAGAGCGGCGCGAACGTTGACCCGAGCTTCGCCAGCGTGTCGAAGTTCCCGAACAGGCGTTTCTGCGGGTCGACGCCGCCCGGCTCGTCGTCCGGCGTGAGCCCCTCGACGAGGAAGTCGAGGTCGCCGTCCTTCCCGCGGTTGATCCGATCGCGGACGACGGTGTTGATCCACGGGATGTCGATGTTCACCGGGCACTGGTTCACACAGCGGCTACAGCCCGTACAGAGGTCGTTGAACTCGGCGGCGCTGTCCTGTCCGTGGACGCCGGCCTCCCAGCCGGTGGCGATCCCCCCCGAATACGTCTCGCCGCCGAAGGCGTGGCCGCCGACGTGCTGGAAGTTCGCACAGGAGTTCGCACACGCCGAGCAGCGGATGCAGTACAGCGTCTCCCGGAGCTGGTCGTCCTCGCGCATCGCCATCCGCCCGTTGTCGACGAGCACGAGGTGGAACTCGCGGTCGTCGCCGGGTTCGAGGTCGTCCTCGCCGAACGTCGGCGAGTCGACCGGCGGCGTGAACAGCGAGACGTAGGAGGTGACGTCCTGGCCGGTGCCCGAGCGGCCGATGAGTTCGACGAACGGCTGGAGGTCCTCGACGCTCGGCACGACCTTCTCGACGCCCGCGACCGCGACGTGGGTGTCCGTCGCCTGCACGCACTTGCGTGCGTTGCCCTCGCTCGTGACGAGCGCGAGCGTGCCCGTCTCGGCGGTGACGAAGTTCGCGCCCGTCATGCCGACCTCGGCGTCGCGGATCTTCTCGCCGAGGTACTCGCGGGCGAACCGCGTCAGCTCCTCGGCGGTCTCGAGCGGTTCCTCGGGCTCGAACACCTCGTTGAACAGGGTCGCGATCTCCTCGCGGGACTTGTGGATCGCCGGGGCGACGATGTGTGAGGGCGCCTCGTCGGCGACCTGGAGGACGAACTCCGCGAGGTCGGTCTCCCAGACGTCCGCGCCGCTCCCCTCGAGCGACTCGTTCACGTCGAGCTCCTCGGTGGTCATCGACTTCGACTTCACCACGTCCCGGCCGTCGACGACCTCCGCGAGGTACCGGTTCGCGTCGGCGGCGTCGTCGGCGAGGTAGACGGTGCCGCCGTTGGCTTCGACGGCCTCGGTCACTCGATCGACGAGGTCGGGGAGGCGCTCGATGGCGTCCTCCTTGATCGCGCGGGCCTCGTCCTTGAGCTCGTCGTAGTCGTCGAGGTTCTCGGTCGACTCGTACCGACCTTCGTTGAAGACCTGGGTGTTCTCGTGGACGGCGTCGCCCTCGGTGTCGAGGAGGTGGCGGATGCGTTCGGCCTTCCGCCGGCGATCGTCGGCGCTCATCTACCTGTCCTCCAGGAGCACGACGGTCACGTCCATCGGCCCGTGTGCGCCCTCCACGAGCGACCCCATGTCCGCGGTGGCGCTCGGCCCCGTGGCGACGATCGACTGTCTGGTGCCGCTTCGAACGTCCTCCGCGAGTCGGTCGAACGCCGCGTCCATGTCCGGGAGCACGTCGCTCGCGGCGACGACGGCGACGTGCTCGTCGGCGTAGAGGCTCACCGGCTCCGCGCCGTCGGCCCCGCCCTGCACGACCACGGAGCCGTAGTCGGCGATGCCGTAGCCGGCGGCGGTGACGCCGGTCGCCGCCGCCTCGAGTTCCGCGACCGTCGGATCGGTCTCGACGCTGTCCGGCAGTGTGGCGCTCTCGAAGGGGAGTGGCGTGCCGACGGCCGGCGCGTCGAGGAGCGGCGCGACCGTCGACGCGAACTCGTCGGCCGCGGTCCGTACGAGGTCGACGCCGAGATCCTCGAGCGACGACGCGAAGGTCGCGATCGGCTCGGCAGACATTTGCCCCAACTTCCGGGAACAGCCTCTTGGGTGTTTTCCTCCCCGCACTCGCAGGCCGGGAGGACGGTTCGACCCTTAGAACAGCCCGTGGATCGACCCGTCCTCGTCGATGTCGATGTGGGCAGCCGCCGGGTCAGACGGGAGCCCCGGCATGGTCAGCACGTCGCCCGTCAGCACGACCACGAACCCGGCCCCCGCGGAGGGTGAGAGTTCCGTAACGGTGAGCGTCCAGTCCTCCGGGACGCCGATCTTCCCGGGATCGTCCGAGAGCGAACTGGGGGTTTTCGAGATGCAAACCGGCATGTCGTCCAACCCCTGTGCCTCGATGCGTTCGATGTCGTCACGCGCCCCCGACGTGAACTCCACGTCGTCGGCGCCGTACACCCGCGTCGCGACTGCCCGGATCTTCTCCGGGAGCGACGCGTCGAGGTCGTACACGCGCTGGAGCTCGCCGTCGCCCGACTCGACTTCCCCTTTCACCAACCGGGCCACGTCGGTTCCCCCCGCCCCGCCGTCGGCGTGGACCGTCGAGACGGCCGCGGGGACGTTCTGTTCCTCGCAGTGGTCGAGGACCTCGCGGATCTCCGCGTCGGAGTCGTCGGGGAAGCGGTTGACGGCGACGACGACCGGCAGCCCCATCGACTGGAGGACCTCGACGTGGTGGTCGAGGTTCGCGAACCCGGCCCGGAGCGCGGCCATCGGGTCCGATTCGTCATCCTCGATCCCGCCGTGTTTCTGCAGGGCGTCGACAGTCGCCACGATGACGGTCGCGTCGGGCTCGACGCCCTCCCTGGAGACCACGTCGACGAACTTCTCGGCGCCGAGGTCGGCCCCGAACCCCGCTTCGGTGACGACGTAGTCGCCGAGCCGGAGCCCGAGCTTGTCGGCCAGGATGGAGTTCGTCCCGGTCGCGATGTTGGCGAACGGCCCGCCGTGGACGAACGCCGGCGTCCCCTCGATCGTCTGGACGAGGTTCGGCCGCAGGGCGTCCTTCAGCAGCGACGCGACCGAGCCGGCGACGTCAAGGTCGGCGACGGTGACGGGGTCGCCGTCGGTGTCGTAGGCGACGATGATCCGGCTCACTCGCTCGCGGAGGTCGCTCACGTCGGTCGCGAGACAGAGCACCGCCATCAGTTCCGAGGCGGCGGTGATGGAGAACCCGTCCTCCCGGGGCGGTCCGCTCGCGGTGCCGCCGAGCCCGGCGACCGTCTCCCGGAGTGCGCGGTCGTTCATGTCCAGCACCCGCGGCCAGACGACGCGGTCGGGGTCGATGCCGAGTTCGTTGCCGTGGTGTCGATGGGCGTCGACCATCGCCGAGACGAGGTTGTGCGCCGAGGTCACGGCGTGGATGTCGCCCGTGAAGTGGAGGTTGATCTCCTCCATCGGGAGGACCTGACTGTACCCGCCGCCCGCGGCGCCGCCCTTGATCCCGAAGACGGGACCGAGAGAGGGCTCACGGATCGCGACGACGCTGCGCTCGTCGAGTCGGCCGAACGCCTGGCCGAGGCCGACCGTCGTGACGGTCTTGCCCGCACCGCGTCTTGTCGGCGTCATCGCCGTCACGAGAACGAGGTTCCCGTCCGCCGGCTGGTCCATCTCTCGGTGGATCGCGTCCCACGTCAGTTTCGCGACCTCGTTGCCGCGGCGTTCGAGGTCGGCGGCGGCGAGTCCCAGGTCCGCCCCGACGGACTCGATCGCTCTCCGCTCGGCGTTCCGGGCGATGTCGATGTCCGCGGGGATCGCTTCCGTGTCTGAATCCATATAGACGGTAGTCGTGGGCGAGCAGTGCTAAAAGTGTAAGCCAATTCCCGGCGAGTGGCGATTCCACACGCTCGTCGTGACCAAGTACGCGTACCGAGCCTGAGTGGCCCGGATCCGTCGATCCACCATAAATCCCGGGCGAACGATGTTGCAACGGGCCTTCGAAGGGTGTGCGGATCTCGCTGGTCGTGCCGATCGTCTGGGGGGAGTACTTCGCGGTCCCGGCGCTGCTCGCCTCGGCGCTCGTCCCGCTGGGGCTCGGGTGGCTACACTATCGACAGTTCCGGGGTGCAGAATCCCCGAGTCGGCTCCACGGGATGGTCGTCGCCGCATCCGGCTGGTTTTCTGTGGGCGTCTTCGGCTCGCTCCCGTTCCTCCTGATCGCGTGGAGCGTCCAACTCGGAGTACCGGGGTTCGCGAGCCGGCGCAGACGGCGACGCTCGCGGCGTTCACCGAGCCGCTGAACGCCCTCTTCGAGAGTGTGAGCGGCTTCACCGGCACGGGGCTCACGATGACCGACAACGAGGAGGTGCTGCCCCGAACGCTCCAGTGGTGGCGGACGTTCAGTGAGTGGGTCGGCGGCGTGGGAGTGATCGTTCTGACGACGGCGATCATCGTCGTCCTCTGGACCACGTTCCTGGTCGTCGGCACCTTCGTGTTGCTGCTCGCACTCCCGGCTGGGGAGTACTCGCTGGCCAACGTCCTGTTCGAGGTCGCGAGTGCACAGGGGAACGTGGGGCTTTCGTCGCGGATCACGGGCCCCGACTCGCTGCCCACGGTCGGGAAGATCGCGTTCCTCTTCCACATGTGGATCGGGCGCCTCGAGATCATTCCGGTGCTCGTGATGCTCCGAACGATCTTCAAGCGAGGAGGACTCTACCGATGAGGCTGCGCGAGTTCCCCGTTGTCTCGTACGTGATTGAAGCCGGCGCGGACGACCGGGTCTTCGATTCGCTCCTCCTGGCCGGCCCCTTCGTCATCGGGATGATCGTCGTGCTTGACCGGACACCGATCACCGAGGCCCTCGCGGTCGCGTATATCGCGGTGTTCGTCGCCTACATACTGTATCTCGGTGTTCTGGAGGAAGCCGGGTAGTGTCGAACGTCCGAAACTACTGCGTGTGCTGACCGGCTGTTCGCCGTGTACGCGGCTCAAACGGGACCATGGCCGTCCGATGCGGGTGGGCCTGCGTCGGCACCGAACCCACTTCCGTATGACTCGACGATCTCGGTAACGGTGACTTCATACGCGTCGTACCACTCCGTCCACCGCTGTTTCGCCTCCTCGTGCTCCGGATCGGCGCCGAACGCCTCGAGCGCGTCGAGCGACTCCCAGTAGTATACGACGAGGACTTCCTCGTTCTCGGGGGCGTGCCACGTCCGCTTCCCCAGATACCCCTCCGTCTCCTCGGCAGCCGCTTGTACCGCGTCATTCAGCTCGTGGAACGCTGCGTCGTACTCCCCCGGATCGAGGCGAAACGTAACGAGATACACTACGACGGGTTACTGACCCACGGGATCAAGACGCTTCCCCCTCAGGGGCGTAGATCACCGTTCTACGTCCCAGCCGTTCCGGGCGCGGGCTGACCGAGAACGGGTGGCGAGTCGGACAGCCGTCCGGGGAATCAGGTAGCTCTCCGGGGTTCGGTCCCCTCCCTCATGAGCGGTCCGCGGGAACTCACTCGTGGTCAGCCTCCTCGGCACCGTTCGCTTCCCCGTGTTGGATTACGAACACCGGACCGAGGAACTGTTTGCCGACTTGGTCCGCAGTCATCCCGAACAAGAAGGTCGTCACTGACGGATCGGATTCGCCCATGACGATGGCGTCGTAGTCGCCGGAAGTATCGACGATCCTCGATCGGGGGGAGCCCTCACGCGATATTTCGGTATCGATCAGGTCCGAGGGGATTCCTTCGTCGGAGAGCCGGCTCGCGACCCCGTTGAGCAGCGTCTCCACGTCGGCGTCAGTTTCGTCCTCTTCGGCGACGTGGTACAGTGTTATGTTGACATCCATCGTTCCGAACAGTCCCGAGATCAAGCGGACGAACCGGTCGATACCCACGATCCCGCGGACCGGTACTAGTACGTTCTTCAGCGGCCTCGTCGCGTTTGGGATCAGTACCGCGAGGCAGTCGTGCTCGTCCGTCATCCGGTCGATCGTGGTCTGCCCATCGTGGGTGAACACGAGCTGGGATTCGACAGTTGCCCCCGCGTGTTCGAGCATCGCCGTATAATCGTCGAGCCGGCGGATGGCCTGGTCTTCGAACTGGTTCCGCGCCTGATCGGTCGCGGTTTGGTCGGGTACGACATGGTACCCGAGCAGGACGACGTGTGCGTTCGTAAGCAGATCCGGAACACCCTCCGGAATGGATTCTCCCTCGAGGACACGCAACGGGACCAGGATGCTGGGGCTGTCAGACATGATAGGACCTTCCTATGTGTCAGAAGGGACTGATCCGGTAAATAAATACGCGCGAAATTCGGGTTCGACGCCGAGCGCTCCCGGCGTCTCCAAGCCTGTCACCGAGGCATCGGGACAGCCGGACACAACTTCCGCGGCTCGTGACGGTTCCAGTACGAAATTTGTCCCGATCCGAAAGGCTATGACACGAACGTCGGTTTACCACGCTAGAGATGGAGCGACCACTCCTCGTCACTGACTTCCTCGACCGCGCACGCAAGTACTACGGCGACGAAACCGGCGTCGTCGCCGCCACGGGTGAGCGCTACACGTACGACGAGTTCGGCGACCGGGTCGACCGCTTCTCCGCACTCCTCCAGCAGCGCGGCGTCGAGAAGGGCGACCGCGTCGCGGTCCTCGACCCGAACACCCACTACCACCTCGAAGCAGCCTACGGCGCGATACAGCTCGGCGCCATCCACACCCCCCTCAACTACCGCCTCACGCCCGCGGACTTCGAGTACATCCTGAACGATGCCGGCGTCACCGCGATCTATGCGGACTACGCGTACGCCGAGAAGGTCGAAGCGATCCGCGAGGAGGTTCCCGTGGAGACGTTCCTCACGAACGACGCGGACGCCGTCGAGGGTGACTGGGACGACGTCGACGCCCGGCTCGCGGACACGTCGCCGTCGTACGACCGGCCGGCGATGGACGAGAGCGACGTGATCACCATCAACTACACGTCGGGGACGACTGGCGATCCGAAGGGCGTCTGCCGCACGCACCGGAACGAGACGCTGCACTCCTATCTCGTCTCCTACCACCAGAACATCCGGGACACCGACACCTACCTCTGGACGCTCCCCATGTTCCACGTCAACGGCTGGGGGCACATCTTCTCCATCACCGGCGCCGGCGCGGTTCACGTCTGCACACGCGGCGTCGACGCCGCCGACATCTTCGAGACCATCCGGACCGAGGACGTCTCCTACCTCTGTGCGGCGCCGACGGTCCTGAACATGCTTCAGGACTACGACGCGAACAACGACGTCGAAACCACCGGAGATGCGGACGTTCGCGCCGCAACCGCCGGCAGCGCCCCACCCGAAGCCACGATCCGCACCGTCGAGGACGAGTTCGGCTGGGACCTCGTGCACGTCTACGGCGCCACCGAGACCGGCCCCCTCATCACCACGTCGGAAGCCGGCCGGTTACTCGACGACGAGAACCGCTACGCGCTGAAGAAACGGCAGGGGATCGGCTTCCTCGGCACCGACGTCCGCGTCGTCGACGAGGACGGCGAGGACGTCCCCTGGGACGACGAGACGATCGGCGAGATCGTCGTCAGCGGGAACCAGGTGATGGAGGGGTACTGGAACAAGCCCGACGCCACGGAGGAAGCGTTTAACGAACGACTCGAGGGCTACTACCACATGGGGGATTTCGCGGTCGTCGACGAGAACGGCTTCCTCTCCATCCAGGACCGGAAGAAGGACATCATCATCTCCGGGGGCGAAAACATCTCCAGTATCGAACTCGAGGACACGCTCTTCGACCACCCGGCAGTGAGCGACGTCGCCGTCATCCCGTCGCCACACGACGAGTGGGGTGAGACGCCGAAGGCGTTCGTCGTCCCCGAATCCGGTGACACCGACAACCCGGGCGTCACCGAGGACGACCTCGTCGCGTTCACTCGCGAGAACCTCGCCACGTACAAAGCGATTCGGCGCGTCGAGTTCGTCGAGAGCCTCCCGACGACGGCGACCGGGAAAGTCCAGAAGTACGAGCTCCGCGAGGAGGAGTGGGCGGACGAGGACTCGATGGTCGGGCAAGGGTAGGGAAGGGCTCGCGAACTCGGGCTTTATCGGTGGAACACCGTACCGGTTCCCGGGTCGCGGACTATCCCCCCGTGGCAACCTCTTGCGAGAGGCCTATCGCTTTGACCATCGGAGTTATACGGTTCGCCGAAAGCCGTCTAGTCATGGGTACCGTTAGCAAGGAGGGGCACGAGCGGGAGCCGACACAGTTGACGCTGGAAATCTGGCACCCGGACTGTTGGACGTTGGAAACGACGGCCGAAGCCGACGCCGGGATGGTCGCCCATAGCGTTCACGAGTACGATGGGCTCATCAACGCACGGGTGACTGCCTACGCCGATCGTCGTGCCGATATCGCCGATCTCGTTTCGGCTATCGACGCCTCCGACCTGACGCATCGGGTTGAGCGAGTCACGAACTACTTCAACCCCCGCCTCGGAACCGAGGCAGCAGGGAACGTCACCGAGGAGTTACTGGTCCGGTACGAGCCGTCCAACAGCATTCACGACGCCATTCTTTCGCGCGGGTTCATTCCCGAGGAGGAAATCCGGATCAGGAACGGCTACGAGTATTGGACGGTCATTATCACGACGGCTCGAACGAACGTCCAGTCACGGCTCGATGAGATCCGTGAGGAGATGAACGCTGAAATCACTGTCCGGGGAATGAAATCGCCCGGGACGGAACCGACTGGGCCGCAAGCGGGCGATCGACTCTCCGAGCGCCAACGGGAGGTGTTCGAGTTCGCCCGTGAGCGCGGGTACTACTCCTGGCCCCGGGACGTATCCGCTACGGACATCGCTGCCGAACTCGACGTCAGCAAGGCGACTATACTTGAGCACCTCCGGAAAGCCGAGTCGAAACTCCTCGGCCCCGAATCGTGACCCCCTCGATGCTCGGTTGAGAGGTTCGCCAACGATTCAGTTCGTATGGGGCCACTACAGCACGATCTCGGGGAGGGGCCCTTCCATGGGAGGTGGGTGATATAAGATGGTACGTTCAAATCCCACGCCATAGTATGTCAGCAAATGACATGGGTTCGGATTCGAGCCTGTTCGAACGATTGACGTACGGGCCCTTCGGGAAGATCGTACTTCCCGCGATCATTCTTCAATCAGTACTCATCGGCGGTGGGTACGCAACCGGGCGAGAGATCGTCGCCTACGGAGCAAAGTACGGATCCGCTGGGTGGCTCGCCGTGGTGGGTATCTGGCTCGGGTTTACCGTGATGGCCGTAGTGACGTTCGAGTTGGCTCGCACGTTCCAGGTCTACGACTACAAACAGTTCATCAGGCAGATAATCGGCGGCCTGTGGCCGGTGTTCGATCTCTTGTTCCTCGTGATGGCAGTGCTCGTCATCGCCATCATGGCCTCCGCGGCCGGAAACATCATGGAACAGACGATCGGGATCCCCTATCTCGCTGGGGTGGGCATCGTGATCGCTATCGTGGGCGCACTCAGTTACGCGGGCGACACGCTTCTCGAAGAGTTCAAAACCGGGGGAACGATCTTCCTGTACCTCGCGTACGTCCTGTTCGCAGTAGTCGTGCTTTCCCAAGTCTGGGGCGACGTGACTTCGGTCTTCGCGACGGGAGATACGTCGTACGTCGCCGACGCCGGCACTCTGTCCGTACTGCAATCGGGAATCCTCTACGTGGGATACAATCTCGTGGTGTTCCCGGCAGTGTTCTTCGCGTTGGATCACCAGGAAACCCGCCGTGAGTCAGTCATCTCAGGAGTCCTCGCCGGTACGATGATGACCCTCCCGTTCGCGCTCACGTACGTCACGTTCATGGGGTTCTACCCTTCCGAACAGGTAATGGGCGCCGAAGTTCCCTGGCTTCAGGTGTTGGAGAGCGCCGGCGGGACGCTGCTCATCGGCTTCTACGGCGTAGTGATGGGGTGGACGCTCGTCGAGACCAGCGTGGGTCTCATTCACGCCCTACTCGACCGCGTCGACGAGAACATCGAGGACGTCGCAATTGGCCCGCTCGAAGGGCTCGAGGGCCTTTCGAAGGTCCAGAGTGGTGGTCTCGCGGTCGGGATCCTCGTCGGTGCGCTACTGCTCTCACGAGTCGGCATCATCGCTCTCGTCGCTCAGGGGTACACGCTGATGGCGTACTTCTTCATCGCCCTCTTCGCGCTCCCGCTACTCACAGTCGGAGTGCTCCGAATCCGGGATCCCAACTGGGGGTCCGACTTCTTCGGGTCGGGCAGTCGATCGTCTGTGGTGCAGTCGGACGACTGAAGTCGATCGCGGGGGAGCGTACTCGTTTTCAGCCTTTCATGGAAGGGGGTGTAGTTTAGGAAAACGTCCGCCAACGCTCCGGCACGATGAACCTCCGAGACGTATTCGACGTTCCCGTCCCGGCAATCGTCCTCGCAGAGGGCGAGTTCGGAGAGACGGGCGGCAAAACCGCTAACGGGGTGGTCATGCACAGTGAAGTGTTCGATACTCGGGCCATCGTGGATACCGATACTGCTGGACGCACGCCGGCGGACGTTCTCGGAAAGCCCGATGCCCCGGAGGTACCCATCGTCGAGTCCGTCGAAGCAGCTCTCGACGAGGCCCCGGAGGCTGCAGCACTCGTCATCGGCGTGGCACCCGCAGGTGGAGAGCTGCCCGAGGCCTGGATCACAGACATGGAGGACGCGATCCGTGCCGGCTGTGATATCGTCTCCGGATTGCACGTCTTTCTGGGTGAGGAGGACCGTTGGAAGAACTTAGCCGATCAGCACGGTGTCCGGCTGTTCGATGTCCGAAAGCCTCCCGCCGACGATGATCTCCGTGTCGGCGACGGGTCCGTGGACGACGTGAACGCCGACGTGGTTCTCACGCTGGGGACCGACTGTGCAGTCGGGAAGCGGACAACGACCTTCGAGTTGTATCAAGCGGCTCGGGCCGCCGGCCTCGACGCCGGGTGGGTTGCCACCGGTCAGACCGGGATAATGGTCGGCGCCCATGAGGGCGTGGTTGTTGACCGCGTCCCTGCCGACTTTACTGCCGGCGTTGTGGAGGACCTAGTGACCGCGGTCGGTACCGATCACGACCTCGTGTTCGTGGAGGGGCAGGCATCCCTCACGCACCGGGCCTACTCGGGTGTCACACTGTCTATCCTCCACGGGGCGTGGCCGGATGCGGTGGTGCTAGCTGACGAACCGGTACGCGAGGGTCGAACACACTTCGAGCGATTCCAGGTCGAGGGAGTCGAGAAGGAGGTCCGTCTCATTGAGGACCTGTCCGATGCTCGTGTGGCCGCGCTTTCGACATGGGGTGATCCGGACGAGCAAGCGGAACGCTACGGATTGCCGGCCTCCAACGTGTACCACGAGGGAGGCGCGTCCGAACTGCTATCAGTAGTCCGGGAGACGCTGAGGGACGAAAAGGGAGTTCACCTCGAGGGGACGGATCAGTGAGCAGTATTACGAACCTCACAGTTCGGCCGGTCGACTTGTCGCTGAAGGAGCCGTTCGAGATCTCGCTGGGCACACAGCACGAAGCATCGAACCTCCTCGTAACGGTTGAGACTGAGTGTGGAGTCACTGGGTACGGTGAAGGATCGCCGATCCCACCAGTAACCGGTGAGACTCAGGCGGCTGCCGTCGAAACTGCCCGGGCAACTGCGGCGGTGATCGAGGGTCGGCCGGTCGGTGAGTACCGCCAACTAGTCGGGGACGTTCGAGAAACGTTCCCGGGAATGGCATCGGCGCTGTTTGCGATCGAGACGGCCATCCTCGATGCCTACTGCCGGGAGGAAGGAATCCCGCTCTCTGCGCTGTTCGGTGGGGAACCGACTCCCGTCGAGACGGACCTGACGATTCCGATTCTTCCGGCGGAAAAGGCGGCCGAGCGCGCAGTCTCCGCGACGGAACGGGGATACAAGCACCTGAAAGTCAAGACGGGAACCGACGTTACGGCTGACGTTGAGCGAGTCAGTGCTGTTGCGGAGGCGGCACCGAACGTGGCCCTGAAAGTCGACGCGAACCAAGGATGGACACCAAAGGAAACCGCTCAGTTTGCCGAAGAGCTAGCGAGCAGGGGGGTCGACCTGGAACTGATAGAGCAACCCGTCCCGGCGACCGATATCGCCGGCCTCGCGCAGGCGCGTGACCGGGTCGATCTCCCGATCGCGGCTGACGAAGCGGTTTTCACGCCGGCCGACGCGATCCAAGTCGTCCGCGAGGGGGCCGCCGACGTGATCAATGCCAAACTCGGCAAATCTGGACCTCTAGCAGTCGGGGATATCGCTGCTATTGCCGAGGGTGCCGACCTGGAGTTGATGATCGGTTGTATGTTGGAGAGTGCGGTCGGCATCCATACGAGCGCCCACGTCGTTGCCGGGATCGGGTCGTTCGACTATATCGACTTGGATGGAAACCGTCTGCTCGAGTCAGATATCGTCGACGCGGACGGTCCTATTCACGACATCTCGGGGCCGGGTCACGGAGTGACCCCTTCAGAGTGAGAAGTTCCATCGGGAGGCCACTGAGGCGGGCGTCAGTCCGATAGGGGTGATCCGGTCCCGGCAGGCCGGAAGCAGAACAGTGCTCGTACAGTGTCGAGGTATCAACCATCGAGAGCGGCGTGGTTCTCGTTCTATCGGTGAGCCGGGCGGGTCGTCGACGCCTCGGGGATCGCCGGTCGCGAGGGGATCCCCTTCCGAGAGTGCACTGAAGGACCACTTGAACGGACGATCGCGCCGCCGGAGACGTCGGGGGATATCGAGGGATCCGCGGGGACCTCCCCGCCGAGCGGCGTCGAGGAGCGTCCGGCCGGCTGCGACGGAGGACCGGTGCGTGGTTCTCGGCGAACCGACCGAACTCCTCGGAGATCTGCGACCACGAAGAGGGGTGCTGGTTCGTCGATGTGTATCGTCGCTGAAACCCTCGAAAGCGAGTTCGTCGCTATCGCGTTTCGGGATACGATTGAGCGTCACCGTGGCTGTTGCGAGCGACCACTTCGACGGTCGCCGAGAGTTCCCCGTCCCGGTTCTCGCTCGATTCTTCGTAGTAGAGGACGGTCAGATCGAGGCAGGCGCGGAGGAGTTCGTTCGCCCCGAACCGGTGGCGGTCGGTACTCGGCCCGACCGTTGCCGGGGGCTCCGAACGGAGGTGGTGCTGGTAGAAGAACAGTCCGTCGGGCCGCAGTGCTCCCTTGATGTCGGTCAGGCGGTCAACCACCCGGAAGAAACTGATCGTCACGACGTCGTATCGCCCCTCGGGGTACTCGAACTCCGTTGCATCGGCCTGGATCGGATTGATCCGGTCGTCGACGCCCTGCTCCACGGCGTTCGCTTCGGTCAAGCGGAGCCCCTCGATGGACCGATCAAGCGCGTCGACCTCGTACCCCTGCTCGGCGAGAAAGAGCGCGTTGCGGCCCGTTCCACACGCGACATCAAGCGCCCGTCCGTCGGCTGTCTCGTCGACGTACTCGCGTAGAACTGGTGACGGATCCGGGTTGGCGGGATACTCTCCGGTGCGAAATCGTTCGTCCCAGGAAGTCATACCCCCACAATGGGGCCCGCCGCTCTTGGTACTGTCCCCCCCAGCCCTATGAGCGGGTACGATACGCGGTGAAACAGGCGGTACGTTGGGTTGCCCACCGACCTTTTGCGTCGGGCTCCGGAGGGCCCTTGCAAAAGCTTGACCAAAAGCCGTCGTCACCCCCTTCGGGGTTCCTCGGCCCACTCACTCGCTTCGCTCGTTCGCGGAAAATACATCTCCTGAGAAGCAACCGCGAGCGACCAGCGGGAGCGAGCGGTTCCCCGCCGGAGCGGGGTGAAACCCCGCGAAGGCGGCCTTTTGGCATCAACGGGTTTTACCGGGGTTCGACCGAGCGAAGCGAGCGAGGACCCCGGTAAAAGAGGTCGCTGCACTTACCGCTGTTACCCGAACCGCGGAACCGGCGATACCGACCCGGAACTCAGGGGTTCGGCGCGTAGAGGGCGTACAGGATCGAGAGCATTCCCGCGGCGGTGACGACGGCCGCGATGAAGCCCGCTTCGAAGATCGATACCTGGAGGACCTCGAACAGCACGCCCTCGAGGAGGCCGCCGAGCCCGACGAGCCCGAAGCCGACTGCGACGTACAGGAGTAACTGCGTGCTGTGCCGTTGGTACCCGCGGTAGGCCTGGGAGGCGATCACCAGCGCGAGTGCGGTCGTGAACAGTTTGGCGACGACGTATAGCGTGTGTTCCATGGGTCAGTCTCCCCGCATCTCCTCGAAGAGGGACGCGATCCGGTCGGCGGGGTCCGGCCGGACGTCGATCTTGACGTCGAAGCCCTCCGCCCGGAGGAACACTTCGACGCGTTCGAGCCGCGCCTCGTACTCGCTGTAGTGTCGGCCGCCCGGGTCGACGTGCGTGTACTCCTCGAGGAGGCCCTGTTCGACCAGGCGGCTGACGCGACGGGAGACGGTCGGCCGTGACATGTCGCACTCCTCGCTGAGTTCCTTCGCCGACAGCCGCGCCGTCTTCGTCGCCACGAGGATGTCGCGGGCGTACTCGTCGTCGAGGGTGGCGAAGACGTCCGCCGGGACTGGCTCCTCGGTCACACGTCCCTACACGCGACAGAGGGGTAATATAGCCCGTCGATTTTCTGACCCGGAACGTCGGCTCACAGCTATATGCTCCGTCCCGACCTACGGGTAGTTGAAGGTGCAATAACTATGTCCACACTCGACCCCGGCATGAACCAGCTCGAGAGCAGAGTCGGCGGCCTGACCGTCGGCGGGAAAGTCCACAGTCTCAGCGCGTGGTTCGTGCTCGCGCTCCGCCTCATGATGGGGTACGCGTTCGCCTACTCCGGCTTCACGAAGGTCACCGGCGAGTTCGGCGCCGGCGGCTACCTGTCGAACGTTGCCGCGACGAACGGGAACCCGCTCGCGGGGATGTTCGCGTGGATGGGGTCGACGCCGTGGTTCGTCGAGTTCGCGAACGTCGCCGTGCCGTGGGGCGAGCTGCTCATCGGGGTAGGCCTGCTCGTGGGCGCGCTGGTCCGCCTCGCGGCGTTCTTCGGCGCGCTGATGATGGCGATGTTCTACTTCGGCAACTGGGAGATCGCCCACGGGTTCATCAACGGGGACTTCGCGTACATGCTCGTGTTCCTCGCGGTCGGCGCCTTCGCTGCGGGCCGCATCCTGGGACTCGACCAGTACATCGAACAGTACGAGGTCGGCGGCGAAGCGCTCGTCGAGCGCTACCCCGTCCTCGAATACGTCCTCGGCTGACCACGCCGACCTTTCTTCACGGATACGTGACCCGATTCGCGAGGTGGAACCCCGTCAGTTACGCCTCGACGTCGACGATCTCGAACCGGGCGCCGCCGTCGATCCCGTCCCGAACCCGGATCTCCCAGCCGTGAGCAGCGACGATCTGGGCCACGCTGGCCATCCCGAGCCCGCTGCCGCCCTCCTTCGTCGTGAACCCGGGGGTGAACACGTCGTCCCGTTCCGCCTCCGGGATCCCCGGGCCGTCGTCGGCGACGTAAAACCCCGCCTCGCCGTCCAGCCCCCCGACGCGGATCGTCACGGCGTCCCCGCCGTGTTCCAGCGAGTTCCCCAGCAGGTTCTCGAGCAGCCGTCGCAGCGCGTCCTCGTCGGCGGCCACGGTCGGCGTCCCGTCGTCGAGAGCCAGCGACGCGTCGCCGACCTCCAACGTCTGCCAGACCTCCTCCGCGACCGCCGCCACGTCGACGGGCGCTTCGTCGCTCACCAGTTCGCCGGTCTCCATCACCGCTGCGACGTCCTCGATCAGCGCCGCCATCCGGTCGATCGGCTCGTCGATATCCTCGAGGTGACCGACATCGCCCGTCTCCTGTGCTAACTCCACGCGACCACGGATCACGGAGAGCGGCGTCTGCAAATCGTGTGACAGCACGTCCCCGAACCCCCGCATCAGCTGGATCCACTCCTCGTGTCGCTCCTGGATCGCGTGGCGTTCGGTCACGTCCTCTTGGAAGCCGACGAAGTAGTCGGGGTCGCCGTCCGCGCCCCGGATCGGCGCGATACTGACGCGGTTCCAGAACAGGTCGCCGTCGGCCCGGTAGTTACGAAGCTCGACGGTGACCGGCTCGGCGTCGGCGACGGCCTCTCGCATCGCCGTGACCGGCTCCGCACGCGTCTCCTCGCCCTGGAGGAACCGACAGTTCTCCCCCGTGATCTCCTCGCGAGCGTAGCCGGTCAGTTCGACGAACCCGTCGTTGGCGTAGACGATGGGATTGTCCGCCTGCTCGGGGTCGGTGATCGTGATCCCGATGGGTGCCTCGTCCATCGCGCGTTCCTTCAGCGACAGTTCTTCGCGTACCGCTTCGTCCTCGGACACGTCGGTGATGGTGCAGATCAGCGTGTCGTCCGTCGTGAAGGTGATCCGGTGGTCGACGTCGACGGTGTCGCCGTCCTTCCGGACGTAGACGGTCCGTCCCCTCCACTCGCCCTCCCGGGCCGCGGGGATCATCTCGTTGTAGGCCCGGTCCAGTTCGCCGGCCGGATACAGGACGTCCCAGTGGGTGCCGATCAGCTCCTCCCGGTCGTAGCCGGTGATGTCGGCGTACGCCTCGTTGACGTAGATGAACTGGCCGCCCTCGTCGAGGAGGCTGATACCGTCGTGGGCAGTCTCGATCGCGTGGAACCCGCGTGTCACCTGTCGCTCCGCGCGGTACCGCGCCACGGCCTGCTCGATCCGGTTGGCCAGCACCGCGTACTGCTCGGTGCCGCCGCCCTTCTGTAGGTACTCCGTGACCCCCTTGGAGATCGCCTCGCTGGCGATCTCCTCGCTACCCTTCCCGGTGAAGAGGACGAACGGGAGGTCCGGATACTCCGCGCGGACGCGTTCGAGTACCTCCAAGCCGTCCAGGCCCGGCATGTCGTAGTCGCAGACGACGCAGTCCACGTCGGCGTGTTCCAGGCGATCGAGAGCCGCCCGGGGGTCGGTTTCCGTCTCGACGGTGAAGTAGTCGCGCTGGCGTTCCAGGAACGTCGAGACCAGGTCGGCGAAACGCTCGTCGTCCTCGATGTGGAGAACGGACACGCCCTCCCCGACGTCGGCGATGAGCCCCTGCTCGTCGATGGCTCCCTCGATTCCCCCGGGGAACGAATCCGTCATTGATCAATAGTCGCTCCGCCCGTAGTTAAACCACGGGTCATCCCGCTCCCGGAGCGACTGGCAGTGACTCGGTTTCGCAAACGCAGGTGCCGAAGGTAACGAAGGCACCCGAAGTGGCGGGGGTTGCCGGGGCGGCCGTGGAACATCGTCTTCGCGTCCGGCGTGTGAAAACGGGCTCACGCTGCGCCCGGTTTCGGATCCGACCGAACCGATCGACGGGACGACGATTCCCGAGGGCTGATAGTGGGGGGACGACCGGTCCGTCTTCCCCCTCAGGAGGTGGGCAGCGAGAGTGTGTCGTCCCGATTGCGTCCGATCCCGTCGATGCGTCGAATCCACTCGATCCTGCGGGTTGTCGCGTCCTCACCTTGCCAGCGTTTCCCGCCGGTTCGAACGGTGCCCCCCGACCGTGATCCGAACCCTTGGCTTCCGAACTGTGCCGCCGGGTACGATCGGCCGACTGAGACCGGTTCCACGGCCATTCACTACTGACTTCCCGTCTGACGACCACCGGCCCCCGGGATTAAGCGATGGGGCGACAACTGTTCGACATGGTCACAGCTCGACGACTCGTCCTCGACCTGTTGAAACCGTACGATCCGGATGTCGTCACGACCGCCGAGGCCGTCGCCGACATCGACGGCGTCGACGGCGTCAACGTCGTCCTGGCCGAGAACGAGGAGGAAGTCCAGAACGTCAAGATGACCGTCGAGGGCGATCCGATCCGCGTCGAGGCGGTCTACGAAACGATCGAGGATCTCGGTGCGGCGGTGCACTCGATCGACGAGGCCGCCTGTGGCGAGCGCCTCGTCGAACAGAGCAAAACGCCACAGGACTGAGCATGCGTTCCCCCCTGCGACGGCTGGTACGAGCGTTGGAACGGGAGGACGTCCGGTCGATCTCCCGGCGCTACTTCATCTCGAACGGGTTCGACGGCGCGCTCACGAGCATCGGCGTGACCGTCGGCGCCTACCTATCGGGTATCCCCGACGGGTTGACGGTGTTCAGTATCGGTATCGGGGCCGCGATCGGGCTCGGTACCTCCGGCGTCTGGAGCGTCTGGGAGATCGAACGCGCCGAGAAGCGGGCCGAGCGCGCCCGCATCGAACACGCAATGTTGACTGACCTCGCCGACACGCGGGTTCAGCGACAGCAAGCCGGCGCCCGCCAGGTGAACGCACTGATGAGCGGTATCGGCCCGATCATCGGGGTGGTGTTGCCGATGGTCCCGTTCCTCGCCGAAGGAACCCTGTTGAGCATGCGCGCGGCGACGCTGATCTCCATCGGCGTCGCCGTCGGTATCCTCTTCGCCTTCGGGGCGTATCTCGCGACGATCTCCGAGCAGAGTTGGCTCGTCGCCGGCGCCAGGATGGGGCTGGCCGGCGTTCTCGTCGCCGTGTTGAACTTCCTGCTCCCGGGGTGAACCGGCCTCTCACTCCTCGGCGGGCTCTCGGACCGTGAGTACCGGGACCGGCGAGGTCCGGATCAGCTTCTCCGTGACGCTGCCGAGCAGATACCGGTCGAAGCCGGTCCGCCCGTGCGTGCCGACGACGAGGAGGTCGACCTCGTGTTCGTCGACGTAAGAGAGGACCGTGTTCGGGATCGACGAGCCGAACTCGACTGCGGTGACGGGGACGTCGATCCCCCGCTCCGTCGCGAGGTCGGCGGCGTCGTCGACGATCCGGTTCGCGGACTCCTCGATGGTCTCCAGCTGCATCTCGGTCCGCACGTCGGCGCCGAGCGCCATCGTGTCGATCACCGACAGAAGGTGGAGCCGCGCATTATCGACGGTCGCCATCTCGATCCCCGTCGTGAGGGCCTCTTCCGCACAGGCGCTGCCGTCGGTCGGCACCAGGACGTTCCGGTAGGGGTGCTCGATCCGGGTTTCCTCGTGCGGGCGGATCGTGAGCACCGGCACGTCGGCACGTCTGACGACGCGTTCGGTCGTACTCCCGAGCAGGAACCGTTCGAGACCGCGGCGCCCGTGGGTCGGCATAGTGATGAGGTCGATCCCCTCCGCGTTCGCGTAGTCGACGATCGCCCGGTAGGGATTCCCCCGCTCGACGGCGGTCTCGGTGTCGACGCCGCGTTCGCGGGCTGCTGCCGCCGTCTCGCTCACGAGCTGTTCCCCCTCGCTTTCGAGCTCGGCCACGGCGTCGTCGCCCCCTCGGCGGCGGCCGTCACCGGACGTGTCTACCACGTTGAGGACGTGTACCGTCGCGTCGTGTGTCGCGGCGACGTCGAGGGCGTGATCGAACGCGGTCGATGTGCCCTCGCTGCTGTCAGTCGGGAAGAGGAGCTTATCGTACATCGTGTTCCCTTGGGGACACAACTACAAAATACCGGGTATCCGCCGGGCGGTCGTCGCGAGGTCGAACAGCATCGTTGGGTCGGTTCAGCCGCTCGCCACCGGTCTCGTTGGGGCCGGTTCCCTCGGCCGGGGCCTGCCTTTATCGTTTGGGGCTCCTTATCGACTGTATGACCCACCGAGTTCTGGTGCCGATCGACGGCTCGGAGATGGCCGAACACGCGCTCGAGTACGCCCTGGAGACGCACCCGGAGGCGGAGATTACGGTCCTGCACATCGCTGGCGCCCCCTCGGCGATGATGGGGGCGAGCGTGGGGCTGGCGCTGGAGTCGGACATCGAGGAAGCCGCCGAGGAACGCGCCGCCGAGATCTTCGACGGGGCCCGCGAGATCGCCGACTCACACGGCGTCGAAATCGAGACCGACGTCTCCTGGGGCAGCCCCGCGAAAGCGATCGTCAACCACGCCGACGGGTTCGACGTGGTGGTGATCGGCAGCCACAGCGGCACCCTGGCTGACCGGCTCATCGTCGGGAACGTCGCCCAGAAGGTCGTCCAGCACTCGCCCGTGCCGGTGACCGTCGTTCGGTAGCCCGGGACCTCGGGAGTCCGCCGACGGGAACTGCTGCCGTCCCAACCTTACTGTCACCACGGCGCCTAGGGTCCGGTATGCCCACCGCAACCCCTTTCGAGGAGCGCACTGCTCAGTACGAGGCCTGGTTCGACGACAACGAGGCCGCCTATCGGGCCGAACTGGCGGCGCTGCGCCGGCTCGTGCCGTCGCCGGGCGACGGACTCGAGATCGGGGTCGGGAGCGCGCGGTTCGCCGCCCCGCTCGGGATCGGCGTCGGCGTCGACCCCGCCGCGGCGATGCTCGACATCGCGCGGGAGCGCGGCGTCGACGTGGTCAGGGGCGTCGCCGAGTCCCTCCCGTTCGGGGACGGGACGTTCGACACGGCGCTGCTGGTGACGACGATCTGCTTCGTCGACGACATCCCACGGACGCTCGCTGAAGCGGCACGCGTCCTCGGCCCGGATGGACGCCTCGTGATCGGGTACATCGACAAGGAGAGCCCCGTGGGGGCGCGGTACCTGGAGAAGCAGTCGGACAGCCCCTTCTACCGGGAGGCGACGTTCGTCTCGACGGAGGGACTCGTCGACGCACTCGAGGACGCGGGGTTCAGCGAGTTCGAGTTCGTCCAGACGCTGTACGACTGGCCCGGCGAGGCCGACGGCGGGGAACCGATCGAACCGGGCTATGGCGAGGGATCGTTCGTGGCGATCGAGGCGACCCGGTAGGCCACGGAGCCCGTGACGGGCAGGCTCTTTCCGCCAGCCGCCGTACCGACCGCTATGTCGCTCCAGGTCGAGACCACCGCGCGAACCGATATCGTCGACGTGACGGCGGAGGTGGCCGAGGCGGTCCCGAGCGGGATCGAGCACGGTGTCTGTACCGTCTTCGTCCCGCACACGACCGCGGGCGTCGTCGTCAACGAGAACGAGTCTCGACTCCTCGGGGACACCGAGCGAGCGCTCGACCGGCTCGTCCCGCGCGGGGAGGGGTACGACCACGACGAGGTCGACGACAACGCCGACGCACACCTCCGGGCGATGCTCCTCGGCGAGAGCGTCGCCGTTCCGGTCGTCGACGGCTCGCTATCGCTCGGCACGTGGCAGTCGATCCTGTTCGTCGAGTGCGACGGCCCGCGAACCAGGTCACTGGAGGTGCGAGTGACGTCGAGGTAGCAGTTCCCGCCGCCTTCGAAGCAGTTTCGCGAGCCACGTCCCCAGTGCTGATCCACGAAAGAAGGCCCGTTTCGTCGTCGAACATCGGGACCGGGCCGCAGAATTGTGTGGTAAACACAATATTAATACGACCGGCCACCTACGTCGAGTATGCGCGCAGTATACGCGACTGACTTGTCCGCCGCAATCGAGACCGCCATCGGTTCCCAGACCTGCCTGGAGTGTCTCCAGCGCTACGGGATCGACGCGATCGACCTCGTCACAGTCACGAGTCCCAACGTCACGACCGGCATGCCCGGTAGCGACGTCGGGGGACGCACGAAGCAGGCGCTCGCACGCCAGCGCCGGCTGCTCGAGGACGAGGGCTTCACCGTCGAGACACACGTCCTCCGGGGGACGCCGCACCGACGTATCAACGGCCTCGCCGATCGCGTGAACGCCGACCTCATCATCGTCGGGTCGCGTGGGCAGAGCCCACTCGAGCAACGGTTCATCGGCGGCACGGCCCGCAACGTGGCCCGAACAGCGGTTCGGCCGTTGCTGGTCCAGCGGATCGTCGAAGGCGAGAAGGAACCCGAAGTCGCCAACGAACACCTGTTCCAGCGGGTCCTCTACGCGACGGACTTCTCCGAGAACGCCGAGCGGGCGTTTGACGAGTTCGAGCAGCTCCAGTCGGCGACGGAGGAAGCGACGCTACTCCACGTGGCGCCGCCGGAACGTCGGGCCGGCAGCGAGGGCGACACCGACGCGGACGCGGAGGCCCAGTTAGCCGAGTTAGCCGATCGGCTGGAGTCGTTGGGCATCGAGACCCGAACCGTCGTGCGAGCGGGCGAGGCCGCCGACGAGATCCTGGCCGCAGAGGAGGAGTTCGACCCCACGACGATCCTCATGGGATCGCGGGGGCAGGGGCCGATTCGCCGCCTGCTGCTGGGCAGCACCTCCGAGACGGTGACTGCCAGGGCGCGGTCGAACGTGCTGCTCGTGCCGCCGTCGAAGACGCGCTGAACGGTCGGCACTAGGGCTCGATCCGGGAGAGCCGCATCGCGTTCCCGGTGACGCCGAGGGTCATCCCGGCGTCGCCGACCAGCACGGCCGCCCAGATGGGGACGAGTCCGAACGGCACGGCGAGCGCGAGCGCCGCCTTCGCGCCCAGACTCACCCAGATGTTCTGGCGGATGACGCTGTTCGCGTCGTGAGAGAGCTCGTAGAGGTAGGGCAGCCGGGAGAGGTCGTCGCCCATCAGCGCGATGTCGGCCGTCTCGAGGGCGGTGTCCGTCCCCGCCGCACCCATCGCGACGCCGACCGTCGCCGTCGCGAGCGCGGGCGCGTCGTTGATCCCGTCGCCGACCATCGCCACGCCGTCGCCGGCCGCGTCGAGTTCTTTCACCGCGTCGACCTTGTCCTCGGGGAGCAGTTCCGCGCGGTACTCGTCGACGCCGACGCGCTCGGCGATCGCCCGCGCCGTGCGCTCGTTGTCCCCCGTGAGCATGACCACGTGCTCGACGCCGAGATCGTGGAGCCGGGCGACGGCGGCCTCGGCCTCCGGGCGCACCTCGTCGGCGACGGCGATCACGCCCTCGATCTCCGCGTCCGTGCCGACGAGGACGACCGTCTTCCCCTCGGCCTGGAGTTCGGGCACGACCGTCTCCAGCAGGTCGACGCAGTCGTTTCGCTCACACAGCTGCTGGCTCTTCCCGGTCACGACGCCGCCGTCGGTCGCGGCGTGGACGTGGTTGAGGTCGAACCCGAGTTCCTCGAACAGCCCGGGCTTGCCGGCGTAGTGGGTCTCCCCGTCGAGGTCCGCCCGGACCCCCTTCCCGGTGATGCTCTCGAACTCGTCGAGGTTGCGTCGGTCGACCTCCCGCTGCTGGGCGCGGTCGACGATGGCCTCGCCGATCGGGTGCTCCGACCGGCGTTCGAGCCCGTGGGCACACCGGAGCACGTCCGCTTCGGTGCGGTCGCCGAGCGGGATCACGTCGGTGACGCTGAGTTCGCCCGTGGTGAGCGTCCCCGTCTTGTCCAACGCGACCGCGTCGACCTCGCCCATCGCCTCGAGGTGGTTGCCGCCCTTGATCAGGACGCCGTTTTTCGCGCCGCTGGTGATCCCCGAGACCACCGAGACCGGCGTCGAGATAACGAACGCACACGGACACGCGAGCACGAGCAGCGTCAGGCCGTAGACGATCGCTTCGGTCTGCGTGGCGCCGAGAACGGTCGGCGTCGCGAGCGTCACCAGCACGGCGAAGGCGACCACCACCGGCGTGTAGTAGCCCGCGAAGCGCTCGACGAACTGCTCGCGCTCGGTCTTGTTGGACTGGGCGTCCTCGACCATCTCGATGATCCGGGAGAGCGTGTTGTCGCCGGCCGCCGAGGTCACCTGTAGTTCGAGGTAGCCCTGTTCGTTGATCGTCCCGGCGTACACCTCGTCGCCCGGGGTCTTGTCGACCGGGACGCTCTCGCCGGTGATCGGCGCCTGGTTCACCGCGCTCTCGCCGTCGGTCACCTCGCCGTCGAGGGGGATCTTCTCGCCGGGTTTGACGACGACCGCGTCGCCGACGTTCACGTCGTCGACGGACACCGTGACTTCCTCGCCGTCACGCCGGACCGTCGCCTCGTCCGGCGAGAGGTCGATCAGCTCCTGGAGCGAGTTGCGGGCTTTGTCCATCGAGTAGCGCTCCAGCAGTTCGGCGACGCTGAACAGGAACGCCAGCGTCGCGGCCTCCATGTACAGCGACTCCCCGAACCCGACGCTGACGGCGATTGCGCCCAGGATCGCGAGGCTCATCAGGAGGTCGATGTCGAGGTTCCGGTTGCGGAGCGAGTAGTAGCCGCCGCGGACGATCTCCTGCCCGCCGGCCACGACGGCCGCGAGAAACAGCACGTCCGCGGTCGTGAGCGCGATGCCGCCCGCTGCGAGTAGCTCGGCGTTCACACCGCGGAGGACGAACTCGAAGAGGAGGCCGAGCAGCGTGAACACGCCGCTGATCCACGTCTTGATCGCGCGGCGGCTGCGCCAGACGCTGTCGGTTCCGGCGACGCCGCCGTCGCCGTCGGCCGAGGAGTCGACGACCTCGTACCCAGCGCCCTCGATGGCCTCGCGGACCGCCGCGGCGGACGTGTCGGACTGATCGAACGTGACGACGACCTTCCCGGTCGTCGGTTCGGTCCGGTAGCCCGTGACCCCGTCGAGGGCCGTGATCGCGTTCTCGACCGTCCCGGCACAGGACGGGCAGTCCATCTCGGGGGCGGTGAACGTCTCGGTCGCCTCGCCGACGGCGTCGTCGATCTCGTACCCCGCCTTCTCCACGCGCTCGGCGACGTCCCCGGGGGCCGCGCCGTCGCCGTCGTAGCTGACTCTCACCTTCCCCGTCGTCACTTCCGGATCGACGGTCTCGACGGCGTCGAGTTCCCGGACGCTTGTCTCGACCTTGGTGGCACAGGAGGGACAGTCCATCCCGGGGACGCTGAGCTCGACTGACTCCGCCGTTTCGGAGCCGGCCGGATCGCCGTTTTCGGGGGGCGGGGAGCTGTCGGCGCCCTCGTCGTGGTCCCCCTCGGATTCCTTCGGACCGCTCATGCCTGCCGGTAGTCGCTGTGTAGTTAATAATCCCGCTGCTAACGACCCGGGGTAAGATGCGTCTTTTTAGTAATCGAGCGGGAATTATTTATTAAGTCGTCCGTCGGTGCTCCCGGAGTCGGGGTCGCCGTCGCGGCTGCAATCGACCGTCGTCTCGCCCCGACACCGTTATATGAGGAGGTGTTCAACTACTCATTCATGAGCTCGCAAACGGACCGCCTCGAACGACTCATCACCGAGGAAAACGGCGGCTGCTGTGACGCCGACCTGGAGGCACGGCTCGATACGCTCCGGTCGCATCAGTCCGCGGCGCCCTCGGATCTCGACGCTGATCTGCGCGCGCTCAAGACCCTCGGGAACGATACGCGGTACAACATCGTCCGGCTACTCACGGCCGCGGATGGGGAACTGTGTGTCTGTGAGATCAACCCGGTCGTCGACGTCAGCGACAGTGCGATCAGTCACGCCCTCTCGGATCTCCTCGACGCCGGACTCGTCACGCGGCGAAAAGACGGGACGTGGCGGTACTACGAGACCACTGATCGCGCCGAGGCGCTCCTGGCAGCCCTCGACGAGACGCGAGGGACCGACCGATGACCGACACCCCGGTTCGCGTGGCGTTCGTGTGCGTCCAGAACGCCGGGCGGTCGCAGATGTCGACCGCGTTCGCCGAACGGGAACGGGACCGTCGCGGTCTCGGCGACGCCGTCCAGATCCGTACTGGCGGCACTCGCCCTGCCGAGCACGTTCACGACGTCGTCGTCGACGCGATGGGCGAGGCCGGGTTCGACCTCTCGGATCGCAGCCCGGGGGCGATCTCGTCGGACGAGCTCGCGGCGTGTGACTACGTCGCCACGATGGGCTGTTCGACGCTCGACCTCGACGCGGACCGATCCGCCGTCGATGTCCGTGACTGGGCGCTCGACGATCCCGACGGGGCGGACCTCGAAGGGGTCCGAGCGATCCGCGACGAGATCCGTGACCGCGTGAGTGCGCTTTTCGACGAAATCGAACGCGAGGTGACCACCAGTGCCTGAACCAGGAGACTCCTCGACGGAGTCCAGTCTCGACCCACAGACACAACGAGAAGTCGTGCGGGAACGGTACGCACGCATCGCGACCGAAGAGCGTGCCGGTGACTGCTGTTCGACTGACGATTCCTGCTGCAGTTCCGCGGAAGCCACCGCCCCCGCCGACGAGACGGCGCGGAAACTCGGCTACTCGGACGCCGAGTTGTCCAGTGTCACGGAGGGGGCGAACTTGGGGTTGGGCTGTGGTAATCCCCAAGCGATCGCGTCGCTGGACGCCGGTGACTCGGTGCTCGACCTCGGATCGGGGGCGGGGTTCGACTGCTTCCTCGCCGCACGGGAGGTCGGCGACGCGGGCCGGGTGATCGGCGTCGACATGACTCCGGAGATGGTGGAGAAGGCACGCGAGAACGCCCGGGAGAACGGAACAGACAACGTCGAGTTCCGACTCGGTGAGATCGAGCATCTCCCGGTCGCGGACGCCAGTGTCGACGTGATCATCTCGAACTGCGTCGTGAACCTCTCGCCGGAGAAGCCACAGGTGTTCGAGGAGGCGTTCCGCGTGCTCCGTCCGGGCGGCAGGCTCGCCATTTCGGACGTCGTGCTGACCGCCGAGGTCCCCGCCGACGTTCGGGCGGATCCGGAGTCCGTCGCGTCCTGTGTCGCCGGCGCGTCGACGATCGACCGCCTCGAAACGATGCTCGCCGCGGCAGGGTTCACGTCGGTGGATATCGCGCCGAAAGACGACAGTGAGGAGGTCATCCGCGACTGGGACGACGAGTACGACGTGAGCGAGTTCCTCGTCGCCGCCGCCATCACTGCCCGGAAGCCGGAGGTGGACGGTGAGTAACGTCGACCACGGCCCGAACTGCGACTGCCCGGACTGCGGCGATCCGCGGTCGATGGACTTCCTCGACAAGTACCTCACCGTCTGGATCTTCGGTGCGATGGCCGTCGGCGTCGGCCTCGGCTACGTCGCTCCCGGCGTGACCCGGCCCATCCGGGAGTTCCACCTCGTGGAGATCGGCCTGATCCTGATGATGTACCCGCCGCTCGCGAAGGTCAACTACGGCCGGCTCCCGACCGTCTTCAAGAACGGGAAGGTGCTGGGGCTGAGCCTCGTCCAGAACTGGCTCATCGGCCCGACCGTGATGTTCGCGCTGGCGATCGTCTTCTTCAGCGGGCTCGTCCCGGGGCTGCCGGCCCGACCGGAGTTCTTCCTCGGGCTCGTGTTCATCGGGATGGCCCGGTGTATCGCGATGGTGCTCGTCTGGAACGAACTCGCGGACGGCTCCAGCGAGTACGCCGCCGGACTGGTCGCGTTCAACAGCGTGTTCCAGATCGTCACTTACGGCGTGTACATCTGGTTCTTCGCCCTGTTCGTCCCCGACCTGCTGGGACTGGAGGCGCTCGCAGCGGGCATCAACGCCTTCGACATCGGCCCCTGGGAGGTGTTCACCGCGATCGCGGTCTTCCTCGGGATCCCCTTCGCCGCGGGGATCGTCTCGCGCGTCGTCGGGACGCGCACGAAGGGCGTCGAGTGGTACGAGGAGGAGTTCGTGCCGGCGATCGACCCGCTGACGCTGATCGCGCTGCTGTTCACCGTGGTCGTGATGTTCGCGATGCAGGGCGAACGCATCGTCGGCCAGCCCAGCGACGTGCTCCTGATCGCGGTCCCGCTGACGATCTACTTCGTGGTCATGTTCCTCGTCAGCTTCGGGATGGGCCACGGCATCGGCGCCGACTACTCGACGACGACCGCGATCGGCTTCACCGCGGCCTCGAACAACTTCGAACTCGCGATCGCCGTCGCCACCGCGGTGTTCGGTGTCGGCTCCGGCGTCGCCTTCGCGACGGTCATCGGACCGCTGATCGAAGTGCCCGTCCTGCTCTCGCTCGTGTACGTCGCGCTGTGGCTCCAGCGCCGGCTCGACTGGACCGGCCACGGGACGGGATCGCTCGGGAGTACGAGAACGGGGAGCACCGCCGGCGACGACGCCGATCACCTCACCGAGGACGACTGACTCGTGTCCGTCGACACGCTGCCGGCCCTGACCGACGCCCCCGGACGCGCGACGGCAGTTTCGGGTGGGGACGAACGACCGATCCGCCGGGTCCGGTTCGGACCGCTTTCGTCTGTGTTCAGAACGCGGGTCGCTCGCAGAAGGGAGCGCTGGTGACCGCAAGGCCCTTCGGCGAGATCCCGTTATTGGGTATCAATGGGTTCGAAGGGCAAGATTACGAGACGCCGAGCACTCCTCGCCGGCACCGGGACGCTCGGTTTCGGCGGCGCCGTCGCGTATCTCGCCTCCCGCAGCGGCTCGAGTGCGGGTGAGTACGTTCCGGAAACGTCCCACCCCAGCGACGGGACGACCGGCTTCGGCGTCGAACTCGCCGGGCGACCGATCGCCGGACAGGCGGACGCCCCAGTCGACGTCTACTACTGGACCGACTACCTCTGCCCGTTCTGCAAGCGCTTCGAGACGGAGACGCTCCCGAAGGTGGGCCGGAACTACGTCGACGCCGGCGACGTGCGGCTGGTCGCCCTCGCCTTCCCGGTCATCGGCGAGTACTCCACGCCGGCGGCGGTCTGGGGGCGCTGTGTCTGGGAGACGGTCGCCGCCGACGAGCCGGCTGCCTTCTGGCGATGGCACGGTGCCGCGTTCGACGCCCAGGAGAGGAACGGGAACGACTGGGCGACCGCGGAGACGTTCAGAGGGATTACGGAGCGAACGGCGGGCGTCTCCCTCGACGCGGTCGAGGAGTGCCGGCAGTCTCGCGGCGACGCGGTCCGGGAGTCGATCACCGTCGACGCCGAGCTGGCCCGATCGGTCCCGTTCCGGGGGACGCCGGGATTCGTCATCTACAACCGCGAGAGCGACGCCGCGGGCAAGATCACCGGCGCACAACCCTACGAGAACTTCGCCGACGCGATCGACCGGGTGCTGGACGCGTGACCGACACTCGTCACCGGGGCTGGCTTCGCGATCTCCGCGATGGGCTCGCCTACCCGCTCACGTCGAACCGGCGACTACTGCTCGCCGGGGTCGCGACGGCGGTGACCTACGCCGTACTGGTGTTGAGCTCGTTCCCGCAGTTCGCCGTCCAGACCCTCACCCGCGACCCGGCCCAGCTCGCCTACGCCGTGTCGGCGCTCACACGGGAGGTGTACCTCGGAACCGGCTGGTTGGGGATCGCACTCGTGGCCGCCTACGCGCTCCTGACGGGCGTCGCCGTCACGAACGCCGTCGCAGTCGCCCGCCGGGCGCGACGCGGCGGGGCGTCGACGCTCGCCGGCGTCCTCCCGGGGCTGCTCGCCGCCGGCTGTGCGAGCTGTGGTGCGGGCGTCCTCGGCACGCTGGGGTTTCTCGGTGCGATGGCGGCACTCCCGTTCGAGGGGAACCTCCTCCGGATCGGCGGGATCCTGCTGCTGGCGTACTTCGTGGGACGGACCGGCGACCCGCGGACCTGCTCGATCGACCCGACCCGGTGAACCGGCGTCGATCCGCGCTACTCGCAGCGGTCGCGCGTTTCGAAGCGCCGACCGGTTCCCGGTATTGTGCAACGTGCGGTGTTCTTTAGGTTGGGCGGACGAAACGTCGCGTATGTGCAACACGTTCGGTGGCGACGGCGGGGCAGGGGGCGGCCGAACCGACGCGGTTGCCACGTCCTCCGAGGGGGCCGACGATGCCGACGAGTAGCCCCGTCGACGTCACGACGCGGCGGGAGGCGCTCGTGGAGCTGGCGCTCGATCTCCTCGCGGTCGATACGGCGAACCCGCCCGGCGACACCCGGGAGGTCGTCGACCTGGTCGAGTCGTGGCTGGAGCCGCTGGCCGTCGAGACCGAGCGGTTCGCGGCCGATCCGGCGAAGCCGAACCTCCTCGTGACGGTGCCGGGCGAGCGCGATCGGACGCTGCTGTTCAACGGCCACCTGGACACCGTGCCCTACGACGCCGACGAGTGGTCGTTCGACCCGGGCGGCGAGCGCGTCGACGACCGCATCTACGGCCGCGGCGCGACCGACATGAAGGGGGCCGTCGCGTCCATGCTGATGGTGCTGCGGGCGTACGCCGAGGGTCCGACGCCGCCGGTCACGCTGCAGTTCGCGTTCGTCAGCGACGAGGAGGTCGGCGGCGACGCCGGGCTCCCGGCGCTGCTGGACGCCGGAAAACTCGACGCCGACGCCTGCGTCATCGGCGAACCGACGTGCAACGAGTGGCGCCACTCCGTCACCGTAGCTGACCGGGGCAGCATCTGGCTGACGCTGTCGGCCAGCGGCACCGCCGCCCACGGGTCGCGGCCGGTTCTCGGCGACAACGCGATCGACCGACTCTACGGCGCCGTCGAGACGCTGCGGGACCGGTTCGGGACGGTCGAACTCGACCTCGACCCCGCGATGGCGGCGATCGTCGACGAGTCGGTGGAGTACTACGCGCCGACCATGGGCGAGACGACCGCGCGGGACCTCTTCCGGTACCCGTCGATCAACCTCGGCGTCCTCGATGGCGGCGAGGCGGTCAACAGCGTCCCGCAGACGGCCAGTGCGGAGATCGACATCCGTCTGACCGCGGGCGTCGACACGTCGGCGATCCTCGCGGAGATCCGCGACTGTGTCGCCGACTGCGAGGGGATCACGATCGCGGACGTCTCCTGGAGCGTCGGAACCGCGGAACCGATCGACGGACCGCTGGTCGAGGCAGTCGCGTCGACGGCGGCGGACGTGACCGGCGACCGGATCTATCGCCGGAGCGCGACGGGCGGCGGCGACGCCAAGCGACTGCGGAACCACGACGTACCGACCGTCGAGTTCGCGCTGGGGACCGACACCGTCCACGCCGTCGACGAGTACACGACCGTCGACGCGCTCCTCGGTAACGCAGCGGTGTACGCGCGGCTCCCGGCCGTGTGGGCCGACCTGGTCGACGCCTGACGGTTGCCGTGAACCCGTTGCTGGCTGTCACTACCGCCAGCCGGGCCTGCACGAAACAGTAATGAGTGTTCGGACGAAATTGTCCCGTATGGAGTATACTCTACAACAGCAGGTCGACGGCGAGTTCGACGACGTGGTCGATCGGACGATCGAGGCGCTCGGCGACGAGGGGTTCGGCGTGCTCTGTGACATCGACGTCCGGGCCACCTTCGCGGAGAAACTCGACGAGGAGTTCCGCCAGTACCGCATTCTCGGCGCGTGCAACCCGGCGCTCGCGTTCGAGGGGCTCGGCGAGGAGATCGAACTCGGCGCGCTGCTGCCCTGCAACGTCGTCGTCTACGAGGAAGGCGACGGGAGCGTCGTCGTGAGTGCCGTCGATCCCGAGCGCCTCCTCGACGTTGCCGGGAACGACGACCTCGAACACATCGGCGCCGAGGTCGGCGACCGGTTCGAGCGCGTCCTCGACTCGCTGTAGTCGGCGACGATTCCGTTTCTCCGTCCGACAGCTACGTGCAGCCACGAACAGCGCCTGTGTTCCCACAGTCTTGAAACTACTACGCATTATTAAGGAGGTTGGCCACCCATATGCAACTGTACTAATGACTGACACCGATATCGCCTACGACGAGACCGTCGACGCGCGTGGCTCGGCCTGCCCCGGCCCGCTGATGGACCTCATCGGCGAGATGCGCGACGCCGACTCGGGGACCGTAGTGCGGCTGTTGAGCGACAACGATCAGTCGCTGACGGACGTGCCCGAGTGGACCGAGGAGGCCGGTAACGATCTCCTCGAAGTGGACGAGGGCGACGACTACCACACGTTCTACGTCGAGAAAGCATGACCGACCACATCGCGATCGTCGGCGGCGGCACCGGGGGCACCGTCCTGGCGAACAACCTGGCCGAGCGACTGGACACGGAGATCGAGCGCGGCGAGGTCCAGGTCACGCTGATCAACGACGACCCGGACCACGTCTACAAGCCGGTCTGGCTGTACGTCCCCTTCGGCCAGCGCGAACCCGAAGCCGGTCGGCGACCGCTCGAGGAGCTCGTCGACGACGCCGTCGACCTCCGCATCGACCGCGTCACCGACCTCGACACGGACGCCCACCGCCTCCAGGCGCGGGACGGCGGCGCGATGGAGTACGACTACCTCGTGCTCGCGACGGGGTCGACGCTCGTGCCGGAGAAGATTCCCGGGCTGGCGTCGGCTGCACACGACTACTACAGCGAGTCGGGCGCGACCGAGCTCCGGGAGGAACTGCTCTCCTTCACCGAGGGTCGGATCGTGCTGAGCGTCGTCGGCACGCCGCACATGTGCCCGGCTGCGCCCCTGGAGTTCGTGTTCATGGTCGACGACTGGTTCCGCGAGCGTGGGCTCCGGGACGACGTCGAGATCACGTACACCTACCCCATCCAGCGGGTCCACGGCAACGCCAACATCGGGGAGTGGGCGCGCCCGATCATGGACGAGCGCGGCATCGAGGTCGAGACGTTCTTCAACGCCGAATCGGTCGACCCCGACGCGGAGACGATCACCTCGATGGAGGGGACCACCCTGGAGTACGACCTCCTCGTGGGGATCCCGCCCCACAGCAGCATCGACCTGATCGAGGAGGCCGGGCTCGGCGAGGACTGGGTCGACGTGGACAAGCACACCCTCGAGGCCGAGGCCGCCGACGACGTGTACGCGCTCGGCGACACGGCCGACACGGGCGTCCCCAACGCCGGCAGCGTCGCCCACTACCAGGCCGGCGTCGTCGGGCAGCGGCTGGCCAGCCAGATCCGCGGCCGCCCCGCGACGGCGACCTACGACGGCAAGACGCTGTGCTTCATCGAGACGGGGATGGATTCGGCGTCGTTCGTCGAGTTCGACTACGAGAACCCGCCGTCCCCGGCGCCGCCGTCGGAGAAGCTCCACTGGTCGAAGCTGGCGTACAACGAGGCGTACTGGCTGACTGCACGGGGGCTCCTCTGAGATGTCGGAGGAGTCACTGCCCGAGACGAGCGAACTCGAGGCCGCCATCGAGGAGAACCCCGAGGCGGTCGCGTCGTTCGTCCGCCGTCTCGACGCCGTCAACGAACTGCTCGACGTGCTCTCGCTCGGCGAGAGCGCGCTGAGCGACGAGATGGTGCGGGAACTGTCGGGCACGACCGCGACGCTGGCCGAGTCCGCCGACGGACTCGCGACCGAGGAGACCGTCGGGCTCGCCGGCGCCGTCGGCGACAACGGCGCCGAACTCGAGGCCGCCCTGGAGTCGCTAGTGGAGCTCCAGCAGACGGGCACCCTCGACGAGCTCGTCGAACTCGCGGAGGTCGTGTCGCTTGGCACCGCCGCGCTGGACGACGAGATGGTCCGCTCGCTCGCGGACACCGGCGGCTCGGTGGGCGAACTGGCCCAGACCGCCGCGGACGACGACACCCGCGACGGGCTCGAGACGCTGCTCGAGGGCGTCGGCGAGGCCGAACAGGGGGAGCCGGAACGAGTCGGCGCCCTCGGGCTGGTGCGGGCGGTCCGGGATCCCGAGGTCCAGTACGGCCTCGGCTACCTGCTGGCACTCGCCGCGGCGCTGGGCCGTGCGAAGTCGGGCGGCGCCGACGAGTAGCGCCGCTTCTCGGCTTTCGTTCGGTCCGTCAGTGTCGGCGACGCGGCACCGGTCGAACACCCTGTCGTGGGTGGAGACGGCGCCGCTGTCGGTCACAGTCGGCGCGCGGGGTACCCTCGCAGAAAACTACTGGATCTCGACGCGTCCGTCGCCACGGACGACGACCTCGTCGTCGCCGTACTCGAAGCGGACCGCGACTCCGTCGGCAGTGTCGGCGTGGTCGACTATCGCGTTGAGCGCGTCCGGATCGACGACCGTCGAGAGCGGCGGCGTCAGGTCGCCGGGATCGACGCCGGTTCGCTCGGCGATCACGTCGACGACTCGCGTTGCGGGGCGGGGGGTTGTTGGGGTCATCAGACGAGCAGTTGGATGTCGGCTTCGGCCATGTCCTGGATGGCGGTGGCGGCGCCGACGCCGGTGGTGACGCCGTCGTAGAAGTTCTCCTCGTCGTAGTCCATCAGGTCGATGGTCATCTGACAGGCCTGGAACTCCACGCCCATATCGAGGGAGGTCTCGATGAGCTCCTCGATCGAGGCGGTCTCGTTGTCGTCGATCTTCTTCTCCATCATCTTCGTCGTCATGCGGTCCATCCCCGGGATCGCGCCGATCACGTTCGGAACCGGCATGTTGGGGTTACCGACCGAACTGAGCTTGAGGTCTTTCGAACGCTCCTCGTGGAGGATTTCCAGCCCCCAGAACGTGTGGAACACGGTGACCTCGTAGCCGAACGCCGCTGCCGTACTCGCGAGGATCAGCGGCGGGTACGCCATGTCCAGCGTGCCCTTCGTGGCGATGATGGACATCTTCTTCTCGTCCTCGCCGGTCTCGGCGGCCACGTCGGCGAGTTCCTCCTCGAGCTCCTCGACGCGGGCGGCCAGTTCAGCACGCGAGGG
>NZ_FOXI01000023.1 GCF_900115675.1 Halolamina pelagica | reverse complement strand
TACACGCAAAAACGGGGGACTATTGAATTGTTAGTCACGTCATCGTGGAAGCCCCCGTCTGACATCTATCTCGAACTCGCCATCTTCATCATCCCACATAACTCTGAACTGGCGTCCATCATCTAACATCCAGACCATATATTCGCACCTTTTCTCGTCCTCCCATTGCTCCGATCTTAATCGTGCGATACCTGTGAGATTATCCCAAAGTTCCAATAACTGGCAAGTTTCCTCGTATGTTGGCGGTATCTCTGGGAGCCCCTCAGGAAAATTGTCAGGTACTCGTCGAGCAGGAATTGGCGGCTCTGCAATTGGGTGTACAAGCATACTGATTACAATCAAAGAAAGCACTAATAAACGCTACCCTGAGTCACGCACGGTATGATCGCTATATCCTATCTTTGTCAGCTGGGTTTGTGTAAGATGGATACCGCAAGTCTTGCACAACGACTCGGTCTGTTTGAGGCAGTCCAGCCCAGTCAGTACAGAGTGTCTACTTACTGCTCCGTTTTGAAGTCCTGATTGGGGTCGTAGCTAAATGGGGTGTTCCCTTGGTCAAGATATTGCTCATGTTGATCAGCTAGACCTAATTCACTTCCACAAGCTGGACAGCGGCCAGAAATCAACGCCTGGAATTCTTCTTGTTCATCGAATTCGTGGTCACACTGTGAACAGGATAGCCCCATAGATGGACTTAGTTTTCCAACAACTTACCGGTAACGCCGAAATTCAAAATCCGAGGTACGCTCGCTTAGTGAGCAGTTGGTTCAAAGCAGACAGTGTGAACCAACAGAAACTGAGTGCTGACTACACCCTCTGCATGTTTCACCGAGATATTAATAGATCACAGATAGGTTGTCACTCGTGGCGGCCTGTGTGGACCCTGTAATGAGCGATTCATTACGTGTGAGAAGTCTTCTATGACACCCTCAAAGAGTGCGTCAGGCGTCCGGGAGCTTTTGGCCCGTGCTGATGAAGACTACGTATGCCGTTCAGCGCACGTTGGCACACGCTTCTCGATCACGCTGAGGAGTTACCGTCTGATGCGACACTTCTCACGCCACTATCGCACAAACCCTTTCGTCTGACCGACGTACAGGAACACCGGATTCTCATCACGTATCGAGATGACGACGGAACCACTCCACTCCAGCGCGACCAGTTTGAAACACTATTCCAACGTGTACAAGACTCCCACGCTGGCTTCGAGTTGGACCGACTGCCAGCAGACGCCGAACCATACGCGACCGTCGTAAGTCTGCATCCCCGGTTCGAACTCGATGACCGAGATGGGACGCTGACAGAAACAGAGATGCCAACGAGCTCCCCACTTGTTGAGGCCCACGAGGTGGCTAGTGACACGTCTGACCGAGAAGAACCGGACATTCCAGTCTACGCCGACGCACTCCTCCTGATTGACGCGCTTGAACGCTACGACCCGACCGACCTCGAAGCGACAGAGACGCCTGCACTGGTGAACCTCTACACGTTACTTTCAGATGTCCAGCGGAATGCCAACGATCTCCGGCAAGAGGTACGTGCCGTACTGCTTGATCGGCTCCATCATGACCAGCCAGTCAGCGGCCAATACGGCTCAGTGCAGCGCACATCACGCCGGAATCGAGCTCTCAAAGACGACGAGGAAGTACTTACTCTGTTAGAAGACGCGGGGATTGACCGTGAGCGTGTGACGACCGTGGATGCCAGTAAAGTCGATGAAGCATTGGAAGTAACCGAACTCGCTGAATCTGACGTGTACGACATCACGGAGAGTGAATATGTCCGGAAAGCTGAGGTGGACGAGGAAACCAAGCAGTCCCGGCTACAAGGGCTGAAAGACCAGCTTGCTGCCACGGACGAGAACACCGAAGAGCTTCAGCAGGAAATCGAGGAGTTGGAAGCTCGGATTGACGACCTCACAAGCTTCGATGCCGGAACGACGTTCCACACAACATCCCAAGAATGACCGCGTTGATGCGTGCGACTCGTTTTCAGCGACAACGAAGGTTCCAGCAGCGATTTCCAGACGAGGTAACAGATCACAGCCGATAACTCGCCACCTCAGAACTGCCACACGCGGGACAGTGATCCACATCTGTGGACTCCAGAGTCGTGCCACACCGTCTGCACTCCACTATAGGATCAGGGGAATCTGACGAGCGGAGTACGTGCTTGAAGAGACGTATCATATGTCGGGATCTACAACGTCTCCGCAGCCTGGACACTCTGCCCAGTATCGTGGATCATCTCCCATCTCGTACTCAATCAAGACGTGGCGGTGGTGTATCTCTTCACCGCAGCGTGGACACCCTCCAAGTCGAGGATCTTGAGAGCTCATAGTGTGGGGCATACCAAAGAGGGAATACAGCCTTCTACGGGTGAAGGCCGGGTTCTTGGGAGCGTGTGACAGAGGGGTTGAACCACCCTCTACCCGGGACAAGAACGAGCAACCCCATATAGGTCATCGAACCACAGTGAAACTAATCTGCGGCGAGCAGTTGGTAAGTTAGTACAAAGTGCTAATCAAACGCGTGACTATGGTCGCTCTTCGAGCGAAACATCCCACCCCTCGTGCTCTTCATCATCCATATAGGCAAAGTGGTTCTGAGCCTGCTCGTAGGTATCCATCCCGCGGAATTGGAAGAAGGGCGCATCACAGGCAGGGCAGGTCTCAGCGTCGGAGACCCGACTAGATGATTCTCCAGTTGTCTGCTGACCCATTGTGGCGCTCATAGCCCGGGAAACGTAGTCTGTATCTCCGGGTTCGAATTGTTGTTCAATCTGCGTCAGTAACGCTAGTGTCCAGTCCCTAGCGTCACCTCGGGTTGTTATCTCTCCTGGGCCATCGAAGAAGTCCTCAACCACGCCGACCAAATCAGCTGCCCACCGAAGACTAATACTGTAGCTGTATTCTGCATCCAGTTCAGGGTCAATCTCCTCCGCATCCATCGCAAGTACGCTAACCTCGACGTCCAAGTACTGGTGGCGGTAAGTGTAGGTCGGATTCGGGTCTTCCGAGACACGGTACCGTTCCCAATCCCCCGGAAGATCCTCGATAAGCTCCGTCATATTCTACTCTTTGAAAAGTCAGCAGACTCACTTAGCAACACCGCTCTATCCCCTGCGAAGTTCGTCCTGCCCTCAGATCACCCTGGGTAAAATACAGGACTGAACGGCAAGGTATAGCTAAACACTAAGTTAGCGTGTTGGGTACATTCGGTAACAAGATGCTTTCTCTCCCTCCGCTTGTCGATAACGCTAATCGGACGGTCGAGGACGTCTACAAGAAAATTATCCCACAAATCGAAGAGGCACGTATCGCCACCGGCTACTTCTACCTCTCTGGCTTCGACTTGTACCGCGAAGACCTCGAACAGCTCGCTGACCCAGCCGAACTTGGTCACGCCCCAATCCGCATCCTGATGGGGCGGCAAACGAACCGCAGCACAGCAGATGAGATCGGGGAAGGACAGAGTCTACGCGACGAACTCAGAGACGAGGTCGAAGAGAGCATTGAGGAGCTCAACAACGCACAGCTAGACCGGTTGGATCGGCTGCGAGACTTCATAGCCGAAGACAAGGTTAGCGTCCGTGTGCGAAATCCAGAAAACGGCTATTTCCACGCCAAAGGAGCATCATTCCGAGCACCAAACGACGATGACGACTGGGAAACTGACAACGATACAGACACGCGTCCGTGTGCGACAATCGTTGGATCCTCAAACTTCACCGCAAGTGGTCACCGGAACAACATCGAACTGAATCTCACAAGCCAGGACCGGCCTGAAGCTGAGGCATTCGAAGACTGGTACGATAACCAGTGGGCGAATGCTGAGGACTTCAGCGAAGAGATCATCCGGATCATCGAGAATAGTGAGAAGTACCAAGATTGGCAGGACCAACAAGAAGACGAGCCGGATGATGAAGACACGCCTGATAACTTGGGGACGTACATCGAGCCGTTCGAGTTGTACAAACTCCTTGCGTACGACGAACTAAGCGGAAACGTCAACATCCGCGACAGCCCGCTGTACTACTTCCAGACACTCGGCTACGAGAGCGCGAAGGAGAAACTCTCTCGGTTCAACGGCTGCATCATCTCCGACTCGGTCGGCCTCGGGAAGTCCTTCATCGGCGGTGAACTCCTGCATGACTACCGCCAACGCGGAGATCATTGTCTCCTCATCGTCCCTGCGAACCTCACCGAACAGTGGGAAGACCTCCTCCAAGACGACACCGACGAAGACGGGAACCCATACTTCGGGCTCGAAATCGATGGAACACACCTGGACGTGATGAGCATCAGCAAGTTCCAGAACCTCACGTACGATGAGGTTCAGAACCTCAAAGACGCATTCGACGTCGTCCTAATCGACGAAGCTCATCGCTTCCGGAACCACGGGAAGTGGCGGCCGAACCCCGACGACGAAGACGACTACAAAGGAACGCGTCGGCACGCGAACCTGCGGCAACTCCGTGGGAAGACGATGATAATGCTGACGGCGACACCGATCAACAACTCTGCGACCGACTTGGAGAACCTCATCAGCCTGTTCACCAGCCCCGAGGAACTACGGAACAAGGCATCGCTGGACTTCGATGCCTTCGAGGAATACATTGAGTTGTCAGAGACGCGGAAGCAGATCGCTGCGGGGAAGGAGGAGGCCACCGAAGAGGAGCAGCGGAAGATCACCGAACAGCTCCAGCGGCATTCGGAGGAGATCTCGAAGATCCTGAATGAGGTGATGGTGCTCCGGACACGGAAGCACGTCAAAGACCAAATTCAGGATGAGGAGGACTTCGAGATGAGTTTCAAGCCGCCAAAACTCAGCAAGGAGCAGTACTCGCTCCCGGCGGCATACCAGCCAGTATACGGGATGCTGCCAGACGTGATGGACGCACTCCACCTTCCGCATATTACGGTGAAGAACCCGAAAGCTGGGGGGACGCTGAAGGCGCTGTATAAGCTGAATCTGCTGAAGCGGTTGGAATCTTCGACATATGCGTTTGTGCAGTCCATCGAAACGTTACACCGGAGTGAACGGCAACTTCTCGGCCTTCTCGATGGCCTTCCAGAAGATGAGCAGATCGATGTACTGCGTGCTGCTCAAGACGACGAAGAATCGGAGACGCTCGATGACTTTGTAGAAGGAGATGATGCCGCCGAGGATCTTGAACAGACGCTGGAAGAGTTCGGGTTCGATGCGACCGCAGTTCGTGCCGACGAAGATACGGAGAGTGATAGTCCGGACGAATTGGCGGATGCGACAATTGGTGAGGTGAAGACGTACATCCGGGAGGATTTGACGCTGTTAGCGTACTTCCTGTCGCAGTTCATCGGCGATATTGCTCAGGACTCTGGCGATGTGAGCGACCGGGCCGTGTCTACACGACAATGGCTTCACGATCATAATGCCGGTGTTCTCCCAGACGTTCCCGAAGAGGAGCTGAATCCAATTCTCTACCCGCGAAGTGACCTGAGTGATATTGATGAGGCGACGCGGGAGTTCTACGAGGCGGTGTTCTCGTTACGAGAGTTCCGTGACCCGAAGGTTGAGCGGCTCGCAGACGTCCTGAATGGGTATGATGACGAGAAGGTTCTCGTCTTTACTCAGTACCGTGCTACGGCGGATTACGTCTATCGAACACTTCTCAACGATCCTAACTCGCCCCTCACAGAAGCGAATAGTGCCGTTGTCAAAGGCGGTGACGAAAACAAGCAAGACGTTATTCAGCGGTTCGCACCGGAAGCCTCGGGGTACCAGCAAACGCTGGCTGAATCCGGGGAATCCGAACTGCAGTATGTTATAGCAACTGACACATTATCGGAGGGAGTCAATCTTCAGGATGTCTCAGTCCAAGTGTCATTCGATTTACCATGGAATCCCATGCGTATCGTTCAGCGGGTGGGCCGGATCGACCGGATCGGGAGTACCGAAGAGAAGTACGTCCACAACTTCTACCCTGACGGAGACATCGAAGCCGCGATTAAACTCCTGAAGCGGCTACAAGCGAAGATCAACGACATCGCACTCATCGTCGGGAAAGAGAACAACATCCTGGACCCGAACGAAGATCAGATTCTGGAGAAGACCGGTGTAGAGACAGAGAAGACGATTGGCGAGTTGCAGGTGGACGAGATTGAAGACTCGCTACAGAAATCACGAGAGATCGAAGACGTGAACGAACTCGATGACACGAGTAAGAACCCACTCCTTCGAAATGCAGGGAGTAACGAGCACGCCGCGTACGAGCGGTTCCTGCTCAAGAAGGAGTTGAACGAGGAGTTCGGGCTCTCAGAAGACGACTTCGAGTACGCCGCAGACTACTTTGAGGAATCCCCAGAGGAACGCGAACGCCTGTACACGAATATCACCGACCATGATTCCGGCCCGCGTCCAGGCGTGTTTGGGCTTGCACACCTCTGGTTCGATGACGACGACCACGAATCACCACTAGGCCGTGTGCGGCGGGCCTTCTACTACAAGCCGTTCAGCGACGAAGTCAAGGAACGTCCGGTCGGCACCCTCAAAATCGACCCAGAGGTGAGCGGAGAACCGATCACGGGGAATGCCGACAACGTGCTCTCCAACCGGGAGGCAATCCAAGAGGTACTTGACGACCGTCTGGAAGCGATTCGAGAGGGGCAAGTTGAGGGTGCATTCAAACAGGGAGACTCCTTCTCGAAAGAGCAGGAAACGATTCTGGACTTCATCGCACACTACGTACAACCGAACCACGGTGAGATGGCTGCTCCTGTAGACGAACACGAAACACTCGATGAATGGGCCGAAGACCTCCGAGAGCGCCTACAGGACGTGAAGTTAGCTAACACTGACGAAGATCGTATCCTCCGGGAGACCTTCCGGCATAACGACCAGTACGATTCGTTCCCAGATTGGCCACCGGTGGAATTCTTAGAAGAGTTAGAAACGTTCCTGGAAGAGAACGTGGAGGAATCGACGGAGTACCAGGCTAAGTTGGTCGGTGAAAGTGAGGTGCAAGCCCGGTTGATGTGCTGGGGCGTACTGGGGGTGTAATAACAGATCGAGGAAGGAGGGATGTTCTATATTTCCCCTACTTGAAGGGGCCTTCTTCTGCCAACTTTTCGTATTTCTCTAGAACCGACTTGAAGTAGTTGTCCGTCATGGTACGGGGGTTTGATACTTTGTAGAAATCATTAAGAACGAATTCAGTATCTTGCCGATTGAGACCATAAGCATGGAACGTGGCAGCGTCAATCTCTGTTTGAATTTTCTTGCGCTCGTCCTCAGTAGTCGCAGGAGAGATACCACCAAGCCGCTCCCTCATCTCTTTGAACGAATCACCGTAACAATTGAGACGTGCGGCACGTTCCGCGATGTAGTTAAACCAGTCGTCACCGTCCGTTAAGCGGGGCATCTGCGACTCGTTCAACTTATACATCACAATATGGGAGTCTACCTTCGTCCGCATAAGGAAGTCAAATGGAATGCTGTTGAGCAGCCCTAATGCAACTAGGAGCTCGCGGTCGGTGAACCGCCGCTTGTAGACTCCATGAAGAGGAGACTTTTCCAGGTCATTCTGAGAGGGACCAACTGTCTGGGGCTTCACGGTGGTTAGGGTATCTACACAGAGAGTATTCTTCGGTAGGAGAGATGCAACCATAGTACGTTCATTTGTTGAATTTGTTACCTGTCTAAACACGATACGTTCTTCGTTGCTATCGAGACGAACATCGTCCTCCGACAGAGGCTCACCGCGGGTGTCTTCGAGAGTCTCATTGACGAATGCCTTTTGAGACTTACTGGTTTTGTCTCCGTTAAGAGCGTAGTAGAGTTCCCGTTTGAGGTTTCTGTAGCCTTTGTTGCGAAGCCGGGTCTTGGCAGAAGGCTGTTTGTCCGACCCCTTGTCTACGCCGAATAGTTCAGGATTCTTTACGTCGATGAAGGTATCATCGTGAGCGAACTGGTAGATATTCTTACCTTGATAAATCGGGTAATCGGCTTCCGACTCCTGTTCGATGAAATACTCTGAGTCCTTTGACGAGTGGAGTTCTGTATGCGGCTCTATCTTCCAGGCTCCATCTATATCCTCACCGATTGACGGGTGATTGAGTATTTTCGAGAGAACGCTCACTTCCTGTTGAGACGTAATGTAGGGGAACACTCGCGCTTCCGGTGAGAATTCAAGTAGAACCTCTGCGGGGATGTCTGCTACCTTTTCATCGAAGTTTGTAAGCACGTCAACAGACTTCTGTTGGAAAATTCCACGAAGACTGTCTGTTTGCCCTGAGTTTTTAAACGAGACAACACCAAACTTGTACTGCTGGTGGAGATCGTCAAAGATACCGTTGTTCTCGAACCCAACGATTGAGTCAACCGTTGTCGATTCGATGAGATGGGTTCGGAGGTCTTTCTGCGTGGACCCGTTGAATAGGACTCCCGGAAGGATTTGGGCAACACGGGTGTCGTCTTGGGCCAATTTGAATGCACGCTCGAAGAAGAGGGCAGACAAATCATTCTGGTTGTTACCAACGGTTTTTCCCGCTACTTTGGGCTTTTGTAGCGTGTAGTCCGGGCTATTGTTGTAATATTGTGCGCGGAGTTCGAAGTCATTCTGATACTCTTTCCACCCTTTTTCTACATCAGGTCGTTCAAGGAGTTCCTCTTGGATTTCGTCCTTCTCGTTTTGCGTTCGTGTCCGGAACACCTCGTCGTACCGGGAGAAAAATTCCTCGCGGTTCGGAGTAAGCACATCCCACGGGGGGTTTCCGATGATGATGTTGAACCCTCCCTGCGAGTAGACTTCGGCGAACTCCAATACCCAGTGGAATGGCGAGTACCGCTCAACATCGTTCATCGAAACACCATCGGCTCCCGCTTGATGGAACCGTTCAACAATCTTCTCGTTCAAGTCGCTACGATACTGTTCTATCCGCTCTTCTGCGATTCGTCGCCAGTTGGCAGCTTCCTTGCTAGTCTCCGCCTGCTTATGATTCTGCGTGGCCTCGATGATTTGCTCGTACTTCTCACGGACGCTATCGCCAATCCCCCCACCGAAGTTCGATAGCTTTGCGTCTCCACCTTCGCTCGTTTCGATCAGATCTGTAAACCCAATCAGGCTGTTCCCTTGGCGGATGTTGAAGTCGATGTTCGGTAGAGGTTCAACTTCACTGGGCTCATCCTCGATGTCCGCGACCATCGACAACCAGAGGCGGAGCTTGCAGATTTCGACCGCGCCTTCATCGATATCCACTCCGTACAGGTTGTTCAAAATCACGGTGCGCTTCGCGTACAGCGACGCCCCACCCTGTCCTTCTTTGATCTCCTCCAGTTCGTCCCGGGTACGAGAGTCCAGTTCCCAGCCTTTGCCTTCCTGTTCGAGTTGCTGGAAGTACTCGATGCACTGCATGTAGATGTCCACTAGCACGTCCTGCGAAGCGAGCAGAAACGCACCACTACCGACCGCCGGATCAAGGATGTGCGCTTCCTTCAGAACATCGTGGTAAAGCGTTTCGACGTGGTCTGTCTCCACGTTCTCAGTGGGGACCTGGCGGGTCATCGTTCCGCCATCGGCGACCGCCTGTTCACCACTGCTGGCTTCTACACCAGGGAATCCGAACACGTCGTCAATTTCGTCGTATTCGGCATCAACAGCGTCGTTGAGTTGATCAAGCAGGTACGGGTGGACTGTCCGGCGTGACATGAAGCCGGTGATCTCTTCGGGCGTGTAGTATGCGCCCATCTCTTTCTGGTTGACCGTCTGCTCGAAGATGTGCCCGAGAATCGCGGGTGAGAGGTTCTTTGGGTCAACGATGTCCAGCCGCTCGTCCACGTTCCAGTTCCATCCGGATAGGAAATCCAGGATGTCATCGAAGAGTTCGTTCGTCTCCTCAGCAGACGCACCAAGCTTCGCATCCGGGAAGTCCTCTTCAACAGGATTCTTGGCGAATAGCCCACCGTTCAGGTACGGGAGGCTGCCAAAGTCGGGGTTCTGCTTGTCTTCTGCGAGGTAGTCGAAGAACAGTGGCCGGTAGAAGTTCTCGTACCGATCTTCACCGTCATCCACGACGTCGCCGGGCTGTTCGTGCAGGTAGTTCGGATTTCGGTCCAGCAGACGCTTCTCTTGGATGAAGTACAGGAAGATCATCCGATCAAGGATGACCTGCACATAGCGTTGCTTCGCGTCACCACGGTCGTCCGGAACTCCAGATACCTCCTGAACGAGATCGGTGCGGAGGTCCTCGAACTCTTCATAGAACTCTTCGACCACCTGCTGTGTGTCGTACAGCGTGTCGTAGATTGCAGCGGAAGAACCGTACTCAATCGAATTGAGCTTCTTCAGAACGGTGTTCTTCTCTCCGCTGTCGCGCGTGAACTGGTCTTTGCTGAACGAGATCTTCTGGTGTTTGATGCGGCCGTGCTGCTGGCCTTCCCAGCTCCGCATCCGCGTTAGGAAAGTGAATTCCTCGAAGTCGTTCGTGGCGACGAGGTTCGTGTGTCGTGATCGGTTGTCGGGCTTGAAGTCGGTGGCTGATTCTCCAGGCCCAGCGTTAACAATTACGACGAATTCGTCGTCACCGAGTTGAAGAACGAGTTCATTGTCCTCTCCGAGATTTGGACGGGGTTTCAGCCCGCGTTTCTCGAAGGAGTCAGCGATGTCCTGTAGAGAGTCCCAGCCCGCGATATCGTCCGCGGTGATCTGCTGGAGAGCCATACCACTTGAAAGCCACCTTACTCTTATCAAGGTATGGGAAACTCACCACTACGCAGTCACCCAGTTTCACGTGATGAGGGTGTTTCGAAGGTGTTGGGTAGAAGGTCTATTCTGAATTCACGCATCCCTCCGATTCATAATCACAGGATCAAATCTTGGTATCAAGAAGAACTCCATGCAATACGGACAATTCAAATCCGACTACCCGAACATAGCGGGACTACTACCGCGGAACTTCATGGCCGATGCCGACGAGGAAAACACGCTTCGGCGAGCAGTCGCGCAGGATCGAACCGAGTACCTCGAAATCATTGACACGCTTGCCAAGAAAACTCCCGCAAAAGAAATACGGAAAGACCCAAATCGGCTAACTAGTAAAACCAACTTTCAGTCCTTCTATGCGGAGATGAAAGCATATGTCGCGTTGAAGCACTGGGTGTTCGCTCCGTACCCTGCCGATGTCCAGGGAACCCAGGGTGAGCCGGATTACGAGTTCAATATCGGGGAACTCGATATCGAAGTTGCCAGCAGAACGTCGTGGGACAAGGTAGACAACGTACGAGTGGCGGTAGAGGATAAGCTGGACAACACGCAGTATACCGCGCTTATCACACTGAAAGACGATTTTATCAAAATCCCGTACAAAGGAAACGAGATTGCTCACAACGAGCAGTTGGTCGATGACATCGTGGACAAGATCGTCAATCTCGATACGTCCAACCTGCCGTCCTCAATCAATAACAACGGGTTTCAGATTGAATTCGAAGACACAGGAGGTGGCGGGTCAATCATTCGGTGGGAAGGTGCTGAGCGAATTCCATTAGATCCGAAGAACAGTATCGTGGACCAGATCGAAGACAAAGTGAAAAAACAGCGTGGAGGCCGCCCCCTCCTCCTATTCTATGATGCGGATGTCTCGTTCCTTGAACCGGAGGATATGCGGCAGCTGCTGCACGGAACCAAAACAGGCGGTCAGAATCAGGAAGTCTCTGACACGGTGTATCAGCACCGAAACGTGTGGGGAGACTATCTACGAGACAACGGGTATATCCCGGAATCAGGCAGGACGACGTATTCGAAGGCGGTCGAGCCTGATGATCCAAAGTTTGATCTGAAACATGAGGGTGACGCGTGTATCTGCAGTGGTGATGAAGGACTATTCGCAGATCGGAAGTTCGACCGGGTAGCTGGTGTCTTGTTTATTGACAAACCAGGGTATGGCTATTTCTTCCCGAACTTCTATTCAGAGAAGATGAACTTCCATCAGCTGTACCGCGGTGTTTCCAGGAACATCGAGGTACGGTCGAACGAATTTAAAGACTTGCTCTGAAGGCCTCTAGAGCCGAGAAGCAGTCAATAATCATCTTCTGAAGAGGGTTCTTCTAATGGCGTCGTGGGAACAAGATCACCGTGCCGGAAATCAATGGGAAGAACCTCGCCCGTTGACCGTCTTTTTACGCGGTAGAGGTACTGGTCACGGTCACGCCCTGTCTCAGTGTTCAGATCATCCTGCAGACGGTCAGTGACGATGCATTTGACGCCGTGGTACCGGACGTCGGGGTCGTCTTCACCCACGTACACGGTTACTTCATCTCCTTTCGAGTACGGTTCAGATGCTGGTTGTGGAGGATTCATTGCGTAGTTATCGATTGTCGTCAGTCATTAGTTAGCCCTGGTGACGGTTGACTGAGACGATCTCTTTTGGTAGCTGTTTCTGAAATGTCCTGGAAACTCGATTGGGCTGCATCAGGTCCTGGAGATTGACCAAGACGAACGACAGTAGAGTCCGAGGCTGCTGTACCAGATGGGCCTCGTTCAAGATCGCCCGAATCGGCAAATGCACCCCAGATGAATGGCCACCATCGTCTGAGCCGGTCGTATTCGTCGAAGAGAGCCTTGATATCGTCACCTGGTCGGATTCCCTCGATGTACGTTGTTTCGAGGTCAGGTAAGTCGTAATGGGTGGTGAGGTGGCACATCACCGCACTGGCAACATCACGAGGGAATTCAGCGAACAAGATACCCGTGTCTGGATCGGGGTCAGCAAAGGGTTCGTCCCGATCACTCTGCGGTGTCCACCACGGCTCTAAGTGTGCCTCCCACCGGCGGTGTCCCTCGATTTCCCGGGGTTCAATGATATCCCAAGCAGCAAGTTCGTTGATGTAGCGGTCGTAACTACTCTCTGAGATATCCGCGGTATCGATGATTTCAGAGCGTCCCATCGGATCATCAGCGTTGAGCAGTGTTTTGAGGAGTTTCGTCGCTGTTGGAGGGAGTTCAGGCAAGAGACGTTTCGTGGGGAGATTCGACAGTCCGTATGAGATGTCTCTTACAGTGAGGAAATCGTAACTCTGGGTGGATTGGGCAATGTGGAGCATAGCCTCAGCCACGTCGTGAGGACACGCCCGGTGTGGGCGATCTTCCGTTCCAAGGACACGGAGGAACAATCTGACGAGCCGTTCGAGATCCTGTTTCCCTTCGTGAATATCCCCTTGGTGAGCCACCTGATAGCTCTTCGCCGAAGCGTATTCCTCGACAAGATCACGGACCGCGGAATAGGAATTTCCAATCAGTACGGGAATTTCCATCACTGGTGTTGACTCTCGTCCGTTCGCAATCGCTTCACGGAGTTCGTTCGCCTCTTGATCGATGGCACGCTCGATGTCGCCGTGGAGATCGGTCATCGTCGGTCCTGAGAAAACCCACGACGCCGTCAGGTGCATCGTCGAGTCAGCATCGTCCACGTCGTACGGAAGACGACGTTTCAGTTTGTCCGGTCGGTCCTCCAGAAGCATTCTGTACCCGGAGTGAATCCCATACACCGACTGTTTTGGAACGGTGTAACGAGCGAAGTCGAGGAAGTCATTGAGACGACGGTCATCACTGATGAGCATTCCTGTGTCAGGGACTCGGATGTTGATTGTGACATCGACACCGGCTGCGTAGTACAGCTGCGTCGCTGAGGCAATAAGTCCGTGCAGATCACGGATTAATTCAGTTCGAGCTTCGACGTCGTCGCTGTTCGTGAGTTCACCGACCTGTTTCAAACACAGACTGCGGACAGTTCCAATACGGTCACGCCAGCCGTCATAGTCTTCTTCGTCTTCGCCAAACCATCCGATCTGATGCCCCCAGCGGATGATTTCCCCGGCTTCTCTATCGAGTTTCTCAACAACCGAGTTATCGATTTCTTCGAACTCGGAACCAAGGCGTGATGGCGTGAGGACCTTGCTTAGTGCCTTGTCGCTGAGTAAGGTTCCCGCAAGACGTCCCAGGGTAGGGATGGGGCCACCCCACTGAGTGGCCACGAAGAGATCATCGTCGAAGCAACTGAGGTACGACACGCGACCGTCCTCAAAACGCTCGATTCGGTCATCAACTAGGGTAACACCCCGATCTCGACGTCCAGCAAGATACCGCTGATGCATACCCCAGGCATCGAGAACACCAGATGGCCCATTGAGCCATTGGACGTAGTCTGCTCCTTCACTAGGAGTCCCTGTTGCAGCTAACCAACCCTCTGCTGTCCCAGGTTGATCCCCTTCCCTCGTGTTCACCTGCGCGGGATACACTGTACCTGCTTGGGGCTGAGGGGTCGGCGTAAGATGCGTCTCCAACGTCGATTGGGCCGGGTGAATCACTCTGTAGTCCGGGGTGACGTACTGCTCAACAGCAGCCTGACCTAAGTCCGTGAGGGATGCACTGTTGTATTGTCCACGCCGGTCGATGTCCACGAGCCCGAGCTCTTCTAGGTCGAGGATGTAGCGGCCAACAGTTCCAGATTCCACGTCGATTTCGTCATCCTGCTTGAGATCACGATAATCTCGGGTCCCGTCAACGGGGAGGTTCCCCAGTAGACGAAGTCGCCCTGATTCTTCTGGGAGATCCTGTATTGCTTCCCACGCCGCCTTGAGCTGATCCGGCGATGGTTGCCCGTCGTCACCCGGTAGGTCTGTAGTGGACGTCTCACGGGTGCCAGTAAGACGGAGATGGGCGTCGTACCAGTCTGGGTATCGTCGCTCAATCGCGGCGTCTAACGCTGGTGAGATAACTAGGCGGACGTCGAAGGCAGAGCCAAGAGCTGCGATAGCTGCGAGCGCCCGCACTCCTGTCCCACGGTCATCGAGTGTTGACCACGACTTGCCATCAAGTACGAGTGTGATGGGTTGGGGTGTGTCATCAAGTTCGCTATGGAGTTGAACGGGTCCTTTGGCGAGGGCTTCAAGTCCGGCATTAAGCGGGCCGCGCCCGGTACTGGTTGTGGTGAGGCTGTCTTTGAGCGACTTGTATCGTTGCCGGTGATAACCTGAGAGTTCGTCAAGGTCGTCTTCGTCTACATCGTGGTACTTGACCGCGAACTCGACGAGCGAATTCACATACTCGACCGCCTCAGCTTCTGCATCACTCCAACGATCCGTTGTAGATTGCCATCTTCGGTGGTTGAACCCCAGGGTATCCTCCTGAAGACGACGAAGGACAGTGTTATATCGTTCGTGCGCGATCACCCCGGGGTTTTGTTCGCGGATGAATCCTCGAACAGACTCAACACTACTTGGGAGCAGGTTATGGAGGAGATCAGGTATCCACTCCGTTACCTGTGGGGTGACCTCGGTGATGGTGATTCCAGCAGTAGAGAGACTCCCTCCTGGAACGACCTTCCGGATTCCTTGTTGTTGATTAGGCGTGTGCATGCAGTCCGTGGAGAGGTGCGGACTGCGTGGAAGCCGGAGAATGCGAGGGTCCCGAAACCAATTTGAACCCTCGCGTCCACACTATGAACAGGAGCGTCCCGATAATACCGCTCCGTCCACGGCGAGGACCGGCTCTGCTGGTCCGCTTCAGCGATACTTCAAAACGACATCCGGGACGAGGCCTGGAAACTTCGGACCCGGATTGTCGTTTGGAACTGTGCTCGTGAGTCATGGCTATAGCGTAGTGGTGGAGTTACTAGGGATGTTTTCTATCGCGGTGGGCGTGGTTTTGGATGTGCATCTCTGGCGGTAGCTGGGATACGCCTGACCTGCCGGCTTAGTGGCGAGAGGGACAGAGCAGCGGCTCTCCGAAGGCAAACGCTTAAGCCGGTTCGGGAAGAAGCAGGAGGTGTCCAAGCACCCGCTTCTTCTGGTGAGTTGCGTTTTCCTAGCTGTTGCTTCATCTTGTGAGTCGGACCGACTTAAATGATTGTGTAATGGGGTGGGGTTTCCAGTGTTTGTAGACTTCAGATCAGTCTTTCCACGAGAATCTACTTCCGAGTCGCGTCGGGGGACGAAACTCCTAATGCGCTCGATGGTGAAGGAAGAGACACGGACCCTGGGGCCAATCGGAAGTCCAGAGGGAACGTCCCTACGCCCCAGACCCTTCACCGCAACCAGCGCCAGCTCTACTCGTCACCTCTATTGGCAGGCTCTCGGACTTCGATGCTGTCGATGGAGAGCTCGATCCAGTATTCTTTGTCGTCTTCTGGATCGATGCCGTACCGACTCCGGAGTGACGACGGGATCGTGACCCGGCCCCTAGTGTCTAGTTCGAGGATTTGGTTTCGCTCGGAATCTCTGTTGATCTTCTTTTCAATGATGTTCTGCTCGTCCATTGCCATTCTTGCTTCATAATTCACAACCACTCAGGGAAAAGGATTAGGATGGGGTTGTAAGGTGCTTCTGACCCATGTTTGCACCGAAAACTATGCACTTAGGCCAGTTCTGACATGATGGAGTCTCCAAATTGCAATTTTGCCCTATTTAAGAGTATATAAATAAAGTGTGTGTGAAGTCGCTAGAGTTCAAACAACTATCCGGAGTTTTATACTACTGCCCACAAAAAAGGTAAACATGGGAAGAAAAGGACTCGGGACCGCCCCGAATCAATTAATCGATGAAATCGATAAGGAAGCAGACGAACTCGGGTTATCCCGATCAGAATACTCCCGGCAGCGGATCAATGCCGGGCGACTTCTGTTCAACGCAGGCAAACTCGACCTCCAACTCCTAGATCAACTGATGGAGACCGATGGGTCAGAACGACCCGGCACCGACATTAAAACACTCGACGGTGACGTGAGCCAGCAAATCCTCTCGGCACTCCCACGTGATGAAAGCCGAGCAGCCACGGTTGACGAGCTGCGCGAAGAAGTATTCGGGACAAAAGAAGAGCAAGAAGAACTGATCGAGACCGTGCTGAAGCAGCTGTGGGACCAGGGGAAAATCAAGTCAGCATTCGGGGAGGGCTACGTGAAAAATGACTGAAAGACAAACGCCGGACGAGAACCACACAGACGAGTACGATACAGATCGGCAGCAAACTCAGGCTCGACAACATCGCCGCAACCAAGCAGACCGCGAATGGCGGAAACGCCCCATCAAAAAATACCGGGAAACGCGAAAAGGAGACATCACAGAACATGATCTACAGAAGAGAATGCATCATATTCACGAGTTTGAAAAATACCTCCTCACCGAAATCGCTCCCCAATATGACGGGGCGGGCGAGATCGTTGGAGTTCGAGACGCAGTCGCAGACGATGTCAGACACTACCGAGACAACCACTTGAAACCCCTTGATGACATCAACACGACAACGATTCAGGACAAACTATCGGGTTTAAATGAGTTCTACAAGATGCTCGAAGAAAAGAAGGCGATTGCCGGGAACCCCGTGAAAAAACCACTTTCAGAGTTCCGCGAGAACAACAGTAGGGAAGTAGACCGACCATACATCCCGCTCGCCCGAATTCAGTACTTTCTACAATGGCTCGACCACCCGTTCTCGCGGGCCGCGTGGCTGCTCCCTTTAAAAAACGGTGTTAGGAAAGGTGAACAAATCAATATTGACTTGCGGTGTGTGAACATTGCCCACCCGATGTTCGACGAAATAATCGAACAGCACGGGGTGGTGCTTGATCCACGAATCAGAAACAAACCAGACACAATCCTGGTCTACGGTGGATTCAATGAAGACACAGAGATACCGAACGAGGATACACCGGGATTCAGCGGCGACGGTGAGATTCGTAAGGTGGGTAACAAACGCAAACAAGAGGACGGGTCAATCATCCCGATCGACAGTGAGTTGAAAACAGCACTCATCGAATGGTTGCTCGTACGACCCCCCACTCATCACAAAGATATTCATCCGTTATTCGCAATCGGCGGCAGCAACGAGGTGAGACGAATACAGAAAAACGCACTTCGACAAAGAATGTGGGCTAGAACCAGTTTCTCCGACAGTATTCAGAATTTCAGTGCTGAAGAGAGTCTAGATGAATGCCCGGACTGTGGAGGTGCAGTCATTGAGGAGAATCTGAAGTCGGGCGAGAAGACCGGCCGTCGATTCGAATGCATAGACTGTGGAGAGATACACTGGCGATCGATTCATTGGGACAACGGACTGCAAACCGAGCAGAAAGTCACGCACCACCAGTGCCGACACTACTTCTCCTCGGCACACAACCCCGAAAACAGCGGTCTGCACGACGGCGTCATCCCGGATTCGATCCGGAAAAAGGAGATTCGAGGTGACAACAACAAACAGAACGAGGACACCGAAGACGCAGTGTACATCGAGGGGCAGTACCAAGACTTCGAATCCGACGTTCGTGAGCCGTACCTCGACGGAATCTACAAGTTCGATCTCTACGACAACGTCATCCCTGCTGTTGGAGAAGGATGGGAGCAATGACCGACGATCGTCCAACACCCGGTCCGAACGAGCCGGTCCCATCGTGGGAGGAGCACCGGCAACTGCGAGAAGCCATCAACGACTACCTCGATCACGAGCCTGAAGACCCAGCCTGGAACGATATCTGGCGTGCACTCGGCGCAATCCTGGGGGAATACCAACGCGACGCGTTCGTCGAAGCCTTCGACGTAGACGAGCCAGCTGAGACGGCCTGTATTCGCCGCCTTATCGCGGGCGACGACGAATGCCCTCACTCACCCTTACAAGCCGATGATGATCCGGAGGGGCCGCCTCACAAGCCGCCAGCAAGTGATCACGCGACACTCTGGCTCGATGACGGCGAACCAGCCGTGTACTCCATGCATGTCTACCCAGGGAACATCGAACGCCTCGATGCCGAGGAACCACCCTACAACATGTGGTTCGACCTGTTCGAATTCGCCGCTGAATGGGGTCTGGAAGTGTCTGTGCTCCCGAAATCGTGGTACAGCCTCGGATCGACAGTACACATCGTCTTCTACCCGCCAGAACGGTACCGGTAAGCGGACAGGTTATCGGTGAGTCTCCGTACGCGAAACAGGCGTTGTCTGACGGAGCTTTATATTATTCGAGATACATGCAACACCCGAATGGTCCGTGAAACCCGTATTATACGGAATATGCAAGAGGTGGTAGCGTGAGGATCGACGTCGGAATGCAGAAAGGAGGAGTGGGAAAAACGACGACCAGCATCAATCTTGCCGGGGCTCTGGCCAACAGAGGTCACGACGTCCTGGCTGTTGATGCTGATCCCCAGGGCGGGCTCACACTCAAACTCGGACATCGTGAACAGTACCGGGAAGGCGAGTACGCGCTCTACGATGTCCTCTCTGAGATGGGGCAGCTCACTTTGGACGATCTTGACGAGCTGATCATTTCCGGTGATGAGTTCGATATAGTCCCATCCCATTTACGAAACTTCAGGCTGGAGAAGCACCTGTACTCAGAAGCCCGTGGGGTTGAGGCCCTCAAACTCGCACTCGACCGCCTCACAGTAGACTACGACTACGTTGTGATCGACTCCCCACCGAACCTCGGACCGCTCGCTGACGGGGCGCTGCTTGCTGCTGAGAACGTTCTATTCCCGAGTCACGCGAACACGATTGCGAAAGACTCTCTCGAAATCCTGTTTGATGAGATCGACACCTTGGAGGACAAGTTCGACGATGTCAACATCTCGACCGTCGCAGCTGTTCTCAACGAAGTCGGCCGTGATGGTGTGAGTAGTGAAATGCAGAACTGGTTTGTCAGCACGTTCGGTGAGGATTACGTCTTCGAGATTCCGGACTGGGCTGTCGTTGAACACGCCATCGAGTACCGAACATCGGTGTTCGCGTATAACCCGGACGATGCGGGTTATTCGTGGGACGCAGACAAGGCAGAGGCACTACGCGATAAGTACGATGCAATCGCAGCACACGTGGAGGACCTCTCATGAGCGATCCAAAGGACGAGCTCGGGCAGCGTTTCGACGACCGGCGACCAGATAATGAGGGTGACTCGGACTCTACGGACAACACGAGTGATACAAGTAACCTGAATAATTCGAGTAACCCGGATAATACGGGTTATTCAGATAGTGAGGCTAGTTCCAGTGAGAAACCGGGTCCAGATCCGAGTCCGGACTCAACCCGGAACCGCCGTCAAGTCCCGATGTATCTCCCTGAGGCGAAAGCAAATCAGTTGAACTCACTGTACGAGCAGCTGGATGGGCGGTCGAAAGTCGCCGGTGAAGGAGGGATCGAGAAGCACGCGGATTTCATGGAAGCCGTCGTTGCCCTCGCTATTGAACACGAGGAAGACTTAGCAGCCCGGCTTGGCATCGAAACGGATTCAGAGCACAGTCCGTGAGATAGATGGAGTTCAGGTAGGATATCAAATTGACTTCTGAGTTCGACCCTTCCGACGAACCTTACGACGTCGGAGACATCGTTCATATTCACGCACCAGAACCCGAGTACGAACACCGGTTCGGGTGTGAGGTAGTCGAAGTACACCGCGACAGTGAGCCGACTGCAACGGTCGAAGACTACTCATACACGCTGTACGCGTACGGTATCGAGCGCGTGTTAGATTCGAAGTACCCTCACGAGCATCTAATCCCGTCACCGCGTGGGTATCCGAACATCAACGATCTACTCGGAGAATCACCGATTAATGGAGAGGACCTTTTCGGGAAGTTCAGACGTCCCGATCTCCAGCTAATAAACAAGTACCTCACCGCAGTGGACGTTGAATCAGACCCGACGTTGGATTGGCTGAACGAAATCAGAAAGGGTGACGTGGATCGAATCAATTCCGTATTTGCCGAAGTATACCTTCTGTACTACCTGCGGGAGAAGTACGGTTCGGAGCAGGTATCAATGAACGCTACTCTTTCTGACGGCGGTGACTCGAAGGATTTTGACCTTCGACTCACCACCGACGATCAGGATATCTGGATTGAAGTTACAAAACCCGATTATGCCGCAGAATTGGAAGGGGGATTCGGGTGGGGGATGGGAACACGAACGACGAACTCGATTGATAGGAAACTCAAAAACAAGTTTGGGCCCGCTCGTGATGCAGTTGACGACGACGTAGTCTTGGTGCTCGCAGTGTATCAGGAGGAGCAGATAACGCAAGGCTTTGAGATTGGACGGTGGCTTGACGAGGAGTACTATGACATCAGCGATTTTTCAGACGGGTGGGTGACATTCACGTATCTTGGGGAGCCAGACTTTGAGTACCACGCATTCACTGAGAACGGCGCGTGTTGCAACAGCGTCTTCGCGGCGTTGACCGAGATCGAGGAACCGCGATAATACTGCCTGCCTATCCTTGCGGCATCGTGGTGATGTTATTCTACCACAACGGCTATGAGGGTTGGGTGTGTTGTCCTATGTGGACAACGCAGGTGCTTGGATGCCAGCTAGGAAGATCTTCGAGGACGACGATGAATTCCCAGCCGGTGACCGCTGGGAAGCACTCGCCTGGGACGTCCCTGAAAGCGATCAGTTCCCGGAGGGACTCAAATACAGCTTCCAGTACCTCGGCCCAGCTGACGAAGAACTCCTCCGGTACGACAACGCAAATGACGCCCACGGCGTCGGCCGCCATCACCGACACTACCGTGGCGAGGTCGAAGGAATCGAATTCGAGGACCTTCGATCCCATCTCCAGCGATTCCTCGACGAGGTTGAAACCATCCATGAGCAAGAATTCGCCTAACCACGCCCACGAACCCCCGGAGGACGTTGAATTCCCCTCGACCCTTCGCATCACGTCGAAGCCGTTCGAGGAGCACAAGGAGAGCGCGCTGGACCGTGCCGCGCGCTGGGAGGACGGCGAAGACGTTGCACACGTGGTGAACTTCCAAGATGCCAGCCGTCTCCAGCGCATCCTCACACCACGCCGCTTGGACCTGGTGAAGAGCCTGATGGACGCACCCGCAGACAGCATCCGGTCCCTTGCCGACCGCCTCGACCGTGACATCCGGCAGGTCTACGACGACGTCCAGACCCTAAACGAGTACCGCATCGTGCACTTCCGCGAAGAAGAGGGAGCGAAGCAGCCGTTCGTCCCCTACGACACGGTGAAAATCGAGGTTGAGTTGACCAAGTCACTCGGGGATGCGTCTGAATCGCCGGCATCGGCGTAACGAGCGTTCCTGAAAGGCCATCTTCCCAGCATCACCCCAAGGGCTCTATCCGCGAAACCGGGCTCAATTTCCACTTACAGCTCTGCTGACTACGCAGTGAGAACAGAAACTATGGATCTGACCAGATGCTTAGACTACTTGTTCACGACGGATTGTGACGAGGTCATCAGCGAGACGACTTGCATCACGTCCTACAGAGGAATCACCGTCCTTTGAGATGAGGAGGATGCCGGGCGCACCCTGACAAGGAGCACGGTCGCCTTCGTGGAAACCTGCGTCTTCAGCTGGTGGAAGTTGGACCTGATATCCATTACCTGCGATCTGTACAGTCGCGTCCATTGCCCGATAGATACTCTTCGTGTCTTGAGCTGCTGAGACAACGAGTTCTGTCACCTGCTTTGTTGACAGAGTGTCCAGACCGACCACCAGGAGGAGCGAATCGAACGAAAATACCCGTACCCTGGCGAGAGACGTTGCTTCTCCTTCGTCGTCTTCATCGACGAGTCCTGCAGATCGAGCAGGTTTGGTTACTTGGAGTGCGAGCCCGTCTTCACCGGAGGACTTGATCTGGTTAACCATGCAGTTAGTAATTAGTACTAACGTATGAGATTTCGGGGCCGGTGAACCGTGTCGAAGTCAAACCTAGGTGCACTCACTTCGACCGCCTGTAAACAATCATTCCCTCCACCTAAACGGCGTTAATACAAGCACCGATAGGCAGAGTCAGTCGCTTTCACGGGGATCTGAGACGAGTTCGAATAATCGAGTAGGCTCATGCACGAGTTTGACGTGACCTGCAGCTTGGAGCACCTCAAGACGATTGTAGACAGTATTGCGGCTGTATCCGGTCTCGTCAACGATCAGCCCCTTGGTTGCACGTCCCTCTGTTAGAACGTCAAGAATGGCCTTGTCTGCGGGGCGTAGATCACTCTCGTCCATCGGCTTGGGTATGCTGAGTGTGCACGAGCTATGTGCAAAGTAACCACCCATACGCATTCTAACACCCTATTCTAACCATTTAGAATGGATGTGCAGAATGCACAAACAATAAGTAGATAGTCATCACAGTCAAGAACGCAATGGCGAATCAGACTGAGTTCCCGGACGACGGTGGCTACAATGAGGTCTGACTCCGTCTGGAGTAGCGCGGTTCGAGTCCGCGCCGGAGCATACCCGTCGCTGGAGCGGCACGTGAAACTCCCTCCCACCAACGGCGACAGTCGGGGTCCGGCTGCCAGCAGGCCGTGGAGAGGATCGTGCTCTGGGTTCGAATCCCCGGGCGGGCACTAACTCACAGCAATGACTGACAAGCACTCTCTGGAGGTAACCCATGCCCGTACTGTTTGAATACAAATGCCAAGACTGCGGTTGGTCACTACGTTGGATTTACGACGAAGAAGAAGACCGACTCAGAACGGATTCCCTAACGGGGTGCCCTGGAGAAGGATGTACCAAGCTTCACGAAGTATCCGCACGAAGGGTGGATGAGGACGAAGCCGCCGAAGTGGAGGAGCGAGGTCATACCAAGTAAGTCACCTGGGAACCGGTTTTGCAGGTGATGACCACATTCATATGGCGTCAGCGCCTAGTTTAGAGTAGAAATGGAGTTTGAAGAGTTCAAGCGAGTCCTGGAAGAGCAGACAGGAGAGCGCTCCCAGCTCAGCAAGGACTCGTATGAAATCGGGCGTAAGCTCGCTAACCTCCCTGATTAGCTACTCCTCTCCTCGCAGTCGATCAACAAACGCGCGTTTTCCATCGTCAGTTTCTCCCTGCAAGTGAGTAGCACCGGCCTCATACAAAGCGGTCTCAACGAACTCACGGGACCGGTCGAGATGACGATTTGTGTAGTAGCTCCGGTGATCAGTTCGGTCTACATCAATCTCCACGAGATTGATCTGGATACCCTCTTTCCGCTCAACGCGTTCATACCCGTACTGATGGGCCCACTTCAACAACGGAAGCTGATTCCGTAGCGTAAGGATGCGTTTTGAGTCGTAAATGAACTCCCGAACCCACTGATACCACTGGCCTTCTTCACCCGTTTCCGGCATCGAGAAGTCCTCATCATAGGAAGTGAGATACCGATCCAGCAGCCCAATTCCAGTCCGGTGATTCGTGTTTGGCATTGGATGAGCGAGAATAAAGTACGAGAGTAACTCGGCACCTACATCGGGAACCAGCTGTCGCCACTCGACCCGGTTCAGCACGTCCGGGATCTTCTCCAAGTCCAACTTCTTGTACGTGGCAAAGTCCGCTCCTTGTTCCTCCTTCTCTGTGAGAATCCCGTCGAAAATATCGATGATGGCAAAGAGAATCTGCTTATCGCCTTCAGAAAACTCCGCATCAAACCACTCAATAACATCTTCTTCGGTCTCGAACTCAGGATACGCCGCATCGAACAACGTCCGCGTGTACAGGAGGTAGATCGTCTCACCGCCGACTGATTCGTCAGCAATAGCCATCTCAATATCAGACTGCTCTGACAGCTGAGACGCCTTCTCAGACCGATCCTGCTTGTCGTCACTGATGAATCGGAGCGTGAACCGATTATCGGCTGGGTGGTGCAGCTGTAGCACCGGTGATTCATCGGTCATACGTAGTCAGCGAACCACTCGGGTGCGCCTGTGTATTCCGCCCAGCAATGTTTGTGACATGGCTCGCCGCGCGGGTTCGGGATCGCCTTGTCGAGATCAACTTGCTTGCCGCACAAATCACATTCAGCGCTGTGGCCGTGCATCCGCTGGTCAGTTGAGAGGTTCTTTGTCTCGATGTACAGCTCGTGCAGCGCTCGGGGCGTCAGCCGGACTATCACCTTTTCGCGGTCGTCCTTGTTGCGCCGTTCGGGAGTGTACGTCAGAACCCAGTCTTGGCCCTCCTCACCGTCACCGGCCGGACCAAGGGAGATTGTCTGAGACAGCTCGTCGGGAACGTAGTGCCACTCGTTGTCTCGAAACCGTGGGTAGTGTCCTTCCGGGCGGGGGTTCTCGGGATCGACATCGTCTTCGCTCATGCGAGACCGGCCTCCTCGAAGGCATCGTTCACGACATCAGGTGTCGGTGCATTCAGATACGGTTCGATGGCCTGGAACGAGTCCCACCCACCAACCTGCATCACGACGCGGGGATTCATCTGCCGATCCACAAGAAGTCGTTGGGCAAACCGTCGTCGGAGATCGTGGCTGCTGACGCATCGGAAGTCTTCGTCGCCGGTCTCGTCGGCAGCTCGGCGTGCTGTTCGCTTCACGATGTCGCGCACACTGCGTTCAGACAGGTCTACGAGCGGTTCGTGCCGTCCGATGTCTTCCGCGTTCTGGAAGCGGTGTAGGTCGCTCTCAACGTCAGCAGGCAGGTAGGCGTCGCGCGGCTTCCCGCCGTTCCCGCTGGTGTCCTTCCCCTCAGGGATGCGGAGGCGGTAGTGCTCGCCGTCCTCAGTACGCTTGACGTGCTTCGGGCAAATTTGGGGAATCTCGAAGGCGCGGAGACCGACGTAGCCGCCCAGTTGGATGATGAGATCGTTCCGATGACTCGCAGCAGCACGCCGCAGCGCTTCGAGTTCCGAGTCGGTCATCCAGACCTTGAACTCGTCTTCCTTCGCCGTGGCTTCTAATCGCATGCAACCTTCTATAACAACCTTACAGAAAATACCCGAGGTTCAGGGAGTAATCGGGCCGAGACCGGGGTGAAAACAAGGGTTCACTTCCGACTTCTATGATAAGTCGTCACTCGTGTTCCCGCCCTCATCCCCCTGAATCATCTGGTACAACGACCGTGCAGACTGACCGCTGCGGAAAATTACAGATTGATATGATATTTGTACTGGTATGCAAGATACAGGGCGCGTATCTTGTACAGAGTCACCCCACATTCAGTGGAATAGGGTCGGCCAGTACACGCAAAAACGGGGGACTATTGAATTGTTAGTCACGTCATCGTGGAAGCCCCCGTCTGACATCTATCTCGAACTCGCCATCTTCATCATCCC
>NZ_FOXI01000024.1 GCF_900115675.1 Halolamina pelagica | reverse complement strand
AACGTTCAGACTTCGTAATCAGCCGCCAGCTGCTGGAACTCGTCCCACTCCGGGAGCCGCTCGTCATCAACCTCGCCGTGCGTCTCGAGGTAGCGCAGCAAGGCGTCGATTTCGTCTTCGAGGCCATACTTCGCCGCCTGCTCTCGGAGGTCCGCCTCGTCGACGTCGACGTGGCTGAGCAGGAGGAGACAGACGAGCGGTGGCGGCTGCCGTCGTCGATCAGCAGCGTGTGACAGCAGAGCTCCGCCGGCGAGACTGCGTCGAGGTCCTCGGAGTAGACGTAGTAGCGATGGCCGGTAAGCAGGAACTGGAGGTCGAAGGCTGCGAACCGAGCAAGGCCGGTTTCGTGGAACGCCGCCGCGTCGATCTCCGTCTCTGCCTGCGCGAGGAATTCGTCGTAGTCCTCCCAGAGAATCGTCCCCTTCGGGGCAACGGCTTCGAGGCGCTGGCGATGTAGATGATGTGCGAGTTCCCGGGCGAACTCGTGGAGGCGGTCGAAGTCGGCGTTGAACTCGTAGTGGCCGTCGGCCGTCCCGACGAGCCCACGGTCGCGAAACCGCTTGAGCACGCGGTTGACCGTGTTGCGGTAGTTGTCGCTCCGGTCGGCGATCTCGGAGACAGTTCGCGGCTGGTCGAGGTAGTACAGCACCTCGAGTGCCTTGCCGGTCAGCAGCTCGGGGAACTCGATGTGGGAGTGCTGGCGGACGAGGTCCCGATAGAGTTCGACGGCACGAGCATCCGATGGGACGACTCGTTTTCGCCGCCCGTCGCGTTCCGTGTAGACGAGCCCCTTCTCGACGAGGTCGGCGACGGCACGAGAGAGGTAACTCTCGCTGTGGTCGAGCTTCGTCGCGAGCTCGGAGATCGTGTCGCCGCGGTCGACCGTGGCGAGGACCTCGAGTTCGATACGCCGGAGCACGGTGTAACATAGTACGAAACTTATTTATAAAGAAGTTTCGGGTAGTGTTACAGTCAGCAGGCACGGAAGCCGGCCCCATCGCCTTAACCAACAAACCTATGGATTCGTGGGCCATGTTGGTTAACTCTCCGTCTGAGTCGGACTGTGAACGCGTGTCCTCTCAGGATATCGAGAGGGTGGGGTGTAGTGCTGTCTCTCTTATACTGAACCCTCGTCGGGTAATTTTGAGTGGGTCCAGCGTCCCGAATTCGCGGGAATCGGGGTTCTATCGGCATCTCTCGGGAGAGGGCCGCCATCCAGCGAGGCGTTCTTGACACGGGCCATTCGTGGCTTTCATCGGTACTCTCCGAATTTTCCCCACTTACCCCGTGGTCGAGCAATTTTAGCGAAATAGTGGTGGGCCAGCACCCCGTCGAGGTATTTTCTACTCCCTTAAATCGGCCCGACGAGGTTCTTCTTCGATTTGAGGCCGATATTCCGCCCTGCATATCGCGGAATTCGTCCAAAGAAAGAGGCGATATGCAATGTGCGAAGGCCGCCGGCTCTCTCAGGCCGAGGGGCCGTCTCTGGAGTCCTAACTTTTGGAATGTATCAGTTTGAGAGCACAGTCTCGTCTCCTGGGTCACCGGAGCGTTCGTCGTCCCAACGACCAGCCTGATTTATCAGGTTTGCCTCCTCGAGAGCCCTGTCTGTGAGTCCGTCTCGTGGGTCCCCGATGTTGATGACGGCGGCGCGCGTCCCGTGGGATATGGACTGTCCTGCGTGCGGTGGCCCGGTCACGCTCGAGGTCGGGCCGGACCGACTGCCGTCGACGTCATTGTCCGACGCGGTTCTCGATGCTGCCGAAGGCGAGCGTCTCGGCGTCGTCCGGACGTGCTGGGACTGTGGGTGGCAGGAGGAGCGTTGGCTCCGCGTCGAGGCAATCGAGACGACCGCCGGCGATGCTGATGCGATCGAGCGAGCCCGCCTTCTGGAGGAGATCACCGATGAACTCGCGGCCATCGAGGCGCTCGGGACGCTGGAGGACACGCTTGCGGAGGTTCGTCGACAGCGACGGCTGGAGCCAGCGGCGGAAGACACGAACGAGGACGTGACGGAGGAGTAGTGATGACCGACTCTGAGCCCCTCTATGACGTTCGTGAGCGCACGGGGAATCCCGAGCATCCATTGGTTGATGACGTCGTCAACCTCGTCCTCGAGCGGGCGGAGAACCCACGAGAGGACCACCAAGACGCCCACCTGGACGAAGCGATGGCGACTCTCGTCGACAGATATGGCTCGGAGACTGTCCGGACTATTATCCATCGGATTCTCGTTGAGGAGTATCCGTTTCGAACTGCTACGGCGGACCTCGACGTCGACAACGTCGACGGCGTCCGAATCGGGACGGCGGCCGGCCAATTCCTTGCAGAGCTGAACGCGCGACAGGACGATTGAGATTGATTCTTACCGCAGCGTCCGGGGTATGCTTCTGACAGTGCCGACGGTAGCGTTGGTTGTTAGCGAATCCTGTAGTGATTCCTATATCCCCGAATACGGCCATCTACCGCGATATCCCCTTTCTTCGTCCTACAACAGGTATGGGACATAGGGACCGAAGGCAATGAGCAGCCCACTCAGTACGTGGGGCCACTCGTTCGACAGTTTCCAATTCTCGATCAGCAGATGCAGGTACCACATACTGACCACGAGCAGAAGGCCGGTAGTCTGGACGACGACGAACGGAAAAGGCTCGACCAGCTGGGGAATGACGACATCAATCAGGAGGCCAGCGCCGACACCGACGCCGAGAATGATCAGGAGCGCCCGTTCCTTGCTCTGGAGTGTCTGCCGGCTTCGAAACGAGATGTCGCTCGTACTGTAGGCGAAGTGCGTAATCATCCCGGCGGCAACCCCCTTCAGTGCCATCACCAGCAACTGTCGTAGCTGCGTGAATCCGTCAAGCGACGCCAGAAGTTGGTCCAGGGCCCGGACATCGACGAGCGCAACGAGGACGACGATGGAGCCAATCCCGAGCGGCCAGACGTGTTCGGGGTCGATGTACTCACTGTCCGCAGCCCACGACATAATCGCATCATAGAGGCCAGCCATTCGGGTGCCGATAGCCAGCCCGCAATTGTAAAGTATCATCGTCGAAAGCCCTCGGCCGCTCGACGCCCCGCGACCCTCGCTGCGCGCCTCGTTACACTTGGCGCTTACGGGGTCGGGGGACGGTCGAGGCGGCCTCGCCCTTTCTGAGTCCGCCAGGTAGTGGCCTGGTTCCTCATCGACGACCTCGGCTGTCCGGTGTGTCTCGAACGGCTCGAGCCGCTCGCCGCTGCCGCCCTCCGCGTCGCTCGCGACCGACCATTCCGGGCGGTCTGCCTGCAGTAGCGGGCGGACTGCCGGGCTCAAGTGCATGTACCCTCGACGCCAGCGGGAAAGCGCGGGGGGGCTGCGCGGCGTGGCTGCTCACCTCCCACGCTTTCTCCGCTGGTCGCTCGCTCCGGGCGGGTCGGCGCGCGGCGCTGGTTGTGTCCCTCCGTGCGGGCGCTCGCGAAGGCGCGAGCGAGAGCGCGCAGACGGCTCTGTCGGTCGTGACATCGAGGAAACCGCGGTTTGGGGCCGCGGTGTCGGGCGCTGTGGTGAGCGCCTTCGGGAAACTGCAATGTCGAGTAACAACCCGAGCGAAAAGACGGTTTCGGACGTACAGACTACGACCACCGAGGAAGGCGGTCACGAGCCGACGGTCGAACACGAGCCGTCGGGCCGGTCGGCCTGTCCGGAGTGTAAGGGGCGGGTGATCACCGAAGACGAGCAGTCGTTCTGCACGGACTGCGGGCTGATCGTCGCCGACGAGTGGGTGGACCTGAGCCCGACGCTGAACGACCTGGGCCTGGTCGGAGACACCGACCAGAGCATCGAGACGGTGGATCCGCTGCGGACGGACAAGGGCCTGCACACGAAGATCGGGAGGAACACCGACGGTCGCGGTAATCCCCTGAGCAACGAGCAGTGGGAAAAGGTCCAGCGCCTCCGGAAGTGGCACAAACGGATGCAGTTCGGCGAGAAGCGCAAGCGGACGAAGCGGCTCAACGAGGGGCTCCGGGACGTCGAGATGATCGGCGGCAACCTGAGCTTGCCGGACCACGTCGTCAAGATGGCGGCACAGTTCCTCCAAAGCGCCTCGGAAGCGCGGTTGCCGGGCGGGCGGATGGCCTGGGAGGCACTCGCCGGCGGCGCCGTCCTCCTGGCCGCGCGGGCCGCATCGGTCAACCGGGACGAGATCGACGTCGCGGTCGCGACGCACACCAAAGCGCCCCACGAGCGGGTGTGCGCTGCGGCGCGGAAGATCCGGTGCGAGTGCGGGTTTGACGCGCCGCTCATCAGGCCCAACGCCGTGATGGCGGTCGTCGACGCGCTCGATGACGACGCCATCCCCGGGGCGCGAGCCGTGCGGACGTGGCGACTGGCCCAACACCTGATGAAACTCGGCGATCAGGTGCCGGTCGGGCCGGGAACGCCACGGTGTACCGTCGCGGCGTCGGCGCTGTACGCGGCGGATCGGCTGCTCTCGCGCAAGCACCTCACCCAGGAGCAGGTCGCCGCGGCGGCGAGCACGATCGTGCCGACGTCCCGGAATCGGATCGCGCGGTACAGTCGGGAGCTCGTCGACGCCTACGAGGTCGAACACGGCACCGACGACCCGGGTGTCGGCCTCGAAGAGGAACGGGACACCCTCCGCTGAGCGGGGCACTCCCCCGTTTTTTAGTGGCGACCACCGCCCGTGGACGCCCCTCCGCCCCACCCACCGCTCCGTGCTCGCTCCCTGCGGTCGCTGCGCGCGCAGCCACAACCTCGCTAACACCTGATGGAGTCTCATCAACGGGGATAGGGACGGTGTGTGGTTTGTCGCATCCAAGAGGGGCGGAGTGAGTGACTAATGAACGCTGTTCCATCGTACACCGTCGATAGAGAGACCGCAGCGACGCTCCGAGAATGGTTGTTCGAGAACGCTGTCGAGAAACACGGGGAGTCCGAGATCTCCGAGCCACTCGCTGAACTGGCGGCCGCCATCGATGGCGTGCTCTACAAGCAGGCAGAGGCCGTCGAACTCGGTGTATGGGCACAGATGGATCCTCTGGGTCACCGAGACACATCACACGTCGACGGGAGCTCAGTCGATAAGCCCCGATCAGATGACGCACGCGACCCAGCCGAGCCTGCTGCTCTCGATGTGGGCATCAGTAAGCCAGATCGCATCTACGACACGCTTCCCGATTCGGCCTGGCAGCTCGATTACAAGCAGTCCATGACGAACCAGGAGTGATCTCCGACAGTAGCGTCTCACGGCAGGGCGACACCGACAGCGACCTCCCGCACACGACGGCAACAGCATCGTCCATCAGTCCGATATCGCACCGCGTACGAGTGTTCCGTGTGCGGGAGCGTTCGTGAGTTAGAAACCTCGCTTCGAGTCTGTGCGTTCGTCGATGAGTGTCCCAGCTGCGGAGCAGTCGCTCGCTTTACTGCGGGCGGGATTCCCACACCGTTCAGGAAGAGCTGAAGACGCCTATTACAGTCTCTTTCAGCCAGTTCCCTTGACTGTCGGAGATAGCTACGGAAACACCTGATAGAAGCCGGTCAAGCCGGTTTGACGGATTCGATCACAGGTCTCGATGAACGTCGCTCCCTCATCGTCCTCTCTGCGTTGCTCGATGAAATCCGGATAGCCGAGCAACTGGAGGTACGCATTAGCAAACTGGATGAGCGTCTTCACTGCGGCCTTCATGAAGTGGTATGGTTCAATGTAGCCCGCAGCAGCCCAGTCTGCCTGATACAAGCCCCACTCAGTGAGCGGATCATAGGGTAAGGGATCGTCATCTATCTCGCGGTAGTACCGCTCGAAGGCATCCCGATCTGCCTCGTTGAACCGGTCAAGCGGGATGGCTCCCGCTGTCCAACCCTGATCGGCATCCTCGAGGAGACTGTCCTGATATCCCCCGCGATGGACTACGAGCGGTCGGAGAACATAGACCAGATTGATGTACGCCATGTGGTCCGCGATGTGATCACGAAGATCGGTGTTTACCTCCCGTACTTCATTCAGAAAGTCCCGTCCCCGGTTGTTCGAGAGCGAAATGAACTCTTTGCGAATGTCGTCGATAGCATACTTCTCCGCGGTCTTGAGGGCTAGTGTATCGAAAACGCCAGTGATCAGGGAGATCGCATTGTCGAAATGGTACTGGACGTTGAGCTGCGTCCGGTTATCTGGCTCCTGAAAATACTGATACCCGATCTCATCGACGGCGATAAGCAAGTTCTGAAATCGGATGCTAAATCCCCGTAGATAGTCGTCAACCGCGTCGGCCTCCACGTGATACCGCGGAACCAACGCCCGGAAGAGATGCCAGTACCAGCCGAACATTCCGACGGTGAGGTTCGGACTAGCGTAGAACTGCTCCCGATACCGGATGTAGAGCCCGAGATACTCGACTGCCTCGCTGAGGCTCATGATATTCAGCTGCCCACCAGGGAAGTGCGCTTCGAACCACCGTCGGTTGGTGAGGAGGACCGTTCGGTTCGTGATGAACAGGTGTCCCTCATCACGATGGTTGAGCGCGGCGTGGACGAACACCTGCCGGACTGTCGCCAGGTCTCGATCGGTGACGTCCTCTACTTCGGTCGCATACGCGTCGACGTCATCGGAGAAGACTCGTGCTGTAGTCCGCCGAATCGCCCGTTCCTGATATCCGAACAGATACGAGAATGACGTGGTTGTTTGCTGCCCATCATCATCGCTCCGGACAACTCGAGCCCCGTTCTCTGCCGTCTCAATTGTATACGGTGGGATACACTCAAGCTCCTCATGCCGTGGCGTGTCTGGCGACCGAATGAATTCGAACTCGCGGTTCGCTGCATAGTCGAGTACCCGCTGGGCGGCATCGTTACCATCGGCGAGCTGCTCGTTCAGTGACGCGGTATCCACCAGTACGCGCAGCGGGTCCTCACCGTCACGTGAATCATGGTCTCGACGGATGATATCGCGTGGGTTCATACCTGTGTCTCGTAGTGCCGGCAAGTCAATGCTGTGGGCAAGTCAACGCTGTGGGCACGTCAACAAGCCCCTCCACCTTGTTTTTGAATACGATCGGGATTTTGTATCGAATGACTAATTCGAACTCGATCCAATGTCCCATCAATAGTTGGACCAGCCAGAAGACGGGGTTGGAAGATACTGCCGACAGAATCTGCCACATCCGATTTGTTCATCCACAGTCTCCACGGTTCTTAACCAACACATATCTATTGGATGATTTTGTGTTGGTTAAGGAAGCTAAGAAGGATGAGGCAAGGCTAAAGCAGGTCTGAGACTATATTCTATGTAAGAAACGCAGGTATGAGTATCATAGAACAATCGCAAAATATACGCCAGGGTCTCTCGACTCGAGAAAGTCGACTCCTTGCACGACTCGCTGGCGCAGGTCACCAGATCATCTCCGTCGACGACATCGAGACGACGCTGGAGGTTTCCCCGAACACCGCCCGCGAGATCGCAGCCCGGCTCACCGAGAAGGGCTGGCTCGACCGGCTCTTCCCGGGCACGTATCTCATCATCCCACTGGCTGCCGGCGAGGAAGGCGTGTACACAACCCACGAGTACCTCATCGCCGCCCACGTCGCCAAGCCGATGTACATCGGCTACTTCAGCGCCCTTAGCCACCACGGGCTGACCGAACAGGTCCCCCAGACGGTGTATGTCGTTACGCCGACCCGAGCGCAAAGCCGGGCGATCCACGGCGTCCCGTACCGCGTCACGACAGTCACCAAGCGGAAATTCTTCGGCTTTGAGCCGACATCCATCGAGGGCACGACCGTTCAGGTCAGCGACCTGGAGAAGACGCTGGTCGACTGTGCGGACCACCCCGAGTTCTGTGGCGGCCTTCGGGAACTCGCAACCGCGATGCGTACTGCCGACGAACGGGGGTGCGACTGGGTCACTGTCGGCGAGTACCTCGAACGCCTCGACAACGGCGCTGCGACCAAGCGGATCGTCTACCTCGCCGACCAGCTCGGCATCGACCTCCCCGCCCGCGAGGAACTCGTCGCGTCGTTCACAAGTGGCTATTCCCCACTGGACCCGACGCGGCCCGACACCGGATCGACCGACAGTACGTATCGCCTCCGGATCAACGTCGAGCCAGCCATGCTGGAGCCCACGGAGTCCTGACCTAGGTACGAAGTCGGCGTACCTTCTCTGCAGCGTCGAGAACGGTGCTGTTCAACGACGAACTATGGGTTTGTGCCACCATCGACGGCGTCGAGATCGGGCTCGTCGAACTCGAGGGCTTCCGCGACGGCATCCGGAAGCTCCGGGCGAGGGGCCGATTCGTGGCGCTCGATTTTCTCGGTCTTGCGCGTGTTTTCGTAGAGGGCACGTGCGACCGGAAGCCCACGGAGATACTTGTAGTCGTGGAGGACCTCGACCCCCCGCTCTGTGAATCCGTAGAACTGGGAGGGGAGATCACGTTTCCCCTCGCTTGGTTCGTACGTGTAGCGTGCGAGGAACCCGGCGTCGATCAACGTCTCCAACTGGTCTTTGATGGCCGCCTGGCTCTTCCCGGTCATATACTCGAGTTCGGCGAGCGACATTAGATGGGCGGGATGGCCCAGCAGCTCCTGGATGATGAGATGGCGCGTATCCTGGGACAGCAGCTTGAACAGCCGCTGCTGTTCCGCGAACGGCCCTGCATCGGCCGCACCAGTGTCGGTTTCGCTCATACGTGCTGGTACGAGGTAGGGCGCTATAACAGTTAGGGTCACCCAAGTTGGTTAATCCAGAAAAAACCAAAGTGATTCAGAAGGGATAAGGTGGTGTGGTTTGAATCGGCAGCTAATGACCGACCCAAGCCCGCTGCCGGACGCTGGGGAGATTATGACCGTTGTTCACGAGGCCGTCGGGGGCATCGAACTTGAGCCTGCAGAGAAACGGGAAATCTGGCGGTTCACCCAGCGTGAATTGCCGTATCTCTGGAGTCAGCGGACATCGTATTTCATCTTGGGGAGCTATCGCGACCCCTATATCCGCCGGCTTCGCGCCGTCCAGAACGAACTCACGAAGCAGCTCGGTGCCTATCCGTTCATCATGGGTGATCTCCTCGAACTTCCGACTGACCGCCTCAATACGTTCGATATCATGTTTTCGTTGCTCGCGACGTACAGCGACTACATCGTTGGGGTCTTCGAGAAGGAGAGTGGTGGGGAGGCGCCTGAATTGGGCGAGATCGATGACCCGCCGTATTTCGACAAGTCGTACGTGTTCCCACGTGATTACGCGTGGGTGACTGACGAGAACCTTGACTCGCCACAGCACGTCATTCAGGCCGCCCTTGAGATAGCGTTCACAGACGATTTGTCGGCGGATGAAGTCCAAGCAAACGTCGAGTCGCTCGTTGATCGCGCCCAAGAGAGCGGTCTCGACATCGACGAACAGGGGGTGTGGGATGTGATCGACGACCGGGCAGATGAGGACGAAGAGCCGGCAACGTACAGTTGGGTCCATCTCAACAAATTCCGTAAATTCGAACTCCACGAACGGTGCTTCCCGTGGACGACAGAGGACGAACTTCGAACTGCGGTTGACGAACTCCCGTCCCCGACACCACGTCCGGAGTGGGAAGAGCGTAAGGACCAGTAAATCGCCTCGGGGTCAAGCCCCGAGGCTTTCGCGTGGACTCCCGTTCTATGCCCCTGTAGAGGCAGGGGGGACGTACTCCCCGCTCACGTTCAGCGTCCCGCGATTCAAGCGCACATCTACGGGTGCGCCTCCATCGTCTGCATTTTGCCGACGACGGAGATACTGCAAACCGATGTTCTTCGCACCGTTGTAATCTGCGTGATTCTCGTACCCACACTTCTGACACTCGAACGACTCTTGGTGGCGGTTGTCGTTGTGGGTAAACCCACACGTCGAGCAACGCTTCGACGTGTTACGCGGGTCAACCTGCACAGCTTCGATGCGGTGTTCTTCGGCCTTGTATTCGACGTACTCGTAGAGGCGTCGGAACGCCCAGACGTGTTGCCACGTCGCCTCGGGGATGTTCTCCCGAATGTGGGTCAAATCCTCGAACACGATATGCGAACAGTCGCTCTCGACGGCCTCCTCGATGATCTCATTCGCCACAGTGTGTAGGTGTATCTCGAAACGTCCGTACTCTTTCTCCCCGACGTTCTCAATGTTCTCGTGGGCATAACGAGAACCACATTGTTGGAGTGACCCACGGCGTTTTTTATATTCTCGACGCCAGTGGTTGAACTCGTCTGCCGACCAGAATCGCCCCGTTGAAGCAACGGCGAGGTTATTCAAACCCAAATCCACACCGAGGACTGTTCTGTGCTCGGACTCGGATTCGGACGATTCCTCGCCTGCTTCGACCTTTCGCATCGAGGCGTGGAGATACCAGTCACCGTCGCGGTACTGTAAGTGCGCCATTCGAAACTCGAAGTCCCCGTTGGAGACGTACTTCGTTGGCGGCGTCTCCGAGCCGTCGGGAAGGATGTAGTCGCACGCAACGCGCCCGTCAACGGTGGAGTGGGATACGTGGTCGCGGTGGAACGTTGCACTTCGTTTGTCGTACACCGCGCTGTCTGCCGAAAAATACGGTTGCGACGTGTTTTCTCCACGTTTGAGCCGTTCGACTCCGCTTTTGACGGATTCAACAGCTCTGCGAATCCCTTTCTGGACGAGATTTGCAGTGAGGTCGGTTTCGTCGCGGAGTTGGTCGTAGAGGGCACGTTCCGCATTGGCTTTCGAGGTGACGTGGTATCCGTCGTCGCCGTGCCAGCACCAGTCGCTCGCGGTGTTGGCGCAGTATTTGAATTGCTCGACAGTCTCTTCGAGGAGCGAGTCGGCCCCTTCGGGAGTGTCGAGTTTGATGACGGCGGTGCGACGGGATTCCACTGTGTTTTCACAAATATAGCTGGTGTTACTTATACATTTATTTGTTATCCTGCCATCGTGACGTGATTTATGTCATCCGTGGCCGGCTTCCTCCCCGACCTCATGGGTCGGGGCATCCACCTTGCCGATCTGTGAATTATCCTGTCCTACTCGCTTGGCGGTACAGCGGTAGCGAGGCGAAATCCCACCCGTTAACGGGTGGAATAAAGTCGACAACTGGGTAGCAAACCACGAATGTTGGCCCGCCTGATATTCCCTCTCTTTAATAATATTCAGCTATCTTTTCGAGGAGAGAATCCCGTGCTTCAGGCGGGAGTGAATCCGACTACACCTACACAGTCCACCGACGACACTCTGGCCGGATATTCAACGCCAATCCACACTATTAAGTTAGTTTGTCTACATTGGCTATGTATGGCGATTGAGGTCACACGCACCTACGTTGGTTCCATCAAGAACCACCGACAGGTCTGCGATGGCCTCGATTCGCTCGGCGGTTCCGCCTCGAAAATTTGGAACGTTGCACGATGGACAGCCGGCCGCATCTGGAACGCAACCGGACAAATACCAGATGAAGGGACGTTGAAAGCGTATATGAAGAACCAGTCATGCTGGAAAGACTTGAACGCACAATCCAGTCAGAAAGTCATCGAACAACTTTCCGACGCTTTCCAGTCATGGTTCGACTTGCGACAGACCGATCCAGAGGCGAATCCGCCCGGCTACCGCAAACACGGCGACGAACGCCCCCGGAGTACGGTCACGTTCAAAACAGATGGGTTCAATCACGACCCCGAGAACAACCGCGTCCGGCTCTCCAAGGGGAAGAACCTGAAAGACCACCGCTCGGACTTCATCCTCTGCGAGTACCAGACCCGGCCCGATATTGACCTTTCAGAGGTCAGTAGGGTGCAGAACGTTCGGGCGGTCTGGAACGGCGAGGAGTGGGAACTCCACTTCGTCTGCAAAGTCAAACTCGAAACGAACGACTCCGCAGGCGACGAAGTGGCGGGGATTGATCTCGGCATCAAGAATATCGCCACGGTTGCGTTCCCCGACGAATACGTCCTGTATCCCGGCAACTCGCTTAAACAGGACAAGCACTACTTCAAGCATACTGAGTACGATACAGAGGGTGAGAACGGGCCGTCCGAGAAGTCGATGTGGGCACGACAGAAACTCACAGACCGCAAGACGCACTTCTACCACACGCTCACGGACACCATCATTACTGAGTGTGTCGAACGCGGTGTTGGCACGCTTGCGGTGAGTTGGCCCGAAGACGTCCGAGAATCCGATTGGGGCAAGACCGGCAACAAGAAGTTGCACTCGTGGGCGTTCGACCGCATCTACCAGTACCTTGAGTACAAGGGCGAGAGACGCGGTGTTGAGGTGCTGAAGGAGAACGAGTGGAACACCTCGAAGACGTGTTCGTCGTGCGGTGATGACACGGAGTCGAACCGTGTCGAGCGTGGGTTATACGTCTGCTCGTCGTGCGGGTTAGTCGGGAATGCGGATTGTAATGGGGCGGAGAACATGCGACAAAAGATAACTCCGAGTCCTCAGGGTGAGGATAGGAGTAACGGCTGTGTGGCACAGCCATCGACACACTTGTTCGACCGCGAGAGCGGGATGTTTCGCACGAGAGAACAGATCGTGTCGTAGACCAGCAAATATCCCACCTGCGGGACGGGAAGCCCGGTCGTTTACGACGGGGAGGATGTCACCTAAGGCGGAGTTCGCAGAGAAAATTCGGACCCTCGAGTAAGCGGCGTACGTTAGTCCTGGAGCGTCGCGACTGTTCGGCCCGTCTCCTCGGCCTCTTCGCTCCGCGACATCCCGTATGTTGCGAGAGCCTCTTCAACCGCGTCGTCCAGACTCATTGGTCAGGCAAACCTTGGCTCTGCCGACGGATAAAGTCTCGCACGATTTGCGTTTATCATTGCATCGGCTAACTCGTCAACCGAGCAGGACCGATCCCGCAAACAGTCGATAACCCGTAGCTCCGCCCCCTCTCACAAATTCCAATCTCTCTGATGTATTCATAACCATATCGGTGAGAGTGGAATACAGACTCTTGGCGCTCAGATCGAGTCGTCAAATAGTGGGACGGTTGTGCAACCGTATTTTGGAGAGGCAATTCGATCTGCGAGTCCGAACTACTCGGGAGGCGACGTGAACAGGCGCCGATACTCATCAAGCCACTCGATCTCGTGGTACGTCACGTCATTCTGAATGTCGTATTCAAGCGGGAGTGGATCCGAACGGTGGGTCGTGAATGTGAGGTTGATTTCGACACAGGGGCCGTGCTCTGAGACGCATTCGAAGCCATCGTCAAAGGGGTATACAGCGCTAAACCAGCGAATCTGGAAACCAAAGTGGTCACACACATCTCTGACGACTGCAGCATCGCAATAGGGCGTGTGGACCCACAGTTCCCCGCCAGCGTACGCCTGATCTTTGACGCACCAGACTGCATCAAGGGAGCGCAGAAACTCCGCAGCGCTATTGTAGTGCGCTTCAGTCAGGCGGTCCCACCAGTGGTACTCCTCGACGTCGTCAACGAGGAGCTGGAGGCAATCATCACACACATCATACGCCCGTTCACCAAGGGAAATTTCGTGGAGTTTGTCGGACTGGGTGGTGTCACACGCATCGCACGGCGGGGAAGCACCACTGCACTGGCATCCGGAGGATGATCGCCGTTCGGTGCTGTTGGAACATCCGCTGTTTGCACTCCCTGGCTTCTGAGATCCGTTTGAGTCGGTATTCTCGGTCATTGGTATCTAACCGAGAACCGCCAGTCACGCCGTGTGACTGGGCTCCCGGCTAGAACCGAACCGACGATCGGCCACTCATCTATCGCCATAGAGAGCAGGTTGGTGTAAATAGTTTCCGTGGGTCCGACGGCGGTGTTCAGATAAGGATGAAGAGTGAGGCGGAGCGGTTTTCAGCTTATCTATGGCAGAAATCGCCCGCCTCAACGGTCGTTTGAGCGAGATTGAGTTAGGCTTTGTGGAGCGAGAAGCAACACCAGAGAAGTTTATGAAGCTCGGTATTCAGCTCCATCTCCGAGGACTATCACTTTCGAATACCATCTCTGTTCTCGATAAGTTCGGTGTTGACCGGGCTCGATCAACCCTCCACAACTGGGTTCACAAGGCCGACCTACAGCCGGAGGAAGGTCAAGATCCGGATCACGTTGCAGTTGACGAGACCGTGATCCGACTGGATGATGAACAGTATTGGCTGTACGCTGCTGTCGATCCAGCAACAAACGATTTACTCCATACAAAGTTTGAACTAGTCCGAACCAACGCTTTCGCTCACGCGTTCTTCGCCGAACTCCGCGAGAAACACGACGTCGATGACGCCGTGTTTCTCGTCGATGGCGCCGCACCCCTCCAAGATGCTTGCTCTCGTCACGGCTTCGATTACAGATACGAAAACATGGTAATCGAAACAGCGTCGAACGTGTCTTTCGAGAGGTAAAGCGAAGAACTCTCTGTTTCTCGAACTGTTTCAGCAACGCAAGTCGAGAAACTGCTGACGAGTGGTTACGATCTTTCGCCTTCGCATGGAATCAGCTTATCTGAACACTACCTCGACCCGGCCGTCCAACTTTTCACGTTCCGCTCCCGAGCGTGCGTATGGCCACGCGAGAGCAGAGCCTCACCGAGATCCGCCGCGACCTGCACCGCTACCCCGAGGAGGGCTGGACCGAGTTCCGCACCACCGCGCTCGTCGCCGAGGAACTCGACGAGCGGGGGTTCGACCTCCACCTCGGCCCCGACGCCGTCGACCCGGAGGAACGCCTCGGCGTCCCCGACGAGGAGCGACTCGACGCCGCGCTCGAACGCGCCCGCGAACTCGGCTCCCCCGAGGAGTACCTCGAGCGGATGGAGGGCGTCACCGGCCTCGTCGCCGTGAAACGCTACGGCGACGGCCCGGTCGTCAGCGTCCGGGTCGACATGGACGCGCTCGCCCGGGACGAGGCCGAGGACGACGACCACCGACCAGCCCGCGAGGGGTTCGCCTCCGAGCACCCCGGCGAGATGCACGCCTGCGGCCACGACGGCCACACCGCCATCGGCCTCGGCATCGCGCGCGAACTCGACGAGCACGGCGGCTTCGACGGCACGCTGAAGCTGTTCTTCCAGCCCGCGGAGGAGGGCGGCCGCGGGGGCAAGCCGATGAGCGAGACCACCCACCTCGACGACGTCGACCACATGCTCGCGCTCCACCTCGGGCTGGGCGAGGAGACCGGCACTGTCGTCGCCGGCTACGACCGCCCGCTCTCGAACGCCAAACTGGACGTGACCTTCCACGGCGAACCCGCCCACGCCGGCGGCCAGCCCCATGCAGGCCGGAACGCCGCACAGGTGCTGGGGGCGGCGATCCAGAACCTCTACGCCATCCCGCGCCACGGCGACGGGAAGACGCGGGTCAACGTCGGCCAGGTCCGCTCCCCCAACGCCCAGAACGTCATCAGCGAGCGCGCCGAGTTCCGCATCGAGGTCCGGGGCGAGACCGCCGACCTGAACGAGTACATGCTCGGCAAGGCCCGCACGGTGGTCGAACACGCCGCCGGCATGCACGAGTGCGAGCACGAGACCTCGCTCTACGGCAAGACGACGACGTTCGAGTGCGACGAGTCGATGGTCGACGCCGTCAGCGAGGCCGCCGAGGGCGTCGATTCGGTCACGGACGTCAAGCGCCGGAAGGAGTTCGGCGGCAGCGAGGACGCCTCCTACCTCATCCGGCGGGTGCAGGAGAACGGCGGCGACGCCACCTACGTCGGCGTCGGCGCCTCGAACGTCGCGGGCCACCACACCGCCTACTTCGACATCGACGAGGACGCCCTCGAGGTCGGCGTCGACGTGACCTGCGAGACGATCCGGTCGCTGTGACTCACTCCTCGTCGTCGAGCAGCAGCGCGACGCCGACGAGGTTCGAGCCCACGGTCACCGTCGCCTCCTTCTCCAGCGAGTAGACGATGCCCTCGCGGTCGACGGTCACCTCCTGCAGCACCTCGTAGCTCGTCGGGTCGTACACGGTGCCGACGTAGTCGCCCGGCTCCACGTAGTCGCCGAGTTCGACCGAACCGTCGGCGTGGAACAGCCCGGATACCTCGGCCTTCACCCGGCCGAGGTGGTTGCGCGCGACGGTCGCGTTCGTCGGCGAGGTCTCGCCCGGCAGCATGTCGAGGTGCCGGAGCACGTCCAGCATCCCGGCGACGCCGGCGTCGATGGCGTCCTCGACCAGTTCCTTGTTGTGCGCGAGTTCGGGCGTGATGGTCGGAATCCCCTCCTGCGTGGCGGCGACGCGGAGCTTGCCGCCGAAGTCGCGGTCCTGCCACTCCGCGTCGGCGTCCTCGCCCGCTGCCTCGGCGAGCAGCAGGTCGATGTTGAACGCCTCCGCGAGCGCGCGGCACTCGGCGTCGCCCTTCAGGTAGACGGTGTGGGACAGCATCTCCAGCCCGCCGGTGTGGAGGTCGACGATGGCGTCGGCGTCGCTGGCGTACTCCCAGAGCTTGGCCGCCATGCGCTCGTGGAGCGTGCCGTTCTCGTCGCCGGGCCAGCAGCGGTTCATGTTCGCGTTCACCGAGTCCAGCGGCTCCGGCGCGGTGTAGGAGACGCGGTCGAACGTGATCGGGTCGGCCACGGGGACGGCGACCAGCGTGCCCGAGAAGTCGTCC
>NZ_FOXI01000025.1 GCF_900115675.1 Halolamina pelagica | reverse complement strand
TTCAAACTGTTTCAGCCACGTCGATCCAGCAACTGCTGAAACGTGGTTACAAGCCCACGCCGTCTGGTGGAACCATGCCTAAGTTAACACGACCGTGCTGACGGCTGCGTGTCGGCTGTTCGCCACGAGTTGGTGCGCTCGCCGGCTGTTCGCCACGAATCGGTTCGCTCGCCGGCCGCCGTCGGCGAGCTGACGACGCTCAAGGCGACCTTGGAACTCACGCGACCGCCCGCTCCCAGAACTCGAGGAAGTTCCCGCCGAGGAGCTTCCGGCGCTCTGTCTCGTCGTAGCCGCGCTCCGCGAGCCCCTCGGGGATGGCCGGCCAGTCCTCGTAGGCCTGCATGGGGCCGAAGCCGCGCCCGATGGTGACGCCGTGCTCCTCCCGGAAACCGAGGGACTTGAACGTCCGCATGAAGCCCTCGTGGAGCTCCTCGGGGATCTCCGGCGTCCACGAGCCCCAGTCGGTGCCGATGCCCACCCGGTCGATGCCGACGTGCTCGACCATGTAGTCGATGTGGTCGAACACCTGGTCGAACGACGCGTCCGCCTCGCCCGGTTCGAGGAAGAACGGTACCGCGAGCACGCCGACGTAGCCGTCGGCCGCCCGCAGCGCCGCGAGCTCCTCGTCGGACTTCCCCCGGTCGTGGTCCGAGAGCTCGTTGCTGAACGTGTGGGTGTAGGCCACCGGGTCGTCGGAGACCGCGACGCCGTCGAGGGTCGTCTGGCGCCCGCAGTGCGAGAGGTCGACGACCATCCCGAGCTCGTTCATGCGCTCGACAGCCGCGACGCCGTGGTTCGAGAGACCGGCGTCGACCCGGTCGGTGCAGCCGTGGCCGACGAGGTTCTGGGTGTTGTAGGTGAGCTGGCCGACGCGAACGCCGGCGTTGTAGAGCTCCTCGACGGCCTCCACGTCGCCCTCGATGGCGGCGCCCAGGTTCTGCATGTTCGGGACGACGCCCACGTCGCCGTCGGCGACGATCTCTCGGGCCTCGGCAGGCGAGGTCGCCCGCCGGAGCCACGGAACAGCGTCGAACCGGCCGTTCCAGCGTGCGAGGTCCGCGCGGACCCCGTCGGCGTACGTGCCGGTCCGATCGAACCCCATCATCGTCGCGCTCACGAGGTTGACGCCGGCCTCCGCGAAGGCGGCGCGGAGCTCGTCGCGGAACGCGGGGTCCTCGCGGAGCTGTCGGACCTGTTCCTGCTCCATCGCGTCGTAGGCCGCGCTGGCGTCTTCGCCGGCCTCGAGCTCCTCGTGCATCCGGCGCTCGATGCGGTCGGTGACGAGCAACGGCGTCCCTCGCGGGAAGAAGTCGAACATGGGTTCGGGCATGGTTTCGGGGTTGGGTTGGGGGCGTATGTATGGACCACCACACATGGTCGGGTGCCGGTGCCGTCGACTGGGTACGGGAGCGCTGTCGGCTACGGTCCGTAACCGACCCATCCCTTTTTTTTGTCCCAACTCACCAACCAATCCCCATGGCCACCGATCTCCGGCACCGAACCCAGACCCCCTGTCGCTCCGCCCGGCCGGCGTCGCGTTCCTCCTCGGCACCGGCCTCCACGTGCTCGACCAGGCCGTCGCGTTCCGGGCGGGTCCGGTGCCGATCCTGGTGACCGCGCCGGTCGTGGCGGTCTTCACCTACCTTCACTTTCGCGAGGCCAGCTTCCAGCGGCTCGCGGCGCTGCTCGCCTGGGGCGTCGTCGCCTCCGGCGTCGCCGTCGTCGGCCTCTATCTCCTGACGATGAACTACACCCTGCCCCGGCAGCTGACGGGCGCGGAGATGGTCGCCTACGACCTCGGGATGTTCCTCTGGTTCGTGCTCGCGCTCGCGGGGACGTACGCCGCGGCCGCCCGCCGTCACGGGCGCGCAGCCGTCCTCGCCCTGCTGCTGAGCCCGGTGGTCCAGACCGCGTTCGCCGCGGTGATGGTGGTGCTCGTCGAATCCGGTATCTACGCCTGAGCGGAGAGCGGTAGCGTCGCTGGGAAGCCGCCAGCGTGGGGGGGGCGAACCGGCGGTCAGTCCTGCTTGTGAAGCCGCCAGCGCTGGTAGTAGAGGTCGACCCCGTCCTCGGTCCGTTCGAAGCGGATCGGGACCTCGGCGCCGCTCGCCTCGACCGTGGTGAACACCCAGTCGTCGTCCCCGAGGTCGGCGGGGACCAGCGGGAGTTCCAACGCGCCCGCCCGGTCGGTCTCGGCGCGCAGTGCGAGCCCGCCGCCCATCCGCTCGACGGTGAACTCCATGATGCCGCGGTAGGAGGCGTACTCGCCGGTGAGCTCCGGGAGCGCTCGCTTGAGTGCGAGATGGGGAACAGCCGCTTCGGGTTCCTCCCCCAGCAACAGGGCAAGCACGGCCGGACCCGCGTACATCGGGTGGGTCTCGGGCGTCGTCGTGCACTGGACGGCGACGCCGAGTTCGGCGTCCCGGAGGTAGCCGACGAAGGCGTTGTAGACACCGATACCGCCGCCGTGGCAGACCAGTGTGTCGTCGAGGAACTCCCGGACCATCCAGCCGTAGGCGTACTCCTGCGGTGTCCCGTCGACGAGCTGTTCGCGCTGGGAGACCGGTGTGCGGGCCTCCTCGATACGCTTGGCTGGTAGCACCCGCTCGCCGGCCAGTTCACCACCGTTGAGGTGCATCCGGCCGTAGCGGGCGAGCTCACGGACCGAACTGAGCATCCCGCCGGGTGCGTGGATCGACTCGTCGAACGGGAAGCTCCCGGGTGTTGCGGAGCCATCCTCCTTGTAGTACGGCGTCATCCTGTCCTCGTCGGCCTCGAACGCGTCCTCGGAGAACGTTGAGCGCTCCATCCCGAGCGGGTCGAGGATCCGTTCCTCGACGTATTCGGCGTACGACTGCCCGCTCAACTCCTCGATGATCTCGCCGAGCACGGTGAACCCCGAGTTGTAGTAGAAGAACGGCTCGTCGTGGTGGGTCACCCGCTCGTCGAGCGCGTCAGCGACGTGGCGCCGGAAGTCCTCGGCGCCGGAGAGCGGCACCTCGACCGGCTCGAGCCCCATCATCCGGCTGATGAGCGCCGTCGCCATCCCGTCGCTGGGGAGCCCCGAACTATGACTCAAGAGGTCCCGGATCGTCACCGGCTCCCCCGGCGCGTCCTGGTACGCGTCGACGTAGTCGTTCACCGGGTCGTCGACGGCAAGCTTCCCCTCCTCGGCGAGCTGGAGGATCGCGACGCCGGTGAAGGACTTGGTGCAGGAGCCGATGCCCAGCAGCGTGTCGGGCGTGGCCGGTTCGTTCTCCCGGAGTTTCCGGGCACCGAACGCGCTGGCCGTCGTTCCATGGGGGTCGAACACCGACATGGTCGCTCCCGGAATCCGGTCCTCGCTCACCCAGTCGCCCACGAACGTCTCGGCAGCTTCGAGCGCGTCGTCACCGATCGTTGGCACGGTTTCGTCCATGGCGGCAACTGTTGGCGTCGGCGCATAAGCCGACAGCCCCTCATGGGCGGGCAGTGACGTCGGATCGTTTCGTGACCGAATGGCTACGTGCGACACCGCCACCGGCGCTCTGTCTGCCGGTTCGTCGCAGCCCGCACCGACCCGTTCATGGGAGGCGGTTGCTACTTGGCGACTCCGTAGTTCCACCACGTATGAAGGAACTGGAACCTTCCACGCGTTCGGAGTTGGAGTCCTTTGTGACCGAGTGGCTGAGCGACCACCGCATCCCCGGTGCGGCCGTCTCGGTCGTCGACCCCGACGGAACCGTCTACGCCGAGGGGTTCGGCGCACGAGATCTCGAACGGAACGAGCCGGCGAGCGAGGACACGCTGTTCGGTATCGGGTCGAGCACGAAATCGTTCACCGCGATCGCCATCATGCAACTGGTCGCGGAGGGCGAACTGTCCGTCGACGACCCCGTCTCCGACTACCTCCCCCACCTGGACGACGCGCCGGGTGAGCCGATCACGATCCGGGAGCTGCTCACCCACACCTCGGGGATGCCGAGCGACGGGATGGCCGGGCCGCTGATCACGCGGCCGCTGGGACTCGGCCACGTCGAGGTGCCGCTCTCGAGCGAGGACGACTTCCGGCGCCACGTGCAGGGGTCGAACGACCGCCGCGTCACCGACCGGGAGACGTTCTTCTACTACAACGCCGGCTACACCATGCTCGGGGAGATCGTCGAGGAGGTGACCGGCGACTCATACGCGGAGTACGTGACCGAGCAGGTGCTCGACCCGCTCGGGATGGACCGCTCGACGTTCGACCGCGAGGAGTTCGAGAGCGAGGAGGACCGGATGACCCCCTACGTCAAGCAGGAGGAGAGCTCGACGGAGTCCGGATTCCCGTTCGACCAGCACATCCACGCACCGGGCGGGCTAGTGAGCTCCGCCGCCGAGATGGGCGAGTACATCCGGATGTACCTGAACGGCGGCGAACTCGACGGCGCGTCGGTGCTCTCGCCGGCAGCCATCGACGAGATGACGACGCCCGAGGCGACGTTCGGTGAGTACATCGACGGCCGCGACGTGGAGTACGGCTACGGGCTGATGGTCGAGGAGTTCCTCGACGACAGGCTCGTCGGCCACGGCGGCTCTATCGCGGTGTCGAACTCCTGGTTCGGCTATCTGGAGGAGGCGGAACTCGGCGTCACCATCTCCTGTACCACCTCCCCGGAGGCCCACCCGATGACGGTCGGTCCCGCGATCCTCGCCATCATCCAGGGTGCCGACCCCGTCGAGTCGGTGCCGTTCTTCCGGCTGACCGAGGCGCTCGACGAGGTTACCGGCGAGTACGAGTCCTACCGCGACATCGCCTCCGCGACCGTGGAGCGCGACGGCGGCACACTGAAGTTCACCCAGGAGGCGGGCACCGGCAGCCAAGAGCTCTACCTCGCGCCCGAAACGCTCGAGGACGACCTGCTGGTCTGCTCGACGATGACCGCGGCGGGCATGAGCCACCCGGTTCGGTTCGAACTCGACGGCGACGACGTCACCTGCTTCTTCGAGCGCTCCCGCTTCGTCAAGGAGTAGAGCGACCGGACTGCGGCTTCCCGTTTTCTTCTGTTCGGTTCCGTGAAGTCCGAACTCCGGCGGAAGGTCCAGTAACTTCGGGACACGGGTGAAAGCGCCACGTCGGAGTGTATCGTGAATTTCGCCAACAACTAAGAGGGTCGGTCGAAATGTACCGGTATGCGTCCCGATCGGTCCTCCCTCCAGCGAGCCTTCCGGAAGTCGGTATCGGCCCTCGTCCGCTCGATCGCCTGGCTAACAGCCGCCACGCGCTCAGCGGGTGGTGCGGTCTGGCGATCGGTTCGTCGCCTCACGCGTCTCATTCAGGCCCACTGGCAGCGCGGCAGACACAGAACGAGCGAGTTCCTGTCGGGGCCGGCGAAGCAGTTCGTATCCGGTCCACTCCGCGTGGTACTCGTCGGTCGGCGAACCGACGTCTCGCTCCTCGCCGTCCTGTTGGCGCCCGTACTGGCGCTGGCGGCGACCTGGTGGGTCGGTTCGACGGTCGGATACGAGACCCTCGCCACGTGGGTTCGCGGAACGTGGTTCGGGACCGCCCCCTCGCTGGCGGTGTTCGTCGCTGCTGGCGCGCTGATCGTGCTGGGCGCCATCAGTGCCGCAGCGAACTCGGGGGTTCTCCCGACGTCACTGCTCGTGAGCGCCCCGATATTCGGTGCTGCCGTCACCCGATACGGGACGACCGTCACCTACACCTGGGGAACCGAGGTCGTCTCGCTCCCGAACGCGGTCGGAATGGCGATCCTGCTCGCCCTCGGCTTCGGTCTCCCCATCGCGGTCACCGGGTTCATTCTGGGGGGACTCGTCCGCCGGATCGTGACGGTCTTTCGCGGTCAGTCGGGCCCTGCCGCTCCTGTGAAGAACCCGTGAACACCCCGGGAATCCCTCCGGTGGTACCAGTAGCTGGAAACCGAGTTCCTCACACGGACCGCGACTCGTAACCGACGGCCCGATCACTCAGTCGGTCCGCTTACCGGTCGGAGATCACCGAGCGGAGCATCTCGACGTACCCTTCGGTTTCAGTCGGCTTCTGAACGTACATGTCTGCCTGTGGTACGGCCGATTCCATATCGGATAGCTCAGGGTTCGCCCCCGTCATCACCACCACCAGTACAGGGGAGTTGCCAGATTTCGCAGTGTCCACCAGTTCATCGCCTCCCTCGTTAGAGACGTTCCAATCGAGGAGAATCACGTCAGGTCCGGGAGCCTCTTCGGATCCACTTCGGTGAGAAACCACGTCGAGAGCCTCGCCTTCCGATGGCACAGAACGGACAGTTTCCTCCAACAGAGAGTTCTCGAGAGATTCCTCGATGAATCTCCGATCACCGGGGTTGTCGTCGACCACGAGTACGTCAACTACCCCGTCCATTGATACGTGAGTATTACCACAACAGAATAAACCCTCGCTTGCGTCATAAAGCCAACAAATTCGTGTGGACACTACCTGACTGGCATCGAGCACCGGTTACCGGGGAGCCCCGAACAGGTGTCGAAAGAGTTCACCCTGGTCTGCCGTGAACCCTGCCAGCCTGCCTCGCAACGCACCGAACACGGGGGTTAGCCACCTCTGGTGTTCACCGTCGACGGCGTCAGTCGTCGACGGCGTCGTAGAGGTGGCAGGCCGTTCGGCGCGTGCCGGCGGTCGTGTCGCGTTCGCGCTCGACCAGCTCCGGGTTGACGGTTTCACATTCCTCCATCGCCTCCGGACACCGGGTCCGGAACCGGCAGCCCGAGGGCGGGTCGATCGGGGAAGGCGTCTCTCCCTTGATCCCGCCGCCGGCTTCGAGCTCCCCTGGCTCCGGGAGCGTGATGGAGTCGAACAGCGCCCGTGTGTAAGGGTGATACGGGTCCTCGAAGAGCTCGGGCGTCGGCGCGTTCTCGACGATCTCGCCGAGATACATCACGGACACCTCGTCGCAGACGTGTCGAACGACGTTCAGGTCGTGGGTGATGAACAGCAGCGTCAGATCGTACTCGACTTTCAGCTCCTCGATGAGGTCCAGGATCTTCGCTTGCACGCTCACGTCGAGTGCGCTGACAGGCTCGTCGAGCACGATGAACTCCGGATCGACGGAGAGCGCCCGCGCGATGGCGATACGTTGCTGCTGGCCGCCCGAGAACTCGTGGGGGTAGCGCTCGACGTGTTCGGGGCGGAGCCCCACATCCGAGAGATACTGCCTGGCGAGCGCGTCCGCCTCGTCACCCTGGGCGACGTCGTGGAACTCGATGGCTTTCCGCAGGATCTTCCCGACGGAGTGTTTCGGGTTGAGACTGTTCTGTGGGTTCTGGAACACCATCTGCATCTCGCTCCGGTAGGGCCGGAGTTCGGAGCCGCTCAGCGCCGTAATGTCGGTGCCCCCGAAGCTGACCGTCCCTTCCGTGGGTTCGTGGATCCGCATCAGGAGGTTGCCGAGCGTGCTCTTGCCACAGCCGGACTCCCCTACCAGCCCCATCGTCTGCCCCCGTTCGATCTCGAGGTCGACGCCGTCGACGGCGTGGACCCGTTCGTCGGAGAAGTACCGGGCGACGAATCCCGACCCCGTCGAGAAGTACTTCCGCAGACCCTGGGCCTCGACGAGACTCATTCGGCGTCCCCCTCCGCGAGGTAGCAGGCGACCTCACGGTCCCCGGTGTCGAACCGCGGCGGATGATGATCGTGACACCGATCGTGGACCTCCGGACAGCGGTCGGCGAACCGACAGCCGTCGGGACGGTTGAGCGGGTCCGGCACGTCGCCTTCCATGACGTACATCTCCTCGTCGGGACGGTCGTATCGCGGGATCGAATCGAGCAACGCCTGCGTGTACGGACTCGCCGGGTCCGAGAGCACGGCCTCGGTCGACCCGACCTCCATCACCTTGCCGGCGTACATCACGACGACCCGGTCACAGAGCTTCGCGACGACCGAGAGGTCGTGCGTGATCCAGAGCACCGCCGTGTCCAGCTCCTCGACCAGGTCCTTGAACAGTCCGAGGATCTGGCGTTCGATGCTCACGTCGAGACCCGTCGTCGGCTCGTCGGCCAGGACGAGCTTCGGGTCACAGAGCAACGCCATCCCCACCATCGCCCGCTGGATCATCCCGCCGGAGAACTCGTGGGGGTAGTCGCTGTAGCGTGCCTCCGGGTTGGGGATACCGACGGCGTCGAGCATCTCGACGACCGCCGCTTTGCAGTCAGCATCGTGGTCCAGGCCGAGCGCGCGCACGAGCGGGTGGACCGACCCCTCCCGGTGGCTCCGGAGCACGTCGTGGAGCTGTCGACCCACCGTCTGGGTCGGGTTGAACGCGTCCATCGGGTCCTGGAAGATCATCGAGATCTCCCCGCCCCGGAGCTCCGCGAGCTCGTCCTCCGAGAGCGAAAGGACGTCCTGGCCGTCGTAACGCACAGTGCCGTCGGCGATCCGCCCGGGGTGCTGGACCAGGTCCATGATGGAGCTCGCGGTGACGCTCTTGCCGCTCCCGCTCTCGCCGACGAGGCCGACGATCTCGCCGGCCTCGATGGTGAGGTCGATGCCCTCGACGGCACGGACGGTGCCGCTCTCCGTGTCGAAATACGTGTGCAGGTCGTCGATCTGTAGAACACTCATAGTTAGAGCCTCCGTTCTTCGCCGCCGCTCTGTGGGTCGAGCGCATCCCTGATGCTGTCACCGAGCAGATTGAACCCGAGCACGGTCACCATGATGGCGAGGCCGGGGAACAGCGAGTACCACCAGGCCGTGGTGATGTACTGCTGGGCCCCCGAGAGCATGATGCCCCACGTCGGCGTCGGGGGGTTGACACCCAGTCCGAGGAAGGAGAGTCCCGCCTCGGCGATGATCGCGACGGCCAGGGTGAACGTTCCCTGGACGATGATGGGCGTGAAGCAGTTCGGCAGGATCTCGTCCACCAACACGTCTCTCGTCGGGTAGCCCATCACTTCGGCGGCGGTCACGTACTCGTCTGACTTCACCGAGAGTGCCTTGCTCCGGGTGACTCTGGCGAACGACGGGACGTAGGCGACCCCCAGCGCGATGATGATGCTGGTGAATCCACGTCCCAGCGACGCGAGCAGCGCGATCGCCAGCAGGATGGCGGGGAACGCCAGCAGCACGTCCATCGCCCGCATCCCGACGTTGTCGACCAGGCCACCGTAGTAGGCGGTGACGATTCCGAGGCTCACGCCGATGATCGCCGCGAACAGGACGGAACCGACGCCGACGATGATGCTCGTCCGGGTGCCGTAGATCACCCGGGCGAGGATATCCCGCCCCTGTTCGTCGGTGCCGAACGGGTGGGCGAGGCTGGGTTCGGCGAGGCGGTTGTTCGGGTTGAGCTCGTACGGGTCGTGGAGCAGCGTCTCGATGACGAGTTCGCTCAACAGGAAGTCGTCGACGATCGAGAACGCGGCCATCGCGATCGAGAACACGACGATGACGGCCCCGAGCTTCGCGATCAGGTCGGTCCGGATCCGTCGATAGACTCGCCACTTGACGTTCGTGTAGCTGCGTGCGTCTTCACTCATCGTTCGCTACCTCCGAGTCTGATACGCGGGTCAAGCTGTGCATAGAGCACGTCGACCAGGAGGTTCGCGGCGACGAACGTCACCGCGACGAGCATCGTGACCCCCTGGATCACCGGGAAGTCCTTGTTGAAGATCGCCTGGATCGCCAGCCGCCCGATGCCGGGGATGCCGAACACCTGCTCGACGATGACCGCGCCACCGAGCAACGCGCCGAGCTGGAGGCCGATGACCGTGATCGTCGGCAGGACCGCGTTCTTCAACACGTAGACGTATGTGGTCTCCCGGTTGTCGATGCCATATGCCCGGGCTGTGCGGACGTACCCCTCCTGCATCTCGTCGAGCATCCCGCCGCGCAGCAGCCGTGTCAACAGCGCTGCCTGTGCGGTTCCGAGCGCGATCGCCGGGAGAAGCGTCGAGGTCACCGCCGCGATTGGGTCCTCTGTCACGAGCGTCATTCCGAAGATGGGGAACGCCTCCAACGGCACCGCGAACACGAGGATGAGCAACAGGCCCAGCCAGAAGTTCGGGGTGCTGATGCCGAGCAACGCCCCGACCCGGCTCGCGTGATCGGCCGCCTCGCCCTCCCGTACAGCGCCGATGACGCCGACCGGGAAGGAGACGACGACGGCGATGAGCAGTCCCGCGATCGAGAGCTGTGCGGTGTAGGGAATCCGCTGAAGGAGCATCGCCGTCACCTCCTCACGGGTCTGGAGCGACTGCCCGAAGTCGCCCTGCGCGGCGTGGAAGACGAAGTCGACGTACTGGACGAATATCGGCTGGTGGAGCCCGAGCTCCCGTCGCAGCTCCATCACCGCCTCCTGGGACGCGCGCTGTCCGAGAATGAACCGGGCCGGGTCTCCCGGGGTGAGCTGCATGATCATGAACGTCACGACCGACGCCCCGAGCAGCACTGGGATCGCCCACAGGAGTCGTCCGAGCAGGTACCGGAGGAGCCTACTCATCCTTGAGCCGCATGTCGAGCCAGATGTTACCCCCGGCACCGGGGAGGTAGTGATAGCCTTCGAACTCGGAGCGAACGGCAGTCTCCTCGGCCCCCGTCATGATGGGAACCGTTGCACAGAGTTCCATCACCCGGAGCTGCATCTGCTCGTAGATCTCGGCGCGCTCCTCATCGTCCAGTGTGCGAGCAGCCTCGTTCAGATACTGGTCGACCTCGTCGTCCTTGAGGAACTGGAGGTTCGAAGCGCCGGCGAGCGCCGAAGAGAGCATGAACTGCATCACGTCGGCGGTGAACCAGGCGAGGCTGGCGAACATCAGATGGGTATCACCCTTCGCCATCTCGGTGTAGGCAGTGTTGGGCTGCGTGGTCGAGAGGTCGACGCTGATCCCGACCTCACCGAGCATGGCGGCGATCTCCTCGGAGCTCTGGAGCGTCGCCGGCGGCGCGTTCGGCGTCACCATCGACAGCTCGAGCGTTTCGCCGTCCTTCTGCCGGTAGTCACCGCTCCCCGTCTCCCAGCCGGCCTCGCTCAGGAGCTCCCGCGCCCGGTCCTGGTCGTAGGTGTAGCCGAACTCCTCCCGCACCGTTTCGCCCGCCCACGACGGGTAGCCCGCGGGCATGGGTGAGGGGTTCACCTTCCCCGCACCGTTGTAGATGTCGTTGACAATGCGCTCCTTGTCTATGGCATGGGCGATCGCCTTCCGGACGGTCACGTCGTCGGTCGGTGCGAGCCCATTATGCATCGGCACGTAGGTGATCGAACCGCCGATGGCCGAGTGAAGCGTCGCCTTGTCGGAGTCCTCGATCTGTGTGCGCTTTCGCGGCGGGACGCCCGTGAGCGCGTCCACGTCGCCGGTCAGCAGTCCCTGGACCCGCGGCGTCGCCGACGGGATAACCTGCCAGGTGATCTTGCGGGGCATCGGCGGGTCCTCGGACTCGATCACGTCGTAGGTCGGTGTCTGCCAGTCGTCGTTGCGGGCCAGGGTGATCTTCTCGCCTTTTACCCACTCCTCCAGTTCGTACGGGCCCGTTCCGATGGGGTTTTGGGCGAACTCCTCGGCGGATTTCCCGCCGAGGTCCTCAGGGAGGATGCCGAAGTAGGAGTTCGATGCCGCGTGGGACTCGAAGAAGGCGTAGGGCTCCTCGAACGTGAACATCACCCGCCGGTCGTCGACTTTCTCCACGCCCTGAAGCGAGCCGACCGCCCACGAGCGGATGAGCGAATTCTCGAGGAACCGTTCGAACGTGAACACCACGTCGTCGACAGTGAACTCGTCGCCGTTGTGGAACGTGATACCGCTATCGACGTTGAACTCGATGGTCCACTCCGTGCCGTCGTCGCTCACCTCGAACCCCTTGCCCAGCATCTCGTGGAAGTTGCGCTCGCCGTCCATCAACACCATCCCGTCGTACAACAGCTCCATCACCTGGCTCGCGCCGGCGTCGGTCGTCTGGTGCGGGTCGAGCAGGTCGGCATCCGACGGTCGGGCGATGACGAGCTCCTCGGGCGCGTTACTGCCGGAGCCGCCGCCCCCGTCGCCCGCACACCCGGCGAGCGATGGGCCGAGCGTGAGCGCACCGCCGACCTTCACCATGTTCATGAACTCCCGACGGTCGAGGGCGGTCCCCTCCAGATCGGACGGTTCTCTCGCGACCTTGAAACGGTCTCTTGGATCCATGAACAGTGATAGTCCAGTCCTCTAGGTTAATGGGACCCCCTAACATGGAGGGGTGGGTGTCGCTGGCCAGGTACGCGGACGGCTCCACACCGGGCGACGGCGCCACGTACCCGGGTTCGTGCGGTCAGTCCTCGCCGTCGAACGCCAGCGTCACCCGGAGATCCATCGCGAGCTCCATCCTGTTCTGGCTGCGGTACGGGTCGCTCGCACGGCAGGCCGGGTCTTGATAGGTGTGTGGACCCTTCTGTTACCTGTATCGTGACGCGACCGTCTCACGAGGACCGGATCGACCCGATCCGCAGCGCGGCGGACCTCGCCGAACTGGCGGAGCTCTACGGGGTCGACTCCCGGCACGAGGCGTATTTCCGCGCGAAGCGGGACTGGAAGGTCGCCGTCGCCGAGCGACAGCGAGCGGCATCGCCGCCGACGGGGCTGCCTGGAACCACCGTGCGTGTCGACGGGACGGCGTTCCACGTCCACGGCGTCACGCACGCCGGAACGCCGGAGGAGGGGTCGTTCCTCCGGGAGCACGTGACCGGGTTCCTCGACCGCGGCGCGACCGTCTACTGCGAGCAGGGGATCCGGTCGCTGTACTTCGACGAGTTCGACGAGGTCTGCGAGATGGACGACTACAGCTGGGCGATGCAGCAGTGTTCGTCACTGGACGTCGACCCCACCTCGAGGGGCTCCCGGAGACGGGGTTCGACGCGGTCGTGGAGGACGTCACGTCGGTCGCCGCCCGGTTCCGCGACGCGACGTTCTCGCTCATCGAATCCGGGAGTTCGGTGTATGGCGACCAGTTCGAGCGGACGCTCGGCGACGTCGCCGCCGCGTTCGTCACCGACCACGCGGATCTGGCCGTCGGCGAGAGTTACGAGTCGTTCACCCTGAGTCGTGGGGCGAACCGGAACCCGGAGCGCCTCGGTGCGCTCCAGCGGTACTACGAACGGACGTTCCTCCCGCAACCGCTCGAACGCGAGTGGCTCCGCGCACACGACCCAGAACTCGAGGTCGTCACCCACGGACGGAACGAGCGGATGGCCGATTACGCCGTCTACGACGAGGGCACTGCCGAGGCGGTGCACCTCATCGTCGGAGCGGCCAACCAGCCTGGCGTCAGCTACTACCTCGAGCGCCACCGTGACGACCGTTCGCTCCCGGAGTCGTTCGAACTGTACTGACCCGGTTCCGGGTGCTCCGTCGGGTCCTGGCGCTCCGGCTCCGAACGTCGCGGAGCCGATGGCCGACGGCCGGGAGACGTTCACTTTTGAGGGTCGAGTTACTCGGTCACCGTAATGGATCGGAGAGACCTGCGGTTCTCGGGCTGGGGGCTGGTGCTGGTCGCAGCCCTCGCGCTGGGTGCGGCCGGCATCTATCAGTTCGCCTGGTCGTCGATCCGACTCCCGATCGGCGAGCGCGTGGGGGCGCCCGAACCGGCGCTCGGAACGGTGTTCACGCTGTTCGTCGTCTTCCAGACGCTCGGGCAGTTCCCGGCTGGGTGGGTGCGGGACCGGTACGGTCCGCGGCTCCCGTCGCTCGTGGGCGCGCTCTGTCTCACTGGCGGGTTCTCCGGTATCGCCGTCGCGGGGTCGCTGCCGGCGGTCTACCTCGCCTACGCTGTCGGTGGCATCGGTGTGGCCATCGTCTACACGGTGTCCATCAACACCACCGTGAAGTGGTTCGACGACCGCCGCGGGCTGGCGACGGGCGTGGTCGGGATGTGCTTCAGCGGGTTCAGCTTCCTCGCCATTCCCGCGATCCGTCGCGGTGTCGCCGACACCTTCGAGGGGACGTTGTTCGCGCTCGCGGCGGGTGTCGGCGGTGCCGCGCTCGTGGCTGCGCTGGTGCTCCGGGATCCGCCATCCGCGACGAGCGCTGGCGGTGGGTCCGCCGACGCTGCTGGCGCCGCTGACGACGAAGCTGACGACGACGAGACCGCCGCGGACATCGAGACTGCCAAAACCGACAACGCCGGCCAGGACATCCACCCCACGGACGAGCGCGCCTGGACGTGGCGGCAGGCGGTCAGGACCTGGCAGTTCTGGCTGCTCTACGCCGTGTTCATCGTCTCCAACGGCGTCGGACTGATGATCATCGGGAAGATCGTCTCGTTCGCGACGGCGCTGTCGCTCCCGGCGGCGGCGGCCACCGCCAGCGCGTCGGCGGTGGCGCTCTCCGAGGCCGGCGGTGTGGTCATCGGCGGCAGTCTCTCGGACCGGCTGGGTCGACGGCGCACCGTCGCCGCATCGCTCGTGCTCAGTGGCGTGTCGCTGGCCGGCGCTGTCGCCGTCGGCGTCGAGGGGCTCGCGGCCGGGTTCGTCGCGCTCGTCGGTGCCGCCGCGTTCTTCCGGACCCCGATGTTCGCGGTGTTCCCGAGCCTCGTCGCCGAGTACTACGGCCGGACCTACTCCTCGGAGAATTACGCGGCGCTCTACACGGCCAAGCTGTTCGGCGGGGTCTTCGCCGGCACCGTCGCCAGCGCGCTGGTGATCTCGATCGGGTGGGCAGCGTCGTTCGCGCTCGGGGCTGTGTTGATTGCTCTCGCAGGTGTGGCGGTGGTGTTCTTGCGGCCGGTGGAGGCTGGTGGTGGGGTCGTCAGGGGGTCCTGATTATCTCGAGAAGCGACTCGCAAGGTGCCGGCGCAGCCGCCGGCACCGCTGCGAGCAGTTCCCCGAGTTCTTGGGTCGCCAACCACCGGTTCGGCCCATCGAACGTGGGAATGACGTCGCGGTAGGCGTCTCGAAGCGCTGCGGGCGTCGCCGTCTCCCTGGCAACCGCCTCGCCGATCGCCTGTGCCCCCGTCGCCGTCTTGCGTTCAACAAGGCAAGTTGGATCCGGTTCCGGCCTCGACCAGCATCCCCCTCATCGCGGCCGCGTCGACGTGCGCGACGCCGAGGAGGCACCGGAGCTCCGCCCGCGCGGGCTCCCCGACCAGTCCCGGGAGTGGCGGGCGTTCGAGCCGGCGCGGGAGTCCTAGCGGGCGATCGACTCGCGCTCCGCCTTACCTGAATCGGTGGTGCAAAGGACCCTGAGAACGAGCCCCACGGTATGCACGACGCAGAGCGAATCACACTGGCCCGACTCCCCTCGGGCGTCGAACTCGAGACCACCGTCCACACCTACGGCGACGGCGACGGGCCGACGCTGTACGTCCAGGCCGCCCAGCACGGCCGCGAGATCAACGGGAGTGAGGTGCTCCGGCGGCTCCACGCCGAACTGCTCGCCCGACAGGACGACTTCTCGGGCACGCTGGTCGCCGTCCCCGTGGCCGACCCGATCACGTTCGACCGCGTCTCCTACACCGCGCCGGAGCCGCTGGACTCGG
>NZ_FOXI01000031.1 GCF_900115675.1 Halolamina pelagica | reverse complement strand
CGACACGGCGAAACGAACCGGAGCGACACTGACACCGGCACGGCACGATCGTGGACTCTCGACAGAGATCGGAACGAACCAAGACGCGAACGGCAACACCCTCGACGGCAAGAAGCGTCGACGCCTGTCCCGAATCCGTCGGGAGCACTCACGCAGTCGTTGGCGATCGAAACAGGAACGCAACCTCGGGCATGGCCTCACGGAGATTCGTCGGATCGCGAGCGCACTCGGCCTGAGCGATTCGGTACGCGATCAGGCCTGCCAGCTGTTTCGAACGGCGCAGGACCAGCAGTTGCTTCCAGGACGATCGATCGAGGCGATGGCTGCCGCGAGCGTCTACGGCGCCTGTCGGTGCAACGGCCAATCGTGGCTCATCGCCGACGTGGCACCGATGGCGAAGGTCACACAGGATCGCGTCGAGAACGCCTATCGCGTGCTCAATGAAGAGTTGGGGTTGCCGACGCCGCCTGTCCAGCCGACACAGTTCGTGCCGCGGCTGGCGTCGGAGTTGGGGTGTACAGATGCCGTCCGACGCCGGGCAGAGCAGCTTGCTGCACAGGCCGTCGACGCCGGCGTCACAACCGGGGTACATCCTGCAGGCTTCGCTGCTGGGTGTCTGTATATAGCGGCGTGTGCCCACGAGGCGCCGTTGACGCAAGCCGATGCGGCAGCGGCGGCGGAAGTGACGGTCGATACCGTCCGGAACCATCGCGATCGGTTGCTCTCCGTCGTGGAGTAGGGCGGTATTGGCCTTCGAACTTTGAGATACTGTCGGCAGTATTTAACCAACAGTGGGAGGTATAGGCGCAAATCTGTTGGTTAACGCGGCCTCAATCCGCATCACCACTCATCCTGTACCGGAGATCAACTTTTGACAAGAACAGGAGACTCACAAATTACTCGGCATCAATGACGTGGCAACCTAAAGTGCGTCACGAGTTGACCACCAGCCGATGGCGAGGAATCCGATAAACCCGAGTGCTGAGTACCCAATTGGGCCGAACATCCAGAAGTCGAATTCAGGGCCGAGTAGGTGGAAGGATGCCCCGACGGCGACGAATGCGCCGGGTGTTCGAGGGGAAAGGTCGTCGCAGCCGGTTTGACGCGTGACGTACAGCAGGAATAGTCCGTAGCCTACAAACGGTAACTGGAACGCCGTGCGTTCGACCGGGTCTTTACCCACTCCGAGTCCTCCAACGGTTGTTACTCGGTACGGTTGTCCCTCATAGACGACTACATATCGCCCGGAGCCGGGTTCCAGCACGTCGCCGTATGCGAATTCATCCGGCCAGTCCTCGGTGCCGTATATTGCGACACCACCCCGTTGACTCGCTACGTGAATGGCCTGCTGTGCATTCGGGGATAGCGACTCGTACTGTAGCACCGGTGTCTCCTCAGGTACACTTGACGTGTTTTCGATTGGCTCGGCACTGATATGGGCCTTCTCGCCCCAATCATGCATCGTCAACGGGGCACCAATCAGCGAGACTGCGACGAGGAGCGCAAGAACGCTGAGTAGAGAACGAGGAGACACGGCCAATATCTCGGTACTGTCATTGAAGTGCCTTCTGGCGATCGATACGCACACCTATTGAACGGCTGTTTTACGCAAAATAGCAGGTGAGAACCCGCCTTGATCTGATGTGACGATTCGGTAAGTACAGGTGAGCTACTCACCGCGAGCGAACGAAGTGAGCGAGCGGGCCAAGGAGGCCCCGAAGGGGCCGACGCAGGCTTTTGGTCGAGCTTTTGCCAGCGAGGAGCCGAAGGCTCCGAGCGCAGCAAAAGGTCGGTGTGCAATCCCACTTACTGGCTCTTTCACCGCCGACAGTTCTGAACAATAGAGTTCTACAGAGCTATCGTATACTGGCCGCCCCTCCAGTAGCGTAGCCCCGAATCGCAGATCCGTTCGAGAAACCGCGTTTCCAGCAATTCGCCAGTAACCATCCACGACAACCCATGAGCAACAGCTACGACGACATCCAGACCCGCGATCGAACAGACACTGCAACAGCCGCCGAGAACCTGCTGAAAGAGCGCGTCGAACACCAACTCTACCAAGAGAACCTGCAGATCGAGGCCGAGGTCCGCTCGCTCATCAGCGACGCCGAGGCCGCCTTGGTCGGCCAGACCGACGACGACCCGGAGTCGGCCGCAGTTCCTCGAAATCCAGATAGCGATCACGCATCGATTGGTGTCGTTTGTCTCGAATTCGTACTTCAACTTCAGGACCAGTAGTCCGCTCCGTCTCCCGTTTGAGTATAGGCCATGAACTAAGGCATGCGAACATCTTATACTTCATAAGCAAGTAGATGGGAGTAGCAACTGGGGTCCCTATGAGCAGTAACGACACCAAGCACGTTCAAACTGAACTGAACGAGGACGAATACGAACGCTTCCGGGAGTTTGCGAGAGAACACGGCCTCTCGCTGAAAGAAGCCGGCCACGAGGCGCTTCTCGAGTGGATCGAACGCCAGCAGCAAGCTGACCCAAACGACCCGGCGTTCACCGTCCTCGACGATCTTGATGACGAGTCCCTTCCAGCGTCGTCAGCGACTGACGCTCGCGAGGAAGACGATCTCGTCGACGAGTGGCACGGCAGCGACGAATCGTTCACGCTCGCCGACGATCCGTCCGCGCAATCCTGACCGTAAATGGCTGAACCAGTCGAAACCCCGATCGGTACGGTCACAGCCGAACATTTTCGTCCAGGGCACGTCCGACATCAGGTCGTCGTCGGCCCGAAGTTCCTGTACGCATTATTCAACCCCCAAGATCAGATGCACGCAGTCTCGCGGGCGTTCATGGCGTTCGTCCGCGACGGTGACCTCCCCTATCGTCGCCTCATCGTCAACGATCACATTGTCGACGAGGCCGCAACCCGGCTGAAAAAACAGGCGTCGATGCGGAACGCCGCGTCTTTTCTGACGACACTGGATGAGAGCACGCTGTATCAGTTCGAATCCGTTTCCGAGGACGTTTTTGATGACGCGAAAGCAACGTTCGTCGAGTGGACGGATCTGGATGCGTCACTCACCGATTTCACTGTTGCAGCCCATATGGAGGCCTTAGAGGTCGACCATATCCTTACGTACGACCGACACTACGATGCGTTCGACGTGACAACGCTTCCGTATCGTAATCAGGACTAGCGGTGCCACACATGTCCGAATCCTCTCGAGATGGGGGCCAGTCGTGGACTGAGTCGGTGAACGCCCGCGACCGTATTCGAGCGGTCGCCGAGACGCTTCGTGAACCGCGGTCCGTCAATTGGATCAGCAAACAGGCTGATGCGGCTTAGAGTACGACCAACGAGGAACTCCAGGATCTCGTCGACCAGGGCCAACTGCGCCGCGTCGAGGCTGGCGAGACCACGCGCTACCAGCCGGACTACACGCGCCTGCTCTTCGAGGAGATCCGGACGCTTATTGAGGAGAACACGCGCGAGGAGCTTCGCAATGAACTGGCGGCGATCACCGAGGAGATCGAGGGGTGGCAGGCGACCTACGACGTCGAGACATGGGAAGAGCTCGAACAGTCGCTCGCCGATGGCGACCTCACAAGTGACGAACTTCACGAACGTCGTGACGTGATCACGCGCTGGGAGATGAATCTGGAAGACTGCCGGCTGATCAAGCATGCGTTGGCGCTCTACTCGGACGTCGAAGCCACCCGCGAACAGCCGATCGACGTGGCTGACCGCGACACAAACTAACTCTCGTGATTTTCGAACTGGCGGGCGCCATCGAGTGCGACACAGCTACTCGCAGGACTGCTCGTCCGCCTTCTCCCGGAGGTCGACCGCGGCCTTCTCGAAGTGTTCCGCGAGGAACCGCGTTCCCGACGTCACCCGCTCTTCAAGGAATGCGACGGCGTCAGTGACCGCATCAGCGTCCCGTTCTGTGGTCACGACACAGTCGACATACCCGTCGAGTGCCCGACTGAACGCACGCGAGAAGTGGTCGTAGGCACCGTCGACGCGCTCCATGTTGTCGTCGAGCGACTCGACCAGGGCTCGGTAGACGGTCGCCGCCGACGCGTACCGCCCCTGTTCGCGGTACTCGTTCGCGAGAGCGAACCACTGCGTGAAGTCGATCGGCTCGAAGACGACGTGGTACTCAGGGTTCGTCTCTTCGAACCGCCGGTCGATCGCGGTGCGAAGCTCGTCGACCGACTGTCTCGTCGGCTCGCCGACGCGGGCGAGAAACCGATCACGGAGATCCGCATCGGTCGCGAGTTCGTCACGCAGGAACGCGCGCAGTTCGTCGGCGTCGGCGCCGTCGAGTTCGGCGTCGAGTCGATCGCCTTCATCTGGCGGTGGGTCGTCGACACACCGAAGCAACACGGCGACGACGTGCTTGCACGCTCCCGGCCCGTCGTACGGACAATCGCACCACGGGGCAAACCCGTCAGTGGCGAGGTCAACACGAACATCGTACTGACGGCTGCCACTCACGACGGCGGTGACGGTGGTGTCGACGCGGTGAATTTCGTGAATACAGCCCTCAGAAAGATATCGTTCGCCACGTTCGAAGACCGCGTTCGTGCAGACATCTCGAACCGCGTCCTCGGTTACGTCCATGTGCGTGGACAGTCTTCCAGCGCGAAGGGGAAAACCGATACGTCGTTCTCGCTTGCGTTCCGGAATGGAACGGTCTCACTCTGAGAGAAGCCACGATACCGTTGCAGTACTACGTATAACCCGCAACTTGGAGGGTGTCCTACTCGGTCGCGAGTTCGTCGTAGATTTCCCTGTGCTCGTCGAGGTCCTGGCGTCCGAGGAACCGGATGAGATACTGCCGCGCCTCCTCGGCGGACAGTTTATCCAATCTCTCGGGGAGGTCACATCCGGAGGGCATCCTTACGGTGGACTTGATGCGGTGTTCAATCGATCTAGATCCTCATCCTCGTACGCTGCCCGCCACATCGTATGGACGGCACGCGTCACGAGTGAGACCTCGGTCACGTCGATACAGGACGCTTCGACGTTCGTTGTCGCGGCCTCGGGCGGAGGGTGGAAATGAACCTCGGGGGAGTGTGTGTTCGGATGACGATCGAAGCGCCAATTGACGTCACCGCTATCGACGTAGTGAAACGAATACATCCCCAGTTCGCTCCACTGGATATCGAGTCGTGCAGCGTCGGCGTCGCCGAGTGCGTCAGCGAGACTGATCTGCAGTTCCGTAGGTGCGACGACGTCATCGTACGAGGTGTCTTCAACAAGCGGTTCGAGTTCGAGCCAGAGGTCACGAATTCGCTGGAGTGCCGGAAGATAGATCGGCCCGAACTGGCCGGCTCGATCGTTTTCACTCATACAGCGAGCTGGTGGCTGGCCTCGTCGTACGCGAGTGCGGCTTGTGCGACGGCGAGATTCTGCCGCGTTGTCCTCCACGCCGTCAGGTCGTCCCAGCCTTCCGTCTCGTCGGCGTCGAGTTGCTGGGCGAGTTCCTCCGGTGAAACAACGTCGTAGCGGTCCTCGTAGCGCCGGATCTCGGCCTTCATCTCCTTGATACTGTCAAGTAACTCCGGCCGAGTGACTTCCTCGCGCAGCTCGCGGATCCGGGACATCAAGATCCGGTCGGTGTTGCGCTTGTACAGCGTTGTTTGGCCGTCCTGTTCCGTCTCGGCAAAGCCCGTGTTCACGAGCGCCTTGCAGTGTCGACGTGCCGTCGGCTCGCTTACGAGGGCGCGGTCGGCGATCTCGGCTGCCGACTGCCCGTCGTGGGTCTGTTCGACGATTTCGTACACCCGCTCGAACGGCGTAGTCTCCTCTTTCCAGTCCGCTTTGACCCGCTCGTTGACGTCGTCCCACGTCTCGTTCATACTGGAGGCTATGTGGCCGAGAAGTAAATAGTTTCCCGAGAAAACTATCTGACGGTAGTGTTTGGGGGATGCGTGTTGTCAGGCAACCTGTTCCTCCAATGTATCCCGGTGTGCCCGGACAGTCGCCTTTGAGGCGTTCGCCACGTCCGCCGCCTCGGATTGCGTTAACCATCGGCCCTCTTTGCGACCGGCCTTGTAGAGGCAGGCCGCGGCGAACCCGGCCGGATGGACGCCCGTCGTGACGCCGCGCTTCTCGGCCTGCTCCGCGAGGGCTCGAGCCCGCTGTCGGATCTCGTCCGGACACTCGAGGTCCGAGGCGAGACGCGGCACGAACATGCTGGGGGAGACGGGCTCAGCGGGGAGGCCCAGCTCTTCGTTCAGCGTTTTGTACGCGTTCGTGACCCGTGACTCTGCGACGCGGGCCATCTCGCTGACGTCGTCCACTAACCGAGAGCGGCCGTTGCACCGGCAGGCCCCGTAGACGCTGGCCGCGGCAATGGCCTCGATGGACCTGCCACGAAGCAGATCTTCGTTCTGGGCGCTCCGGAAGAGCTGACACGCCTGGTCGCGGACCGAATCAGAGAGTTCGAGCGCACTCGCCAACCGACGCACCTCGCCCAGTCCGTGTGCGAGATTCCGTTCCGCTTTCGACCGCCAGCGACCGCGGGTCTGCTCACGGCGCATCCGCGCGAGTCGTCGTCGCTTCTGCCCAGAGAGCTCGTTCCCCTTCGCGTCGGTGCCGCGACCGATTTCCGTCGACAGGCCGCGATCATGGCGGGCCGCAGTGAGTGGAGCACCCGTTCGCTCGCGCTCCTCGTCGTCGTACGCCCGCCACTCCGGCCCGTGATCGATACGCTGTTCGTCGATGACCAGGCCACAGTCCTCGCAGACCGTTTCGACTGCGTTCGTGGTGGCCCGGCCGTCGCACTCGGGACACTGGTTCGCACTCGATTCCGTTCGGACGTCTTCGTCGAAGTCAGTTTCGTAGATGTCTCTGGTTGCCATCATACTCACCGTGTTCAGGGACCCGCCAGTACAGCGAGCCCCTCACCCATTAGGGGAATGATAGACGCTGATACTCCACCCGACTGTCTGCGAACATCTCCACGTCTTTTTTTTT
>NZ_FOXI01000026.1 GCF_900115675.1 Halolamina pelagica | reverse complement strand
TCGATCCAGAGACGAACAAGTTCCTGCATATACGGCTGTTTACGACCACTACGACCGTATTAACACAGCAGTTTCTGCGGGAGCTGCAGGAGAAACACGACGTCTCCGACGCCGTGTTTCTCGTCGATTACGCTCAGCATCTAGCGACAGCACTCCGCCGAGCAGGGCTCCGATTTCAGACGGTTCGTCATGGAAATCGGAATGCTGTTGAACGTATATTTAGAGAAGTAAAACGACGTACTTCTTCGTTTAGTAATAGTTTCAGCAACGTGCAGCCGACGACGGCAGAAACATGGCTGCAAGCCTTCGCCGTCTGGTGGAATTCGCTTAACTAAACACGATGATGGAAGGGGTAGATTCATACATGTTCATCGATAGCAAGCAGCATATGGGAATCGAGGAGATTATCGACGCCGCTGAGACGGTTGGCGATTGTGACGAACAGCGGCGCAAGGCGTTTCGCGATGAGTTCGAGGCGTACGAAGCCGGAGAGAGTGACAGCTTCCCGGAGACGCGGGCCGCCATCGCCGACGAGCGGGACGCTCTCAAGGCACTTGAAGCAGAGATTGAGGCTGAGACGGGAAACATCCACGAACTGGCCGAGGAGTCAGCGTTCCTGAGCGTCGACCAGGCAGTACGCCACCGCGACCAAACCGTCGAAAAACTTGCGGCCCACAACGAGCGTCTCCAAGAGTTCCACGAGGCGATGACCGCGGCCCTTGACGCTGTTGAAACGAACCTAGATAGTCTCGAAGCTGGGAGGCCTGACGCGATCGAAGCCAATCCCGAGCCCCACTTTGAACGCGCGCGCGAGGCGCTTGAGGCCCACAACGATGCAGTTGAGGGCCTGGGAAATAACCTCACCATCCTGAACGCGTATCTTCTCTAAATGTATAAGTACGGCTTCGTTTTGCTATTGCGCCTTTATCCGCGTTTGGTGCCCCCTCCATAGTTGGGGTATCACTATATGTGGAGGTAACGGTGAAAGATAGTGTGCATGGCTACCAATAGACGAGAGTTCATGCGGAAGATGGGTGCTGCCGGCGCAGCGGTCGGCAGCGTGAGCATTGCTGGCTGTTCCGATCAGACCAATCCTGACGGTGGTGGCGAGGGAACCGGCACGGGAAGTAAGAACGTGGAGAGCGACCTGCCCGAAGAGCGCAAAATCGGGGAAAAAGTCCACGTCAGCAACACTGAGCGCTACTACGCCGCACGGTACCAGGCGAACGCGCTGGTCGACAAGACGTTCCGCGATGAGCTGGGTGTTCCGGTCCAGACCAAGCCTGTGGAGATTACCGTGCTGGTCAGCCGGGAACAGGAGGGTGACTTCCACCTTGTCACGTACAATTGGACGGCGAGCAACGGTGACCCGGACGGCATCATCTACGACCGGTTCCACAAGAACGGCTCGCTGAATTACTACGGCTTCAACAACCAGCGCTACAACGAATTGGCAGCTGGTCAACGACGGGAGACCGACGAGGACGCTCGTCAGGAAATGGTGCATGAGGCCCAGAAGATCCTGGGTGAGCAGCGCCCAGAGAACCAGTACCTGTACAACGTCACCCCGTACGCGTTCAATAGCGACGCCATCGACCCGGATTCAATCGTGGTGAACGACAAGGGGCTGCGAAACATCTGGAACTACACCCAGATGGAACCGACCAACGAGAACGGTCGGGTGGTGGTGACGAACAACTGGGATCCGAGTGACCAGCTCAACCCCCTCCACCTCAACGCCATTGGCCCGAGCCGGAACTGGACGCCGACCCGGTTCATGCATGACTTCCTGTTCCGTCCCGATCCTGACCTCCAGATGACGCCGTGGGCGGCGAAAGAGTACGAGTACACTGACGGCACTACCCTCGACGTGACGATGAAGGAGGGGATGACATTCCACGACGGTGAGTCGGTCACCGCCGACGACGTGGTGTACACGTTCAACCTCATCATGGAGACCGAACCGCCGGCGTACATCAACAACGTCGTTCAGACGACCGAGAGTGTCGAGAAGACTGGCGAACTCGGCGTCCGGTTCAACCTGACCGAGGCGTACGCACCATACATCGCGCTTACGCTGGGAATGGTCCCCATCCTCCCCGAGCACGTCTGGGAGCAGCGCATCAGCGAGACGGGCAATGAGGAGGCCCCCTGGAAGGTCCCCGTCAACGACGACATGCCGATCGTCGGCAGCGGCCCGTTCGAATATGGGACGTGGGATCAGGCCTCTCGATTCAGAATGCCGGCGTTCAAGGAGCACGCGTTTGCGGCCCCTAACATCGACGCGCGTGTCCAGAATCCGCTCTCGACCCGCGACGCCGAAATGGAGGCGATGATCCAAGGCGACTACATCCTGCTTGACTACTGGTTCGGCAGCCCGCGTCAGCTGAGCAACACAGTTGACGAGCAGGATCACCTCTCGATGGTGCAGAACTCCGGCCAGGGTCGGCAGGCAACTTGGGTCAATATGGAGCGCCCACCGTTCGACGACGTGGCGTTCCGGCAAGCGACCAACGCGCTCATCACCGGGGTCCAGCCAACCATTATCGAGGAGCTGTATGACGGCTTCGGTAACGAGGCTATCTCGCCGATTAACCCGACGCTGAAGTTCTGGCATAACCCGGACACGCCATACTTCGAGAACGGCGTTGAGGGTGCCATCACCATCCTCAACGATGCCGGCTACGCTTGGAACGAGGACGGCGAACTCCACTATCCCGAAGGGAAGACTGGCGAGTGAACCGGCCGTCCTGCTAGCGAATCCTTTCCACATTCACGAAATCAATGGTCAACAAACGTTACCTGGCGCGTCGCTTCCTCTTGATGGTCATCTCGATTTTCACCGTGGCCACCATCCTGTTCTTCCTGTTCCGGATGGTTCCGGGTGGCCCAATGTCGGCCATCATGAGCCCACGGATGACCGAGGCAGCCCGCCAACGGGTTATCGAGAATTTCGGTCTCAACGAACCGCTCTGGAAACAATACCTGCTGTACATGTGGCAACTGCTCCACCTCAACCTCGGCCAGTCGTTCTACTACGGCCAGACAGTGAAGACGCTCATTCTCGACCGGTTCTACAACACGATGGCGTTGATGCTCACTGCGTTTCTCATCTCCTACACGGTGGGCATATATCTCGGCGCCCAACTAGGGTGGATACGGGGAACATCCAAGGAGCGTGCGGGCATGCTAGTCGTACTTCTGGTACGCTCGACACCAGTGTTCTGGACCGGGATGATCGTGCTCTACGTCTTCGCGTTCAAGCTTAATCTCTTCCCGCTTGGGGGAATGCGGGGCGTCGGCGCCCAGTACAGTGGCCCCGTCTCGAAATTCCTCAGCGTGGATTTCCTATATCATCTCGTTTTACCGGTGTTCACGTTGTGTACATATTACACCGGACTGCCGCTGTTGTTGATGCGCAACAACCTGCTGGAGGTACTCTCCGAGGACTACATCGACACTGCCCGCGCGAAGGGGTTGACGAACAGACGGATCCTGTTCCGGCACGCTGCCCGCAACGCAGTGTTGCCCGTGGTGACGGCGTTTGCCATCGCCATCGGCTTCGCCGTTGGCGGGCAGGTATTAATCGAGACGGTGTTCTCGTGGCCAGGGCTGGGTCGCGAGATGGTGAAGGCGTCGCTGCGCAGCGACTACCCAGTTGCCCAGGGGGCGTTCCTGCTGCTCTCGACAATCGTCATCTCGATGAATTTCTTCGCGGACCTGGCGTACACGTACCTGGATCCGCGGGTTAGACTGGGGGGCACCTGAGATGAGCGGCGAAACCTCCTCTTCGGTGGCCCACAGCGAGGGCGAACCTAGCCAGGGGTGGCGGCGGTTCTTCGAGAACCTCCGCAACTCAGCGCGCGAGCAAGCGCACATTTTCGCGCAATCCCGCATGGCTGTGGCCGGGCTGGTCATCTTGATTTTCTATGTGGTCATCGCTCTGATCTCACCCTACATCGTTCCATACGGGCCATACGAGAGAATCTACACAGACGCCGGCGGCTGGGCGAAACTCCAACCACCGAGTCTCGCTCACCCGCTCGGGACGACCGAGTCGGCCTACGACGTGCTCTCTCAACTACTGCTGGGGGCGCGCATCGCCATGTTCGTCGGGCTGCTCGGCGCGTTCATGGTAGCCATCATCGGAACGACCGTCGGTCTCGTCGCCGGCTACTACGGCGGCTGGGTCGACGAGATTGTGATGCGTATCGTGGACGTTCTCTACGGGCTGCCGTTCATCCCGTTTGTCATCGTCTTGGTGACAGTTCTGGGCGCAAGTGTCTGGAACATCATTCTCGGCATCTCGTTATTGTACTGGCTTTCGACCGCTCGGGTGGTTCGTTCGGAGGTGTTGACCGTCCGCGAGCGGCCGTATGTCGAGGCGGCCGAGGCCGCAGGCGCGAGTGACTTCCGCATCATGGCGGTTCATATCCTCCCGAACGTCATCCCGCTCGCGGCGCTGTACGCCGCCATCGCGGTCGGCTACTCCATCGTCGCGCAGGCGAGCATTGCCTTCCTCGGCTTCGGCGACCCGACCATCCCCTCTTGGGGCGTGATGCTCCAGCGAGCGTTCGTCACGCAGTCGTTCGGCACGGCTTGGTGGTGGGTGTTCCCGCCGGGGCTCTCGATCACGATGGTCGTGACCGGGGCGTATCTGGTCGGCCGCGGTTACGAGGAGGTCGTCAACCCGCAGCTACAGGAGAAATAAATGAAACAGGCAAACGCGAACTTCGATTTCGACGACGACGCACCGCTGCTTGAGGCCGAGGGGCTGACAGTGAGCTACAGCACGAGCGAGGGCGAGCTGATCGCTGTCGACGACGTCAGCTTCACCGTCCAGGAGGACGAGATCTTCGGCCTCGTGGGTGAATCGGGCTGTGGCAAAAGCACGGTCGCCCAGGCGGTCCTGGGCCTATTACCTACCAACGGTGCGGTGCCATCGGGCTCCATCCGCTTCCGCGGGATTGAGCTGACCGAGCTGGAGAAACGCGAGCTTGACGCGCTACGCTGGGAGAACCTCGCGCTCATCAGTCAGGGCGCGATGAACGCGCTCAATCCGGTCCAACGCATCTCGACCCAGATTGTGGAGGCCATCCAGGCCCACCGCGACGTCTCGACCGACGAGGCCCGAGAGCGAACTGCCGAGTTGTTCGAGACCGTCGGGCTCGACCCCGAGCGCATGGACGATTACCCTCATCAGTTCTCCGGAGGGATGAAACAGCGCGCATACATCGCGATGTCGCTGGCGCTCGATCCGGACTTAATCATCGCCGACGAGCCCACGACCGCCCTGGACGTCATTGTACAGGATCAGATCTTGAAGCGGTTGAAGGAGTTGCGCGACGAGCTGGGCATTTCGGTGATCATAATCTCCCACGACATTAGTGTGATCGCGGAGACGTGCAACAGGCTCGGCGTGATGTACTCCGGGAAGCTGATGGAGTACGGAAACCTGAAGGACATATTCGAGAACCCGTACAACCCCTATACCCTCGGGTTGCAGAACGCGTTCCCGACGCTGCGGGGCGAGCAATCCGACCTTATCAGCATCCCGGGAAGTCCGCCGGACATCGCTGACCTCCCCGAGGGCTGTCGGTTCATGGAACGCTGCCCGTTCGCGACTGCGGAGTGTGGCGGGGAGCACCCGCCGCTCGAATCGGTCGGCGACGACCACGCTTCGGCGTGCTACCGCCATGACATCGTCGACGAGATGCGCCGCGAGGCCGGAGATCGCGAGACGTGGGCGCGGCTGCGTTCTGAGGTCGTCGCCACTGGAGGTGCCGGCGATGAGTGAACACGATGCCGAGCCCGAATCGGAGTCTGAGTTCCTGATGGAGTGCTCGGGGTTGAAGAAGTACTTCGAGGCCCAGGAGGGGCTGATCGACAGCCTATTAGGTAAGGATCAGAAGGTGCGCGCCGTCGACGGCATCGATTTGCAAATCGAGCGGGGGGAGATCGTCGGCTTGGCCGGCGAATCCGGCTGCGGGAAGACCACCGCCGGCAAGACGCTGATCCGCCTGCTCGAGCCCACCGGCGGCACCATCCGGTTCCGCGGCGAGGACGTCACCGACATCTCCGGCGAGGAGCTCCAGCGATTCCGCCGGGACGTCCAGATCATCTTCCAGGACCCCTTCGAGAGCCTCAACCCGCGGATGAAGGTGTACGACGCGGTCGTCGAGCCGCTGAAGATCCACGGCATCGGCGACGGCAACGAGCGCTACGAGCGGGTGATCGAGGCGCTCGAGCGCGCCGAACTCGAGCCCGTCGAGAGTTACCTCGAGAGCTACCCCCACCAGCTCTCCGGCGGCGAGAAACAGCGCGTGGCCATCGCCCGCGCGCTGGTGCTCGAACCGAAGTTCCTGCTGGCCGACGAGCCGGTGTCGATGCTCGACGTCTCCATCCGCGCGGGCGTGCTGAACCTGCTCCAGCGGTTGAACGAGGAGATGGACCTGACCATCCTCTTCATCAGCCACGACCTCTCGCTGCTGCGGCAGGTCTGTGACCGCATCGGCATCATGTATCTCGGGCGCATTATCGAGTCGGGGCGGACCGAGTCGGTCATCCAGACGCCGACTCACCCCTACGCGAAGGCGCTGCTCGGCGCTGCACCCGAACCGGACCCGTTCCGCGAGCGCGAGCACGTCGAGATCCGGGGCTCCATCCCCGACCCGATCAACCTCCCCGACGGCTGCCGGTTCAAGGACCGCTGTCCCGAGCGGGAGGCCATCTGTGACCACGTCGACCCGAAGCTCGAGCCCATCGACGCCGCCGAGGGGTTCGAAGCCGACGAGAAGGAGGTGGCGTGTCACCCCTACTACGGGCCCGAGACCACCGAGGCCTACGAGGAGCAGCTCCGGGCGATGGAGTCGATTCCCCAGAACGTGAAGGAGAACCCCCACGAGCGGGTGCAGCCCGAGGAGGGAGCCGACACCGACGACGGCACCGACGTCCCCGCCGAGTAGATGAGCGAGACGAGTCAGGGGCTCGACCGCGGCGTCGACCTCGCCAGCCGGCGGGTCAGGATGCCCCTGACCGTCCTGCTGGTCGGCGTCGTCGCCGGCTGCTGGGTCGGCTACGTGCTCGTCCACCCCGTCTCCTCGCTGCCGCTGCCGCGGTTCACCGTCGTCGGGGTCGTCGTCCTGGGTATCTACATCGACATGGCCGCCGAGCAGATGGGAGAGCGGCTGTTCGGCGTCGTCGCCGCCGGGTTCATCAGCTACGTCGTCGGGTTCGTTGTCTACGCGTTCCCGGCGCTGATGGGCTGGTACGCCGACCCGGTCGTCCGGCGGGCCATCTACTTCCGGGGGCTGCGCGAGGTGTTCATCTTCGCGCTCCTGGCCGCGACGCTGCTGCTCGTGGGGACGTTCGTGAGCTACATCCTGCGGAACACGTACGCGGAGATCACGCGGTAGCGGGTCGGGTTGGCGTCCTCTGGCTGTGCTACCGGGAACGCCCCTGATTCCTCGAAAATCCCCAACCGCGGATGCGGTCGGCGCGAAACGGGCGCGCCTCCGTGCGCGGCCCGAGCGCGAGGGATGAGCGACTGAACGGAGTGAAGGAGTGAATCGGGTGGGGAGGCGTGTGGCCCCGATGCTGTGCGGTGGGTGGGACTTTGAAAGGGGCTGCCCGCTCGGCTCCCCGAGCGGGTAGGGGCTTTCAGGAGTGTTGCTGCCCTCTTCTTCCGACTTAGTGTCTCCCTTCTAAAACCGGGGGAACCGGGCTTTCAGGTCCTCTCGAACCCAAAACCGTGTTCCGAAAGACGAACCCGCCCTACTCCCAGTCGGGATACTCCTCGGCGGCCATCTCGTCGAGCGGGAACTGCGGCCGCGGGATGTGATCGAAGTCGAAGTTCCGCGGGTCCATCGAGACCAGGCCGATACTGTTTATCGGGATGACCTCGCAGCTCATCGGCTCGTAGTCCGCGCGGAAGTGGTTCGTGCTCTTGACCACCAGCGTATCGAGTCGCTCGGGCTGAATGCCCACGTGGCGCCAGATCTCGGCGTCTAGGGGCTGCATCCGGTTCTCCGTCAAGATGACGCTCACGCCGTCTTCGTGGCCGCACTGGAGGTGGACCGCCCGGCCGAGGTGGTTCTCGCTGCCCGTCCCCATCGGCCCGGTGTTCTCGAACTCGCCGTCGGTGATGGCCTTCACGTAGCCGTCGACGCCCTCGATGGGATCGCCGTGCATGTCGTCGGTCTTCCCGCCGACGTCAACGGTCACGCGCTCGCCCACGCCCGCCTCGACGCACTGCTCCACGACGTCGGGGTCGCGCATGATGGCGAAGCCGGCGTTCGTCAATTCCTGGTCCAGCATCTCGCGCAGCACCGTCGTCCCGTCGGCCGCGCCCCCACCGCCGGGGTTGTCGCCCACGTCGGCCATCACGACCGGGCCGTCCTCCGTGGCGCCGTCGGCGACGATCTCCTTCGCACGGCTGACCGCCTCCGGCGGTTCGGGATAGTCGCCGATGAAGTCCTCACGGCGCTCCCAGATATGGGCCGCGAGTTCGCGGGAGGCCTCTCGGGCGGCGTCCTCGTTCGTGGCGACGACGGGCACCGAGAAGTTCATCGAGGGCACGTCCGCCTGGTGGAACGCCGGGAAGACGTTCACCTTCACGACGTCGTCGCGCTCCTCGTACTCCCGGGCGGTGTCCATCACCTCCGCCATCGGCCCCTCGCGCGTGTTCTGCTTCGGCCCCATCGCCAGCACCGGCGGGCGCTCGATGTGCATCGCCGGCTCGAGGCCGTCGCGCATCATCCGTGTGAGCACCCGCATCGCCCGCCGACCGGTGTCGCCCGTGTCGGTGTGGGGGTACTCCTCGTAGGCGATCAGCGTGTCGGCCTGCTCGACCAGCTCGTCGGAGATGTTGCCGTGGAGGTCCAGCGTCACCGCGATGGGGACGTCCGGGCCGACCCGCTCGCGGACCTTCCGCACCAGCGGGCCCTCGCCGTCGGTCATCCCCTCCGGCACCATCGCGCCGTGGAGACAGAGCGCCACGCCGTCGAGGTCGTCGCTTTTCGCCTCCACGCCTTCGAGGATCTTCCCCGTGTAGAAGTCGTAGGCGTCGGCGGCGACGACGCCGCTGGGGGTCGCCGAGGCCGAGACCGTGTAATGGAGGTCGACTCCCTCGTCTTCGGCGACGTCCATGACCCCGCCCTCGCAGGTGTTCGTGCCCCGCATCTTCTCGGGGATCTCGTCGCCGAAGTACTCGCGGCGCTCCTGGAAGAGCGGCCGGCCGGTCGTCCCCTTCGCGAACGTGTTCGTCTCGTGGGAGAACCCACCGAGTACGACTGTCTCGTCAGCCATGAGGCGCCCTTTCACTCGGTTACTGTTAAAGCAGGAACCTATCATGGACAGGGGTTCACGCACCGCGCAGGTGAACAGGGGTTCTCACACCACATAGCGGTGTGTCAGCACAGAACCCGCGGCGGGGAGCCGCCAGCGAACCCGCCATGAGAGGGGGCAGCCTTACCGTGTTCCGGCCGCGGATAGTGGTATGAACGCACACCACACAGCACGAACCACAACCGAGGCCAGCGCCGACCGGGAGTACGAACGATGACCGCCGACCTGGCCCTGGAGAACGCTCGCATCGTGGATGGAACGGGCGCGCCGTGGTTCCGCGGGAGCGTCGCGGTCGCCGATGGGCAGATTCAGCGCGTCGTCCGCGACGACGCCGACCTCGACGCGGAATCGACCGTCGACGTCGACGGCGACGTGGTCTGTCCGGGGTTCGTCGACACGCACTCGCACTCGGATCTCGAGCTGTTCGCGGACGCGACGCTCGCGCCCAAGCTCCGCCAGGGCATCACGACCGAAATTCTGGGCCAGGACGGCTTCTCGATGGCCCCCATGCACCGCGAGGGCGGCGCTGAGGAGTGGGCTCAGCACCTCTCTGGCCTGGCCGGCGACGTGGACGTGGACTGGACGTGGGGGGACACCGACGCCTACCTCGAGGCCGTCGAGGCCAACGGCATCGCCTCGAACGTGGCCACGCTCGTGGGCCACGGGACGGTGCGGTTCAACGTCCTGGGAATGGCCGACTGTGAGCCCACCGACGACGAGCTCGCGGAGATGGCCGAGCTGGTCGACGATGCTCTCGACGCCGGTGCGGTCGGCTTC
>NZ_FOXI01000029.1 GCF_900115675.1 Halolamina pelagica | reverse complement strand
CCAGCGGTGCGGTGCCGTGGGAAGCCTCGCCGTTTACGGCGAGGAGGAGGTCACGATGGCGTTGGTGAACCGGCTCCAGGGTTTACTCGCAGACGAGGACCCGACCGAGCCTTACCTGTGCCCAGGCTGTGGGTCACGGTTCGAGTTACAGTATCATGTGTGTCCGGACTGTGGCGGCTACAGTATCCAACGTCGCTGGACGAAAAACGATTGAACGCCGCGTGAATGGTGAATAGATCACCTTTTTCGTTGTGGCTGAACATGTAGTTGTGGAGCCTGGAATCCAGTGTGGCACGTTCCAGCGCTCCCTCCCCTTGACCTACGGTCGAGTTTATTCTTCGAGCCCGTTACGGTACCTCTCTGGATTTTCTTAGGTTGATCGGAAACAGCGTGGATAGCAGCACTTGGCAACAGGCAGTCACGTCGTTCCGGGGGACGACCCTTCAGTCTCATCTCGAACGACTCCGTGACGCAACGGTGACGACGGCCCGCAAGCGCCAGCGAGTCGACGAGCAACCTAGCGGGGCTACCGAAACGGTTGCACAATGGCTCGCCACGCGGCCGATCGACGCCGAAGACATCCTCGATGACCTGTCGCTCAGACCGATTCTGGACCGGGAATTGGCAGCCCTCTCCGGTGGGGAGCGCCAGCGCGTCGCCGTTGCGTCCACACTCCTGGCAGATGCTGACCTCTCCCTGTTCGACGAACCGTCTTCGTTTCTGGACATCGACCAGCGGACCACCGTAGCTCGTGTCGTTCACGACCACGTCCAGCAGACTGGCACATCAGCTATCGTCGTTGATCACGATCTGGCGACACTCGATCTGCTGTCCGACCGCATCCACGTCCTATACGGTGAGCCCGGTGGCTTCGGTGTCGTCTCCCAGCAGCTATCGCCACGCGAAGGGATCAACCAATTTCTCGACGGCCACCTGACCGAGGAGAACGTCCGCATTCGGCGACACGCTATCGAGTTCCCGTCAGCGGCAGACCGAGAGTTCGCACACCGCCGGGAGCCGCGTCTCGACTACCCGGACCGCTCGAAGTCCTACGACGACTTCTCGCTGTCCGTCGACGGCGGCCAACTCCACGCAGGAGAATCCATCGGTGTCGTCGGCGAGAACGGCCTCGGTAAGACAACGTTCGTGAAACTACTAGCGGGCGTTCTCGACGGCAACGACGGTGACGAAGAAGTCGCATCCGCCGTTTCGAACGGAACCAGGATATCCTACAAACCCCAGTACATCTCGCCGGATGGAAACGCGACGGTCCGAGAGCGGTTCCGAACAGTCACCAATATCCACACCGACCGGTTCGCGACGCGAATCCGCGACCCCTTCGATGTCGAGTCCTTGTACGATCGATTGTTAGACTCCCTGTCCGGCGGGGAGCTCCAACGAGTCGGCGTCGCGCTCTGTCTCGCCCGTGATGCCGACGTGTATCTCGTCGACGAACCCTCGGCGTTCCTCGACGTCGACCGGCGCGTTTCGCTAGCCGACAACCTCAGACAGTTCAGCGAACAGACCGAGTGTCCCGTGGTCGTCGTCGTCGATCATGACCTCTTCGTGATCGACCGGGTTGCCGACCGTCTCGTGGTTTTCGACGGGACGCCGGGCAAACGCGGACACGCTGGGTCACCACAACCAATGCGGGAGGGAATGAACGTGTTCCTCTCGTCGCTAGGGATCACGTTCCGTCGCGACGAACGGACTGACCGACCGCGAGTGAACAAGCCGGGGAGCCAGCTCGACCGTGAACAGAAGCGCGACGGCGAATACTACTACGCCGAGTAGACGTCGGCCGGCAGTTACTGTTCGAACTGGGCGGTCGTCTGTACACACATCTCGGGTCCGAGGTACTGAGAACCAGATACGGATCGCAGGCGCTCAGGAATCCCCGTCAATGCCCAGTCAGACGTGGACTCGGAGGACGTGGCCGCCACAGCCGCACTGCTCGATGTACTCCCAGTCGGCATCGGCGAATTCCTCGTCTAAGGTATCGTAGAGGTACTCGGATGGATGGCCGTGGTTCGCGTGCGTGACGAGATTGACGTGATTCCCCGGAGCCGTGTGCTCGATAGCTTCGATCGCCTGCCGGACGACCAAGTCGCGGTCATCGCCGTGCTCGGGTTTCTCGAGGTTCGCGGACCAAGAGTTATCGTGGACGTGATTCGTAACCGGCTCAGCGTTGTGATCGTGGTCATGGTCGTGTGGTGTGCTCGACATTATCGGTTAGCAATAGGTCGGTCGAACTTATACCTGTTTGGCCAGTGGCCAATTTCTGACGCCGAGAGGGTCTCTGGAGGAACTGCGGCATCGACCCGGCGGTAGTATATCTTCTCCTCAGAATCGAGCCTGATGGTAGCAAACGGGTTGGTGAACGCGTGTACTGTCAACTCCTCAGAATTTCTACGAACATATTCGACCCATTATCCATCCGTCTCGAAGTCGCCCCGTTATGCATGCCGGCGAATACACCGGACGAATCCGACGTCGAACCCATAATTACCCGCGTCCGCCACGATGTAGTGGCCCAAGTGTTCTATGATCTAGCTACCGGGGTCAGTAATCAGTGGGGGTTCCGGAGCCACATCACATACGGCCAGACTGCTTGAGAAGATTATGACGGGAGCCTACAACGACGGCGATATCTCCTCCGAGGAGTTGGATGCAAGTTCTTCGGGCCGGGTCGCGAAGGTCGAACGGTATCGGACCGACTCGGACGTCGACGCCGAGGAGCGACCCGACGACGGCGAGCTCTGGGAGGTGTTCCAACGCGACGACGACGGCCGTCCGATGCGCCACGTCGGCCGCGTCCGCGCCGAGGACGCCGATACTGCCCACGAACACGCCTCGCGGCTGTTCGCGTGGTACGCCCCCGAGGTCTGGATCTGTCCGGCGGCCGCAGTCACCCGGTTCAGCACTGCCGGCGACGTGGACGACGAACCGGCGACGCCACCGTCGGGCGACGAACAGCGGACTATCGAGTTCTAGCCGTCGTCCTCGATCACGTCTCCGGAAACGGTTTTCTCAACGAGTTCAGTCCCGAATACCTCCTCAAACAGGGGCACCATCTCGATCGGTATCGGCGATCTGCGACCACATGTAGCGCTGCCGGACCGGCGGTAGCGTAGGGTACTATCCAATATTCGGATAGGGTAGGACGACGATCTGACGCGCGCCACCAGTATTGAGATACGTACGACCGATTTCAGCCAGCGTCTCTGTCTGGAGTTTCAGGAACAGCACTGAATCGGATCATTCTCTCGGTCGTCGGAGTTTCGGTGATATTGATCTTCGAAATCTTGAATAAGCTGTCCAATGGTTGCGTACCAGTCGTTGAGCAATCGCTGCATTTCGTGAGCAACTTCCTCTGGTGTCCGCGGCCGATACACGTAGTAGTAACCGCCCTGGTCGTAGTTTACTTGCTCCTGTGCAATAACGCTGGCCTCAAGAAGCCGAGAAACCGAGCGATGCGCCGTTGTTCGGTCACAATCCAGTCGGTCTGCTACGTCGTCGACGGTGAGTTGTCCCTCTGCTTGTTGGAGCACCTGAAAGACCTTCTGATCACGCCTGTTGAGCCCGTGAATACAACCTAGAAGGTCGATACACTCCATGTCGCGCTCGAGGTCCTCACGCACTGAAGTGGTCATTATATCAAAGAATAGGGTAACAGAGGAGATTAAAGCTATTCCCGAACAGTACAATATCACTTAGGTTGAGATGGTGCTAAGACGAATTTATTACTTGAAACTGTGGTATTCAATAAAAAGGCTGGCAATCTCTTGTGCTATAGGCCCAAGATAATACACGAATAAGAGTTCATCGAATAATTCGGCTGTGATGGCGACGCCAACCGTCAGGGGGAAATCTAAGACCGTTCGTCCACTTGCGGCTCAAATAGTACGTTGTCCCTCCCCTCTCAGTGGCTCGCATTAATTTTGGACGCTGTTGCAGCTAGGGTCGTTTTGGCGCTCCCACAGTCTGGACATCGAACGAACTCATACATACCCCACTGATTCTCCACATCAGTGTCGAACGTATTCCCGCAACTGTGGCAGGTGAACGAGGCTTTCACACTTCCACCCAGAGACATTTCCCACTGCGAGGATTATTTATCCCAATCAACGTATGTATGTGGGTAGGTATCTCACCACAAGTAATTATGTGTCCCCACCGTATCCGTGGGCACTGGAGATTCCCCCCGTAGTGAGATAACCGGTGGACGAACCACGATAATGAAGTTAGCGGAGTAGACGACGGAATCCCCGCGAGGAGGCTGGAATAACCGCTATGTCATCAAATCATCCGAAAACGGTCAAAGAGAAGTCACCACGAGAGAGTCAACCCGCCGAGAAGGAGCCACACAAAGAACAGTCTCAATGCCAGCGAGTAGGGAGCGGACTCGAAAAGCCCAATACAGGCGGAGAAACTGTTCAGTTGAAGGTATTCCGGTATGACCCGGAAGTTGAAGGGAAGAAAGATCCTCGACTCGACGACTTCCATGTCCCATTCTCTCGGGGGATGACTGTTCTCGATGCACTAATTTACGCTCGGGATCACTACGATTCGAGCCTGACATTCCGACATTCCTGCCGGCAGGCTATCTGTGGGAGTGACGCACTGTTCATCAATGGGCGACAGCGACTCGGCTGTCAAACGCAAATTTCCGATCTCAATGAGCCAGTTCGCGTCGAACCGCTCCCTCACGAACTTGTAATCAAGGACTTGGTAGTGGACATGGATCACTTCTTTGAGAGAATGGAGTCCGTTGAACCATATTTTCAGCCGGACGATCTCCCAGACGGTGAACTCGAAGAACAGCGCCAATCTCCCGAGAACCGGGAGAAAATCAAGATGGCCTCGCGGTGTATTCAGTGTGGCTGTTGTACGTCGTCGTGTAATCCCTCACAGTTCGACGACGAGTACATCGGGCCCGCTGCCATCGTCAAGGGGTATCGGTTCTACATGGACGAACGCGAAGGGAAAGACGTGAAGCAACATCGGTTGGAGCTACTCGATAAAGAACACGGCGTCTGGCGGTGTCACACGCAATTCTCGTGTACGACCGTCTGCCCGAAGGATATCCCAATCACTGAGGAAATTCAGGAACTGAAGCGCGAGTCCGTTAAACAGAACCTGAAGTTCTGGTGATAGACAGTGGTCACCTTCAGAATGAGTGATCTTGGTCCTCTCCCGAACCCTCGTAATTGCCCTCGTCGTTTGCTTCGCGATCCGGTTTGTGGCGTATATTCTAGCGCTGGTTGGCATCCTGCTCTCACCCACTGTTGGTGCGCTTCTGATGTCGTTGAGTACAGTAATCGTCGTCACCGACGTACAACCCCTCCGGCACGTCGATCTGTCTCTCCCAAACCTACCTGGAGTGACATCACCAGTTAATGCTCAAACTGCAGACTGAGACTCCCTTGTTCATAGCAGGAGGAGAGTTTTCAGTAAAGACCACTCTCTGTAGTCGTCTCGGGATCGGTCTGGAGTGTCCAGCGTAAGCGGAACGCTTGTACCAGTTCATAAAGCCACAAGATGACGAGAGCGGTATATCCGGGTCCGAAGAGATACGCCGACCACGACTGGTCCTGATAGAAGAAGCCAACACCAACCACCACAATTGCGATGTTCCACACCCAGACCATCCACGTGGAGATCACTGACGGGATGTTTCCGCCTGGGATGTGATCGACGTCCAAATGCCCTTCGCGTAGGGCAGGGAGGTTCGGGAAGTAGAGTAGGAGTCCGGTGAGCGCGATGGGGAGCGCCCACCCCACGAAGAAGAAGTGAAGCGCGCCATCTTCGATATACCCCGGATCAACCCACTTGACGCCGAACAGCACGAATGGTGCGAACCCCGCCGGCCCGAGCATCCAGAACTGGGCTACTAGGACCGACAACGCAATCCCCGACCGGGAGTCTGTCGACCAATACGTCTGGACGAGGTTGTACAGGTACAGTGCAAATCCCGTCGCGAAGAGGACCAGCCCGGTCGCCGTGACTGTCCGGCCCATCCCGATCCAGGGGCCGGTAATCAGTGGAAAGATGCCGGCGACGAAGAACCACGCCGAGTAATTTCGTAACCTCTCGCTGTAGAGATCGGAACCGAGTAGGCGAGGAAAGAGGTCGTAGAGTGTACCGATGGCCGCGAGGCCGAGAAAGCCCCAGGCGTTGGCGTGGACGTGGGCCTCACGCAAGCCGAGCCAGCCACCGGGAACTTCCCAGACGTGGCTGAACAGCCCGTACGCGTACGTAATCCCCCACAGGAACACGAAGACAGACACCAGGTACAGCCCGGTCGTTGCGTTCCACGCTCGATCGCTTTGCATGACCATTCGCAGCATCACCACCAGCAATCCGGCAACAAGCAGCCAGATCGCGACGAGTCCGCCATCAAACGCCCACGTCTGACCCCACCCGCGTCCGTACCAGAGAAGGAGGAACCCGCCGTTCAATCCGGTGAAGTTCAGCCAATCGTAGTACTTCGAGGGCAGCGGGCGATCAAGCTTCCAGGCCGTGAGCTGGGGGAGCATTCCGAACAGGAGTTGCGTGAAGCCGCCGATCGTCACGAAGTGGATGTGGCTCCACGAAACCCAGCCGAGCCGTGGAACGAGATCGAACTGCATGAGGCCGTGATAGACAGCCAGTACGAGCCCAGCAAGCAGGAACACCGCGCCTGCGAGGTGGAACGGAGTGAACCGAAGCGGGGAGCGTGCCATAGTATGTATATGAGCGTAGACCTCAAATTGATTTACACGAACAAAATAGCGTATATCGAATATATTCGTTATCAGTTGGTGTTTCGTGGCCGACCACACTGGTACGATTCGGAAACTAAACCCTGTCCAACGACCCCTTTCATCAATTCGCCTAACACCCACATCAATGAAAGATGATTTACATGCCACATGCCCGACTCAGCTATCGGGAAGTGGAACATCGGTATCAGCCCCGGAGTGATGGTCTTTTCATACTCTACGGATTTTTTGATCTACATTCGTGACTTCGCTCTGTGCTGTGAAGCATGGACCGCGGGGGCGAACGTAAGCCCCCATTTCGAGGCTCGTCTCGCGCACGCCCACGGGAACCTGTTCTCGCTACTCAGTATCGTCTTCGGGGCACTGCTCCTGTGGTTACCCGCTCGCCAGCGCGTGCTCGTTGGATTTCGTTCCTGGCGCTGGCCGGACTTCTCATGCCGATCGGCATCCTCTCGGAGATCTATCTCGGGCTACCCCCGTACTGGTTTTGGTCGACACAGTTTCGATTACCGTGACGGCGACACTGTTCGCATTCGAACTCGTACGGATGATCGTCGGTGGCTCGATATCCCTAAACCTCGATGGTATAGCTAAAATGTTCGAAGTGGAGTTTAACCGCTCGTAACATCTATCCTAACTATGGGCAAGACGGTTAGCGACTACGTCAAGACGGACTCACTCACCACGACCCACTGGTTCGCGATTCTACTCGTCCTGATGACCGGACTCACCCACGTGTACGCCGGACTCGTCGAAGGACGGATACCCGTTTCACTCGCGGGAGTCGGATTCCTCGGTGCCGCCGTATTGTTCCTTTTGGATTACCGTCGAACCCTTCTCTATCTGGGGGGGATCGCGTATACGGCGGTGCAATTCCCGCTCTGGTACGTGGCGAAAGCCGGCGAATACACGATGCTCGGTTACGTGGACAAAACACTCCAGGGAATACTCATCGTCGTTCTCGCATACCTCTACTGGAAGACACGGAGGGTCCCCGAACGGAATCGTGAAGCGACTGGCGCTTGATCATTCGAACTGGTCACATTTTCGCTCCCCTGACGTGGTGGCTCAGTCGTCTTGATACTCCTTTTCGAAGCCCCGGAATTCAGTTCGATGGGCCTCTTCATCGGCGAGAATAGTCACTGCGAGATCTTCGGTGACAGGATCATCGGCGTCCTCGGCAGCGTCGATGAGCGACCGATACGTGTCAATAGCACCCTCTTCCGCGTCGAGAACGCCTCGGATGACAGAGAGCACGTCGGTCGAATTCTCGGGCGGGCGCAGCGAGTCCTGCCGAGCGGTGAAGTCCGCCGAACTGGGCGGTCGGGCGTCTAACTGCTTGAGTCGATTTCCGAGTTGCTGGGAGTGTGTCAGTTCCTCCTGGATATCTTGCTGGAGGCTCTGCTTGATCTCTTCGGCACGGACGCCGTCTAGAACGATCGCGTTCGTCTGGTAGTTCATCACGGTCTCTATCTCGTCGCCGTAGGCCTTCTGAAGCAGGTCTATTACACGGTCTGAGGTCATACTAGTTATACTATGGCCCAAGCGACGATATACCCGTTGCCGAACCTGTTCCCTCGAAACGTTTTAGAGGACCACGCAGCCACAGATGAGGCATCGTCGGTCCTCGTCGAATCTCTCTGTAGTAGGTGTACAGGATGTCACAGACGGTCATCCGTCTTTAGCTAAGAGAAAAACCGCAGTACAGCAGTAGCTTATCGAGGCTTCTTTTTCGAGAGGAATGAGGAGGTAAGGTCAGAATACGGATCGATTAAACAGCGAAAATTCGAGGTGAAATAGGGAGTATTCTTATTTCACTCTGGTTAATGATCACAGTAGAAGTAGGACGACCTTCGTCCACCCCCTCTGTATTTCACGATGACTGCTGGGTAAAAAAAAA
>NZ_FOXI01000035.1 GCF_900115675.1 Halolamina pelagica | reverse complement strand
GCGAGGAATTCGTCGTAGTCCTCCCAGAGAATCGTGCCCTTCGGGGCGACGGCTTCGAGACGTTGACGATGCAGATGGTGTGCGAGTTCACGGGCGAACTCGTGAGGTAGCCGAGACTCCAGCCGCCGCCGTAGAGGAGGCCGCTCGTCGCCGTGACGATGGCCTTCCGGTGTTTCCGGTAGTACTTCGTGATCGATTGTTTGTTCATGGTGTTAGGTGGGCTGGGGCGTGTACCCCTGGTTTTCGATGGTCTGTGCGAAGGCGTCGGGGTCAGCGACGCTGTCGTCGTACTCGATCTCGACGCGGCCGGTCGCGTAGTGGACTTCGACGTGCTGGACGCCGTCGACGTTCGACAGGGCGCGTTCGACGGTACTCGCGCAGGTCGGGCAGTCGAAGTCGAGGACGCGGAATTGGGTTGTGTCGCTCATTACAGTTTGAGGTAGTGCCCGTATCTCAATAAGTATTTTTTAGATGATATGTTTGAATTCGGATACGGGTCGTTGGAACAGTCAAAACGGGCCGTCTAGGGCTTTCGCTATCGCGGGTCCATCCTGTACTCGATACCTCGACAGACACCTACCCGACTCCTGCCCCGCTACCTTTTCCCGCGTGCTCGCGCTCAGTTCTCGTATGAGTGATTCCGATACCGACTACCGTCTCGACGACATCGCGGTGCGAGACACTCGGGTTTCGGACGCCATCGACGAGCCGATGCGGGCGATGATCCTCGATATTCTGGCCGAGGAGGCCCTGACCGCGACCGAGGTCCACGAACGCCTCGACGATCGCGGCGTCGACCGGACGGAGAACACGGTTCGCCATCACATCAACGAGCTCCGGGACGCCGGCCTCGTCGACGTCGTTCGGTTCGAGGAGGGTCGTGGTGGGACGACGAAGTACTACCACGCAAACACGATCGTTCTCTCGTACTCACTACCAGATTCGGCCGACGCCACCGTCGAAGAGATGATCGACGCTGTCCAGCCCCAGATCACGGACGCGCTCACTACACTCACCGACGAGTACGACGACGCTATTGAGGAGATCGTCGCGGATATGCCGCCCTGCGAGCACTGCCAGACCCAGAAGTACGAGACGTATGTGCTTCTGACTGTCCTCCGACGTGCGTTCGTTCGTGCTCACAGAGACTCCTGAGCGAGAAAACTCGGGATTATTGGGATTTCATCAGATACGACACGACACGAAACCACCGGTCGCTGAAGGCTGCGAATTGATCACTCAATTTCTAACTGACTGCTCCCACCGTCCTCCCTATTGTCGTTCTCATCCCATTCGAGTTCGAACTCGATACTCAATTCACCGGGTCCGTCCGTTGGTCCCTCGCGCTCGGCTTTGACCTCGAACGTCGGGCGCGCTGGTGGTTCCATTGTCACGGACTCGGAACCGGATTTGAGTGTGACTGCGTCCCCTTGTTCGAGTTTATCAGCGACGCTACGGAGATACGACGCGATTTCTTCTCGAGTCTGACCACTCTCTGATTTGAACAGGACTTCTTCAGGCATACTGAACGATACGCTGCCTGTACCGATAAGTGAATCCCCTAAATCACCCTCGCTTGAGCCAGAATCATCATACACCAATGTTATCAACAGGGCTGAAACCAACCTCCGGTCACAGTTCCTCAGGTTGCCGTACCGTTGTCCGCCGGTATCCCTCGTACAGAGCTGGTAATCCGAGGGGGAGTGCGAGGAGTCAAAATCCGAGAAGGACATAACTATCTACGTCCTGGTGTCGCATGGCGAGGAGCGTCGCGACGATGCCGAGAAGCGCAATTACGTAGGCTGTAATACTCCAGACCACGTCATATGAGGAGCAGCACAGCCAGCAGACGAACGTGTAGGAGGGGGCATTCCAGGTCGGTGGATGGAGTTTCGGCCAGAAGAATCGACAGTACGTCGTCCAGCCGAGCATCGCCAGCGTGGGAAGTCCCGCGAGCCATGTCGTCGAGCCGAATGGCGTCCGAGCACCGAATCGTCTGTAGCCAGCGAGGAACAACGCCGGAAATCCGAGAATCCACAGCCAGATGCCGATAGTGTATGACACGGGCCAGTGCTCGATCCGTGGTTGCTCGAAGGGAAGTCGGAGCGATTCCGGCAGCGTCGCCCAAGGGAATGAGGGATCAGGGACTGAATTCGTTACGAATGCGATCAGACAGAGTCCCGTCCCGACGAGTAGTCCGTAGAGGCCCAACGTTGTATATCGGCTGAGCCAGGCCGGGAGCGACGGGTGCACCGTTGTGGCATGGCAATCGGGTGTGCCCGTCATTCCTCGAATCAGTCTTACTGTGACTCCGTGTCGCGTTCGAGCGCTTCCCGTCGCTGTTCGTATTCATCGTCGGTCAATTCGCCACGAGCGTACGCGAGTCGGAGTTCTTCGAGTGCCTGGTCTGAGTCGCTCTCACTTCCCGTAATTGCCTGGTAGAGGAGGTAGGCACCGCCGACGAGGGCAGCTAAGAAAAGGAGCTGCATGATGATACCGGCGATAAACATCCAGGTTGGTATCGTCCCGTCTCCCCACATATGGCCGCCCCATGTGCCACCCATCATCGGGCCAACTCCCATCATCCCGAAGCCCATGAAGAACATCGGGAAGAGGACGAACGCACCGATGATAATGAGAACAATCGTGATGAGTCGTGTATCGTCTGTTTTGTCAGGCATATTTTCCCTCCGTGAAATGCGTCTCCAGTTCTCAATACGGGTTCCCTATTCAATGCGATTGTGTCTTCCCTTCTTGTGGTCTACCTCAGAACTACTTTTGATATCCCAGCTTTGCACCAGTTCTGCGTTCGAATCCAATCTCATTCTGGGATTCTTCGCGCTGTCACGCTGACTCATCGGGCTGGACCGTGCTAAGAGAAGGGTTCAGTAATGGGTCAAACCCCGTGCAGTGGTGCTTTTCTGTTTTCATATTTTGACTGGTAGCAGTTTGATGTAGCCGGTTTCGAATCGTAGCCACAAACTCAGTGAATTACCCGCTCGTAGTATCTCATATGAGCACACCACCCGAGCAAACCGGCGTTCGTGAGATCCCGGAATCCAGTCGGGTACCACCGCGTCTCGATCCACTTCCATTTGCTGTGGCAGCAGCTACAGTCGCAGCTGTGATCATGCTTTTACTCGGCCTCTTCGGGGCGATCGGAGTCTACGAAGGTGGGGTCGAAATGATGGAGCAGTGGCATTCGTTCTTCACGCCGACACCCGCTGGGACTATCGCTGGAATCCTTGAAGCAGTGGTCATTACAGGTGTATTCACCTACCTGTTTGCTGAGTTGTACAACCGCTTTACCGGTTCACTCTCATGAAACTCGCTTTATCGGGGCGACTGGCGGGACAGGACGACGTTTGATAACGCAGGCGCTCGCAGCCGATTATGACGTTCGGGTCCTCACCCGAACCCAGCTAAACTCCCGCCAGGTGAGCAGATCACAGCTATCGAGGGAAATGTCTTGGATCCAGGGGCAGTCTCTGAAACAGTCGAGAATACAGACGCCGTGGTTTGCCTCCTCGGGCGGACGCCGAACAACCCACCGGATGTCGTGTCGCGGGGGACTCGGAACATTATCGAGGCGATGGATGACCGGCCAGTCAGCCGATTACTTGTGCTAACATCGATGGGTCTCGGCTCGAGTTCTGAAACGGTTCCGTGGTATGTCCGAATTTCAAACGCAACCGTTCTTCATGATCTGAGGACAGACAAGGCGCGGCAAGAAGAACTTGTTATGCAAAGCGACCTCGACTGGACGATCGTACGGCCCGGTGGATTGACGGACGCACCGCGAACCGGAGAATACGTCCACGGTGTCGATATTGATGCCAGTGCCCGGCCGATTTCACGGGCTGATGTCGCCCATTTTCTGCTTCAAATCCTTCAAGAGGACCTATACGTTCGAGAGACGCCGATAGTCACCAGCCAAGAGAACGCCGATCTCGGATTTTCCTGGATCAGATTGCGACGATTGCGAAGCGACTCAGAACTAGCTGAGACAACAGCTGTACGAGTCCCGCGACTGATTGCGCAAAAGCGAGTTGCTCCCCGGGCGAATTACCTAAAAGGATATCACGATACTGCCACCCCAGAACAATAACGACCAGAAGTGCCACTACACCCTAAATTAGGAAGCTAAAGCCACTTCCATCATATCCGTAGGGAACCGGTAGGTCGGTGGTCTGATCCAACACCAGCAACACCACAGCGAGACCGGCGACAACGAGACCAATCACCCGACTGAGTGGGGAATCACTCCGTTTACCGGGCATAGCTGTACATAGCCGGCGAATCCTTGAAGACTCTGACCCTGAAGACCGGCTGCTCCGTATATCGCGCTGAAGGGTGTGTAAACTGTTCTTTGCCACCCGCTTAGAAGGGGGGACGAGTAGGTCCGGATACTCTGCAGCGAGGGACGCGGTCCGTTCCCACAGCTGCCTGGTACACGATCAGTTGTCCTGCAGGCAGATCGTCGCCCTGATTCGGCCCTCGTACGTGTCGTGGTACGTTTCGACTGCTCTGTTGAATCCCGCAGAAGGCGGCGTGATTGCGTCGCTCTGAAGGCGGAAGCGAAGCGGAAGAGCCGAATGTGTCCAAACTCCTCTTCCGCTTCGTTAAGCAAGCCGCGTCGC
>NZ_FOXI01000037.1 GCF_900115675.1 Halolamina pelagica | reverse complement strand
TAGTAATAGTTTCAGCAACGTGCAGCCGACGACGGCAGAAACATGGCTGCAAGCCTTCGCCGTCTGGTGGAATTCGCTTAACTAAACACGATGGTCACAATCGGCGGTGTTCAGATAAGGATGAAGAGTGAGGCGGAGCGATTTGTGAGTGATATATGCTCGAAACCGCCCGCCTCCTCGGAGGTAGCGACTGCTTCGAGTTAGATTTTCTGGAGCGAGAGGCGACACCCGAGTCCGCGATGAAACTGGGTATCCGACTCCATCTGGCAGGATTATCACTTTCGGATACCATCTCTATTCTCGATAGGTTGGGTGTCGAACGCTGTCGAACGACCGTTCATAACTGGGTGCAAAAGGCAGATTTACAGCCCCTCGACGGTGCGAATCCGGATCACGTCGCGGTTGACGAGACCGTGATCCAACTCAACGACGAACGGTTCTGGCTGTACGCAGCGGTTGATTCCGATACGAACCGCTTGCTGCACGTCAAGCTCTCTCCGACGAGAAACCAAGCGATTACTGAAACGTCCGTCTTCGCACAACGATGCGAAACAGCCGAACTTCATACGGCGGTAATGGCGTAGTATATCTTCCGCTAAGTACAGAGGTTATATACAGAATTTACATTCTACGCCGATGATTTCGGAAAGTCTTGATCGTCCATTCTGACAAATTTGCCACTCCCTCGTGCCGAGGCACTCCCCCTAGTCGACGCTAACAACTGAGACCTTCTTGGGATTCAGTAATGTGCCATCGCACGCTCGTACGCCGTCTGGAATGTCGTCGCCTGCCGGGCGAGGTCAGCACAGACCGCCAAGACGGGGTAGGCCGAATCGTGTGTTTCGTAGAGGTACACACAGACATCCGGGACGTCGATGGGGAAGTTGTGGCGCGATCGCTGATCATTGATAGCCGACTGTCTGTTCGCGGCTGTCGAATCACAGCGCTCCCGGAGGCGCGACAGTCTATTCCACCGCGCCTCTAGGGTCCCGAACGGTTCGCCCTCAGGGTCGGGGGACACGATGCTGTCGAGTTCCGCTGCGACCGGCAACAGCGTATCGGCGGCGTGGTCAACGGACTCGCGCTCGCGCTCACACGTCTCGATTAAGTGTTCTCGCTCACGAGCGGCACGCTCGATGGCAGCAGTCAACGCTGCCCTCGCAGAAGGCCCGAAACAGTCGGGGTCGGTCAGCGCGGTCGCCACCTCCGGTCCGAACTCTGCCCGCAAGCTCTCCTCGTAGTCGTCACCGTACTCCTCATCGTAGAACGATACCGCCATCACCGTCTCCTCATAGGCGCGCCGAATCGCCTCAGTCGGAGCATCTCCTCCTAAGCCCGCGTGACCGATCGAAACGAGTGTCGCCCCGTGCCCTTCACGCATCTCGCCATCGAGAGGTTGTCCCGGGCTGAAGTCGGAGAAATCAACGTTATTGACGCGATCCGCAAACGTCTCGAATGCTCGGCGTTCAGCGGCGGTCCGACGCCGTTCAGCCCTTATACTAGCCCGGAGCGCAGTGAACGTCTGCGCGACCTGCTCCCGGTCGAGGCTGGTCGATTCGCACATCTCGTCTGCGTGATCGAATCGTATCAACTTCAGTTCATATATGTGTGATACATCCCGACACGGGCCCCCACTGCTATCTATATAGCGCTCTCAGCGACAGTTCGAGAGGTCACGAACGATGCTTGCGTCGACAGTGAGCCAAGTCTTCATCCGGTCGATATCCACCGTGTCCGCCGGGTAGAGCGTAGCCCGGTCGGGTTTGTCGCCGACGCCGATAATCTGTAATCGCAAGAGTGGAGCACGATGTGTCAGGAACCGCCGACTTTCATTCGTCGAGTTAGGACGTTCGCCGCCGTTAGCCGTTGAGGAGGTCATAAGCCCGGAAGGATCCTGCAATGCAGCCAAGGTAGTCTCTGGTAATTGCTATCCGTTTCCCCCAGAGGATTATATAGTGTTGTCAACTACCCCACCCTAGTTCGCTCAGTCTGACGACTTCGCTCGTTGAGGAAGGGGACTCCGCGCTACCGTTTCAGTTGAAACTGCTTTGTTGAATCCGATGACTGCGTCGGGGTCACTGTTTGAGCGCCTGTTCGAGGTTGTAGACTGCGGCGGTCAACACGAGTTCGCGGAACTCGCGGTACCATGCGCGAGGATGGACAGCGGGGCCGAACCGACGCTTGATGGCCGAAAAGGCGGTTTCGGCCATCCAGCGTTGGCCGTATAACTCGCTGTCCAACCGTGCGTTGTGTGCGTGATCGTACGCAGCAAACAGCCGGTGACGCAGCAAGGGCCGGACGCCCTTTGATCGGAGGGCGTCCCGGAGAGATTGGTCGTCATAGCCTTTGTCGCCGGCGAGACTCTCTATTTTCCCGGTGTTGCGAAGGGCGACTCGACGGCCAGTTCGTGTGTCGTGAGGCCAGTGTGCCGAGCAGTGAATATCGAGGATGGCACACGAGTCTGTATCGACGAGCGCCGTCGTTTTCAGCGTGCGTATGTGGCGATCCGAGCGGTGTTGGTAGTGTCTCGATGCCGTTTCGCGGTCGAAGAACGTGGCATCGATGGCACCGTGCGAGCCCGG
>NZ_FOXI01000030.1 GCF_900115675.1 Halolamina pelagica | reverse complement strand
AATCCAGTCGCTATGACCGCTGAGGCGTGTGATTTCTGCCATAGATCAGCACAAAATCACCACGCCTCACTCTTCATGCTTAACTAAACACGACCCCTTCCATCGGGCGAAGGGTTTTCTACCCGCACTTACCATGCCATGGTATGAGTAGACGTGGCTCGAACGAGCAATCGAGGTCGGTTCCCGACAAGGGTACGCTGAAAGCAGCCGCTGGTCGACACAACCACTGCCGTGCACCGAGGAGGGCCCGTGAATAACCGTTTGCTGCTCGGCTCTCTGGTCGTTCTTGCGGCGCTCTCGGGGGTTGTCGTAGTGGAGGCCGAGCAAAACTACGCTGCCGTCACCGCCGGCGATCCATCTACAGCTACCGTTGGTTCGGCCACGGCCACCGATGATGGAGTCCAAATTGAGGTTGTTGTAGTGAACGAAATGCCCGAACCGCTCAAGGTGCAGTACGTCCGAATCGTACTCCACCGACCCAATGCGACTGACGCTGCCAGCATCCCGTACAAGGGAGCCCGTTCGGTGGCACCGGGTGAGTCAACGCTGACTATGACGGTACCTGAGCGCCAACTGTCGGGTAACGTCTCGGCATGGGAAAGGGTCCACATCGACGGTTACGTCGCTGTCGCAGTCTATAACGACCACCGGTTCCAAGTCTCCATCAAGGAGCGAAAGGTGACGCTGTGAGCAACGATGACCCCCAGCGCGGTGAAGGAGAGTACACCGACTGGGAGCGTCCTGGCCAGGGCGACGACGTATCGGCGCCGGACATCGGGCCAGACAAAGAGGAGCCACCACCACCCCCGTCAGAGTGGCGGGGAGAGCTAATCCGAGACCACATCCGGGAGCGCCTCGGCGTCTCAGCCCAACAGTGGTACGTCATCGAAACGGCCCTGCTCGTCCTTCCCTACCCGCTGTTCGTCCTCATATATCTCACCTACCCGGTGAACGAGATGTTGTTCTTGCTGAGCACGCTGGTGTATTCGCTGATCGCTGTCTATGTCGGGTTCCTTTCCTGACCCCGTATAAAGTCGGGGGTATTGTTTAGCCAGTCAGTCACGCCTTTCTACACGATGAGATACGACACTGTTCTGCGAGACGGACGCATTGTCGACGGAACCGGTTCACCGTGGTATCGCGGGGACGTTGCCGTCGCCGACGGTCGAATCACCGCAGTCGGCGAAGTTGATGGCGATGGAGACCGGGAGTTGAAGCTCGATGGACGAGTGGTCGCGCCGGGGTTTATTGACATCCACACCCACTCCGATTTCACCCTGCCCGCGAATCGCGAGGCCCACAGCAAGGTGCGTCAGGGTGTCACCCTCGAGATCGTTGGCAACTGCGGGACCAGCGCGGCGCCCCGCAACGGCAAGGCCGCCCGGTCGGTCGACAACTGGTTCCAGAGCCGTGGGCTCGCCGACGAGGTCGATTCCGAGCAGTGGCAGTCGATGGCCGAGTACCTTGAGTTCCTCGACGCCGACGGGGTGTCGCTCAACATCGGCTCGCTCGTCGGTCACGGCAATGTGCGTGCGGCGGTCGTGGGGTACGACGACCGCGCGCCCACCGACGACGAACTCGCAGAAATGCAGGCCCTCGTAGCCGAGGCGATGGCCGACGGTGCGGTTGGCCTCTCGACGGGCCTGTTCTACCCGCCCGGCTCCTACGCCGAGACCGACGAGGTGGTCGCGCTGGCAAAGACAGCCTCCGACCTCGGCGGCTTCTACGCCACCCACATGCGCTCGGAGAGCGACAAGCTCATCGAGAGTGTCGAGGAGACCCTCGAGGTGGGTCGGCAAGCCGACATCCCCGTCCAGATCTCCCACCACAAGGCTATCGGCCCGGACAATTGGGGGAAGGTCCGGGCGACGCTCCGCCGGATGGAGCTGGTCCGCGAGCGCGAGGGTCTCGAGGTCCAGTGCGACCAATACCCCTACGTTGCCTCCTCGACCAGTCTCGGGGCATTGCTGCCCAACTGGGCCCACGACGGCGGCGACGACAAACTTCTCGAACGCCTCAGTGACGACACAGACCGGGCTCGAATCCGCGAGGACCTTACCACCGACCGGAACAGGAGCTGGGACGGCGTGCTCGTCACCGCGGTCCAGAACCCGGAGTTGACCGACTACGAGGGCCGGACCATTGCAGAGATCGCCGCCGGTGATGGTGAGAACCGAGAGCCGGCGGAGATCCTGCTCGACATCGTGCTTGAGGACAAGAACCGCACGATGCATGTGAACTTCGGGATGGACGAGGATGACGTGCGGACGGTGATGCACCACGACTTGACGATGGTCGGGAGCGACGGTTCCTCGCTCTGCCAGCACGGCCCTCTGGGGGAGGGGGTTCCCCACCCGCGCAACTATGGCACATTCCCACGCGTGCTCGGCCACTACGTCCGTGAGGAGGGGGTGCTCTCGCTCGAGGACGCGGTGCACAAGATGACCGGTATGCCCGCAGCGCGGCTCGGTCTCGATGACCGCGGAGTGCTCAAAACCGATGCCCACGCCGACTTAGTAGTGTTCGACGCTGAAACCGTTGAGCAAACCGGTGATTTCCTCGACCCGGCACATTATCCGGCGGGAATCGACCACGTATTCGTCAACGGTGACCTGGTCGTCGACGGAGACGACCACACCGGGGCGCGGCCCGGGGAGGTGCTCGGCGCATGAGCGCCACAATCACGAACGTCGAGACGATTCCAGTCTCGGTACCGACCGAGGAGTCCTACGAGACGAGCCTCTCGGTTGCCACCGGTGGCCAAGGCGCTCACGACCACGTGCTGGTCCGAGTCGAGACGGACGCAGGTGTGACGGGGGTGGGCGAAGTCGCACCGCACTCGCCGTGGCCCCACGGACTCACGCAGTCGGCCGTCGTCGACTTGATCGCGGACCGAATCACGCCCGCCATCGATGGGAAACCGCTCCACCGCATCCCTCGACTGGTCGAGAACGTTGAGCAGGTGCTCTCGGGCGAGTCGTTCCCGCTCTGTGGCATCGATATGGCACTCCACGACGCGCTGGGGAAGCTACGCGACCAACCGGTCTACGAACTACTCGGCGGGCCGGCCGGCAAGGAACCAATGGTTGACCTGCATTCCTCGATCGGTATCCGCCCGCCCGAAGAAGTGCGTGAAATCGCAGCCAGGGCGGCCGAGGAGGGGTTCAACGCGTTCAAGCTCAAGGTTGGCGGTCCGGATCTAGCCGCTGAACGAGCGGCCGTCGAGGCAATCGCGGAGGCCGTCCCGGACGCGCGTATCCGTATAGACGCCAACCAGGGCTGGACGGCCGCGGAGGCGGTGAATGCGGTGCCGGAGCTTGACGAGGCGGCCGGCGGGCTGGTGCTGGTCGAGCAGCCGGTTCCTTACGATGACACTGCCGGCCTGCGCCGGGTCCGGGAGGCAGCTGGGGTACCGGTGCTGGCCGACGAAGCGTGCTTCTCTCCCCAGGACGTGGCGTCGCTGGCTAAGCAGGGCGCCTGTGATCTAATCAACATCAAACTCGCGAAGACCGGTGGACTCAGCCGTGCCCAAGACGTGGCGACCGTGGCAAACGCCCACGGCCTCGCCTGCTTCATGGGGAGCATGCTGGAACTTGGGGTCGGCACCGCCGCTAACGCCCAGTTCGCTGCTGCTTCGCCAGCTGTTAGCTACCCGTCGGGGGTGCTCAACGTACACGCCGCCTCGACCCTCATTGAGGAGACTGAGCGGTGGACGCCCGACGGCGACCGGTTCATTGTGCCTGACAGTCCTGGGCTGGGTGTGACACTGGACAGTGACGCTGTGGAGCGGTACCGGGTGGATTAGTCCCACACGGCAGCCCCACCATGAGAGGGTGTGGGGTTTTGTGGCTGAGTTCGAAATCTGCAGTTACGCCATGAATCTTCGAGAGTCGTTTAATGCGCCCACTCCTGTCATCGTGCTGGCGGAGGGGGAGTTCGGGAAAACCGGAGGGAAGACGTCGAACGGGGTCGTGCTCAACAGCGAGCTCTTCGACGCGCGAGTGGTGGTCGATTCCGAGACCGCCGGGGAATCGCCTGCGTCCGTACTGGGCCGGAGAGAAGCCCCCGAGATACCCATCGTTTCCTCCGTCTCGGAGGCGTTGGAGACGGCGCCGGAGACCGAGGCACTGATTATCGGAGTGGCCCCCGCAGGCGGTGAGCTCCCGGACGCCTGGGTTACCGGCCTCGAGGAGGCAATCCGGGCCGGCTGCGACGTCGTATCCGGACTGCACACGTTTCTTAGCGAGGACGAGCACTGGGCCGAACTGGCAGAGAGCCATGACGCGCGCATATTCGACGTCCGCAGGCCGCCGAAAAATGACCAGCTACGGGTCGGCGACGGCTCCGTTGACGAGGTGGACGCCGACGTGGTGCTCACGGTCGGTACCGACTGCGCGGTCGGAAAGCGCACGACGACGTTCGAGCTCTACCGCGCCGCTCGCGAGGCGGGTTTGGACGCCGGCTGGGTAGCCACGGGCCAGACCGGCATCATGGTCGGCTCCCAGGCCGGCGTCGTCATCGACCGCGTGCCCGCTGACTTTGCCGCTGGCGTCGTCGAGGATCTCGTGAAGTCCGTCGCCGAGGCCCACGACCTCGTGTTCGTCGAGGGGCAGGCGTCGCTTACCCACCGAGCGTACTCCAACGTTACGCTGGCTATCCTCCACGGTTCGTGGCCAGATGCGGTCGTCATCGCTGACGACCCTGAACGAAGCCGCCGCACTCACTTCGAACAGTTCGCCGTCGAAGGTGTCGAAGCCGAAACGGCCCTCATCCAGGAGCTTTCAGAGGCTGAGGTAGCGGGTATCTCGACGTGGGGCGACCCTACGGTCGAGCAGGAGCGCCACGACCTCCCGGTCTCGAACGTCTACTGGGAAGAGGGACCGGGTGAGCTCCTGACCGCGGTCCGGGAGACTCTCAACATCGACGTACCGAGCAGTCTGGCCGGGGAGGGCGCATGAGCCGAATCGTCGAGCTCACGGCCGATCCGCTCGACTTAGCCCTCTCTGAGCCGTTCGAGATTTCGCTTGGGGTCCAGCACCAGGCGTCGAACGTGCTCGTTACGATCGAGACCGAAGCAGGTGTCACCGGCTATGGGGAAGGTTCGCCGGTCCCGCCGGTCACCGGTGAGACACAGGCAGCCGCTCTCGCAACCGCGGAGGCGGCCGCGGAAGTTGTTGAAGGACGCTCCGTGGCGGCCTACCGCGAACTGATTGGCGACCTTCGGAGCACCTTCCCCGGGATGGTATCAGCCCTATTCGCGGTCGAGACGGCGGTACTTGACGCCTACTGTCGCGAGAACCAGATCCCTCTCTCAGCGCTGTTCGGGGGCGACCCGGGGCCGGTCGAGACCGACATGACCATCCCCATCGTCGACCCCGGTGAGGCGACTCGGCGAGCCAGCAACGCGGCCAGTGATGGGTACGAACACCTGAAGATCAAGACCGGCAACGACGTGGCCTCGGACGTTGAGCGCGTCATCGCAGTCCGAGAGGCGGCACCCGATGCCGCGCTCAAAATCGACGCCAACCAGGGCTGGACCCCGAAACAGACCGCGGCGTTCGCCGACGCGATGACCGACCACGACATCGACCTCGAACTCATCGAGCAACCTACCCCCGCGGACGACATCACGGGCCTCGCCGACGCGCGTCGGCGCATCGATGTCCCCATCGCCGCCGACGAGTCGGTGTTCACACCGGAGGACGCAATCCGGGTCGTTCGTGAGGAGGCCGCAGACGTCATCAACGCTAAACTGGGGAAATCCGGCCCCCTCGCAGTTGCCGAAATCGCGGCCATCGCTCAGGGCGCGAACCTCGAATGCATGATCGGCTGCATGCTCGAGGGCGCAGTAGGAATCCACACCAGCGCCCACGTAGTCGCGGGAACGGGGGCGTTCTCCTACGTGGACTTGGACGGCAACCGGCTGCTCGCGGAGGACATCATCGAGACTGGTGGGGGCCCGACACACGAAATCACGGGGCCAGGGCATGGCGTGACACCGGAGAGACGTTAAGCGAGCGCTTCCACGTGGATCTGACGTTGAAGCCTCGAACTCCGGTACGAACGGAAGACCCGACGAGATCACCATCGTCATCAGATCGAGCGGGGCGGTTCGAGGCGACAGATGTTGACACCACCTAACTGCCGAAGGCGTGTCTCTTCTGTGCCGCGCCCTTCCATAGTGGGGCCTGAAATTAGGGGGGTCCCTCCCGAAAGAGGCGTATGGAGCCAGTGTTTGACTACAGCGCGGGAACGCCGTGGATCGTCAACGACGCCGTTGAGGCCGTCATCAACGAGCAATTACCAGAGGGCAGCGCGGGTGTCGTCGCGGACGCGGTCGCCGACGAGCAGGTACGCCAGTTCCGGACCACTGAATCCTTCCGTCAGCGCTACAGAGAAGCCTTCGAAGCGGCCGGGGTCAACCTGCCCAGCGTCACTCTCGGAAGCAGCAGCCCCGAACGCTCCTACCGAGAGGGCGTGTTCGAGGACCTCCATCGCTGGTCTGCGCGGTTCGACACAGCGGACTGGCTCCGGAAGGTCACGACGCCGGAACAGGCACGGGTGGTCGCCAAGTCAGATCGAATCGGTGTGATCCTCAACACGCAGAACCTCGGCGAAGCCATCGAGGGCGACATCGACGAAGTCGAACGGCTGTACAACGCCGGTGTCCGGCTGATGCAACTTACCTACAACAGCCAGAACGGTGTCGGAACGGGTTGTACCGACCGCTCTGACGGTGGGCTGTCGGACCATGGTCTCAACGTAATCGAGAAAATGAACGAACTCGGCGCCGTCGTGGACCTGTCCCATTGTGGTACCCAGACCACCATCGACGGTATCGAGCACTCCGACGCACCGGTTGCGGTGACCCACTCCTCCTGCGAGACGGTCTATGACCACGACCGTGCCAAGTCCGACGAGGAACTGGAGGCGCTCGCAGCGGTGGACGGCTACATGGGCATTGTGGCCGTCCCCTTCTTCCTGACAGAAAAGGCCGATTCGTACGACTTCGAGGTGTTCTTCGATCACCTCGAGCACGCGGTTTCGATCCTCGGGGCCGACCGGGTGGGCATCGGTTCGGACTTTGGCTCCATCGACGCCGACTACCCGACCGCGCTTCGGGACGGGATGATGGAGGTGCTTCGCTCGGTCGGCTTCCGGGAAGAGCACGAAGTCGAACTTGGCGAGGGGTTCGACACAATGCAGCGCTACGAGGACTGGGGCGTCATCCGGGAGGGGTTAGAGGAGCGCTTCACCGAGTCAGAGGTGCGGGGGATTCTCGGCGAGAACTTCCTCTCGTTTTGGGATCGGGTGCGGGAGGCCTGATCGCTGGTATCCGAAAGTTTGGAGGGGACTCCGTAAGAGCGCCGTCCCTATCGACTCCTTCGCAACCAAACTGGCGGCGAAGGAGGCGCACCCGTAGGCGTGCGCTTGAACACCGGGATGCTGAACGCGAACGGGGTCAAGCCCCTGCCGTATTCGGCTAGAGCGGGAGTCCACGGTGAACACCACGGTCCCTAGGGCCGTAGTAAGCTTACTCTGATAGTGGCACCTCGTAGTCAACCGCCAGCTGCTGGAACTCGTCCCACTCCGGGAGCCGCTCGTCATCAACCTCGCCGTGCGTCTCGAGGTAGCGCAGCAAGGCGTCGATTTCGTCT
>NZ_FOXI01000034.1 GCF_900115675.1 Halolamina pelagica | reverse complement strand
TCTGATGCGAGCCTTGGTAGTTCGGTGTCCCCCGGTTCGGCCGGCGGGCAGCGAACGGTAACCGATACGCAAGACCAGATGGTAACGATCACGTACTGTGATCCGACCCGCCACCCACGTGCAGATGCACGTACACATTCCGGTTGATCCTGCCGGAGGTCATTGCTATCGGGGTCCGATTTAGCCATGCTAGTCGCGCGGGTTAGACCCGCGGCGTATAGCTCAGTAACACGTGGCCAAACTACCCTACAGACGAGAACAACCTCGGGAAACTGAGGCTAACACTCGATACGCGTTGACCGTTTGAACACGTCGACGCTCAAACGCTCCGGCGCTGTAGGATGTGGCTGCGGCCGATTAGGTAGGCGGTGGGGTAACGGCCCACCGTGCCGATAATCGGTACGGGTTGTGAGAGCAAGAGCCCGGAGACGGAATCTGAGACAAGATTCCGGGCCCTACGGGGCGCAGCAGGCGCGAAACCTTTACACTGCACGCCAGTGCGATAAGGGGACCCCGAGTGAAAGGGCATATCGCCCTTTCTTTTCTGAACCGTAGGGAGGTTCAGGAACAAGAGCTGGGCAAGACCGGTGCCAGCCGCCGCGGTAATACCGGCAGCTCGAGTGATGACCGATTTTATTGGGCCTAAAGCGTCCGTAGCTGGCCGCGCAAGTCCGTCGGGAAATCCACCCGCTTAACGGGTGGGCGTCCGGCGGAAACTGTGCGGCTTGGGACAGGAAGGCTCGAGGGGTACGTTCGGGGTAGGAGTGAAATCCCGTAATCCTGAACGGACCACCGATGGCGAAAGCACCTCGAGAGGACTGATCCGACAGTGAGGGACGAAAGCTGGGGTCTCGAACCGGATTAGATACCCGGGTAGTCCCAGCCGTAAACGATGTTCGCTAGGTGTGACACTCACTACGAGTGAGTGTTGTGCCGCAGGGAAGCCGCTAAGCGAACCGCCTGGGAAGTACGTCCGCAAGGATGAAACTTAAAGGAATTGGCGGGGGAGCACTACAACCGGAGGAGCCTGCGGTTTAATTGGACTCAACGCCGGTAACCTTACCAGCCCCGACTACGGTGATGACGGTCAGGTTGATGACCTCACCACGATGCCGTAGAGAGGTGGTGCATGGCCGCCGTCAGCTCGTACCGTGAGGCGTCCTGTTAAGTCAGGCAACGAGCGAGACCCGCACTCTTAATTGCCAGCATGTCCCTTGAGGATGATGGGTACATTAGGAGGACTGCCGCCGCCAAGGCGGAGGAAGGAACGGGCAACGGTAGGTCAGTATGCCCCGAATGGGCTGGGCAACACGCGGGCTACAATGGCCGAGACAATGGGTTCCAACCCCGAGAGGGAGCGGTAATCTCAGAAACTCGGTCGTAGTTCGGATTGTGGACTGCAACTCGTCCACATGAAGCTGGATTCGGTAGTAATCGCATTCCAGGAGAGTGCGGTGAATACGTCCCTGCTCCTTGCACACACCGCCCGTCAAAGCACCCGAGTGGGGTCCGGATGAGGCCTGCCTAGCAGGTCGAATCTGGGCTCCGCAAGGGGGCTTAAGTCGTAACAAGGTAGCCGTAGGGGAATCTGCGGCTGGATCACCTCCACAGACCGGGATCTGCCCTTCGGGCAGACCCACCTTTCGCCGTTTCGGTGCCACCGGTTCGACCGGGCACCTCAGAACTACCAAGGCTCCATAGGGCTCGTAGCTCAGTGGGAGAGTGCCTCCTTTGCAAGGAGGATGCCCGGGGTTCGAATCCCCGCGAGTCCATCTCGGATAGAAGGAAACCGTGCGGGTTATATGCCCGACGGAAGTACGATGGAATCCAGACCGACCGATGCACCAGACCGCGAGAGCGCGTCTGGGAAGGGTCCGACGTACGCTCCCGTGACACCCACGGGACGTATAATGACGACCGTGTGTAAGCGTAGTCCAGGCACCCACTGGACCCGTTCAACGGGTTGCAGTGGAACGACGATAGACGATTACCGACAGACGGCTACTATGCCGGCTGATGAATTGCTCGGCTCGAGTGCTGACGAAGGACGTGCCAAGCTGCGATAAGCCTCAGGGAGCTGCATGGAAGCATAGAACTGAGGATCTCCGAATGGGAATCCCTCTACAATTGCTTTGCGCAATGGGGAACGTCCTGAATTGAAACATCTTAGTAAGGACAGGAAGAGAAAGCAACTGCGATGTCGTAAGTAACCGCGAGTGAACGCGATACAGCCCAAACCGAATCCGCAAGGAAATGTGGTGTACGGGCTGGCTACCAGCACTCGACAGATCACGAGAAGTCTCTTGGAACAGAGCACGAAACAGGGCGACAGTCCCGTACCGTGATCCAGTAGAGTGTGCGCCAGTACCAGAGTAGCGGGGGTTGGATATCCCTCGTGAATGTCGCGGGCATCGACCGCGAAGGCTAAACACTCCTCGAGACCGATAGCGAACAAGTAGCGTGAGCGAACGCTGAAAAGCACCCCGAGAAGGGCGGTGCAATAGGGCATGAAACCAGTCGGCGATAGAGCGACGGGGCTTGAAAGGCCTCTCTCCAAACGACCGAAGCGCGAGCTTCCAGTAGGACGAGAGAGGAGCCGAAGTTCCGTCGTACGTTTTGAAAAACGAACTAGGGAGTGTATCTCTTTGGCGAGTCTAACCGGGTTATCCGGGAAGGCGTAGGGAAACCGATAGGGGCGCAGCATTGCCAGGCCCACCGTGTTCAAGCGCGGGGAGTCGAAGGGATACGACCCGGAACCGAGTGATCTACTCTGGAGCAGGGTGAAGCGTAGCGAAAGCCACGTGGAGGCCCGTTAGGGTTGGTGTCCTACAATACCCTCCCGTGACTCGAGAGTAGGGGTGAAAGGCCCATCGAACTCGGCAACAGCTGGTTCCAACCGAAACATGTCGAAGCATGACCTCATCCGAGGTAGTTTGCGCGGTAGAGCGACCGATTGAGAGACCCGCCTCCGAGAGGAGTCGGCCTCTCTGTCGAACTCCGAACGTGCAAACGCCGTGGACGATGGGAGTCCGGTGCCCGGGGTAAGCTTGGGTACCATGAGGGGAACAACCCAGAGCTGGGTTAAGGACCCAAAGTGTGGATTAAGTGCGATTTGAAGGTTGTCTCGAGCCCTAAACAGCCGGGAGGTGAGCTTAGAAGCAGCTACCCTCTAAGAAAAGCGTAACAGCTTACCGGCCGAGGTTCGAGGCGCCGAAAATGATCGGGGCTCAAATCCACCTCCGAGACCTGGCGGCGCTCGTAACAGAGCGACCCAGTAGGTTGGCATTCTGGACGGATGGAAGCACGGGCGAGAGCTCGCGTGGACCGTCTAGTAACGAAAATCCTAGTCATAGTAGCAGCGAAAGTCGGGTGTGAACCCCGACGGCCAGAAGAGTAAGGGTTCCTTGGCACTGTTAGTCAGCCAAGGGTTAGTCGATCCTAAGGTTCCTCGTAAGTCGCAGGGGTCGAAAGGGGAGCTGGTTAATATTCCAGCACCATCGTGCAGTGAAACCGACGCTTCCGGAACCATCGAGCCGGGCCTTCGCCCGGTCGAATCGAGGAAGCTCGTGGACGCCGTAATGGCAGGAAGCGAGCGAATCTCGAGATAGCGCAAGTCGATGTTACCAGGAGCCCGTGAAAAGGGAGCACGATGTCCGTACCGAGATCCGACACAGGTACTCTGCCAGCGCAAGGCACGGCCTGTCGGGAGAACCGACGTTAGGGAATTCGGCAAGTTAGTTCCGTACGTTCGCAATAAGGAATGCCTGCCCCAGGCGGGGCAGGTCGCAGTGTCTTGGGCGCTCCGACTGTCTAGTAACAACACAGGTGACCGCAAATCCGCAAGGACTCGTACGGTCACTGAATCCTGCCCAGTGCGGGTATCTGAACACCTCGTACAAGAGGACGAAGGACCCGTCAACGGCGGGGGTAACTATGACCCTCTTAAGGTAGCGTAGTACCTTGCCGCTTCAGTAGCGGCTTGCATGAATGGATCAACGAGAGCGCCACTGTCCCAACGTTGGACCCGGTGAACTGTACGTTCCAGTGCGGAGTCTGGAGACCCCCAAGGGGAAGCGAAGACCCTATAGAGCTTTACTGCAGGCTGTCGCTGAGACGTGGTCGCTAATGTGCAGCATAGGTAGGAGGCGTTACACAGGTACCCGCGCTAGCGGGCCACCGAGCCATCAGTGAAATACTACCCGTTAGTGACTGCGACTCTCACTCCTGGCGGAGGACACCGGTAGCCGGGCAGTTTGACTGGGGCGGTACGCGCTCGAAAAGATATCGAGCGCGCCCCAAGATTTCCTCACTCGGGTCGGGAACCCGAGGAAGAGCGCAAGAGCAAACGGAAGTCTGACAGTGTCATTCCCAACGAGTGACGCTGACGCGAAAGCGTGGTTTAGCGAACCAACCATGGTCCTTGATGGGCCAGGTTGCTGACAGAAAAGCTACCTTAGGGATAACAGAGTCGTCACGCGCAAGAGCACATATCGACCGCGTGGCTTGCTACCTCGATGTCGGTTCCCTCCATCCTGCCCGTGCAGAAGCGGGCAAGGGTGAGGTTGTTCGCCTATTAAAGGAGGTCGTGAGCTGGGTTTAGACCGTCGTGAGACAGGTCGGCTGCTATCTATTGGGGGTGTTATGGTACTTGACGAGAACGATCGTATAGTACGAGAGGAACTACGATTGGACGCCACTGGTGTACCGGTTGTCCGAGAGGGCATTGCCGGGCAGCCACGCGTCACGGGGTAAGAGCTGAACGCATCTAAGCTCGAAACCCACTCGGAAACGAAGTACCGTTGAGGGCACTCGTAGAAGAGGAGTTAGATAGACTCGGGATGTACGCGCCAAGGCAACGAGGCGTTGAGTCCGCGAGCACTAACAGCCCGAAGCCATCATTCATCCGGTAATCAGAAATCTCTGCACTGCACCCGTTTTACGGGTCCAG